>JAHEZD010000051.1:0-7757 GCA_023251255.1 Chitinophagaceae bacterium
TACCAAGACGGACGGCAGCACCATCAGCTACCTCTATGATGCATCTGGCAACAGGATCAGGAAGAAAGTGTCCAACAGTGGCGGCACCACCATTGGCTATACCTGGTACGTGCGGGATGCGGGCGGCAACGTGATGTCCACCTACACTATCAACGACTCAATAAATAGCGGCCACCTTACGCAGACGGAGGCAGATATTTATGGCAGCAGCAGGCTGGGCATGTGGAGGCCCAATAGGGACGTGGAAAGCATTGTACTGGACAGCAGTTTGCTGATGCCGGGCATTGGTAGCGGCACATTGCTTACCTTCACTAGGGGCAAGAAGTTCTTTGAATTGAATAACCACTTGGGCAATGTGCTGGTAACGGTCAGCGACAAGAAGCTGCAGGTAGATGGAAATAATGATGGTACAATTGATTACTACTTGGCGGATGTGCAGACGGCGAATGACTACTACCCCTTCGGTAGGTAATGTTTCAATCGTCACCTGAACAAACTGATTTTACGCAAAGGATTGGTTATCAATCGTCAATGACGATGTTCATTGGCCCATTCAGTTGATAGTAGGGTAGCGGACCAATAAAATAATCGCCGCAATGCCTGCTGCCATTGAATCCTGTTTTACTTAGTGTTTCAATCGTTACCTTATGGAATGCCGTTACTGCACCGCTCCCTGTCAAAAGAAAGGTTGGTACAAACAGGTACAGAAATACAAATGCAGCACTTGCGGTAAGTACCAACGGCAAAGCTATACTTACCAGAGAGTGACGGGTGTGCAACTGCAGCAGATGGTCGTCTTCAGCAACGAAGGGCTGGGCATACGTTCCATTGGCAGGATACTGTATATAGCACCTGCAACGGTACAGCGGAAAATATTGCAGGTGGCAGCATCCTCAAACCTGCCATTGCCCCAGGAGGCCAACCAGGTTTACGAGGTGGATGAACTTTGCACTTTTATTGGCAACAAGCATTGCGGTAGCTATACATACATTACTTATGCCATTAACAGGGCAACCAAACAGGTTATTGGCTTTGTTACCGGAAGTAGGAGCAAGGAAAATATAAGGCCATTGATCAATAATCTACTGCAGTTGTCGCCCAGGAAGATTTATACCGACAAGTTAAACGTGTACGCCTCACTTGTACCGGCTACCTTGCACCGCTGTTACTGTTATGCCACCAACCGTATTGAAAGGTTCAACCTTACGTTAAGGACCAGGCTAAAAAGATTGGGCAGGAAAACCATCTGTTTCAGCAAATCCACTCACATGCTGAATGCCTGTTTGCAATTATTGTTTGTCAGTTTGATTGGTGCAGGGGCCTGCACCGTTTCTTTGTGTTAATGTAAGCTGCTGGGAAAGGGGCTCAGGCATATTTCCACTTGTACCCACCACTGGTAAACTGCCTGCCCTTCAGCGTATCAACCACACTGGTCGGGTGCAGCCCAGCGCTTTGGGCAGCCATCTTCACGCTGGGGAAGGTTTGGATATATTTCCCTTCAAGGCTGTACTGCTTCACTGGTTTCGATTGTGTAATGGCCATGGATGCCCTGCCCCATGCATAGCCTGAAAGGTCAATAAAGGCTTTGCCATAACCTTTCTTCCAAAAAAATCCCTTTGCACTTTTATAGGTCCCTTTTAGCACCTTACAGATGGCATTCACATGGGCACCGCTTGCTTCGGAGGCTTCCCTGATGCCTGGATAGCAGGCTATCCTATGGCCAAGCAGGTCATACTGCGTTACCTTCTGGCCATATTTTTCAACGTAGGCCTTGCGCTTTTCTGCCCGCAAAGCCAGCACGTCCACTTTGGGCGCATGGCCCCAGCGCCATATAAAGCCACCCGCACTAACATCCGTTCCGGCAGCCACTTGCCCGATAGCAGTGGCAAAAACACCCGTGGCCCTTTCTGCTTCCGCTGCGCTGGTATAGGTGTTGACCTTCTTTCCTTTCAGGTTGTATTGTGTAACCTGTTTACTGAGCGTTTGGAGGATTGCCTTCCGCTGTTTTTGGCGGTCCTCATCCGTAAATGCAAGAAAGGGGCTGCTGAAGCGTTTCCTGGCAATGGTCCTTTGCTGTTTATGGCTTCTGGTAACCAGTAGTAAATTGGATGGGCAAATATTGAAGTTGTTGGTATCCTTGCAGATGACCACCAGTTCCTGGTCTTCCAGGTCAAAATGGCCAATAAAACAGAAATACACCATCCGTGACACCATCAGGTTATGCCTGATGCCATGAAGTGAAAACCTTGCAGTCAGGAAGTAGGTATAATCTTTTTTAAATAAATTGGGCTGTTTTACAATGCCTGCTTTGATGATTTTTTCTGGCTTTACGTAAATAGCGCCATTCCGGTACTGCATTTCATATTCCTGCCTTTTCACCCTGCCGAAATTGGAAATAAGGAAATACCCATCGAATCCTGGGATATCTTCCCATTCTTCTCCTTTTCTATCGTCCAACGATAGGTCTTGATATGGGGGCAGTCTTTTGGCCATAGTAGAAAAATGATTGTAAAAATAAGGGTTCAAGTAAACTAAAGCCCATATACTGCTTGTTAGCTGGTGTAGCCCTTAACCCACCACGCCTGCCCAATACCTCCCATTTTCCCTTCCCATTTTTTACCGCATAAACAATGAAACCCACCGCATGAACAATGAGGCCCACCGGATAAACAATGGCCTGTGCCCATAAAGCAGTTTTTTATGCTCTTTGTGCTAACAAAAGCAAAGAGCATTTTATGAAACAGCAAATAAAGAAAACTTGGGGCGGTTTGGTACTGGGCGCCCTGGTTACAGGGGCCATTACCATCATGTACAGCCTGCTCATGGATTACTGTACGGCCACCAGAAAGAGCCTCAGCTATACGGTGCAGGCCTCAGGGCCCGTTGAGAAGGATTCAGTACAATGGAGGATCTATAACATGGACCTATTGAACGATGGCGATGCTACCGTGGAAGACATTGTAGGATTGATACAGTTCAATAATCAGCGCATTGCTGCTTACAAATTCAAGGGATCGCCCACGCTCAGCATACAGGATTCCATTTCCACCAATGCCTACCATATCAGGATTGCATCGCTGAACCGCATGGAAAAGCTGGCCGATTTCAGGGCAAAAGGATTATCGGCCATAGGCCGCACCAGTACAGGCTGGAGGGATCGGCCGTTTGCCCTCCATGCCGTACTGCTTATAGCTGGCAGTGCAGCGGTAACCATAATAGTATTCATGGTGAGTGGCCGTATTGGCAAGAAACGCAACAAGTACAATTAATCAAATAATAACTTATGTCAATCAGAAGTATCCGGAAGGAAATGGGCATTACGCAACGGGAACTGGCAGACTATCTAGGTGTGCACCCCACGCTGGTAACACTGTGCGAAAGGAGCTACCGGAAAATGCCCTATAAAGTATCCATGAAATGGTACCACCTGAAAAGCTGCTTGGAGGATAAAGCGGCACTGGACCAAGTAACTGCCACAGTGGAGCAGCAAGCGCAAGACAAAGTGCCCCAGTTCCTTGCAGCACAAGTAAGCAGGTACCTAAGGAAAATACCACTGATGCAACACAAACTGGAAAACATGCAACTGCAATACGCACAGGCGGTACGCACACTTTCTACGGTGGCCATGCTGCGGAAGCAGCCGGATTTGGAGCTAGGAAGTGCGGATGATAGCTGGCTGAACAGTGTGGAAGCCAGGGCAAGCAAAATGAGCATGGCCTGCTCACCATCAAGGCAGGCGCTACTTGTACTGAACATGCAGGCACTTGCCTTTATGGAACAGCAGGTGGCCGAAGCACAACCATAATATTTTTTAACCACTAAAATAGACATTATGAGCTATTCAGTAAGCACATTGCAGACCCTGGCAGACTGCGATGAACTGCTATCCATTGCCAACAAGGAAAAAGCAGCCATGCTGTTCAGACAAACAGCGCTGCTTTACAACAAGACCCGTTACGCCGACGATTCCGTACAAGTGGAAGCCTCATTGCAGGCGGCAATTGTACAATTGGCTGGTCTCAACACCCTCATTGCCCCTATGCCCGACGGCAAGGACAAAGAGGACTACCTGCAACAAAAGCGGGATGTGGAAACCAAGATCCGTTTGCTCAAGGGCAAAATTGCCACTTTTGGCACCCTTGCCCAGTTGAACAAGGAATGGGGCCTGGCCCGTGTGGCACTTGACCTATCAGAGGCAGATGCATTCATTGCATCCATTACTGCTAGGAAAGCCCAACTGTAACGGGTAACGTCATGTTTGCAGCAAGGCCATTGGGAAACCAATGGCTTTGTTGTGTATGGGCGGGCGCATGCCATGGTCCAAAAACCTCATGGGCAGGAACAATTACTTTATCGTAATGCTTGCCCCCAAAATTTTGCAGTGCCGCCGCTGGTAACAATAAATGCCCAACTGATATAAATCACTCCATTCAATTCACACCCAATGGCTTTTTACGGTTATTTTTGCACCCTTAAACCGAGTGTATGAAAAAGATGCATATTGTGATGCTGGTTTTTATTGCAGCGGCCATTGCGGGCCTATTGATCTATATGGGTGATGTGACCACTTATGAAACCATTGCTTCCGCAAGGCAGAAAAAGGGCAAGGCAGTCATGGTGATTGCCAAACTGGACAAAGCTACCCTTAACTACGATGCCCTGAAAAACCCCAATTACCTAACTTTTGAGGCAACCGATACCTTGGGCGACAGGATGAAAGTGGCCTACTATTACGAAAAGCCCTACGATATGGAAAAAAGTGAGCGAATAGTGCTGAAAGGAAAAATGGAAAACGGTGTTTTTGAGATAAAGAAGAAGGACGGGATACTGGTCAAATGCCCCAGCAAATACAAGGATGATATGAATGCTGCGAAGAAGAACCTGGAAACGGCATCCAACTAAATAAGCAATGTTATGGAAAAATTGTAGGAATAATGTCAGCCCGAGACCCTCGAAGGCAATCTGGTTTCCAAATTGGTTTCGACAGGCTCAACCTGACATCAGTCTTGACATTTGCATAACATCAGTAAATAATAAGCCTGGGCGTTCCCGGAGGCTGGGTTTATAAAGTCATGTTCCAATGGCCCAACATGGCAACACACTCCAAACTTAGACATGAAGTATATTGGCGAACATTTGCTACCAGGTGACCTTGGCCGTTTTTTCTTAATGCTTTCACTGGCATCCTCCTTAGTAGCAACGATTGCGTTTGCCATTGCGAACAAAAAAAATGACCCGGCCGAGAAACAAAGCTGGCTCAGGATGGCGCGGTTTTCCTTTTTGTTGGAAACGGTTGCTGTGCTGAGCATTTTCATGGTGCTCTATTACATTATTTCCCACCATCTATTCGAATACAAGTATGCCTGGCAGCATAGCGATAAAAGCCTGCAGGTAGAATACCTGTTCAGTTGTTTTTGGGAAGGGCAGGAGGGCAGCTTCATGCTCTGGGCCTTTTGGCATTGTGTGCTTGGCTGGATATTGATCTGGAAAAGCAAGCAATGGGAGGCTGGTGTAATGACTGTTGTGAGCTTTGCACAGTTCTGTTTGGCTACCATGATCCTGGGTATTTATTTCTTTGGTGAAAGGGTAGGCAGCAGCCCCTTTGTTCTGTTGAGGAACGAAATGGATGCCCCCATTTTTTCCAGACCGGAATACCTGAGCCTGGTAAAGGATGGCAACGGCCTGAATACGCTATTGCAGAACTACTGGATGGTGATCCATCCGCCTATATTGTTCCTGGGTTTTGCTTCCACCATTGTCCCCTTTGCCTTTGCCTATGCAGGCCTGGTCAATAAAAACCACGACTGGATAAAAGTATCCATTCCCTGGGGTGTTTTTTCCGTGGCCATCTTGGGCACGGGTATCATGATGGGCGCCATGTGGGCCTACGAAAGCCTGAGCTTTGGCGGTTACTGGGCCTGGGACCCCGTGGAAAATGCTTCATTGGTGCCTTGGTTGATCATGGTGGCCGGTCTGCATACCAACCTTATTTACAAAAGCACAGGCTATAGTTTGCGCAGCACCTACTTTTTCTACGCTGCCTCATTTATACTGGTACTGTATTCCACTTTCCTAACAAGGAGCGGTGTGCTGGGCGATACCTCTGTCCATGCTTTTACGGACCTTGGCATGAACGTGCAGCTCTATCTTTTCCTGACTGTTTTTATTTGGTTCCCCACTTTGTTTGCTGCAAGGGAAGCAAGGACAAAGTGGGCCATTATTGCTGCTTTTATCGTTTGCAATGTGCTGAGCGTTTATATTCCTGTATTCACCTTGGTATCCACCTTGGGTTCGTTCCTATGGCTTTCCGTCCTGCTGAACAAGCATGTACCGGCCATTGCCAAGGAAGAGAACACGTATAGCCGTGAGTTCTGGATGTTCATTGGTTCCTTGGTCATATTCCTTTCGGCAGTGGTGATTACCTTGATTACATCGCTACCTGTGTTCAACAAGCTATTTGCTGATTGGTCCTTTTTCAAGAAAGCATTTTCGCAACCCGAAGATGCGGAGTTCACACATAACCAGATACAGGTTTTTGTGGCCATTATCTTGGGCATATTGACGGCGGTTACCCAATATTTCAAGTACAAGGACACCCCAAAAAACTATTTCAGCAAGAAGATCCTTGTGCCAACATTGGTATCATTGGCCATCACCCTGCTGATTACTTTTATTGGGCATATCAGTTACGATAAAAAGGGCCCGGGCTTTTTGGTGGCCATACATTTGGCTATTTTCTCAGCGGTATATTCCATCGTAGCCAATGCAGGTTATATATGGCTGGGCCTGAAAGGGAAGCTGAAAGCAGCAGGAGCCAGTGTGGCACATATTGGTTTTGGGATGGTGCTCCTGGGCATACTTATTTCCAGTGGCAACAAGACCATTTTGAGCTGGAACAAAACGGGCATTACCGTGCTGGAAAGGACGCAGAAGGAAAACCCTGCGGAGAACACTACGTTGTTCAGGGGCATTGCTACGGACATGGGCAATTATATGGTGACCTATGTGGGCGATACCATGAATGAGCGGGACCGTAAAAGGTATTTTGAAATTGATTTCAAACCGAAAGATGGGAGCAAAGGCTTCAAGGTTTACCCTGATGTGATCAAGAACAATAAAGGCGGGGAAGGCTTTGCTGCCAACCCGGATTCAAAGCATTACTGGGGCAAGGATATTTTTGTGTACATCACTTCTTTCAAGGAGGATGATAAGATGGATACTTCTTCTTTCAGGCCACAGGAAATCAAAAGGGGGGATACGGTTTTCTACAGCAATGGTTTCATGGTGCTGGATGCCGTTTCCAAAATAAATCCCGAAGAGAAGAAGGATAAATTCACAGAAGGGGAACAGGCCATTTTTCTGGAAATGTCCATTACTTCAAAAGAGGGCAGGCGTTACAAGTCCATGCCAGGCATTGCCATAAAAGACAGTACCATTAGGGCCATACCGGATACCGTATTAGCACAGAACCTTGTGCTGAAGTTCAATAAGGTGCTTGACCAGAAAATGGGCAAGCTGGAATTGGGCATCAAGGAAAGCAAGTCGCTTACCAAGCTGCTTACTTTGAAAGTATTGCAGTTTCCCATGATCAAGTTCCTATGGTTTGGCGTGGTGGTCATGGTGATTGGTTGCGTCATGAGCATTGTGCAACGGGTGAAGCAGAAAACAAAAGCATAAGATGCTGACCTTGCGAGCAGTCAAATTTAAGGTCAGCTAAATGGAACACAAGGTTGCCAGTAATAAAGTTTGTCCATCCT
>JAHEZD010000051.1:7767-41123 GCA_023251255.1 Chitinophagaceae bacterium
GTATTTAATTTAACCAGAAGGTTACTTTTGTGAATTGGCAGCATTAATGCAGTAAATTGTGTCTGCATAGAAGCATGAAATTTCCCTCCAAACATATTGCCCTTCCCATTTTAGTGGTGCTGGCCCTGTTGGTTTCACCAAAAGTTCATGCCCAGCATGGTATTTACGATACCATAAAAGTATATGCTTATGTTACCCCGCAGGGCGATACGATTCCCATGAGCTATTTGCCCGGTGTGGAAGTGAGGGCAAGGATGACCAAACAATGGAAAAATTATTGGGCCGATTGGACCAGGCTCCGCAATGCGGTGTATGTCACCTACCCTTATGCCATTTCGGCCAGCCGTGTCATGAACGAGATCAATGCAAAACTGGTGGGCGTAACGGACAGGAAGGAACGCAAGAAAATTATCCGTTCGCGGGAAAAGGATTTGAAAAAGGAGTTTGCCGACAAGATTACCAACCTTTCCGTTTATCAGGGAAAGGTCCTCATGAAACTGATTTACCGCCAAACGGGCAATAACTGCTACGAAATTATCGATGAATACAAGGGCAGCTTCACTGCTGCATTTTACCAGACCATTGCCCTGCTTTTTGGCAGTAACCTCAAGCAGAATTATGATGCTGCAGGTAAGGATATGGATATGGAAAAAATAGTGAAGGATGTGGAGAAAATGTACGGCTATAAAGGTTAGGGGTTTGTCAGGTTGGGCCCATCGAAACCCTCTTCCCATAAACCTTTCCAATTGCTCTTAAGTATTCCATGCTGGAATCCATTTAAAATTCCCCTCTCGTTCATTTGCCATTACTTTTATTGCATGACTTCACCACTCGTATTGCAGGCTTTCCAATTTGGCAAACAGCGCATTGAATTGTATGTGCCCGACCCCGTTCATGTGCAGCAAAAATTCCTGCAGCAAATAAAGGAAGCTCCATCAATAGCATCCCCCTATTGGTCACAGGTTTGGCCAGCAGCCTTGTCATTGTCGCAATTTTTAGTTGACCATAGCCATTTGGTCCAGAACAAAAAAGTGCTGGAACTGGCCGCAGGGCTGGGCCTTCCTTCCCTTGTAGCTGCAGCTTATGCCAATAATGTTTATTGCACGGATTATTTGCCTGAAGCTATTGAAGTAATTAATCGGACCATTGCTTACAATCAGTTCAATAATGTAGGAACCGGCCTGCTCAATTGGAACGAACTGCCTGAAAATATAACAGCCGATGTACTGTTGCTTAGCGACATCAATTACGAACCAGCTTCTTTTGACGTATTGTTCTCTGTTTTGCAACGGTTTGTCAATCAAGGAACAACCATCATATTGAGCACCCCGCAGCGCATCATGGCGAAACCTTTTGTTGGACGCTTATTGCCTTGGTGCATCCAGCAGGAAGAAATAACGGTGCAGGAAAATATACGCACCACCGTAATGGTTTTCCGGGGGCAATGATCAAGCGGTAGCCCATCGTACCGGTACACCGGAAACAGTTTTGACAATAGCAGGCTAAACAAAGGGACCAGCAAAGGAATCCTGTTGGAAAAGCGTCAAATGGGTATTGTAAATCTGCTAATATGGTCCAACGAGTATTGATTACATTGGCGGCAGAAGATGTGGTGCACCAGTTGCGAAAATATTATGGGGACTTGGTGTTCCATCAAACTGCCAGATGCCGCGACAATTTTTCACTTATCTGCTTTCAGCGGCGTGATTTCAAATTGGGCAATTCAGATGTATATATGGGCACTATTGCCAACTGCGATTTTTACACAGACCAAGACCAGTTTGCGCACTGGAAGTATACACAACTTGTCATTGACGTTATCAACAGTAGGGGGTCAAGCCTGTCGTTGGAAATACCGTTGGGATTGCAGTTTATTCCTAGGTCAAGGGTGTTTACGAACGTGGAACTACTGAAACTGGAACAGCAGGGGGCAATCAAATGATCTGTTTGCCATGTGAGTGAAGTTTGACCCTCCAGTTTGATTTCTACAGGATACTGGTTGGATAGTTCGTGGGTAGCGTATATCTTTTAAGATCACATGAAGCGGTAGCGATTGATTTCTTGGGCACCTTCCAAGAAAAAAAATTTTGTTTTGAACCATAAATGTGTACTTTGTACACGATAACGATTTGTACAAAAACCAAAATGCTTGCTTTATGAAGAAACTACTGCTTCTTTCCTGTGCATTTGTTGTGCACCAAATTTGCCTTGGACAGTTTACAACACCCACAGTGGATGGCACCATTTCAGCCAATGAATATGGCACCCATACCAATGGTATCAACCAGCAGACCAATACCCTTAACTGGTTCATGACCTGGGACAATACTTATTTGTACGTGGCTGTGTCCAGTTACACCAATTCAAACGATGCGCTGGTTTTTTATATAGACCACAACCCAACCACCATTGTAAACGGTGGCTCCAATACCGATGGCACATTTACGGGTACCAATTATGATGGATTGGGTACAACGGCTCCTTTTAGGGCAGACTTTTTTGCTTATTTGAAGCCCGGTTATGACGATTACAAGTACCATGATGGTGCTGGTGGCTGGGGTTCATCAACTACGGGCAGCCTGTTAAAATCATATAGTTCCACCAACAATGTTTTTGAAGTACGCATACCATGGTCGGCCGTAACAAATGGGGGTGCTAGGCCTGCTTCCTTCAATTTTGTTTGCTTTGGGGGCTATAGCACTGGCCTATATGCACAAGTGCCCACACAGAACCCTGGTGGTTCGGTAGCTTCGGTTACATTGCCCTATTATTATACCGTATCCAATACGGCCAACAGCACAGCCACAAAACCTTTTAGCCAAACGAGCTATGCCAGTAAAACGGGCTTTGCAACATTGTCTTCCGCAACAGCTTTTTATGATTTCACGCTTAACAGTTCCGGCGCATCGTTCTCGGCAGCGCAAACAGTCAGCGGTACCTTAACGGTTACGGCTGGTGGTTCAATAAATGCAGGTACCAATCTTACCTTGAAATCATCCGCTGCGGGCACAGCAAGGGTTGCTGCTGTTTCAGGGTCCATCTCAGGAACGGTTGCCTGTGAAAAATATATTGCGGGTGGTGGCCTTTCCACAGCTTCGCCCAGTACCAGGGCCTACAGGTTCATGGCACACCCTTTCTCTACTTCATTGAACATGGCCGATATTACGGGCACCGGTGAGATTGATGTGACTGGATCCGGTGGGGCAACCAATGGGTTTACCGCTACGGCAAGCAACAACCCATCGGCATTTAAGTATGATGCGGCTTCTGCTACCAGCAATGCGGGTGCGGGACTGCAAGCAGGTTGGCTGGCCTATACATCTGCCAACGGTGGCGCAGGCAATACTTGGGACCAGTACCAGGGCCTGCGTGTTTTTTACCGTGGCGCAAAAGGGGAAGGCTTAACAGGTGCAGCTTATACTGTTGGCAGTGCTACCATTAGCATGGCCGGTACGTTGAATACGGGCAGCAAGACCATCAATTTAAATTACAATGCAGGCGCAAGCACCGGTTTCAATTTAATCGGTAATCCATATCCTTCCAATGTGGACATGACGGGCGTTACCAACTCAAACACCACTTCTTCATACTATGTATGGAACCTTGCACTGGGAAATAGGGGCGGTTATACTACCGTTAGTTTTGGCAATGCCTATATTATGCCGCAATACGCTTCCTTTTTTGTGGAGGCCACTGCTGCTGGTGGTAATGTAACGTTTGCCGAGACAAACAAAACTGCTTCCTCGGCTACCAATACCTTGCTAAGAGCGGTAAGTAACGATAGGGTGCGTTTGCAATTGAAGAGCGGGACTATTTTGTGGGATGAAATGCAGATGGAACTGGGTAGCCAGTACAAAGCCGCGAAGGAATATGCCGATGCAGCCAAGTTGATGAACCCCGAAGCTAGTTTGTACAGCATCAGTAGCGACAACCAGTTATTGGCAATTGATAAGCGCAACCTGCAGGATGGCGACATCGTTCCTTTGGGACTGCAAACAGATGCTGCACGTTCCTACACCATTGAAGTAAGTGAACTGGGTATTTCCAATATGGAACTTTACTTGAACGACAAATACACCCATACATTGCAGAAACTGGAAGCGGGCATGGTGTACAGTTTTGCTACCAATGCAGATGCTGCATCAACGGGCAATGGACGTTTTGAAATACTGGCCAAGCAAATGCCTGCGCTGGATGTATTGACTACTGCTTTCTCCATTAAGTTAAGCCCCAACCCAAGCTCCGATATGGTCAAAGTGAGTTTCAGTAATGCAGAAATTGCGGCCACAACCATTACACTGACCAATACAGAAGGAAAAACGATAAGAACAGTCAACGGGGGCAATGTGCAATCAGGCCAAGTGGATATCAATGTTAAGGGCCTTGCAAAGGGAACTTACTATATAACCCTGAACAATGGCAAGGAAAGGAAAACAGAAAAATTGCAAGTGCAATAAAACAGTGTAAACCTATGGTCCGGATCAAATTCAACAATCAAACATATATACCATGAAACTGAATATATCAACCATCCAAGTACTGCTACTATTGGCAATGTTCCTTGTGCCATCCTTATTGCATGCGCAGCCAGGTTTTGGTGATGATGTGGATGATGTGCCCATTGACGGTGGGCTATCCTTATTGATAGCTGCCGGTGTGGGTTATGGGGCAAAAAGAATGAAGGAAAGAAGGAAGAAATAAGGATGTGTTTTAATAGGAGAAAAGCCAATCATACTTGATTGGCTTTTCTCCTATTATGGATTCGGTCAATTACTTATTGGGTATTTTGGAGGCAAGCTGCTGCTTAAAAGTTTCAAATTCATCCGGGTTGCTAAATGCGGCCTTGGGCAGGATGCTGAACTTTTTCTTTGTTTGGTACAATAGGATAAATTCATTGTTGCTCCTGAAATCCTTGAAGAAAGACCATTTCAATTCGGACTTCCCATCTTTTACGGTGACAAAAATGGTTTCATCCGTTAATACCAGACGAAATGGTTCCCTGATCCGTTCATTGTTTCTGTAAAAAATGACGGGTAAGATAAAATAAACAAACGCAATGAGCAGCAACAGTAGCAGCGGAAGCAAAATCAAGATGAAATTGGAAGAGCTGCTGCCTTTTGTTACGATTGTGTAGATACCATACAATAACAACAATGTTCCCAAGATTATCCCCCTTTCTGGATGCAGGGTTTTCCTGTAATGGAATTGATAAGCTTCTTTAAATTGCTCTTGGGTATAGTCCAAGTTTATGGTTATTGTTTCCATTGATTGTTCCCATTGATTTTAGAGATTAAAAATACTAAACTGTTTTACAACATGCTGTCAGCAAAAATATTCGGTTAAACAAATTAGGTCGGAGAATTTATCCTTCTGAGAAACTGTCTAAAATCATTTCAATGGCTAATATGTGTTGCTTTTTGGCTGTCCCGCATACAATTGCGGGATTGGATTTTTCGCCTTAGGCGTTAGACTATGGCTGCAAAGCCGATGGCTATCGGCTCTGCCTTGTTTCGCTCAAAAATCACCAACATATTATTCCATCAAATAATCTTAGACAGTTTCTGAGAGAATGAATGCTTGGACCAATATTGTTCCTGCATAAATCATTCACTTAAACTTCCAGGAAATCCATCGTCTAACAACAAAACTGTATTATGAAGAGAGCCTGCCATTTTTTAGTTCTTGTAGCAGTAATGCTTGGTACTTCGTGCAAAAAGAACAGTTCCTCTTCCAGCGGCTCCCAAACAGTAATCTCAATAGCCAAGCCAACAGGTGTGTTTTCCAGTGCCGGCAGCACTTCCAGTACGGTACTGGATCATAATGAATTAAAAGGTGTGCTCATTAGGGCCCTGTGGAAAGATATAGAGCCTACCGAAGGTAATTTCAATTTTTCTTCCATAGATGCACAGGTAAGCAGTACCAAAGCGAAAGGAAAAAAATATTCCTTGGGCATAATTGCGGGAGGGATTGGAAGCCCGGACTGGTTGATTACCCAAAAAGGGGTTCCGTATTTCAATTACCTTTTTCAAGGAACCATGCCTTATAAACTGCCCTTGATATGGGACAGCAATGTACTGTTGTACCTGGGCAAGTTAGCGGATAAACTTGCAGGTAAATATGATAGTGATCCTTCTTTATTGCTGGTATATGTTCCCCAGATGACGGCCAACGGAATTGAGGGACACTTGAACGGATTTGATAAAAATGCCTTTGCTGCTGCAGGCTATACCGAAACCAAATGGATTGATGCTTCGGTGCAGAATGCAAATAAATTTGCTTCTGCCTTCAGCAATAAGGCATTGGCGTTCGAAGTACATGACCTGTTCAGTTCCACTGTGCCAGCATCTACCATCATCAATACGCTATGGAACGACAATACGTTGAACCACCGCATCGGCGCTGCTATGTGGTGGATATCGGGCGGAACTACTTACCAGCCCAATTTGCTGACTGCCCTTGAAAATTTCCCCGGCGATATCTATTGCCAAGTAATCGATAAGTCCAGCAATGCATCAAGCTTCCCCAATAATGATTACAGCAAGGTGTTTGAACAGGCAAAAAAAATCAGGGCTAGGTATATTGAGCCTTGGGACTATGAGTTTGGCTTGACCACATGGAACAACCTTTTCCATGATTTCAATGCCTATGCGGATACATTGAAGAAATATTGATTGCCCATATTCCATGCAAGGTAATGTTGGTTTACCGGTGTTCAATGGCTGTTCATTAATCATTCATAAATCATAAGTTTGAACAGCCAAAACATTCTAAATGACAAAGCTGCTTTTCGTTCTTCCACTATTTTTCGCTGCCCCATTGTTGGCACAGGAAGAAATCAATTTGCCTCCATACAGTGCAGCCCTGTTTTATCAAGTACCCGATAGCTTAAAGGCAGTGCAGTATTACAATGAATTGATGGTTGATTCAGCCTCCATTTGCAAAAGCTCCTTGTATGGCAGCAATTTCAGTGAAGGTTTCATTGGTTTGCAAGCAGATAAAAAGGGGAGGCGGAGCATTGTTTTCAAATTGAGCAACAAAGAAAACAAGGAAACAAGATTGGTTGCCAAAGGTCTGCATGTGGGTAGAGCAAGTTCTTTGTCTGTTGCATGGAAGTATGATTGGCAGGTGCAGCAAGCCTATAAATTCCTGTTGACCATTATTGTAGACAGTGCTTCCCAATCTACCCATTACACAGGATATGTTTTTCTGCCAAAGGAGGACAAATGGAAGCTGTTGGCATCATTCCAAAAAATGAACGATGGAAAATATATTAGGGAACCCAGTGTAATTGTTGCTGCATTGAGATCAAGCAATAGAACTGAACCAAAAAAGCTATTTGTTCAACAGGCATGGGTACAAAGGGAAAACGGCTCATGGAAAGCATTGAATGAAGCGGTATTCCGAAGCAATAAATGGGAAACCGGTGCGGGAATTTCAAGAGGCGGGAATTTCTTTTTAGGCCATACAGGCTCAACTACAAGAATGGCGAATGGGGCATCTTTGAAAGGAGCCGGTTCACAACACCCACGACCAACCATAGACCTTACCAGGCACGTGGACAGCCTCGAACAATTGAACATTGACCTGCAGGAAATCATTGCTGCCGCACAAACTGGCAAGATTGATACAACAGGCAGTAAGGAAAATGTGTATTACAAAATACTCAAGGAAGGAGATGGCAATTTCGTGAACATTAATGATACGGTAACTGTTTTCTACAAAGGCTCTTTGTTGAAGGACGGCTCCGTATTTGATTCAACCAAACAGGAGCCTGCTACATTTCCTTTGAAGCGTTTGGTAAAAGGTTGGCAAATTGCTTTGCCCCTACTTAAAGTAGGTGGCAAGGTCCGTATGTTCATTCCTTCCGCATTGGCTTATTCCATTAGGAGCAGGAGCAAGGATATACCGGCCAATAGTGTGCTGGTGTTTGATGTGGAAGTGGTAGGGCTGAAGAGGTAAACCTCCCAAAGGAATAGTTGTACCGTTTCTTAATGACAATAATTATTGAGATGAGCTGCCTATAATAATCCGGTCATCATCCTTCTGTTTTCACAATAGAATATTCCTTTATCTTTCAACCTCAATCAAAACGCCTTGTATGAAACAGTTGCTGCTATTGGTAGTTACGTTGTCCATCAATCTTGCAAGCTATGCACAGAAAAACCCTGTTATTGAAACAAAGGATTTCATGCCTTCTGGTGTACAGGTTACCATCACCAAAAGCAGTTGTACAGTTGGCAATAAAAAAATTGACTACACCACGCATACAGGTTATCTCGACCTAAAGAATGACACGGGTAAACTCATTGCCAAAATATTTTTCACTTACTATAAAAAGGATGGGGAAGAGGCCGCTAAACGCTCCATCTGTTTCACTTTCAATGGCGGCCCTGGCTCGGCATCTGTGTGGTTGCACATGGGTGGACTTGGTCCCAAACGTGTGGCATTGCAGGACGATGGAACGGCCACGGCACCACCCTACCAGGTCATCAACAATGAATACAGTTGGCTGGACAAAACCGACCTTGTTTTCATAGATCCAGTGGCCACAGGATATAGCCGTCCCGCACCCGGAGAGAGCCCCAAACAGTTTCATGGTTTTGTGGAAGACATACAGAGTGTGGGCTCATTTATCAGGCATTTCCTTTCGCGTTATGAACGTTGGGGCTCGCCCAAATTCCTGGCTGGTGAAAGTTATGGCACCACTAGGGCAGCAGGCTTATCGAAATACTTGCAGGACAGTTACCGCATCTTCTTCAATGGTATTTTCCTCATTTCCCCTGTGCTGAATTTTGGCACCAATGATTACTATATTGGCAACGACCTGCCAAGGGCATTGTACATTCCATCCTATACTGCTGCTGCATGGTACCACAAGAAACTGGCCCCTGCATTACAGGCCGATTTACAGAAAGCATTGAAGGAAAGCGAAACATTTGCCCTTGGTGAGTATGCTTCAGCTTTGTTGAAAGGTGGCTGGTTGAGCAGTGCGGACAAGGAGAGCATTGCGGAGAAGATGGCCTATTATACAGGCCTGAGCAAGGAATACTGTTTGCAGGCCAACCTGCGCGTGGAAGAAAACAGGTTCTACAAGGAACTTCGCCGCAAGGATGGTTTGACCATTGGCCGATTGGATGCCAGGTTTACTGGGCGTGACCTGGATGATGCAGGTGAAAACGTTAGCTACGATCCCTCGTTCACCAATATCGATGGGCCCTTTACTTCTGCCATCAACGATTATTTTGAAAAGGAGTTGAACTTCAAGGAGGAGAAGGCCTATAACATTTTTGGCAATGTGTATCCATGGAACTATAATAATGTACAGAACCAATTCCTGAACGTGGCCGAAAGCCTGCGTGATGCCATGACCAAGAACCCCGCACTGAAAGTATATGTGGGCAGCGGCTATTTTGATTTTGCCACGCCGTACTTTACCGCTTCCTATGATCTGGAACACATGTTTTTGAGGCCCGAGGCAAAAGAACAGATCAAGCATTATTTCTACAACGCTGGACATATGTTCTATATCAATAAAACGGACCTGGTTCAGTTCAAGAAAGATGTGGATGCTTTCTTCGATTGGAGCAGCAATGTGAAATGAGGCTTGTCGAAACTTGTTTGGAAACCAAATCGCCTTCGAGGGCCTCAGGCTGACATTACTCACGTAATATTTGTGTAACATCAGTTAATAAAATAACCGCTAATTTGTTGTGCGGCACAGTGCTTTCAAAAATCCACAATATGGTTCTTCACTGCATAGATTACCAGACCGGTAACATTGCGGGAACCTGTTTTCTGTAGTAGGTTGTTGCGGTGGCCATTCACTGTTTTTACGCTGATGAACAATTTTGCAGCGATTTCTTCCGCAGTGTACTGCTGGCAAACAAGCTGGAGTATTTCCTCTTCGCGTTTGGTGATTTCGAGGTCAACTTTTTTGGGCTTCTTTTTCCTGCCGAGGTTGTTCTGAATGGCTTTTAAAGTACGTTCATTAATATAGGACCCCTTCTGGTGTACCGCCACAATCGCATCATGTACTTCCTGCGGGTCACTGTCCTTTACAAGGTAGGCATGTGCGCCCTCTTCTATCAATTGGGCAATGAAATTTTCGTCTTCATGCACAGAGAGAATTACCACTTTCATGTCAGGATATGCATCCAACAGTGCCTGTGTAAGGTGCATGCCACTGAATTCCCTTAGGCCCTGTGGCGGTAGCGAAAGGTCAACCAGCATCACATTAGGAATAATCGGGGAAATTTTCAATTTGCTCAACACTGAATAGCCCTCTGCTGATTCGAATATCACTTGCATATCAGGCCAGGAACCAAGTATGGCTTTCATGCCCTGACGGAACAGGAGCTGGTCCTCAACGAGGCCAACATTGATGAAATCTCCCATGGTGTTTATAAGATGGTTATACAAATCAACAATAATTAATGCGGGTAAACAATTATGATTGAAAATTGCCAACTGGAATGGTAATCACAGCTTCAAACCCTCCATTGCTACCATTGCCCAATGCAATGGTCCCTCCAAGTGAATGTACACGTCCCTCAATGCTTTTATGTCCCAGCCCATCGGTGCTGTTATTGTTAGCAAGTCCCTTACCGTTATCCGTGTAATGGCAATGAACCTTGTCATCAGCAAACGAAAGCTGTATATGGATTTCACTGGCTGCTGCATGTTTCAACGTATTGTTCACCAGTTCCATATTAATGCGGTAGAGCCCAAGTTTCACTGGCCACAATAAATTGGGAAATTCATCATCAGCAGTGACCTGTATATCCATGCCCTCCGCATTGTTGGCCTGCGCAGCCACGGCTTCCAATGTTTTCACCAGACCAAACGTTTCCAGTTGCTGTGGCATGAGGTCATGGCTGATCCTGCGCATGGAAGAAATGGCCGTTTCGGTGAGGTTGCGGATATTCTGCAGGGAAGGGATGATGGCTGCTTCTTTATCCTGATGCTGGTTCTCCAAGTGTACCAAATGCATACGTGATATGGAAAGCAGGGCACCCAATTCATCATGTATATCCTGTGCAATCCTTTTACGTTCCTCTTCCTGCACCAGGATGCTGGATAGTAGCAGGTCTTTCTGGTGCTGGTTCTTCAGTTCTTCCTGTGCAAGCTTCTGTTGGAACAGGTTCTTATGGAAGTGCTGGTTCAGCAGTACCACGCCCACAGCAATGATAAAGATGATGCCGATCAATGGCAACAAGGTATTCAGGGGACCAAGTTCCGCCTTCGAGTCCAGAAGCCCATGAAGAAGCAGCAGTACATGATGATGGAAAAAAAAGAGTGCAGTATCCATGTGTATTCATTGAGCGATCTGGGAAAATTACGGGTTAAAAAAAAGATCAGCAAACTGGAGGAATAATAAATGAAGAGGCCGGAATTGATCCAGTTGATGCTCTTAATAGCAGCCCCCCTTTTTTCCTTCACAATATCGTTGAGCAAAAGCAGGAAAGTGGAAAGCGATAAAATAATCACTAGCACGGATTCCACCGTTAGGGCATTTGAATTGAAAGTGCGGATGGGTTCAAAGAATAGGGAGTTGACAATGGTATAGATAAGGAAACAAATGGTAGTTGCCCAAATGATACGTGGCTGTATGAAATCGGCCAGCACATTTTTGTAGAACCATGCCAGCAACATAAAGCCCGCTGCTACATAAATATGCAGCAGCGGTAGATTATTGATCCTATTGAGTGCCAGCACAAGGGCCAGCAATTGTATAATGGCAGATGCAAACACAAACCACGCAAATACCCTTAGTTCCCGTTCCAGTTTTGTATATACCACCAACGCATACACTGCACTGATAACAATGGGGAGATGGGATATTATGATGACGATTTCCGTACTGTTCATCTTTGAATTTATGTAGCAGTGATGCTTACTAATTAGTAAAGCTATTCTCCCTGTTGATAAATAATGGTTCTTTTATACTATTTTTTCTTTCTTTTCTTCATAGGCGATACAGTGTGTTGTGCTAAAGGATCTGTAGGGCATAATGTGGGGCAGGGATAGTTGAGGTCCAACACAAACTCCTGGTCATTGTTCTGTTGTTTGGAACAGGAAAAAAATATGTCTGTGCCTGCAATATTTGCTTTGAAATCTGCCCCATCTACACCAACAAAGAATATTTTACTGTTTCCATTTTCATCTATTCCAAAATAGCCACGTACATGGCGATAATTTGTCTTGGTAGTCGTGGGTATGCCAAGTGCTACCAACAGGTCATTGGTCTGAAAAGTAAATGCACTTGCAAAAGGTCTAAACGACTGCCCCGCAGCTTTAAGGAGACTATCCTGATAGTTTTGATAATTGGCCTTCCATTGTCTAGCAATTTGAACAGGGCATAATTCACCTATTTGTAGGGAGGCACAATCAATTACCGAATCACTGATAGCAGGTTCCAGTATAGCGCCTATCCTCCCGGTATTGGCCAATAATAAGCTGCAGCAGATACCCATTGCAAATCCAAAAAATGTTTTTTTCATGTTAGTTAGTTTTTAAGGTTAAAAAATTGTAAATGGATTAATGATAATTGTTTGGTACATACCATTCAATGTTTGATGAACCAAACCTAGCCTGAATAATTGGCAAACGGGTTCACGACCCTTAAAAACAGGTATAAATACCTATATATAAATACAAAATAGGTATAAATACCTATTTCTGAAAACAGGTATTTATCATCTTACCCTGCCCATTTTATCCAACAACCTTTGTGCTATCAAAAGCTTTTGAAAAAGGGACCACCCCCTTAAAAGGACCTGCCCGTACAGGGATTTAAAACGGGGGCGGTATCTGAAAAGCCTAATGAGTAGGAAAATAAAACCTTATACCATGTCACAATCATCAGCATCACTCCCCAGCTCAACTGCTGGATTATACAACACACTTTGTGAAGGATTGCATTTGAGCAATCAACAATTCCAAATGATCCAGGGTGTTTTACCTGTTCAGAGCTCTGCATCGGGTGTATATAATTTTGTGGACGGGATTCCGCCAGTATCGGTTTCTACATTGTATACCAGTAACCCCCTCAATGGCCTGAACGGTAATATGCAAATTGTTATCAATGATGCCAAGCCTGGTTTCTTAACAACACTTGCTGAAAAGAACTATGTAAATCCTAATTACTGGGTGGATGGCAATGTTGCAGTGGACCCTATTTATGCCCCTACATTTGCAGATTTGTATAGCCAGGTAAATGCTGGATCTTCTGCAGCAATTAGTTTTGATTCTGCAACAGCCGATAGCAACATCAGTTCTTCTTGGGCAAAAAGCACTGGGTCTGCTGGTGTGGGCTTTTGGGGAACATCTTCCAGCTCCGTATCAACAACATTGAACGAGATGGCCTCTTCTTCCCGGATTACTGTGGATATCAGTATAGACAAATATGCCTTCTTGCAAGTACGTGCAGGTGGCTGGTTTACACAGGGCTTCTTTACTAATCAATACAAGAACCCTGCTAACTGGTCAGCCGGCCAAGCTGCTTGGGACAATGTTTTTGGCCCTACAGGTTCTTGTCAAAATGTAGCCAATCAAGTGCTGTTGGTAAATGGCTACACCATTACCACAACTTCATATGCGTCTTACTCCCAATCTGATTATTCACAGGTTGTAACCAGCAAGGATACAAATGTTTGGCCTTTTTATACCTCTTCTTCTAATTCAGTTGCTACTCAAAGCTATACCTATAATAGTGATAGCTCCATTACAACAGTTATTACTTGCAAGCCAGGTAGCCTTCAAATAATGGGTATGGGCGTTATCCCAACAAGCCTTGCTATCACTGGAAGCTCAAGTTCAAAATTGATTTAAGGCTCCATTATATGATGGGGGATTATACCAATTAAACTTAAACAGCTTCTAAACAAAAAAGAGAACATAGAAGATTATTACTGTGTTCTCTTTTTTGTTTATATATGGAAATGACTTTCATATTATACCATCAAAACACTTTCATCACCCTAATCATCAGCATTTATGAAAAACAAGTATAAGGAGTTGGTACTGGAGGCTATGGCCTCCTCACTCCAGTTAGATTTTATAAGCTTGAGGTTCTTCCCCGTTGTTCCATTCCTCCCAAACAGTGATTGCGAGTTGTTCAGTCTGTTTAATATTATTCCAAGCAAGGGATTTATTTTTAGGACAGCAGGGGTACCGCAGTTCAGTGCTACTTACTGGGATATCCTTCAGTCGCAGAAAAGCTCATTCATTATTACCACTGCCATAAAAAGCTATGAGAACCAGCATTTCTGGTTAACCTGTGGCTCTTCCAGTACTCCCGTGTACACACCTGGTTATACTGATATTTCCAGTTCTTTGGAAAATGGTTCTTCTTTTGATTTTAGTTTTGACTCATCAGACTATCCCACTTTCAAAGATCCATTGTTCCCTTCCTATCCCAACTTTGTCATTGATCAGACCTTTCTGAATTTCAACGAAACAGCCAGTGGCGAAAGGTTCACTTTAACTGCGCATTTTGACAAAGTAGCCACTATACCAGTAAGCGCTGGTGGGTGGTTTAGTAATGCTGCGTTTGTTAGTGCCTATAAAAATCAGGACTCCTGGACTACCGGACCAGGTACCGTTACATGGGATAGCGTATTTGGAACTGATGGGATACTCCAGTTTATTACCAATGGCATATTGGTAGCCTCCGGTGCAACATTTGTGATTCAAAGTTTTGGCCAATATGATAGTGATATGCTCAATGCATTAAAAACTAGCCCTGCTACAGCGGTATGGCCTCTTTACTTAAATGGAGCGGATACTGTGCCGGATTTTGAATTATGTACAGATGGAAGCATTAAAATCACCATAACAACTGCCCCTTCAGACATCCTATTATTGGCCATGCAGGTTGCCAATGTCCAAAGCTTGATGGGATAAGATACTATTATCAATAAAAGCGGGGCAATGCAAACAATTGCTAAAATTGATTCGTTGAACGTTCCTTCCTTATCGATGGTAAGTCAGGATAGCTACATGATTAAGAAATAGTCATCATGGCCATCCTCATTACCTGCCGTGCAGCTTCTTCAATATTTCATCGCTTGCATTGTCATGTGAGGCACCATAACCTGTAACCAGCACGCCTTTCAAACCTTCTTTGGATTGTATGGCATACACGGTGGCTTCATCTGCAGGGTCGGTATCGCCTTCGTAGCGGTACACGTCCACAATTTCAAATTCATCGTGGTGGATACGTTGTTCCCTTGTGATCAAATGGTTGCCATCTATGTTGAAGTCAATGGTAAAGCCTTGTTGCTTCAATTTTTCCAGTGCTTCGGAAACAGTGGCGTAATGGACTTGGCGTTGCATATATTTATTTTATGGGTAAACTATTGCTTTTTATAATCATCAAAAATCAAGTAACGCATCATACACGTTCCTTTCATTTTCTCTTCATTAACTATTTCCTTCACCTACTCCCTACTAACTATTCCGTATTCTTCATTAGCACCTTCCATCAACTACTGCCTGCTCACTACTGCCTATTACCTATCACTCACTTCCACAATTAAAAATTTCAAATAATTCGTGTTTTCCATGCCCCAAACAATCGGATGGTCCGCAGCCTGTGCATTGAACACCACCTGCTTCAATTTCTTCCTCGCATCCTTCGCAGCCATTTCAATGGTATGCAGGAACATTTCTGGGTTCACCAAATTGGTACAGCTTGAAGTAACCAGGAAGCCACCGTTCTTGATCAGCTTCATGCCACGAAGGTTGATTTCCTTATAACCGGTGATGGCTTTTTGAATGGTTTCGCGGCTCTTGGTAAAGGCGGGCGGATCCAGCATCACCACATCGTACTGCCTTCCTTCCTTGCCCCAGGTTTTCAGTACATCAAAAGCATTCAGTGCTTCAAATTTTACAATTTTATCCAGCTTGTTCAGTGCCGCATTCTTGTTAGCCTGGTCCACTGCATTGGTACTGATGTCAATGCCCAGAACGGATTTTGCACCGTAATGTGCTGCATGTATTTCAAATGTACCGGTATAAGTAAAAGCGCCCAGCACTTTGGCCCCCTTCACAATATGCTGAATGGCCCTCCTGTTGTCCTGCTGGTCAAGGAAATAACCGGTCTTCTGACCGTTCTCCACATCCACACGGAACTGCAGGCCATTTTCATTGATGATGATATTGGTATCGAATGGTGTGGACAAATAACCTTTATGCTGTTCAAGGCCCTCCAGCTCACGAACGGGCACATCGTTGCGTTCATAAATGCCCTTGGGGGAGAATATTTTCTGCAATGCATTCACGATGGCCGGCTTCCATGCATCCATGCCCAGCGCCAGCGTCTGTATAACAAAATAGTCATTGAACTTGTCAATGATCAATGCAGGCATTTCATCCGCTTCACCAAAAATCAACCGGCAGTTTTCCACATAACCAATCTGCTGCCTGTATTGCCAGCTTGCCAGGATCCTATCGTAAAAAAATTGTTCATTGATTTCCTCTTTCTTCCGCGTGAGCAACCGCACAAGGATCTGGGATTTTGGGTTGATATAGCCCTTGCCGCAAAATTTCCCATCGGCATAGTACACTTCCACGGTTTCCGCAGGGCTCACTTCCCCTTCAATTTTCTCCACTTCATTGCCAAATATCCAAGGGTGCCCGTTGAAGATGCGCTGGGCTATTTTTTTCTTCAGGTATACTTTAGTCATTGGGCAAATATAACGGAATAGGGAGAGGTGGGGTAGTTTGTGAACGGGCGGAGGAAATGTGTCAAATTGAATCCTGGTTTTCAAAATGACACTTTTGGTAGTTGCAAACACATGGATAGTGGCAACCAATATTGGTATCGTACCTCAAAAAATCTAAAAAAAGGGACTGCCAATTTTTCCCTTTTCTTTGCGTGGCAAAAAAATTGACTTGTTAAGGAAACTATTTAAAAAAATCATGAACGATAAAGAAACAGTGAATACTGACGCTATTGACAGCGAAATGAACATTAATGCTGACGAAAATGCAGGCGGCACGTCCCATTTGAATGACAGTGTGGAAGAGGGTGCAACTGACAAATTGGAGGCTGAGCTTGCTGAGCAGAAGGATAAATACCTGAGGTTGATGGCCGAATTTGACAATTTCCGCAGGAGAACTGCTAAGGAAAGGTTGGAATTGATCCAAACTGCAGGCAAGGATGTAATTGTATCACTGTTGGAGGTACTGGACGATGTGGACAGGGCGGAAAAACAAATGGCTGCCAGCGATGATATTGCCGTGCAGAAAGAAGGCATCCAATTGGTATTCAACAAAATCCGCAGCACTTTGCAGGCCAAGGGCGTAAAAGCGCTGGAAAGCATCCATACGGATTTTGATGTGGAAAAGCATGAAGCCATTACGGAAATCCCGGCCCCAACTGAGCAATTGAAAGGGAAAGTGCTGGATGAAGTACAAAAAGGTTATTACCTCAACGATAAGTTGATCCGTTTTGCAAAAGTGGTGGTAGGAAACTAAGCGGCGTTAACTAGTTAATTGGTTGAATAGTTAATTAGTAGAACGATAAACCAATGAACTGATAAACTAATAAACCCTAATGAGCAAGAGAGATTACTATGAAATATTGGGTGTGTCGAAATCTTCTTCGGCAGACGAAATAAAAAAAGCCTACCGTAAAGTGGCCATGCAGTTCCACCCGGACAGGAACCCGGGCGACCACGCTGCAGAGGAGAAGTTCAAGGAAGCAGCAGAAGCGTATGAAGTGCTGAGTGACGACCAGAAAAAAGCCAAGTACGATAGGTATGGCCACCAGGCATTTGCGCCGGGCAGTGGTGGATTTGGTGGCGGTCATGCCACCAATATGGAAGATATTTTCAGCCAGTTTGGTGATGTGTTCGGCGATGATATGTTCGGCAACTTCTTTGGCGGCGGAAGAAGGGGCGGTGGGGGCGGAGGCCGTACAAGGGGCGTTCGTGGCAGCAACCTCCGCATAAAATTGAAGCTCACATTTGCTGAAATAGCCAATGGCGTTACCAAGCAGGTAAAAGTAAAAAAGCATGTAGTGTGCAGTACCTGCAGCGGTAGCGGTGCAAAAGACAAGAACAGTGTGCAAACCTGTAATACCTGCCATGGAAGTGGCCAGGTGAAAAGGGTGCAGAATACTTTCCTGGGACAGATGCAAACCGTTACCACCTGCCCAACCTGTAATGGGGAAGGCTCCACGGTTACAACAAAATGTGCAGTGTGCAAGGGAGAAGGAAGGGTTTATGGGGAAGAAACCATCAGTATAGAAATCCCGGCAGGTGTGCAGGAAGGAATGCAATTGAGCATGAGCGGCAAGGGCAATGCTGGTGAACGTGGTGGTGCCAATGGCGATTTGATCATCCAGATAGAAGAGGAACCACATCCGGAACTGCAACGTGATGGATTGAATGTTGCGTATGATTTACATATCTCGTTCCCCGATGCCACTTTTGGTACAAGTGTGGAAGTGCCCACCATTGATGGCCGTGCAAAAATAAAAATCCCAGCAGGTACGCAAAGCGGCAAAATTTTCAAACTGAAAGGCAAGGGCTTTCCTGAAGTGCAGGGTTACGGAAGGGGTGACCAACTGGTGTACGTGAATGTTTGGACACCGCAACATTTGTCTTCCGAAGAAAGGTCCATGCTGGAGAAACTCAACGACAGCAACAACTTCAAGCCCCAACCAAGTAAAAGCGACAAAAGCTTCTTTGATAGGGTAAAGGAAGCATTCAGCTAAAATATTTTACCAAAGATGCATAGGCACAAAGTAGTTATACTTTGTGCTTTTTCTTTTAGGTAGTGATCCCTTTGTAGTATGGAGCCTTTTGATTGGAGTTGTTTAGCCTTTTAATTTTATGTGATTGATTTCAAGATTTTTCTAGCGAAATCGCTTTCGACAGGGCTCAAGCTGACAGCTTTTGTCATATTGAGCCTGCCCGTTCCGTTCAGGCGGGCTTGTCGAAATATTGATAAACGCGGATTTTGAAGAAGAAACGCCATTTAAAAACTACTTTTCTAGAAAGTCTAAACAACTTCATTGCAAATAATCAACCAAAATCTTGCTTGATCTGCGTTCCTTTAAGGTCGATAGCTGAAAATACGTTTAACCATTTTTATAGCCTTCCCCTTATCATCGAAAACTGTTTGCTGTATCCAGTTATCCGTGGTATCCCAACTTTCATATTTGTAGGACAAGTACTTCCGAACGGTTGAATCCTTGAAATAGCTGGTTTCAAGTGTACTTGCCGGGTACTTTTTATCGGTCAACTGTATCTTGACCACTGAAGTAGGCATCCCAGCACTATCCCTTGCAGTTGCTCCGGTTTGATAAATGCTGTCATAGTCATTTACATACGACATGGTCAATTTGCCATTGGCGCCGTAACTGCTCACACCTGACAATAGCCCCTGCCTGGTTTGCGAAATATTACTGTAATAGCTTTCGAGTTTATCGCTCGAATCATAAATTTTCATGGTTGTACATTTATTATTCTCATACTCCGCTACTATTTTGGATTGCTTCTTCCCGTTTTCAAAGGTTAGCAAGGATGACAAGGAACCATTTTTATTGTAGGTTAAAAAATTGGCGACTTCTTTCTTCTCCATAAAATCTCTTGCAGTATCAGTAGTTGTGTAGCCGAGTTCATTAAAAATTTCAATGGTCATGGATTCCAGTTTCCCCAGTTTACCAAGGCTGTCCAATTGATAGGTTTCAGTGACCAGTTTTGCAACGCGGCCTTTGATATTCTCCTGCTCCAGATCGGTAAGGTATTTTATGGACTGTTTGCCTGAGCAGGAGACCAGTAGGCAACTTGCACAAATAAATCTTAGTAAAGGGTTCATAGGTTGAAGTTCAGGCAGATTTGGCTAATGACCAAAAGATAAAGAGGTATGCCATAGGAACATGGGGCAAACATTCCATACTGTCGAGGATAACCTTCTTTTACAGGAAACTTGTTTGCAATTTTCCCTATTTTCATTTTCTATGAATGATACAAGCCATTATGTTATTGCTGGCGGAAAAGAAGGCAAGCGGAGGTTGAACGTGCTTGCCGATGCCCTGTACCCTTTTACTAAAGACCTACTGGAAAAATCTGGCCTGAAAGAAGGGGTCTCCTTTTTGGACAATGGCTGCGGTGGTGGCAATGTTTCACTGATGGTGGCCAGCATAATTGGTCATGGAACTGTTACGGGTATTGACTTTGATGAAACCATCATTTCATTGGCAAAGCAGGATGCAATTGATGGGGACATACCCAATGTTTCCTTTGAAGTGAACACGGCTTATGACATTGATTACAGCAATCAATTTGATATTGTTTATGCAAGGTTTTTATTGTCGCATTTGGAACGGCCCTTGGCTGCGCTACAAAAAATGGTTCAGGCAGCAAAGCCAGGTGCTGCCATTGTTGTGGAGGACCTGCAGTTCAGTGGGCATTTCTGCTATCCTGCCAATGATGCTTACCAGCAATACTTGCAATTATACGCAGCCGTTGTAAAACGGAAAGGCGGCAATGCGGAAATAGGCCCCTCGCTAATTGATCTGTTCAAGCAGGCCGGTATCCGCAACATTGATTTTGACATTATCCAGCCCACATTCACCAAGGGGCAAGGCAAATGGATGGCCTATCTTACCCTGGAAAAGATAAAGGATGCTGTGGTAAAAGAACAACTGGCCACAGCAATCGAAGTAGATGGATTGCTATTGCAATTGAAAACATTCACGGAAGATGAAAGTACATTGATGAGCCTACCAAGGATTTTCAGGGTTTGGGGAACGAAATAATTACGATGGCTGTTGAATGATAACGCAAACGTCTGAGGCATCCCGCAGCGCAAACTCCTTAAGCCCCCAAGGCTGCAGTTTAATGGCCTTCGAATTGGGATGCAATAGGCCAGCGTTCCTTTCCAATACCATAGCGTAAGCCGCTTCAATATCATCTGTTTCCAATCTTATTTCCGGCCTGTCCTTGATGGCAAACTCATTGCTCTGCACCAAGTGGATCACCAAATTGTCCCACTTGATGATATAGAACGGTTGCTCGCCCTCCAAATCACTGTACACTACCTTGAAACCAAGGCAGTCCACAAAAAGTTCAAGTCCTACTTGTGCATCGGAATAAAAAATGTTGGGGATGAGTTTTGTGAAGATCATGGCAGATTGTTTTTGTGAAGTTATCCATTGACCAAAGTGAACTGGTTGCCTTTTTTTTAACGGGGCCACTCGTTTTTAAACGGATGAACATGGTTTTTTTGCGGACATTCGCCACATGAAATTCCATTACGAGTTCGATATAAAACCTTTGCCACAATCCATCCATCACCAGCATACATTATTGTTGGTGGGAAGCTGCTTTACCGAGAACATGGGGGAAAAACTGCGCAAGCACAAATTCCCCATTCTGGAGAACCCCAATGGCATTCTCTTCAATCCGGTAAGTGTGGCCGAGGCAGTGATCAACATGGTGGAGAACAAGCAGTACACGCAGGATGACCTGTTCAACTACAATGAAGCCTGGCATAGCTGGCAGCACCATAGCCGTTTCTCAGGATTGGGTGCCGACGAGGCCCTGCACAAAATAAATACTTCCACGGCCGAAGCACATGCTTACATCAAACAGGCAGATTTTTTACTGGTTACCTTGGGCTCTGCATGGATCTATACATTAACAGATAAAGCCAGCAATGCAAAAGTTGGTACGGTGGCCGCCAATAACCATAAAGCACCCGCCGATTGGTTTGAAAGGAGGTTGATGGACGTGGGCCAGGTCATCACGGTGTTGGGAACCATGCTGGACAGGCTCGGTGCATTGAACCCCCATATAAAAGTCATTTTCACCATCAGCCCCGTGAGGCATTTGCGTGAAGGTGTGATTGATAACAATAGGAGCAAGGCCGTGCTTATTTCTGCCGTTCACCACCTGATTGACAAGCTTTCCAAGCTCTATTATTTCCCAGCTTATGAACTGGTGATTGATGACCTGCGCGACTACCGTTTCTACGCAGAAGATTTGGTGCATCCCAATTACCATGCTACCCAATATGTTTGGGAAAAGTTCGTGCATGCCTGCATGAATGCAGAAACAAGGTCCTTGATGGAAGAAATAGCCAGCATCAACTTAGCGTTCAACCATAAGGCATTCAACCCCACATCGCAGCAGCACAAAAAATTCCTTGCTTCCTACTTGGACAAAACAAAGCAGTTGCAGCAACAGTTTGCTTACATGGATTTCAGTAAGGAAATCGAATATTTTGGTGGGTGATTTTTGAGCGGGCTGTAGGATGGACAATCCGCACCCCGCTACATAAAATTCACCATTCACCCAAACTTTGGTTTATTTGCACACCATGGCAAACAGCATACATTATACCGCTTGCCCCGCATGTAAGAACAATGCGGTACAGCAAGTGTTGAGTGCAAGGGATTTCACTGTAAGCAACAATATATTTGATATTTGGGAATGTGGCAACTGCAGTTTGCGTTTCACGCAGGATGTACCAAATGCAGAAAATATTGGCCCCTATTACCAATCATCTGCGTACATATCCCACTCCGATACGAAGGAAGGTTTGGTCAACAGGCTTTACCATTCGGTAAGGGAGTTTACATTGAAAAGCAAACGCAATTTGATCAAGCAGTTTACTGGCCTGCAGAAAGGGGCCCTGCTGGATATTGGTGCAGGCACCGGTGCTTTTTCCAACACCATGCAACAGGCTGGCTGGCTGGTAACGGGGCTGGAGCCAGATGAAAATGCGAGGCAGGTGGCATTGAGCAAATTCAATTTGTGCCTGCAGCCTGTTTCAACTATTTATGACCTACAGGCCAATCAATTTGATGCTATTACCATGTGGCATGTGCTGGAACATGTACATGACCTGCACGGGTACCTGGAAAAATTCCATGCTGTTTTGAAAGATAATGGCAAGCTCTTCATTGCCGTGCCCAATTATACAAGTTACGATGCCCAACTGTACAAAGAGTACTGGGCCGCTTATGACGTACCGAGGCACCTGTACCATTTTTCGCCAAAGAGTATGGAAATGTTGGCCGCAGCAAAAGGATTTGCAGTAAAAGCATTCAAGCCCATGTGGTTCGATAGTTTTTATGTAAGCATGCTGAGCGAGCAGTACAAAAAAGGGACGGGCAATTTATTGGCCGCTTTCTGGAACGGTGGCCTTTCTAACTTGAAAGCCATGGCTAGCGTAAAAAAATGCAGTTCCGTTATCTATGTGTTGAGCAAACAATAATATTCCGCAACAATTATTGATAAAGCCTTATTGGGTAGATGATGTGTAAGAAACTGTCCACATTCAATTCGCCGGTTTCTCCCCAAATATTTTTGGCTGTACCGCATATAATTTGATTGCGGGATTGATTTTTTGCCATAGAATGCTGGAACTTCCTCAATTCCAGCGCACTTCCTTTTGCCGTCTTTGGAGCCTGCCATAAGTTTAGGGAACCAGTTCCACCTAACCCTGACCGTTATGGCAATACCCTGCATTTTACTGGAAAGCCCCCATCTAAGGCCGCACAGCTTCCTCCCGTTTACCAAACTGCCCTTGGCAGTCCACTTATATGTACCAAGCAGCATGGACCGCATTGCAAAAAAGCGATGGGCCGGAGAATGCAAAAAAAATACGGCGAAAAAATTCGATGAAAAAAAATGCGACACAAAAAAATGCGACATTTTAAAATGTCGCAAAAAAAAGTGTCGCATTTTTTTTTGAATTTTTTAATGGCTTCCCGGGACAAAAAACAAACTATATGAACATCAACCAGATCAGGAAGGAAATGGGTTTCAGCCAGCAGGAACTGGCAGGCTGGCTGGGCCTGAGCCGCACGCAGGTGGCTGATTTTGAAAATGGCCAACGTGACCTGCCCCACAAGACCACGGGCAAATGGACCAGGATGAAGTACTGCCTGGACAGTACGGAGGAACTGGATGCCGAAGCGGCAGCCATACAGCAGGCCCACCAGCAGCAGGTGGCCCCGTTCGTGGCCAAAATGGCCAGCAGTTGCCACCGCAATGTGTACGTGCTGCAGCAGCAACTGCAGGCCATGCAGGCCGAGTATGCCCAATGCGTGCAAACGCTTGCCTTCGTGGCCCAACTGCGCAAGCTGCCAGCGGACAGCAGGGGAAATGAAATCTGGATAAACCAGGTGGAAGCCCGGATGCAGAAAAACTGCTGGGCCTGCGGGCCGGGCAAGCAGGCAGTGGTTTCCCTGAAGCTGCAGGCCATGGTATGGATGCAGGCGCAACTGGCCAGCCAGTACGATAGTGTTAACCATTAAAATAGCTGTTATGACCTATTCAGTAAATGATCTGAAAACGGTGGCCGAATGCGACCAACTGCTGGAATCGTTCAACAGGTACAGGGCGGAGCTGTTGGCCAAGCAGGCACGCCTGCAGTTCACGGTGGCAAAATATACGGAAAGCACGGCGGAAGTGGATACCGAAACCCGCATGGTGCTTGCGGAACTGGCTTTTCTGGACACCATCCTTGCCACCCTACCTGAAGGACCCAAAAAAGCTGATTACCTGAACGACAGGAACAGGCAGGAAACCAGGCTCTACCAACTGGAGACAAAAAAAGCAAACACTGGCGTTTTTGCCCTGCTCTGCAAGCAGCGGGAACTGGCCGTTGTGGAAAAGAACCTTTCCGACACGGACCAGCTCATTGCCGACCTCACTGCCAGGAGGGCGGAACTGGTGGGTGGTACAGATTGAAAAGCTGGGCAGGGTTGCCAACCTTTTGGAAGGTTGGCAACCCTTTATCTTCGGAACTTTTCCGACACGGACCAGCTCATTGCCGACCTTACTGCCAGGAGGGCGGAACTGGTGGGTGGTTAAACAAAAAGCCACCCCAAAAATAGGATGGCTCTTGTAATTATAGCTATTCACTCATACTAACCAATAGATTCTTTAACCTTTAAAACCATTTATTGCCATCGGTTAGTGGTATAAATATAAACACAGATACTGTTAAAATAAATATAACAGCTTGCGGTACGCTGCGTTTTTGCTTTTTGTTAAGAAACGGCTACCATCTACAGCCATTATGCTTCCTCTTCCACCGCATCACTGAGTGTTGCCGGATTGTTGATTTCATTGATATCCACCCCTTCATCAATCAGGTCCTGCTCACGGGTTTCGTTCCATTCCACAATGAAGTTGTTCCTGCCCTCGCCTACCAGTAAACGCATGAAGCGCTGCTGTGAAAGTTCCAACAGGGAAAGGAAGAGGAACAGGGCATGTATACGGTCGTTGCATTCATCAAATATCCTTTCGAAGGAAACGGTCTTTTCCTTGTTCACAAAGCCCAGCATGTGCTCACGGCTGCCCTCCATGGTGTAGTTGTACCTTACCACGGTATGCACGGGCTTGTTCTGCCGATCGTGTACGCGTTGCATTACCTTTTCAAAGGCTTTCATGAGCTTGAACATGGTAATGGTCTGTATCTCCGTTCCCTCGCCGGCTTCCTCGCCTATTTCACTGAGTTCCCTCTGCAGGTTGCCACGTTTTACCATGAGCATGCGCACGGCTTCCATTTCGGCCATCTGCACGGAGGCTTCCTTGAAGCGCTTGTATTCCAGTATCTTGTCTACCAGTTCCTGCCGGGGGTCTATTTCATTGCCCTGTGCATCTATTTCCTTTCTTGGCAGCAATAGTTTTGCCTTGATGCGCATAAGGGTTGAAACAAAGAGTATGAATTCGCTGCTGAGCTCTATGTTCAGTTTTTCCTGCGTGTGTATATGCTCCAGGAAATCCTTGATGATCTTGGTAATGGGTATATTGTAGATATCCAGTTCGTCCCTTTCAATAAAGAACAATAGCAGGTCAAAAGGGCCTTCGAAGGAGTCGAGCTTTATTTGGTATGATGTTGTGTTCACGCTACAGTGTCTTTTGGTACAAAGAAAAATGAATGCTGTTTAAAATAAGTGGGCAGCCTGTTTTAGTTATCCACTAAAAGAAAAATCCTGCTCTGCATGGGCAGAACAGGATCCTTAATATGGTATTGTGGGAAATTAGAACTTAACGCTCAGGCCTATTCCAAAAATGGATTTCAACTGTGTAGCGGGCCTGTTTTTGGCATAGCCGAATATCCTGGTATTGTCATCGTACTGCAAATCGAAGCTGTACACAACGCCCAGGTACTTGTTTACTTTCAGGTAGAACATGTTTGTCCAGTAAACATCCATATTGCCCGGTGTATTGTCTACATAATTGGAAAACAGGTCAAAACGTCCACGGTAATATACATTCTTGAGTATTTCATGGCTGTAGCCCAAGGAAAGGTAGGAACCGAATTCGTTCTTTACTTCCTTATTGGCAGTAACGCCATAGTTGGCCCCCAACTCGTAAGGACGGTTTGGTACCAGTATCCAGCGGCCTGCTACTGGGGAGAAATGGATGTTCAGGTCCTTAACACCTGTATAGTCAATACCCGGAGAAAGTACCAGGATACCGGGTGCCAGGAAGTCGGAGATACGTGTGCGGGTTTCGCCATCGTAATCGTATCCATCAGTCAATTGTGTGCGGAAGTTCATGGTCAAGCCATAACGGAAGGCCTTGCTGCTGTCCTTGTTAACCAGTTTGCCAAACTCATGTGACCATTTGGAAGAAAGTTCAAATTTATCATCGTTCTTGATGGCACCGTATTTTTCTGTGTACATCAGGCCATAGTTCACATCCAAGGAACTGTTCCAGTGGCACTTGCCCTTTGTGTTATTGGCGTAAAGGTTCAGGAAGGCATTGGTAGCCATGGAGTACCTGTCGCCACCGGGTGCCCAGTTGCGGCTGCCGCCCTGTGCTGCTGCCAAGCTGAACATGCCTCCAGTAACCCATTTGCCTTTTATGGTAGGTTTTGCTTTTTTGACTGTTGATTTGGTAGGTGTTTTTTGGGCTTCCTTTTTCTTACTATCCTGAGCAAAAGCTCCAATAGTAGCCATAAGTAGAACAGACAGTAGTACCTTTCTCATATTAGTTGTTATGGTTTTGAAATACTTACTACCAACCCCATCGTTGGTGGTACAAGCAAATATAATGTTAAAAAGATTACTTTTTTAGGGCATCCCGTATTTCTATCAACAATTTGTCTGTGGATGAAGGCTCTGCTGGGGCAGCGGCCGCCGCTTCTTCTTTTTTCTTGGATGCATTGATGGCTTTTACTACCAGAAACAGCACAAATGCTATGATAACGAAGGACAGCAATGTGGAAAGGAAGCTTCCGTACTTAATGGCGGTACCGGGGATGACCAATTTACTGAGGTCTGCAAGGTTGGCTGCCTTGAGGGCCGGGGTGAGGATGGCAGGGGTAATGATATCATCTACCAATGATTTGACAATGTTGCCAAATGCTCCACCAATTACAACACCGATAGCAAGGTCCACCACATTTCCCTTAACAGCAAATTCCTTGAATTCTTTAAGCATTCCCATAAAATTAGTTTTGGTTAAAGAATGAAAATAGGGAACCTATATAAACAAGACAACTATTTTTTCAGTCCGGGATACTGCATGTTCAATCCTGTAAGCAGTTTATGCAGGGCTGAGGCAATGATGGATTCCTTGTACCAGTTCTGGTCCGACGGAACAATGGTCCATGGGACCTTGTTGCAGTTATTGAAGCAGTCCTCGTACATTTTCATGTACAGGTCCCAAAGCTTGGCTTCTGCAAAGTCGTTCTCGTTGTATTTCCATTGCTTGGAGCGGTCCTTGATCCGCTCCTGCAAACGGAGCTGCTGCTCTTCTGGTGAAACATGCAAATAGAACTTGAGTATGTGCGTGTGGTTGTGCTCCTGCAGCAGTTCCTCAAAATCGTTGATGCTCTTCATGCGCTGCTTGGCCACTTTGTCATTGCACCATTTATGCACGCGGGTAACGAGTATGTCTTCATAATGCGACCGGTTGAAGACCTGTATCATGCCCCTGGCCGGTGCATACCGGTGTATACGCCATAGGAAATCGTGTGACAGCTCTTCTGACGACGGGGCCTTGAACGATTTTACGGATACGCCCTGTGGGTTCAGGTATTTCAAAACATTCCTGATGGCGCCATCCTTGCCGCTGGCATCCATTCCCTGGATAATAATCAGTACGGCATGTTTGCACTCTGCATATAAGAGGTTCTGCAGTTCGTCCAGCTCCTCCAACAGCTTTGCGGTGGCTGCCTTGGTTGCTTCTTTGTTGAGTTTCTTGGGTGCACGGGTATCAATCTTGGAAAGTTCAATTTTTGCCATTGGTCATTATTTACATAAAAATATCCTTTTAATCTGCTTGTATGGTTTCCTTTGCGGAAATTATTATGGTGCCATCAAAACTTATTAGCTGGTTGATCTTCATTCTGCTCTGCATCATCTGGGGAAGTTCTTTCATGTTGATGAAACTGGGTCTTTATGATGCTGGCCATCAACCGGTGCTTTCCCCTTACCATGTGGCGGCATTGAGGATGCTTTCCTCGGGCATTATCATGCTTCCCTTCCTTTTCAGTGCTTTGAGGCAAATGTCGAAGGACACGATTGTTTATGTTTTGCTGAGTGGGCTACTGGGCAGTTTCTTCCCTGCTTTCCTGTTCTGCATAGCTGAAACAAAAATTGATGGGGCCTTGGCCGGAAGCCTCAATGCACTGACCCCACTTTTTGTGGTCATTATAGGTGCCTTGTTTTTCGGAACGAGAACTACATCCACTAAAATTGCCGGTGTGCTGTTGGGCATTACAGGCTGCGGACTGCTTACCTATGCAGACCATGCCAAGTCTTTTGGCTATATTGCTTTTACGGGCTTTGTTATATTGGCCACGATATTTTATGGCATCAATGTAAACATGGTGCATAAGAAACTGCAGGGCGTAAAGTCCACACATATTGCAGCATTGGCATTTACGGGGCTTATCCCGTTTTCCTTTGCGGTACTTTGGGCAACTGGTTATTTCAAGCTGCCGCTTACGGAAAGCAGGTTCGTGATCAGTACCTTGTCAAGTTGCGTGCTGGGCATCATGGGCACGGCATTGGCCTCGGTGCTCTTTTACATGTTGGTGAAAAGGGCAGGTGGGCTTTTTGCTTCAATGGTTACTTATGGTATCCCTTTCGTGGCCATTGTTTGGGGCATCTACTTCCATGAAAGTATTACTTACCTGCATGTGGTTGCTTTAACCATTATACTGGTGGGTGTATATATTGCCAATAAAAAATGAGTCCCAAACCACTGGGCAGTTTTGGGACTCATTATATATTAATTAGCATGGTGCTAAACGCTCATCATTTCTTTTTCCTTGGCGGCAAGATGTTTCTCTACCAAGCCGATATGCTTATCTGTTAGTTCCTGCACGGCAGTTTCGGCGTCCTTGCTTTCATCCTCGCTCAACCCGTCTTTCTGCAGCTTCTTTATCTGTTCGATGGCATCGCGGCGGATGTTGCGGATAGCAACTTTGGACTGTTCGCCTTCCCCACTTGCTTTTTTGAAGAGTTCCCTCCGCCTTTCTTCTGTTAGTGGTGGCAGGAAAAGCCTTATTTGATTGCCATCGTTTTGTGGTGTGATACCAATATTGGCCTGCAGGATGGCCCTATCAATCTGGGCGAGCATACTTTTTTCCCAAGGTTGTATACTGATGGTTTTTGCATCCAGCACGGTAACGTTTGCTACTTGGGAAATGAGTGTAGGTGCCCCATAATATTCTACAGTGATGCCATCCAGCATGGATGGGTTTGCCTTACCTGCCCTTATTTTTGTGAGTTCCGTTTCCAAATGACTAATGGCCTTTTGCATTGATTCATTTGCTTCGTCTATTACCAATGTTGCATCGTCTGACATAAATAATTGTTTAGTGGGCAAATCTAATAAATCAAACCAAAAAAACACCGTTTACAATAAAGCCCCAAATTTTATGGGGCTTCTATACAATGGTACTATTAATAATCTTTAATCTTCTTCTATTACCGGGACACTGCTTCCTGATAGTGAAACAAAATTGCGTACCCTTTTACCGAGTGTTTTGTTTTCATCCAGTTCACCTTTAATGACACGCATTTCTCCATGCTTTCTTGGCTTGGTAATATTTAGCAGCAATATGCCCAAAAAGAAGAGGGCTATTTGTGCAAGGATCACTTTTGTGGTACCAAATGGTAAGGCGTAATAACTGAACCCAACAAAAAACAGGGCACTTACGGCAATGGTGAGGGTAACTTTCATGTGGTTCATGCCCCTGTCCAATAAAATATGGTGCAGGTGGTTCCTATCTGGTGAAAAAGGCGACCTTCCATGTATGATCCTGATGGCAAAGACCCTTAAGGTATCCAGCAATGGCATCAATAGAATACCGAAGCCCATGGCAGGTGCTGCCAGAACAGGAAGGATCTTGGAATCCTCTGCCGTTGCAATAAAGCGGATGACCAATATTGCATTAATGGCCCCACTTAACATGGCACCTGTATCGCCCATGAAAATCTTCGCGGGCGAGTAATTATAGATGAGGAAGGCAAGCAGGCTGGCTGCAAAGCAGAACCCCATTAAACAGAAGAAAATATCGCCATTTTTATAGAAGAAAAATGCAAAAATGGAGGAGGTGATGATACCGATTGTGCCTGCTAAACCATCCACACCATCTATAAGGTTATAGGCATTCATGACTACCAGAATGGTAAATAGCGTAAGGCAGTAAGCTATGGAATCATTGATTACCCCGATGCTCAAAAAACCGTGCATGTCCTTTATCAATAGCCCGGCCTTAGCCATTAGGATAAAGGCAACAATAAATTGACCAATCAATTTCTTGATGGGTGAAAGAACAAGTATATCGTCCTTGATGCCAAAGAAGAAAATTACCAAAAAAGAAGCTATATAATACTGGAAACCGGCCACACTTTTACTGCTAACATCATTAATGCTAATTAACAGCCCTATCATAAAACCGATAAAGATACCCAATCCTCCTAAGGAAGAAATTGGTGTAGTATGTATCTTTCTCTCGTCGGGTATATCATACAGTTTTTTCCTGTTGGCAACAGTAATAATAACAGGTATAGCATAAAAGGAAACGATGAAAGAAAGAACACAGCCTATGATAATTTGTTCCATGCAATGATTTGTTTTTCAAAACAGATTTTGATGCGTCTCATGGGGGCTGAGTGTTCGGCAAATTAAGCACTTTTTAACAAAAAAACAGCATTAACCCTAAATTAAGATTTTCCAATCAAAAAAACCGATTGGAAAACAAATACCATTTTGATTAGAAGCTATAAAAACTAACTTCGCTGCCTAAGAAAACAAATCTATGTCTACAGTAAACCTTACACAAACTGCCTCCCAAGTTCGTCGTGATATTGTAAGAATGGTGCATGCCGTTCAAAGTGGCCACCCCGGTGGTTCGTTGGGCTGCACGGATTTCCTAACTGCCCTGTACTTCAAAGTATTGGAACACAAACCGGCGTTCAATATGGATGGTACGGATGAAGATGTATTCATTCTTTCCAATGGCCATATTTCCCCTGTATTCTATTCCGTACTTGCTAGGTCTGGCTATTTTGACGTAAAGGAACTGGCCACATTCAGGAAAATAAATTCAAGGTTACAAGGCCACCCCACTACACATGAACACTTACCGGGTGTTAGGAGTGCAAGCGGTTCCTTGGGCCAAGGAATGAGTGTGGCTATCGGTGTGGCACTTACAAAGAAATTGAACAATGACAAGCACCTGGTTTTTTCATTGCATGGTGATGGTGAACTGCAGGAAGGCCAAAATTGGGAAGCCATCATGTTTGCACCCCACAATAAAATCGATAACCTTATTATAACCATTGATTATAATGGGCAACAAATTGACGGTCCTACCGCTAAGGTCCTGAACCTTGAAAATCTGAAGGCCAAGTTTGAGGCATTTAATTGGACGGTTCTTGAGATGGACGGAAATGATATGGATGACGTGGTTGCAGGACTGGACAAGGCAAAATCCTTGACAGGCCAAGGCAAACCTATTTGCATCCTGATGAAAACAATTATGGGAAAAGGGGTAGATTTCATGGAAGGCGGTCATGAATGGCATGGCATTGCTCCTAATGATGAACAACTTGCCAAGGCTTTGGCCCAATTGCCAGAAACATTGGGAGATTATTAAAATGTTACCGCTGCTACTGAACAGAAAACGCACAAGTGCTTAGCATACATAGAACATGAAAAAATATTTTGGCTGATTTGAGTATTGTTTTATCGTTAACACTCTATATCTTAGCAGCGGTTTTTCATAGGATATTGGATTTTAAAAACGGGGCTGGATGTTTATCCGGGCCCCTTTTTCTTTTTAGGACCTATTTCTTTTATTTGGAAACAATCCTATTTATGGACCGAAAAGTATTCACTTACCAATTTGGCTTTTGCTGTTCCAATTACTTTCCCAAGTTCTTCCAATGAAATTGACCGGATATTTTTTACGGACTTGAACGTTTTCAACAAGGTTGCAGCAGTTTGTTTTCCGATACCACTTATGTCTTCCAGTTCATTTTTGAAGGTTCCCCTGGAACGCTGGTTCCTGTGAAAGGTGATACCGAAACGGTGCACTTCATCCCTGACAAACCTTATGAGCTTCAGGCTATCACTATCCCATGGCAACTTGAAGGATTCGGAATCGCCTGGAAAGAATATTTCCTCTTCGTTTTTTGCCAAACCGACTACTACCATTTTTGCAGATAGCCCCAAGGCCCCAATACTTTCCATGGCTGCACTTAGTTGTCCCTTGCCACCATCAATAATAACCAACTGTGGCAGCTCCTTTTCTTCTTCCGTAAGCCGTTTGTACCTTCTGTAAACAACTTCTTTCATGGTAGCGAAGTCATTGATACCAGTAACCGTTTTTACGTTGAACCTGCGGTAATCTTCTTTGCTTGGTACCCCATCCCTAAAACAGACCATGGCAGACACCGGGTAACTCCCCTGGAAATTGGAATTATCAAAACATTCAATATGCACGGGCAGTTCGGGCAGATGCAAATAGTCCATCAGTTCATACAAAACTTTCTTTTTCTCCATATCACTCTTGCCCTCAAGCCTCAATATCTTTTTCTTCCTGAGTTCTTCCGTAAAATAGTTTACGTTTTTAAGCGATAGGTCAAGTAGTTTTTTCTTGTCGCCGGCTTTGGGTACTGTAACAAGGATATTGCTATCGGGATAGTTAATGTCAAAAGGAACAATGATCTCATTGGCAAGGCTATTGAAATCTTCACGGAAGGTATTGATGGCAAAGCATAGAACTTCTTCATCCGTTTCTTCTAATTGTGTTTGCAGTTGAATGGTATGTGTTTGCACAATTGTGCCATTTTGCACCATTAAATAATTGACATAGGCGGTGTCATTTTCTTGGAGAATTGAAAACACGTCAAT
>JAHEZD010000122.1 GCA_023251255.1 Chitinophagaceae bacterium
GCCATTTTTATCCGTAAAGAATTCAGGTTTCCAGAATGCATAGTCCCTGAACTGGGTACGCAATGTTTTTGTTTTGGTGGAAACAATGACCACTCCATTTGCTCCCCTTGAACCATAGATAGCCGTTGCAGCAGCATCTTTCAGCACTTCCATATTGTCAATCAGGTCTGGGGAAATGTTCTTGGGCATTTCATCGTACACAATCCCGTCAATAACATAGATAGGGGAACTGCCACTGTTAAAGGATCCTGCGCCCCTTATGAGTATCCTTTCCTCTGCGCCAAACTCGCTGGTAATATTTAGGCCCGGCACCCTGCCTTGCAACATATATCCAATCCTTGTTGTATCTAATTTGTAAGCCCTCATGAACAGTTCCTCACCACGTACAACAGAAACGGAACCTGTAATATCCTTTCTTCTTACCGTACTGTACCCAATTACTACAACATCGTCCAAACGTTGTTGGCTCGGTATCAATGAAACCATATGTTTCGACCAGTTATCACCTTCCACCACTTCCACTTTCAATTCTTTTGAACTGTAGCCCACCGCATAAAAAATCAAGGTGTACGTGCCGGATTTGATGTTTGCCAGAATATATTCTCCTTTGGTATTACTTGCGGTAGCAGTACTTGTTCCCTTGATTTGCACACTTGCGTTGGGTATAGGATTGTCACCACTGGCATCCAAAATTGTTCCCTGAACAATGCCCTTTCCTTTTTCCAATTTTCTCAATGGTTTCTCTTCTATAACCAAAGTTTGCTGAACTGTTTTTGCTGGCACGGTATCTTCCGTCGGCTGCGTAAGGGAATCCATCAAAGCACTGTCCAATTGATAGGACCAACTTTTTGTTTTAACATAAACCGTGGTGTCGCCTTTGATTAACAAGGAACCCATGGCCATTCGCCATTTGTTGCTCACCAAAATAAGTTGGTAGGTACCCGGAACAATATTGTTGATGTTCCTGGTGTTACCGTTCAGTACCAGTAATTTATTGTTCCTATCCTTCGGTTGGAGGATTACGTAGCGTAAAGAAGTATCCTTGATAATGGTGAATGTCAATTTCCCATTGCCTGCTTTGGTGGGCATGTACTCGTTGTACTCATTGTAAGGGGTCAATTGTATGGAGGGTACTGCCATAGGTTTTGGGTATTCAATCATGGGTGGGGCAACCAATGTATCACCCAAAGTTGACCATCTATAATTGGGTTTCACCGGCAAGTTGTATTCAGCATTTTTTGCCAGCGGCTTAAAGATGAAATTCTTTTCCAAGCGTAAAATTTTGCTGGACAGGTCATAGATATAATAAGGCTCAAACTTGAAATGGATATCGAATTTTGACGGGGCAAAAAAATGTAGGCTGTCGTAACTGCTGAACGGTCCAATTAACTGCGGGGCATACCTGTAGTTGTTGTTCGAGATTTCGGCAACTTTCCAGTTCTGCCAAACATATCCGCCCCCAAAATAAGTTCCCCCACTTTCGTATGGTTTATTTACCTGCCAGATGTTTCTTTCAAGCAGGGCCTTTTCATTGGCATCATAATAGTTGGGTTTGTTGAACACTTTTGTATTGGCGGGCAATTTGTCGAGGTCAATCACAAAATCATGTTTGTAATTGGGCTGCACGTACACACTGTCCATTTCAATGTACCTGTCCAGCAACCGTACGCCAATTTGCGTGTAATAGTTATTGGTCTGGTAACTATCAGCCATCTTACTGGTAACACCCTCATAATAAACCAATTGCCTGTTCAGGTACAACAGGTAAATTGGTAATGGCTGGCCTTGCTGCACTACATGCAGACCCATCTGTGGCATGAATTCCGTATTGTAAGTGGCCACATCCATCAATGTTTTTTTGGGGAAGAGCATTTGGTAGTACAGCAAACTGTCAACCCCGAATTTCTGCCGCCATTGCTGGTGCCTGCCCAATAAGTATTTCCCCTTGAAATAAATATCCTCCTCTTCCATTTTATAGAATCCCCTACGCCAAGTGGGCCTTTGTTTGTACCTGGCCAAATAAGGAGGTTCCGGTGTCCTGATATCTTTTTTGAACTGGCTATTGTAACTGGCAGCCACCATGTTCACATTACCCACAGGGTTCCCTTTATAATCTTTTACTTCAACCATAACCGAATCCTTTTGGCCGGGGAATACCTGGTTCTTGCCACTGATCGCTATGTTCAGGATTTTGTACAGTAAAGCAATGTTCTGGCTCCTTTCCCTTTGTTCACCCTTCCAGACATAATCGTATTTCAATGTGTAGGATTTCCTTTTGTTCTGCATCCTGTGCTTCCATTGGATCAATCGTCCACTGCTTCTTCCTTCAGTGATTATTTTCTTGCCATCCAACACCCAATAGGCCACAGGGACCTTGTACGGATTGCTCAATAGGAAGCCTACAGTGTCCCCTGTGCTGATCCTTGAAAATCCAAGTTCATTGAAGCGTGGTATATCGGCCGTTCCAGAAGCAATCGTGCTGTCTTTTTCCTTCACATAAAAATCATAGCCTTTTGCAAGTGCATCCAATTTTATCTTAAATGGATAATGTACTTTCATTTTTTGCGCCACATTATTGTCCCCATCAACAGCCAGTTCACCATTGGCTTCCACAGCAAGATTGTTTTTATAGTAATCAGCATAAACTGTGTCTGCAACAATGTTTATCCTTATTTGGTGGCTGGACAATTCATAGGTCAGTTCAATCTCCTTTTGGTGTATTTCATTGTTGCTGTTCCGGAACTGCAGCAAGGCAAGTACCTGCTGGTTGGTCATTGGAAGGATACCTGTAGTTACCGTAAATTTTGTGTCCCCTTCGCCCAGCAGTGTTTTTTCTTCTACAAACATGGTATCCGCTACATAGATACTGTCTGCGTCATAGTTGGAAACGGATCTACTAATCAGTAGTAATTTTGCTTTTGCATCCAGCAATGGCAGGTCATTGGCATCCTTGGCATTGGCATAGAAAACCATACTGTCACCCTTGTAATAATCTTCTTTTGATGAACGGAAACTGTATTTGGCCACTTCGTCCAGCACATAGTCTTCCACACGGAAGTTGCTGGCGAGAATCCTTTTTTTTGAATGGGTTGTCCTGAATTCTATTGTGTAGCCAAGGTCATTTGTAAGTGTGTCACTCAAGGGGAAGTCATAAACAAATGAACCAGGATGGTCGGGTTTCAATGTGGTGAGCAACTGCTCTTGTTGCTGACCATTTGCATAGTAGGTCAAATAAATATTTGCCTTCTCGTTGTACTGCTTCCATTTTCTGTTCACGATATAGGCTTTCAGTTTTACGGTATCTGTTAACTTGTATTTTGGCTGATTGAAAACCATATAGCCATTGGCTCCAATGGACTTGCTTTTGTAGGGATGCCTTCCTTTTACAAAGGTTGAAATTTTATTGGGCAGCCAAGTGATGATCCTGCCAAGTCTCTTGCTTTTGAAGAAACGCCACTGCTGTTTCAGGACGGAGGCATTGGGTTTATTGTATGCAAAACTCAAAAAAGCGGTATCGCCATCTGCATATACTTTTATTAATGGTTGCTCGGGTAATTTTTTTTGTTTGATGCGGTAGCTCATGGCGTCTTTGTCATACTTTATTGGCTTGCCATTTATCCAGGCTTTTGCCGAGCCAATGAATTCCCCTTGCTTGTTCCTTATTTCCAGTATGTGCAGTTGCTCATTTATCAACGGGTAAACTACCAAATCAGTAATGCCAATAATTTCAGCTTCGATTTTTGTGTCCACAATTTTCAGCAGTACAAAATGGCCCTTCGGTAAAGCCTCCATATCCAGCGAATCCGTTTTGAAAATAAAGGAAGGCTGCTGTGGCAGGAAAATATCCACGGGAATGCTGTCCTGTTTCATATATTTTTCTGCACTATCTGCGGGGATCCTATAGGCGAAAGTTTCATGACTTTTTTTGCGGAGCTTGCTCCAGTCCCTCTGTGAAATGGAAAAGAATGGTAGCAACAGCAAAAGGGCCAATATTATTCTGGGCATAAACAGTAGTTTGTATCCTTTGCGATGCCAATAATGGAACAATTGCATACGGTCAAGGATTATTTCCCGAAAATAATTTGCTTAAAATGTTGACAAGTAAATTATTCCGTGCAAAATCAAATTTTAAAAAGCACCTAACAAGTCTTCTTATGATAATTTTTTCTGTAACATGGAAAGCTGCCACAAGAAAAAATTGCGGATGTAAAGGGGCAGGAAAATTGCTGCATAATTTATTCAGCATTGATTTTATCCGGCAATTCCATCAAAATCCAACTTTAATTGGGATTGAGGAGAAGATTGGAGTACACTTGCTATGGCCTAATTTCATTGCTCCTCGCACTACAACCACAGATCAATTGCTCTATATTTGCCACCCGTTGAATGGCCATGTAACCAGCAGTAGAATAACTATCAGGTTTCAGTTGCACAGCACTCTTCGGCAGTTTGTTCATTATTGGGCAAACAAAAAAATCAAATCAGCAATTAGATTATGTTCAGGACAAAAACTTGTGGCGAATTAAGCATTGCCAATGTGGGTGAAACCGTGACCCTTGCAGGATGGGTACAAACAGTGAGAAAATTTGGTGCCATCACTTTCGTGGATTTGCGTGACCGTTATGGAATTACCCAATTATTGTTTGGTGAGGAACTGAACAAGGACCTTGAAGCAAATCCGTTGGGCCGTGAGTTTGTATTGCAGGCCACAGGAACGGTTACGGAGCGCAGCAGCAAAAACAAGAACATTCCTACCGGCGAAATAGAAATCACTTTATCTTCTTTCATGATCCTGAACAAGAGTGAAGTGCCGCCGTTCAAAATTGAAGATGATACTGATGGTGGTGATGATTTGAGGATGAAATACCGTTTCTTAGATTTACGCCGTAATCCAGTTAAAAAGAATTTGGAACTGCGTTATGCTGTTGGGCGTTCCACCAGGAATTATTTGCACGAAAATAATTTCATGGACATCGAAACGCCGTTCCTGATCAAATCGACACCGGAAGGTGCAAGGGATTTTGTTGTGCCAAGCAGGATGAACCCCGGACAGTTTTATGCATTGCCCCAAAGCCCGCAAACATTCAAGCAATTGTTGATGGTAAGCGGTTATGATAGATACTACCAAATTGTGAAATGTTTCCGTGATGAGGACTTGCGTGCCGACCGCCAACCGGAGTTCACACAGATAGATTGTGAAATGTGCTTTGTGGAACAGGAGGATATCCTGAACATGTTTGAGGGCCTAGTGAAACGCATTTTCAAGGATGTAAAAAACATTGATTATACGGAGGTAGTGGAGCGCATGACATGGGAAGAAGCCATGTGGCAGTTTGGTAACGACAAACCGGATATCCGCTTTGGCATGAAGCTGTGCAATTTGAAATTCCCATCACATACGTTCACCACCAAGGAAAGTATTGCCGATTTGATAACTGGCGAATTTGGCATGTTCAATGATGCCGAAACGGTTATTGCCATTGCAGTGCCGGGCTGTGCTGAATATACACGCAAGCAAACCGATGAACTGGCAGAATGGGTGAAACGTCCGCAGATTGGAATGAAGGGTTTGGTGTTCATCAAGTGCAATGCAGACGGAACCTACAAGAGCAGCGTGGATAAATTCTATACGGAAGATAAACTGAAAGCCATTGCAGATGCCGCTGGCGCAAAAGCTGGCGACTTGGTACTGATATTGGCCGGTGCCGAGGAGAAAACAAGAAAGGCCACCAGCGACTTGCGCATGGAATTGGGCAAGCGCCTTGGCCTGCGCAAGGACAATGATTTCAAATTATTGTGGGTGCTGGATTTCCCCTTGTTTGAATTTGCCTTGGAAGACCAAGATGGAGGTGGTGCAGGCCGTTGGGTAGCAAGGCATCATCCGTTTACAAGTCCTAAGCCAAGCGACATAGACACAATGATTAATAACAGCCCCAAGGTTGAGGATTTGGAAAAATATTTGGAGCATCCTTATGCCAATATCAAGGCCAATGCTTATGATATGGTTTTGAATGGCAATGAAATTGGAGGTGGCTCCATCAGAATTTTCCAAAAGGAATTGCAGCAAAAAATGTTTGCAGCCTTGGGCATGAATGAAGAAGAACAGCAGCACAAGTTTGGTTTCCTGTTGGGTGCTTTTGAATATGGTGCACCGCCGCATGGTGGTTTGGCCTTTGGTTTTGATAGGTTATGTTCCATCCTTGGTGGAAGTGAAAGCATCCGTGATTTTATTGCTTTCCCTAAAAACAATTCTGGCCGTGATGTGATGATCGATGCACCAAGTGCCATTGATGCCAAGCAATTTGATGAACTGCAGATCAAGCTGGATTTGAAATAATTGGAATTTTCCAGTAATTTTAGAAAAAAGGTAATTATGGATGCGTCCAGATTAAGAGAAAAAGTCCACCATCTTGTAGATAAAAGCAATGAGGATCTTCTGCAATCTGTTTATCAGTTATTGGAAGAGTCCGAATATACCGACGAGTTCAAAAATATACTGAATGAAGAGCAAGCCGATTATCAAAAGGGCAAAGTTGTTCTAAGTAAGGAAGAGATGGAAATGCTGATTGAACAAGCCCTGAAAAGGTAATGGATGAAATATCAAATCACCTATCGTAGCAGAGCCTCGAAAGAATACATCGAATCTGTACTTTGGTATAAGGAAAGAGGTTTTGACACTGCTGAAAATTTTGTTAGAGTTATTGATGAAACAATCAATAAAATTGCTGAAAACCCTTTGCAGTCAAGAAATACATACAAATGTTTTTATGAACGAAAAACAATGAATTTTCCATTTAGTATTGTCTATTTTATAGATGAGGATGAAAAAAGAATTGTTATTATAAGCATATTTCATTTTAAGAGGAATCCAAGAAAAAATTTTACGGATAATGATTAATGCCAAACAGTTTGATGAATTGCAGGTTAAGCTGGATTTGAAATAGACAACAATTTTAGAAATATTAATAAACAGGCCACATCATAAGGTGTGGCCTGTTTATTAATATTTGTTCTTCTTTCAATTAAAAGGAGAATAAAGTTGGTTGTACCTATCCAATCATTAATTCAACTCTTGGACGTTGCCAAACTGAGTTATATATTTGCTATAATATGAAAAATATTAAGCTATTTTGCTTCTTGGTTGTCTTGATAAATTTCTGGGCGTGTAAAAAAGAAGTTAATTCAAGCCTTCAATCTGGAATGGTATTTAAGTATTCCTTTTTGTCAACTGTTCAAACCAGACTTTTTTCCAAGGAAGGAGAAATTAAGAACGCTGCTCTTATTTCAGGTTATTTGAGTCGACACAATAATGGGTTCAATTTTTCAGCATTTACAACATTTATCAATGATACAATTAGAATAATCAATTCGGATTCATGTGTAGTAACGGAAAACCAAGGATGGGCTTCGGTCAGAGTTCCATATAAGATGTCATTCAATGGAGATTGCTATATCTCAAGATCAATTAATGCAGGAGGGTATTCTGTAGATCCCATATGGGAGCCGTTGCTTAAATATAATAGGATTTATTATCCTCAACCGAATGGAAGTTTAACCGCAGACTTCTATTTATATTTCAAATATGATAATGGATCATTCGGAGTGCCGTTAATATCATTGACAAGAGTTACTAAAAGTGTCTCAATATTTACCGGAGCAATTTCGTTTAATTATAATGGAATAAGTAGGGCTGGATTCTTAGAAGAATCCAATGTCCAAGCATTTCTTAACCCAACAGATACATTGTTGGATATAGAACAAAAAGCAAACTACCTGAAATTATAATAAATTTAGTGTCAGTGCATTATCAAAACTAAATGAGCCTTCAATATTTTATTGAAGGCTTTTTTCTTCCCCAATAACATTTTCCCCTATCTTGTAGCCAACGATAAAATTGCTTGCTGTTGAGAAACGGAGAGCAATTTTTTTGTACTAACCAACCCCTTAACTGTGCTTATGGATACGCAAGCATTACTGCAACAATACAATCTTACGGAGGGCATTTTCGATGAAATGGCCAGTTTATCTGGTATACGTAACCAGTACCAGCATGTGGTGGATTCCCTGCAGCAGTTCAATGTGGCGGCACTGCAGCAGAAAGACAGGCTGGCTGGTGAACTGTTCATGAACCAGGGAATTACTTTCACCGTTTACAGCGATAATGAAGGCATTGAAAGGATTTTCCCGTTCGATATCATTCCCCGCATCATCACATCGGCAGAATGGGCACATGTGGAAACTGGCATCAAGCAGCGGTTGAAGGCCCTTAACCTTTTCCTGAAAGATATTTACAATGAGCAGCAGATACTCAAGGATGGCATTGTGCCCGCAGCACTCATTGCATCCTGCCCCCATTATACAAGGGAAGTATTCGGCATAAAAGTGCCTTACGATATTTATGTGCATATCAGCGGTATCGATTTGATCCGCGGTGACGATGGCACTTTCTACATCCTGGAAGACAATCTCCGTACCCCCAGTGGCGTAAGCTACATGCTGGAAAACAGGGAGGTTACCAAGCGCATCTTCCCGGAAATGCTCAATGAAAACAAAGTGCGGATGGTGAGCAATTACCCCTTGCAACTGCACCAGATACTCCTGCAGCTTGCACCGCAGCAGCTTTCCCATCCAACAGCAGTTATATTGACACCGGGCATCTTCAACTCGGCTTATTATGAACATACATTCCTGGCCAGGCAAATGGGTATCCCATTGGTTGAAGGCAGGGACCTGCTGGTGGACAACCACAAAGTGTACATGAAAACCACCAATGGGCTGGAACAGGTGCATGTTATCTATAGGAGGGTGGATGATGACTACCTTGATCCATTGGTATTCAAACCAAACAGTGCATTGGGCGTTCCGGGATTGGTGGGTGCTTACAGGAAGGGCAATGTGGCCATTGTAAATGCCATAGGCAATGGTGTGGCCGATGATAAAGCCGTGTATGCTTATGTACCCGCCATGATCAAATATTATTTGAACGAGGAACCCATTTTGCCCAATGTGCCCACTTATCAATTAAGTGACGATGAGGCCAGGAAATATGTTTTTGAGAACATCACCAATATGGTTATCAAGCGCACGAACCAGAGTGGCGGTTACGGAATGCTGATGGGCAATAGCGCGGATGAAAAAACGATTGCTGAATTCAAGGTGGCAGTAGAGGAAGATCCACGAAGTTTCATTGCCCAGCCCATCATCAAACTATCAACCGTGCCATGTTTCATTAATGGGAAGTTTGAAGCAAGGCACGTGGATTTGCGTCCTTATGCCTTGTGCGGTCCAACTGGAATCCAGATTGTACCGGGCGGTTTGACACGTGTGGCGTTGAAGCAGGGCTCCTTGGTGGTGAACTCCTCACAGGGCGGGGGCAGCAAGGATACTTGGGTGATAGATTAAAGGAATGGGGAATTAGGAATTTGCGATTGAGGTTGGAGGATGATGTGCTTGGCTGAAGAATATGAGCTAAACTCTAGTTGCAAGTTTATCCTGAGCGATGGTCGAAGGGCACACTTGTACATTGAACAAAATACAAAACAATGGAGGTTGCTTCCAGCGTTTCAGCCTGAAACTAACTTTTGAACAATGGAACTCTTGAACTTTTAAACTTTTTAAGAAACATGCTTAGTAGAATTGCAGACTCCCTTTTTTGGCTGAACCGCTATATGGAACGCAGCGATGGTTTGATCCGCGGCATTAAAACACATTATATCCTGCTGCTTGATAAGGGCGTGAACCAGAACCTTTCCTGGAAGCCGATGCTGGAAATATTCACTACCTGTACCGATGCGGAAATTGAATTGTTGCATGACAATACCGAAACAGCCCTACATAAACTGCTATTGGATACCACCAATTACAATTCATTGAAAGTGATGGTTACAAAGGCAAGGGAAAATGCAAGGGGCGTTCAGGACCATATTACCAAAGAAGTTTGGGAGCATGTAAACCAGATGTACCATAGTGTGAATGCATTATCGCCGGATATGCAGTTCAAGGGCTTTGAGGCCATTGCCACTATTGAAGCCCTGGAACAGAACTGCGTACTGTACAATGGTGTGGCAGATACGACCATGCCACGCGGCCTGGGCTGGAACTTCATGAACCTGGGCAGGTACATAGAACGCAGTTTGCTCACCATTGAAATGAGCAATAAATATTTCGAGGCAATAGATTTTAAATTGGAAGAGGAAAAGGACATACTGCAATGGAGGCCATTGTTGCTGTCCCTCTCCGGTTATGAACTGCACCTAAAGTCTTATAGAAGTGCCAGCCATAACCATAATACATTGCACCAGGTTTTATTTAATGAAAATTTTACAAGGAGCGTGAGCTATACATTGAAAAGAATGAACAAGTATTTTGCACAGGCAATCAAGAAAAACAGTTCCCCTGAAACTGAAACACTTAGCAAACGTTTGGGAAGGCTGCTGTGCAAAATTGAGTTCACTGATTTTGATACGTTAAATGAAGCTACATTGCAACCGTTCCTGAAGGAAATAACCAAGGAACTGAACGAGTTCAGCAGGCTATTGGCAAAGGAGTTTTTCTCCTATGCTTGATAGTTTATCACGTAAGAAGTTTGGGGTTTAGCAAGTTTGGTTTTTTAAGTTTTAGTCTTTTAGTTTTTCATTTTAGATTTCAATTATGCCCGTTTTCAATATACATCACATTACCAAGTACGAGTACGATAGACCGGTAAAGGAGAGCAGTAACGAAATAAAAATTTATCCCTATTTATGCAATGAGCAGGAGGTTTTGCAACATGATGTAATCATTACTGGCAATCCCGATGTACATGTGTTCACGGATTATTGGGGCAACAGGATTGGCCTGTTCAGCGTGCTGCCCTCGCATAAATTAATGGCCATAGAAAGCAAGTTGACAATCCGCACTACATTGCCCACGCAACTACGGATAAGCTTCCAAACTGGTTGGGACGATTTGGAAAGAGAGGTAAATGGTCATTTGCAATTATTGGAACTGAGCAGTGCACCAACAATCGAATCAAAAGGGAAAATCCTTGAAATAATAGCACAGTTGAATGTTCAGCAAAAAAGCATTGCCACCACGGTGGAGCATTGCGGTGAACTTATTTACAAGCAGTTCAAATACATCAAGGGCATCACCAATATCGAAACGACCGTTGATGAAATCCTGGAAGTCCGTGCGGGTGTATGCCAGGACTTTGCACATTTGATGCTGCAGATTTTGCGGACACTGAAAATCCCATCACGTTATGTAAGTGGCTATATCTGCCCCAATAAAAATGGCATGCGTGGCGAAGGAGCCACCCATGCTTGGGTGGAAGCCTATATTCCCGGTTATGGTTGGGCAGGCATTGATCCAACAAACAATGTTTGGGCCACCAGCCATCATGTAAAACTGGCCGTGGGCAAGGATTTCAATGATTGCTCACCAGTGAAGGGCACATTCAAGGGGCCCGCGAAGCAATTGCTTTCTGTATATGTTTCCGTAGGCTACGAAGATGGGCATGTATTTGAGGAGTTCAACAATGTGGAACTGGAAACGCAGCCAACGGACCCCAAAGAAGTATTGATTGACGAAGGCTTTGGGCAGCAGCAACAGTAATAATTTAGCTTTAGGTTGGAAGGAAGAAATATTTTATAGAGTGGTTCACTCTCTTGGAGTGCGCTACTCTATAAAATATAAAATGAAGGTTCACTGTACAGGAATCCGTGTTTCTCCATGGCAATAAAAAACGAGGATAAAGCCTCGTTGTATGATCAACTCTCCTCCTCCCATACTTGCACCAAGTTCACCAAGGTTTCCACCGCCTTTTCCATATCCCTAACACCGATCCATTCTTTCTTGCTGTGAATGGCCTGCATGCCTGTAAACAAATTGGGGCAGGGCAGTCCCATAAAACTTAAACGGCTACCATCTGTGCCCCCACGAATGGGTTCATTCACTGGGTTCAATCCTGCACGTTTGTACGCTTCTGCTGCATGGGCCGCAACTTGGGGATGCAGGTCAAGGATTTCTTTCATGTTCCTGTACTGCTCCTGCACCGTGAATTCCATGATGGCTCCTGCATGTTTTGCAACAACAGTAGCTGCTATGGATTTCAACCTTGTTTCATGTTCAGCCAGCTTTGCTGTGACAAAATCACGGACAATAAAGCTGGCACTTGCTTTCTCCGCAATGCCTTCGATGCTAACAGGATGAACAAAGCCTTCACGTTTATCGGTTGTCTCAGGGCTGAACTCATTAGTGGGCAATGCAGCTAATATTTCTCCAATAATCTTCAATGCATTGACCAGTTTGTTTTTTGCATAACCAGGGTGGGCAATGACACCGTGTACCGTAATGGTTGCCCCATCTGCACTGAAGGTTTCATCTTCCAAAGTCCCCGACTCGCCACCATCCAATGTGTAACCAAAATCTGCACCCAGTTTCCGTAGATCAACCTTGGCCGTGCCTTTGCCCACTTCTTCGTCCGGGGTAAATAATATCTTTATGGTTCCGTGTTTTACTTCTGGATGATTGACCAAATAATTCGCCATGTCCATAATGATGGAAACACCCGCTTTGTCGTCTGCTCCCAACAATGTATTGCCACTGGCAGTGATAATGCTGCTGCCAATATGTTCTTTCAGGTAAGGGTAATCATTAACGCTCAATACCTGTGTTTCATCATCGGGCAATACAATATCTGCTCCGGTATAAGCTGTATGAACAATGGGTTTCACGTTTGTGCCACTGCAATCAGGGGCTGTGTCCACATGGCTGCAGAAACATATAACTGGCACTTCCTTGTCTGTGTTGGAAGGGATGGTGCCATATACATAACCAAACTCATCAGCATGTGCATCAGCAATGCCAATGGCCAGTAATTCCTCCGCCAAAAGATTGGATAGATTTTTTTGCTTTTCAGTGGTTGGGTAAGTATTGCTCTGGGGATTGCTTTGTGTATCGATCTGCACGTACCTTAAAAAACGTTCCGTAACGGTATGTTTGTAATTGGTCAACATGGAAATTATTTTCGGCAAGATAAAGCCTAACCAAACAAAAAAATATTTTGTGCTACTTGGTGCAGTTTTTTTGTTCCAACAGAATAAACTTGATTAAAATACAAACAATAAAAAGCCATCCTGCAATTGCAGGATGGCTTCTAGTTTTCCAAGGGATTAAGTAGTATTTTCTTTACCTGATGAGCATGATTTTGAACTCGACGCGCCTGTTTGCCTGGCGCCCGTCGGGGTTGTCGCTACCGTTGATGGTATCGGGCTTCACGGGGCAGCACTCGCCCCTGCCCGTTGCCTTGAGCCTTGCTGCTGCCACGCCCCTGCTGATGAGGTAGCCGCGGCAGGCATCGGCCCGCTGCTGGCTGAGGTGGAGGTTGTATTCCACGGTGCCCTGCGCATCGGTGTAGCCGGTGATTTCCAGCCCGAGGCCCCTCTCGCGTTGCAGTATGCCTGCCAGCGTGTCCAGTACCGTTGCGGTTTCCTTCCTCAGGCTGTACTTGGCAAAGTCGAAGAGTGCCACCTGTTCCCCCGGTCCGGGGGTCACGGTAACGGGCACGGCAGTGTCCATTGGCACCACCTTCTCGATGGGCACCAGGCACACCACGGTGTTCACCAAAGTGTCCGCAGCGCCACCTGCCGGCCCGGAAAAGGCCAGGGAGCCATTGCTGTATTCCCCTTTTGATGCATCCAGTTGCATGGCCCCGAAGGCCTTCACCTCGAAGAAGTACCTACCGCCCGCATCGGTGTTCTGCGTTGCCACCGCCCTGCTGCCGGCAGTGACCCTTACGGTGGCACCTTCCA
>JAHEZD010000052.1 GCA_023251255.1 Chitinophagaceae bacterium
ACTTGCCAATGGCCGTTTTATGTAGCTCCAGATCGGCCACCATCTGGTCCACCGTAATATCGTAGTAGGCAATGGCCGGGGCCTCCCCCACACCGTACCAGTTGCCCAGTTCCAGTACCACCACCAAGGTAGGCTGGTGTGTTTTCGTTCTTCCCCCCGAAATGGAGAAGGGATGTTCAAAAGGCAGTTCGTAAGTGAAGTGATGGACGGTCATGGGAGAAGATTGCTGATGATATGATTATGATTGCTGATGTATGATTTTTGATGTGTGATTTGGTAGAAGGTGTAGGGTATAAGGCGTAAGGTTTAAGGAAGTAGATACTGGATGCTGGATTTTAGAGTTTAGATTGCTAGTTTTCCTTCCCACCCTGTCTTTCCGTCTTCCTCTCTCCGGTCTCCCGTCCACCATCCACCGTCTTCCTCCCTCCCCCTCCAAAAACAAAGCCCCGCACAATGTGCAGGGCCCTGTCCATCTCTTTTATACTAAGCCAATGTGAGGCGTTGCTGCGCCTTCACGATATAGTTGTAGGAAGCAATGATCAATGGCAGGAAAATCACCGTAGCAGTCAATGCCCTGGCATAGAACGGCAGGCCGGCCACATAGCAGGCCATTAGCCCCTTGGCATCATAGCTATAGGTAAGATGCGGACCAAAAAACCATACGCTGAAATTGGACAGGATGAAAAACAGGGTAGCACCAGACACGGCACCCAATAGCACGGAACCCAGTTTCTTGCCCTGAATGGCCCAGCCCAGTAAAGTGGTTACCAGTATCAGCACATAGTTTACCAATTGGTACTTGTAGAAACCTGCAAAGGCAAACAGCCCGGCTTTGTAAAGCACCTGTATGATCATATCGCTAGCAAACAGCGCCAGCAGGGGCAACAGAAAGGAAGCATTCTTGTCCTTCACAATCATACCCGAAAACAGTGCAATGGCAATGATGGGCGAAAAGCCACTCAAATTCAGGTTGGGTGCACAGATAATCTTGGTAACCGTGGCCACAGCTATCAGGAACAAGGTAAACAGTACTGAACGGGTAGTCAATTTCATCAGGTAAATATTTATTACAAAAATAAGGGGATAAAGGCTAAAATCTGAAAACTAAAAGCTGGGGGTGAAAGGCTGAAGGCGTAGGGCATAAGGCTTAAAGCTTAAAGCATAAGGCTTAAAGCTTAAAGCATAAGGCTTAGGGCATAAGGCTTAAAGCAAACCAGCGTCCAATATCTACTGCCTATTTACTACTCCCCACTTACTACTGCCTTCTCACTACTGCCTACGCATAGGACATAAAGCTTAAAGCATAAGGCTTAGGGCATAAGGCTTAAAGCAAACCAGCGTCCAATATCTACTGCCTATTTACTACTCCCCACTTACTACTCCCCACTTACTACTCCCCACTTACTACTCCCCACTTACTACTCCCCACTTACTACTCCCCACTTACTACTCCCCACTTACTACTCCCCACTTACTACTGCCTTCTCACTACTGCCTACTCCCCTCCGCACCCATCAACCAATTAACCAATTAACCAGTTAACCAATTAACCTCCCCTACGGCACAAACGCCTTGAACAGCACCGTTTTCCCGGAAGCGGTAACCGTATAGGCCGTACCATGCACCACGGCAAAGGCATTGCCCCTTTTCAGTACCAGGTGCTCCTGCCCCTTCACGATCACGGCCCCTTCGGTCACCAGCAGTATCTCCAGCGAGCTGGCCAATCCGCTGTACAGTTCCCCCTCCTTCAGTTCTATCTTACTGATACCGAAATCGGGTACGGGACATTTATAGACCTTCTCATTGCCCAGCCCCTCACCTTTCAATATGGCCGGCACTATGGGCTGGAACAGGGTATGCTTCATCAGTTCGGGCACATCAATATGTTTGGGCGTAAGGCCACCACGCAGCACGTTGTCGCTATTGGCCATCAGTTCCATGTTCTGCCCCTCCAAATAGGCATGGGGTATGCCCGCACCCTGGAAGATGGCTTCCCCCGGTTGCAATTGTACAATATTGAACAGGTAAATGGAGAAAATGCCACGGTCTATGTTTTCCAAAGGTTCATTGTTACCGTACAGTTTGGCCACCCACCAACCGGGCTGCTGCTTGGTAAGCTCCCCATCGCGCTTGCGCCGCAGTTCACGTTTTACCAGCGGTATCAGAATATGGTCCACTTGGGCCTGGTCCATCTGCATCAGCAGTTTGTACAGGCTCCTGTAGCCATTGGTCTTGAACAGGGCTATCAGGGTATTGAAGTCCTGCACTTCCAGTAGCATCTTCTCTATGGATTCCTTGGACTTGAAGCCGTGCAGCAGCCAGAACTCACTCAGCGCCACCATCACTTCCGGCTTGTGGTTCCTGTCCTTATAGTTCCTGTGTGGTGCATCAATGGGTATGCCCGCAGCCTCCTCCGCCTCAAAGCCTTCCACTGCTGCAGCCTTGGTAGGGTGTACCTGAATGCTCAGCATATCTTCCACGTCCAGCACTTTGAACAGGTAGGGAAGCTCGCGGAACTGGTTGAACACCCTTGGGCCCAGCACTTCTACGGGCCGCTCGTGGATCACCTGGTGCAGGCTCTCCGTATCCGTACCGTCCACCAGTTCCGAAGAGGCCAGGGCATGTGCCCCCATCCAGTATTCCGCATAGGGAATATGGTCCGTATTAGTGATATGCAATAAGGAAGGGATGAACTCGAAGCCCCCCCAGGCATAATGCTGCACTTTTCCCTTCAGTACCAAAACCTTGTTTGTAAGCTCCATTGATCAATTCAATTTTATTGGGTGATAAAATGCCCTTCATTTGTTAAGCAATCGTTCTACACGGTGCATTTTTCCATGGTGCCGATGGTGCGCTAGCCGTTGTCCCTTCCAGTTTCCAGCTACCAGTTTTTCCTTCCCCTTATTTACTTTAACTGACTATCCGTATGAAGGAAAGCATTGACGATTTCCGTTGTCATACAGAGGTTCTCGAAGTATGATGAGCGTAAAACACAGCTTGAATAAGGTTTCGACAAGCTCAACCTGACATACTTTCCTTCATCCGGATAGTCCACATTACTTTATATACTTTCCTACTCCTTCCCCTCCCCACCAATTAACTAACTGATATTACGCAAAATGTTACATACTGCTGCCCCGATATTTCCATCGGGATTGAGCGATATCAAACGGAATCTTAATTGTCACATTGAGCTTGTCGAAATGTGGCTGCCGAAATCTTTCTTCGTGAAACCGCCTTCGGGCAGTTCGGCAAGCTCACTATGACAAGGCTGACATTATTCCCACAATCTTTGCGTAACATAAGTAACTAATTAACCAGTTAACCTTCCTCCTCCACCCAAATCATACATCTCAAATCAAAAATCCTTTCCTCCCCCCTACTGCCTGCTCCCTCCTAACTATTGCCTACTCCCTACTAACTACTGCCTCCCCACCAATTAACCTCCCGATAAAACATCGGGATAACCAATTAACCTTCCTCTTCCTACTACTCCCTCCTAACTATTGCCTACTGCCTACTAACTACTGCCTACTAACTACTAACTACTGCCTACTAACTATTGCCTACTCCCTAATTCCTCCCTCCCAATACCGCCGAATATACTTATATTGCTCTAGCCCGCCCCAACCAATTTTGCAGGCGGCCCCCAGCAGCACCCGGCTGGCGCTGTTGTACAGTTTTGTACAAAAATAAACAACCCCATCTTACCCATGCAGCACTGGAACAAAAATACGGGCAACAAGGGCGAGGACATGGCCGCCAACTGGCTACAGCGCCATGGCTATACCCTGGTGGAGCGCAACTGGCGCCACCGCCACTGGGAGGTGGACATCATTGCCAGCAAGGGCCGCAAGCTCCATTTTGTGGAAGTGAAGACCCGCAGCAACCACCGCTTCGGCAAACCGGAGGAAAGTATCAAGCGGGACAAGATGACCGCCCTGAAGAATGCAGCGGAGGAATACCTCTACCAGCACGAGGAATGGAAATACATCCAGTTCGATATCCTGGCCATTACCTTGGAGGGCGAGGAAGCGCTGGAGATCTTCCTGATTGAGGATGTGTATTTTTGATTGGTAGGCGAAAGGTGAAGGGTTTAAGGCGGAAGGCCAGGCAGTCCGTTGTTTTACAGGCAGCAGCAAATTGTTGCTAGCTACATCTCTTACTATTACCCTTCTCCCTACTTATTATTGACTTCTCCTCACTACTCTCTTCTGCCTACTTACTACTGCCTACTCCCTACTTACTACTCCCTATTGCCTACTTGCTACTTAAAACATTTCCAATTGTTGGGGAACATTCATGGCTACTGTGGGTTTCTTGCCCTGGAAAATCTTCATCATGCCAAATTGCTTGTCCGTAATGCACATAATGCCTACATGCCCTGTTTCGGGCAATAGCTTCTGTACCCGCTTGATATGTACCGTAGCATTTTCCATGCTGGCACAATGCCTTAAATAGATGCTGAACTGGAACATGCTGAACCCATCTGCCAATATCTTCTTGCGGAAATCGCCTGCTGCTTTGCGCTCCTTTTTTGTTTCGGTTGGAAGGTCAAAGAATACAAGTACCCACATAATACGGTATGCATTTAGGCGTTCAGATTTCATGTGTCTGCATTTTCCATCTAAAAAGTAGCCGTCAATTGCGAGGGACCAAGCAATCTAGGTTAAGGGCATCGTCGGGTACAATATCTTCCGCTGCTCCCCAGCATAGCATTTGGCCAGTGAGGCTGCCGTTCTGCCCATGGCCACCATCAATGGGCTCTTCTCGTCGTTCATCAACACATCCGTTTGCGGCAGTGCCAGCAGTTTCGTCTTGAACTCCTGCGTCAGTGTTTCCACATGGCTGGTTTCATCTATGATGCTCCTTACCACCACATCCACAAAGGGGCGGTAAGGTTCCATGATATCATCGGCCAGGCAATAAGCATTGTACCTGTTCCTATGGAAGATGCCCATGGTGGGCAATAGCCCCGCCCCCACTATGGCCCTTGCCATGCTGGCCCTGATGATGGCATATCCATAATTCAGTAGGTTATTGGGCGGCAGGCCATCACGCCTCCTATAAAACAGCCATGCAGGGGGAAACAGGTTCTGCCAGTAATGCACGGCTGCCGTGCCCTCCACATTATCGGTATCCCCGCTTTTTACGGCATCAGCCAAATTGCTGAGCAATTTGTGCTTGATGCCCCATTTCTTGAACACGCTTGCCTGATTGGTGATCTTTGCTTTTACGGTTTGCTGCCATAACTGTTTCTTCAAGGGTTCCGTAGCATCTATCTGCGCCCTGAAACGTTCACTCTGCAAAGTATTGCCCTCCAGCGGCAGCATCATGCCTGTGGGATGGTGGGTTTCATTGCAGGTAATAACGGATACATTGTTGCCCACCAATTTATCCAGTAAATAATGGGTGAGGGTTATTTGTTGGTGCTCCAGCACCAGCATACCTATATCTTCTATGGGCACCGTTCTATCTGCACGGTCTTCCAAGCCTTTTACATGGCTGAAACTAACTACCAACTGCTCATTGGAGCATTTGAGGTGGCAGGGGTTTTGGATGAGAAGGGTGCGTTTGATCATAAAACAAGGTTTATATTTCCGAGCCAATCAGTTTTGATTTTGATGCAGAAGTCTTGAATCTTAACAGGCTCAATGTCATATTTCTTGTCAATTAAGATATTAACAAAATGCTCGTTTACTTCCGTTTTAGCACTTGTACCAAAAGAGCCAAATTCTTCAAAATTTAATTCCTTTTTTGGAATCTTTTTTTCACCATATTGTTTTTTTAGTTGTGCTTTTTCTTCTTCTGAAAGGTCTTTAGAAATGCTGATTGTGTTTGCATAATTATGAGGAATAAAAAAGCAATCCTTCCCAGTAAACTTTACAACTTTATATACCCGTTTATTGAACTTGACTTTGTTTTCTTTTTCATGAATCCATTTATTGAATTCATTGAATGTGAATTTCAAAACAGGGTCATCTGAATTTTCGGGTAAATAGACCAATTCGTTTTGCTGCAATGCAAAAAGCACCTTGTCGGCTTTGTTTATTGTCAAATAGTCTTGAAAAATTGTGTTCTTAAAATCTGCAGTTTGATTTTTCCATTCTCGCTTTGCAATGTCTGCTGCATCATACAATGAAACAATATCAAAAACTCGCTCTTTCGAACTATGTTTTTCCATTACAAGGAATAGATAATTTCCTCCAGTTTTAACGCTTAGCTTATCGTTGTTGTCATAAAGCCGTTGTAATGAGCTTTCTTTAACTTCTTTTGTGTTATAATATATTTTGACTTTAAAAACAGGTGGTTTTAATGATTCCGGCTTTTTTCTTTGGAACCTGCTTTCATTAAATGCTTTTAATCCTTCACCGGTTAAAGCTTCTTTAACCGAACCATATTCGCTTTTGCTTCTATGACTATTTATTTCAGCTTTTAAAACTGGGTCAACTATCTTATCAATGTCTTTGGCCGTTAAATTTGAAATGCTTACAGTTTTAGTGTCTTGCCCATTGTGTTTTCCGTATAATGTTGCTTCATGTAATGATCCTCTTATTTTGATTTCTTTCTTTTCGGTTTTCTCATTAATTTGAATAGTCAAATTGTCTTTTGGTTTATGAGAAACAACCATTGCTTCTAGATGTGTTCTTGTTTGCTTTACCAAATCATTAAATGGGCTATCAAACTTTCTAAATCCTTCAATTCTTTTTTGTATTCTATCTCTATCGGTTTCTTCTAAACTGAAGAAAGCTTCTAAAATGGTTTCGTCTTCTTTTACTTCTAACTTAATTTCATCTTTATTTTTGACAAGCCAGTCTTGCAATTCTTTGTTCAAATTGTTAAGCCTTTGGATATGGCTTTGCTCAGTTAAAGCAACAACCAAGGCATCAATAGAGTGATGACGATGGTCGTAACGTTTACTCCAGTTCTTAATTTGGTAAACATTTCTTTTTTTGTCCTCATCAAAATATTTATTTACCCATTTGTTTGAAGAGTCCCATAGTTCCATTTGTTTAAACCGACTTTCAGTCAACTCCATAAACAATTTCTTTAAACCCCAACGACTTCTTAGGAAATCTGTTATCATACCAGTAGACGATTTCACATTGGCACTCCCTACAATTTGGGCCAATTCTGCCTTAACAGCCAATGCTATGTATTGGGTTTCTTTTATCTGTCTTTCAATGAAGTCTGTTGGTATTTTTTCTAGCAATAAGTTTTTCTTCTTTCTTCCAAAATAGTTCTCATTAACTAAATCAATAAATCGCTCAATTGAACAGATTTGATGCATTGTGTTTTGTTGTGAAATGTATTCCCATGCTGTTCTGTTACTCTTCTCTTTATTTAAAAACCCTTCAACTAAAACCTTATTAGAAATTGAATCATCAAACAATCTTGACTTTGGAACAATATGGTCTATTTCATACTCATCAAATAGGCTTACTTCTAAAGAGTTGCCAGAGTATGGTGAAATGTATTTTTGTTGCTCATAGAGTTTGTATTTAACAACATTCTCGTCTGTAACAGGAATTTTTTCTTCTGCTAATCGCTCTCTAATTCTACTGTTTTGTTTTTGATTATTTAATTGCCCTTTGTATATCTTTTCTCTTTCTGAGGCACTGTTTTTTAGGTCTCTTGCTAGCTCAATCCTAATTTCCAAGTCATCTGGATTAAACTTGTACTCTTTCCAAATGGCTTTAATTACCTGTAATGCTTCATTTGTAATTTGCTCTACAATAGGGTTTCTTAAATTTCTATTGGGGTTATGCTTAATATCATGGTAGTTTTTTATGGTTGGTTTTATATTGTCGATAGTGTGTTTGCCATAAACCAATGAAGCGGCAAATGAATCCATCATGCCACCGGTTTCTATAATTTCAGGATTGCTGTTAACATAGTCAACCATGTAAGGCTCTATACCTTCCAGAAGTTCGCCAGTATCAATTGCATGTTTAATCTTCCCGAAGTTCTCTTTTGCGAGAAGATTGATACCATTGGAATTGAGCTGCATTAATGGCAAAATATTTCCGATTGCTTTCGGAGATAAGCTTGCATACTTTCTTGGGTAACTAATGCTTTGAGCCAATCTTAAAGCAATGGCAGTTGCCTTTTCATCATCAACAGCGTTCTTCAAAATATCAATCAATGACGATACTTTTTTGCTTTTCTTATCATACTCACTGCCACTGTTTTTTAAATCAAATAGTGAATCCCAAATCTTAAAAACAATTTCTCTGTTGTGCTGGATGATGACATTGAATTCTTCACCTAATATTTTTTTGATGGTGATTGTTGTATCGCAACCTTTTAGCTTGGCTTTTACATTTAAACCATTTAAGTATTCAGTGTTATCATTTTTTAACCCTACTATTTTGGCAACATCAGAAAATCCAACTTGCTTTTGGTCTTGTAGTTTTAGGTATATCGTATTCTTTTGTTCATTTGTTAAATACCTATCGGAATATTTATAAATAGTCTTTCCCTTTTTTTCGTTATAAGTTCCTTCTTTAGAACGTACATACAATTGGTTTATCTGTTTCCAACATCTGAACTCTTGAAATAAAGGATGAGATGTTGCAATTACCTTTTCTTCTTTTTCAAACTGACACTTACTAATAAGTTCTGTTTGGGACTTTAGGGGTCGTTGATAATAAATTACCTGCTCTTTAATGATATACTTTAAACCACCTTCAAAACCTTGTTGCCTTAACCCTTTTTGTGTTTGGCTTGAACCAGGGTATAAATAATTAACTATTGTTGTTAATTTCTCATTAGGGCAATTATTTAAGATTGAATGATGCTTAGCTTGTTCTTCCCAAATGGCATCAAACTCTTCTTGGTAACGTTGTCTAAGTATAACCCTATTTCTGATTTTAGTCCATCTGCTGTTTAACAAATCCCTTAGCAGAAGTTGTCCTATAAAAAGCTTATCTGTTTTAATAGTCTCTTCAGTAGCTTCCATTTGCTTTTTCCAATTGGTCTTTTGGGGCAAAGCAATTATTATGTTTTCTCCTTTCTTCGTTTGCTTAATCCTTATTTCAAGCTCTTCCTCTTTGCCAACTTCTAAGGTTTGAAGCATTGTATTCCCTTCTTTTTCTTCATCGTCAAGCAAAAAGGTTACATCAAATAGTGGAAGTTCTTGACCTTTATTCTTACCCCCTTTTGCTTTATATGTTCTGTCTGATTTCTCAATATTTAGTATGCTTACCTTTTGTGTAATTACTTCATACGATTTCTTTTTTTCAGTTTCTTCCTCTATAGTATCGTCTTTCTTCTTTTTTGTTTCATCATTGTTGCTGCCACCAGCATACCCTCTTAACTGATTAAATTGATACAAGATTTTACCAAAGTCTTTTGCAGCTATTTCTTTCGTAAGTGCATTTACTCTTAACTGACAGTGATTTAATGAATCCAATTGCAAGGTTCCTTTTTTAATAGGCAACAGTTCTAAATCCTGTAGTTTAGTAGGTTCAGGAATACCATCTTTAAACTGGAATTGGTCTGGAAGGATTCCTAGTTCATTTAAAATAAAAAGCAACTTATTTCTACGCAGTTTATAACGTTTGTTCATTTTACGAATGGTTCTTGCCATTCGCCTATCTGCATTTTTAGTTATGCCTGCGCCTTTCTCGTAGTCTAATTTATCAGTTCCCATAGGGATGATTCTGCTACCCATACCCAATATTTGTTGTTCGTCTTTATCTATCAAAGCCCAACCAACAGAGTTTGTTCCTAAATCAAGCCCAAGAATTTTTTTCATATCGTTTCTTTAAGGGTATATCTATATATTTACAACTGAAAGCAAATCACAATAAGGCTTATGCCGTAGTGAAATTTATTAAGCCGAAGAAATTCGGCTTTTTTATTTCTACCATACAAACTTTCTCTACATCACATATAACTACTACTGCAGTGAAAATTGCATTTCTGAATTGGGGGAGTTATAAAAGCAGGATATGAAAATAAGAATATCCTTTTTAGAAAAAAAAGATATTATCCTGTTTAATCATCATTTATTTTACAATTTTCACTTTTAGCCACTTGTTTGGGCGAGTTTAGAAAAGCAAAAAGCCTCCTGATTTTAATAATCAGGAGGCTTTAAAGCTCATTTTTTTGGTTCTACATTCAATGAAAACCCTTGTTGACATTGAGTTCTGTGGAAAAACGTTGTTATCAAAGAACGTAAACCCAGAGGTTGAAAGCAAATCACAACATATGGATGCGTTGCAAATGCTTAAGAAATGTTGTTATCAAAGAACGTAAACCCAGAGGTTGAAAGCAAATCACAACTCCAGCCAATCAAGGCTTTCTTCTTCGCCGTTGTTATCAAAGAACGTAAACCCAGAGGTTGAAAGCAAATCACAACGACCCTAACGTTTACGATTTGATTGTGAAGGTTGTTATCAAAGAACGTAAACCCAGAGGTTGAAAGCAAATCACAACTCGTTTCCTAAACGATTATAAACATTTACGGTTGTTATCAAAGAACGTAAACCCAGAGGTTGAAAGCAAATCACAACGCACCTATCGGCAGCCCATTCGCCCAGCTTGTTGTTATCAAAGAACGTAAACCCAGAGGTTGAAAGCAAATCACAACTTGAGTATAGCAAGCAAATCCACAGCTTGTGTTGTTATCAAAGAACGTAAACCCAGAGGTTGAAAGCAAATCACAACTAAGAATTGTTTTAAGTCGATTTGACGGATGTTGTTATCAAAGAACGTAAACCCAGAGGTTGAAAGCAAATCACAACAGTATGGCAGATTTGGCATTAGCACGTTCAGTTGTTATCAAAGAACGTAAACCCAGAGGTTGAAAGCAAATCACAACTTGTTCCTTGAACTTAAGAAAATAGTAAAAGTTGTTATCAAAGAACGTAAACCCAGAGGTTGAAAGCAAATCACAACAAGCTGAGGCAACAGGATATGAGGGATTAGGTTGTTATCAAAGAACGTAAACCCAGAGGTTGAAAGCAAATCACAACTCCGCAGCACAAGATATACAGCATGATCGTGTTGTTATCAAAGAACGTAAACCCAGAGGTTGAAAGCAAATCACAACTCCACAGCACAAGATATACAGCATGATCGTGTTGTTATCAAAGAACGTAAACCCAGAGGTTGAAAGCAAATCACAACTCAATCGCTCTTCGATGATCAACGTCATTCGTTGTTATCAAAGAACGTAAACCCAGAGGTTGAAAGCAAATCACAACACTTCCATCGATAGTGAACGCACCCCCGCCGTTGTTATCAAAGAACGTAAACCCAGAGGTTGAAAGCAAATCACAACTATGAACAATGACACCGTTTTTAACCGCTTGTTGTTATCAAAGAACGTAAACCCAGAGGTTGAAAGCAAATCACAACTATGGAGGATGAAGGCAAGAAGCAGGTGTTGTTGTTATCAAAGAACGTAAACCCAGAGGTTGAAAGCAAATCACAACAGTGGGCAGTTATTATTATCGGTAAGTTTGTTGTTATCAAAGAACGTAAACCCAGAGGTTGAAAGCAAATCACAACATGATTACAATGCAAAGCTCTATTTCGGAGGTTGTTATCAAAGAACGTAAACCCAGAGGTTGAAAGCAAATCACAACGCTTAACGTGGAATGGTGTCAAACATTCCGTTGTTATCAAAGAACGTAAACCCAGAGGTTGAAAGCAAATCACAACAAATGGGGCAGGAATGCTGGGCAAGCGAATGTTGTTATCAAAGAACGTAAACCCAGAGGTTGAAAGCAAATCACAACGCAGGTATGAATATATCCTGGATATTGATGTTGTTATCAAAGAACGTAAACCCAGAGGTTGAAAGCAAATCACAACACCACGTTAACCGTAATGGCGGGATATTCGGTTGTTATCAAAGAACGTAAACCCAGAGGTTGAAAGCAAATCACAACGATTACGTAAACAATACCCAAATTTGGTTGTTGTTATCAAAGAACGTAAACCCAGAGGTTGAAAGCAAATCACAACTATTTGACCAAAAACCACACCTGAAATATGTTGTTATCAAAGAACGTAAACCCAGAGGTTGAAAGCAAATCACAACTAGTACACATGTGGGCTGAACTTGTAGCGGGTTGTTATCAAAGAACGTAACATGGGTGGCATCAATACAAAACTGTTCAGTCCAGCTTGTTTTTAAACCCCTCGAATTCGAGGGGTTTTCGAGTGTCTTGTTAGTGCATGTCAAAAAAGGAATTTATCGTCTTGGTAAACTTCATCGCATCTTCTGTTTTCAATATTTCGTAGAAAACCTGTTCTCCTTTCTTTTTAAATAAAACAACATTGTAGTTGGCCTGAAAGATACTGTCCAGTGCGGATGTTTGAATATGGTACTTGGTAAACGGTACACAGTTTGTATCCCCCATTATCTTAATGCCCTTATATTGTGAAGTTCGATTGAATTTAAAGTAATCATCAACGCATCCACAACGCGTACAGGAAACGACGATGGCCTTATCCTCGTGGATATAGCGATTATAGATGCTTGTGGTTGCAAGCTTCTTGTAGGTACATCCAACCACCAAGCAGGAGATGATGAACAGTGCTGTAGCAAACCTACCTGAGCCGGTAATAATACGCATTCTCTAGAGTATTGGTGAATAGTAGGAATCCCTGTTTATAGGCAAAACAGAATTCGGGATGAATTGGATGGGTCAGAATGGAATCACGCATCACTTGCAAGTTCCCATTCAAACAGAAATATTCAATTTTCTTGGTGTCGGTTATTTTCTCCGTTTTCATACCTCGCAGCACAAGGATATTTTTGGTATTTTTATTATAGACAAACTTAAAATTATTTGAATTCGTCACGCTGTACATCCTGACATATGCCAAATCCATATTTTTTGACTGGTCATAATCAAGAAAGTCGGACACATTACTGAGCACTCCTTTTTTCATGAACTGTTTGCTGTTACGATTGTACAAATAGATGGAATCGAAAAAACTGAACCCGTAGAGCAGCAGTGAATCATCGACCGATTTAATATAGCTATCCGTATAATACGATTTTCCGTTACGGTAGCGTTTTGGATGGTGCAATATGGAATCCACCACGGTGAACTCGCCTGACCCATTATCCCTGCCAACAATGCACGCGGTGGCAGCGAGAAAATTATTTTTGGGTTCCGTTGTCCGGTACCTTACGTATATGTACGGTTCGGCAACTTCGAAGGTGGGCTGCTGGTATTGATTGAAGTTTTTGCCTCGCATAAGCCCAGCAATATTTCTCTGTGATATTCTCGTTATTCGTTCCGGACTGAGCAGGTATGTATTTAAACGGCGGCTTGTTATGTCGAGAATGTAAATAAGCGAATCGTTGAGGGTAACTTCATAATCGCTATGCTTGAACGGGCTATCGGGGAAGCTTACCACCCGCTGTTTCCATGTTGAAAGATTGGTGAGCATCAATCCATAAGGTCGTACCGCATATATGATAAACGAAGTGTCGTTAAGTAACGCTTGATGTACACCAAATTGCTTTATAAGCGGGGCAGAAGCAGCAAATACCCCCTTTGTGTTAATGACTGAATCAATGGCCAATGCCTTAGTAAATGATTTTTGTGGGGGAATGCCGCAACTTCCAATGACTATAAATAAGGATACAAAATAAATTAGTCGCTGCATGGAACAAGGTTAAAGATGAAACGGCTCTGGTATACCAGAGCCGTCCAAAAATACTGTATTGATGACTTATTCATCTACCTTTCTCGTGAACACAAGAACAACAGAATCGTCCGAAAACGTCTGCCCTGCAAATATCCCCATGGAAGTATCGGCCGCAACCTGAACTTTGTAGGTTCCAGCCTTTAAAGCATCGACGATATCAGGCCTGGTATTAATATCTGGAAAAACGTGTACCAGTTCATCCATATCTGTTGAATTAAAATAGTCGAGCGTTTTACCATCGTGGTAAAAGGTCAAAAAATTCTCCGTCGCTGCCCTTTGTGCTGGGCTAAGAACTGTGTAAGGTGCAACTTGATTGGTGGCACAACCTGCACAGGTCGGGGTCTTTCCACAATTGGTTCCGCTTGGAATGCACCGGTACTCGTCTGGGTCCCCAGCAAGAGCCAAGCCGCGGGCATTTATCCAGACACGTTTTTGATATTGCAGGTTATAAACTACCGGAGGTACATCCCCTCCGCAGGATTGCAGTAAAAAAGATGCACCAATTAAATAAACGGCGAGTGTTAAAATGCGTCTCATTAAGCTAGGTTTTAGGTTAAAAGTAGATTACTAAATAAATGTATAACTAAATTGCATTAAAAAATGCAAAACCATTTGGATATTTTTTTTAATATAGCGCGACAGGTGAGAGGTTGAAAGCAAATCACAACGATGAATGATGGCCTTCAAACCAAAAGCACTGGTTTTTCCACCCATTCCTTGACACTGCTTTTATAATTGTTCAACCCTGCCTGATTTCTAATTATGGCAAATTCGCCATCCTTGGCTTTGAGCATATCAGTCAAAGAAATAAGATCCTGTCCCTTTTACGGGATAACAGTTATTTCGGTTCATGGACGAATAATCAACGGCTATGGACGGCCACGGACAGATAATACAACCAGTAGTCCCCAAGTATACCTATAACGAAGGATAAACGAAGGATAATCGAAGGATGAGTATACCTTGAGTACACCTACAGCATACCATGACAATAGTTCCCCCACCCAATAACACCCATCTTCCCCAGTTAGTCAAGTTCCAACCTTTCCCTTCTCCACAATCACCAATTAACGAATTAACCAGTTAACCAATTAACCTGTCTTGTACTGAAAACACTTTACAAATGGACTTCCTACCAGTAGCTGCCTTCGACATGCTCAGGCTGACATCGTTCTTCGCAAGTCCCTTTTTTTCGAAGAGGAGATTGCTTTTTAAGTGATACGCCTTCGTAAATAAAGATTGCTTCCTTCATCAGCAATAACGGAAATTGCTTTGTTCCCTTCCTCACAACGCCACAGGAACATTCCCCACAACAACCCATACCCCCTTGCTACGAAGGAAGCAATTCCACCCCTACCGGCCACTCCCTACCCACCATTCACCATTCACCATTCACCCTTCCACTACTCCCTAAACAACCAGTACCGCAGTCCCTGCTTATCCACCTGCCTCAGCCGGCGGTTACCGGGATCCAGTCCCTGCGCCATGAGCATGTTCAGGTCGGTAAGCAGTTCCACTGTTTCGAACATATAGCTATGGTGGTTTCCCTCGGAATCCACATTGGAAGCATCCACCGTGTCCAGCCCATCGGCCACATAGATATTGGTGCCTGCTTCCCCTATTCTTGGCAGGCCCCGCCGGAGGAACTTGGACAGCTTCAGTGCCTTGTCCTTATCCGATGCATAGAGGGTGCGCCTATTGCCTATCTGCTTGAAAGCGGGCAGTATTTCCCTGTTGAAAACCTCCGCATCTATATCGGGTGCCGCCAGCACTATTTGGTTGATCACCTTCAGCTTGCCCTTGAAGCTGTCTTTCTGTACCAGTATGTTCAGTGCCCTTGTAAGCACACGGTTGCCCATGCTATGGGCTATCAGGTTCAGTTGCTCAATGCCCGTGCGGCCAACCAGGTCCTCCATAAACTGCACCAGGTCCGAAACGCTGGCATCGGCCCTTTCAATGTCCTTGGCATAGTCTGCCGAGCCGCCCGTGGAGGGCCAACTGAAAAAGCCCGCAATACCATTGTTGAAGGGGATATCGTACACGATCTGCCCTGCCCTCCATGCCGCTTCGGCAAAACTGGTATTGAAACCATGGATGAACAGCAGGGCCGATTTGTTGCTGCCCGTCACATTGCCGCTTAACCAATTGTAAAAAGCGGCACCGTCCAGTTCCTTTACCGATGTAAGCACTATATGGTTATCCGTGTTCTCCTTAAGTTGCCAGAAAAGGATCTTGCGTGGCCGTTCTATCTCCCCTTGCTTGTGACCGGACGGGATGCTGATGGTGCAACTGCCCAGTTGCAGTGCGCCCAGTTCGCTACCATAGTAATCATTGGCCTCTGTGGAACCCGTTTGTTTACGGGTGGTACCATAGAACAGTTCCAGCTCGCCCCCTGGGTCCTTCTTGGGCGGCGGGCCTTGGCTGGCTGCCTTTGTTCTTGCAGTGAAATCGCCTATTGAAACCACTTTCTCCTCCTTCAACTCCATTTCATAGTATACCTCCCTTTCACTGGCCATTGCCGGGGAGGCACTGAGCATCCTATCCGACATTTCAAAAAAACTGTCCCTCAATTCGCTGCTGTGGTTCAGCATATGCTCCCAGTGGCTATCCTTCCAGAACAGCCATTCGGCCTTCACGATCCACGAAAAGCCAAAAGCCCATAGGGCAAGGCTTTCCAGCCAGAAGGTCAAATGGTATTGCTCCCTGGTGGCCTTTGCCAGCAGGAGCTGACCAATGCCAATGCCTATAATGCAGGCCAGCATCACCAGCCCGCAAACCAGGTACACTTTGTTCCGTTGCATTTTCTTCTTGGTGGCCCCATCGAAGGGATCCGTTTTCCTGAACAGGAAAATGGAGAAATAGATGAAGCTGGCAAACATGAGGAAACCAAATGCAAAATGCAGGTTTACCACCCACTCCTTGGTACTGGTGGTGGGAAACAGGGCCACCCCCAAGCAGCATAGGCAGGCAAAGTTGCCCACGATACTGTCAATTTTTTCATAGCCCCTATAGCAGAACAGGAAGAAGCCCTGTGCAAAGAGCAGGCCCACCAGTATGTCACCGGCTGCACCATCACCATAATAGGCGCTGATGCTGGTTTCCAGTTGCCAGCCCTGCCCAGTCATTGCTTTGGCCAGTACCAGCAGCAGTGGCAGTGCCATGCCGGTTATACCGATCAGCAAGCGCAGTGCATAGTAGGAAATAACCTGGCTGTTGGTCGCAGGTTTGGGTGTGTTTGGGAAGGGTAACATAATAGCAGTTTTTAAGTAATGGTTGTTACGGGAGCCTCCCTGCTGCTTGTTCAAAATATACATAGCATCATCATTGTGCAGCAAGAACGCTTGGGAAATAGGTACTGGCCCACCAAAAAAATCAGGTTCTTTACAAGGCATTGGAACAGCCACTGCAACCAATCTATAACATCCTGTTATTATGGCAAAAAAAATTACCGCATCCTGCCTGTTCTACATCTGGCTGCTGGAAAAATTGCGTAAAAACACGCAGGGGAGGATATAGGATTTGTGATGTATGATTTTGGATTGGGGAAGAAGCGGGGGCCGTCTTACTAAGGGGAGATGGCTCCGGATGAAAAGATTGCTTCCTTCGTTACAATGACGTTCGGCTTCGCAATTGATGGGAGATGGCTCCGAATGAAAAAGATTGCTTCCTTCGTTACAATGACGTTCGGCTTCGCAATAGACGGGGAGATGGCTCCGGATGAAAAGATTGCTTCCTTCGTTACAATGACGTTCGGCTTCGCAATTGATGGGGAGATGGCTCCGAATGAGAAAGATTGCTTCCTTCGTCGCAATGACGTTCATTTCTTCCTCCTCCAAGTTTCACCACTCCCGCGCTTCCATCTACTCCCTACTTACCACTTATCCTTCAGCCCCCTCCTCCATCTACTGCCTACTTACTGCTACCTACTGCCTACTTACTGCTGCCTACTTACTGCTGCCTACTTACTACTGCCTACTTACTACTGCCTACTTACTACTGCCTACTGCCTACTTACTACTGCCTACTTACTACTGCCTACTTACTGCTACCTACTTACTGCTGCCTACTGCCTCCCCCCTCCTAAAAAATCCCTAAACCTCCATCTTTCCCTCCCTTTTGCACAGTCTTTGCTCCTACAACCATGAACAACAAAAGCATCCACATGAAAAACAGTTTGATAGGATTGGTTTGCTTGCTGCTACTGGCCGTGGGCTGCAAGAAGGAGCCGCTGAACCATTTATCCGATGAGGAGAGCCGCATCTACATTACCCATTACGATACCACGGCCAACTTTGCCAGCTTCAAAACCTACGCCATATCCGACTCCGTGGCCACCATTGTAAATGGCCAACTGGACAGTAAGGAAAAAAATGCCACCAGCGATGCCTATATAGCGGCCTTGGACCAGTACCTGCAGCAGCGGGGCTATACCAAAGTGGCCAGGGAAAACCAGCCCGACTTGGCCGTTACCGTAAACAAGGTCATCAACACGCAGACCTTCGTGTACAATGATTACTACGACTACTATGGCAATTACTGGGACCCGGGTTATTGGGGCTACTGGGGCTATGGTTATGGGTACCCCTACTCCTACGGCGTGTACCAGGTAACGGAAGGGGCCCTGTCGTTCGACATCCTGGACCTGAAGAACGCGGCCACCAAGAACAGGATCATGGACCTCTGGACGGGCCTTGTTCGTGGGGAGCATATTTATCAACCAACATTATCCAATGAGCAAGTGGGTGTCCTGTTTGGCCAGTCGCCCTACTTGCAAACAAACTAGGAACATCATGAAAAGAACCATCTATACCAGCATGGTGCTGCTAGCCCTGTTACTGGTCAACAGCCGTATCCATGCACAGCAGCAAACAGGCATACTGGGCATTGACTACCGTTACAGCCTGCCCCTGGGCAGCAGCCAGGAAATGCTGGGCAGGCACTCAGCCAATGGCATTGGTGCCAGCCTGCTCTTCCCGCTCAATGGCCAATGGTACCTGGGTGGGGAAACAGGTTTCCAGGATTACTATATCAAGTACCCCAGGGACGTGTACAATATTGACAAGGACAACCAGATCAGTGCCGTGCTCACCAATTCGGTGCAGGTGCTGCCACTGATGCTGAAGGGGGTGTACGCACCTTCCCTGGGCCATAGTGCCGTGAAGCCCTACCTATCATTGGCAGCAGGTGCGGCCATGGTGAGCAGTAGCCAGTTCCTCGGGGAGTTCGGCAATTACGGCAGCGACAATATCCGCTTCATGGCAAGGGGCGGTGTGGGTGTGGCGGTTCCGCTTGGCAGGAAACAGTCCTATGGGCTGAATGCCGGTGCGGATTACAGTTACCTGCCCTACCATTTGTATGGCCAGGATAACCTGGATAGCTGGGGCCTGCATGCGGGATTCTATTTTTACTTGGGAAAATAAGCAGATTTTACCTGTGGAAATAAGCAGTGCAAGTGACCTATCGGGAAGCCATTCAGATTGAATGGCTTTTTTGTTGGGGGTGGTGGGTGGCATACAACAAATCATGAAACGATGCCCCTGCATGGTGTTTTCACCTGCAGGATAACAGGAACGAATTCCCCGCCAGCATTCCCCTTTAATATGTTCCAAGAAATCAAAATCATCAATGCCTGTTTCATAGAACTTGGCAGATGAGTATTTTCATCCATGGGTCCGGTTGGTGCCTTTTATGCTTTCGCTTAGGAGGAACCCCAACCTGATTGCGGCAATAACCCAACATTGACCCTTAAAAAAACTGCGTAGAAACCGAATATCCCGGTACGTAATACCCGCAATACCGGCATTTTGTACCAGCCATGCACATTTCATTAAAAAAAGTTAAAACGTTCGCAGGCCGTTTTTTCGGTTATACATGTAAGTATTTTTAGTAGCATATTCATCATGCAATCAGCCAACTTAAAACCCCTGCCATGCTTATTCAACCTTGCAAATACCCACTAGGCAATATGCATTTGCCCATTCCCCCATCCAGCATCCCTATTGGGAACGCTACTGATTACCTGCTGGAAGCCGCTATCACTCCCAATCCCCTCATTGTACCAACCGTTCACTAAACACCGTTTGTTATTGTTCCATCTCTACATCACACGCATTGCAGAACCTGTTGTAAAAGCAGTTACCTGTTTTACAATGCGTTGAAAAATGTAACAAAAAAAATGTGACAATTCAAAATGTCACAAAAAGAATGTCACATTCTTGTGACAATAAAAAAGTGACAATTTAAAATGTCACAAAAAAGTTGTCACAAAAATTTTTCATCACTGAAAAACATCCTATGTATGAGCGATCTAAAAACAATCAGGGAATCATTGGGCATGTCGCAGGAAAGGATGGCTATATACCTGGGCATTAGCCGTGCCCTGCTGGCCATGGTAGAAACGGGCAACCGCACACTGCCCGTGAATGCCATCATCAAACTGGGCCAATTGGAAGCGGTGCTGAATAACCTAACGGCCAATCCAACGCCCAGCAGCTTGGCTGAAATGCAGCGGCAGGCCAGTGAACACCGTGCCGTGCTGAACAAGCTGTACGCCTCCTGCACCAGGGAAATCAAGGCTGCACAGCGGCAACTGGCATGGATGCAGGACCAGTACGAGGGCTGCATGAGGTCGCTTCAACTGGTAGCGTATGAGTTGGCCAAACTGGGCAACAGTGAGGCCGACCAACTGCAGCGGGTGAACATGGAACTGCATGAACAGGAAACCCTGAAGAAATTGCAGCAATGCGGCCCCGGCGCACAGGGCAGGTTGAGGCACAAGATTAACGTGCTGGCCTATGAAGCCGACGAGGCACTGAAAATAGTTTTTTAACTATCGGATGAAGGAAAGTATGTCAGAGCTTGCCCCGACTATTCGGGGCGCTGTATGACAGCGATAAATGCTCATTACTTTCCTTCATCCGATAGTCAGTAATAGTTTTTTATGACTATCCGTATGAAGGAAAGTATGTCAGGTTGAGCTTGTCGAAACCATATTCAAGTTGTGTTCTACGTTCATAATACTTCGAGAACCTCAGTATGACAACGGAAATCGTCAATGCTTTCCTTCATACGGATAGTCAGTTAGTTTTTTAACAGTGCTTTTACAAATGGCCTGTTAACGGTTTTATAAAGGATTTTTGGGGCTTTTCCATTTTGATGTTTCCGCTTTTCCGCCATGATACATTCGGTGTATTAATTCACAATTTAAATCCAAACAACATGAATTACGATGTTAGTTCATTGACAACGGTGGCAGATTGCGACTCGTTGTTGGCCATGGCGGCCAAGGAAAAGGAAACGCTGCAGTACCGCAGGACCATCCTGGACCATTCACAAACCATTGTTACCACCAGCGGTACGGGGCTGGAAGGGGTACTGCAGAGCGTTGCCACGGAACTGGCACCCATGGCCGCTACCATTGCAGCCATGCCAGACGGCAAGGACAAGCGTGATGCAGTGACCAGACAGAAAAGACTCGAGTTGAAGCAGGCCATCCTGACCAACAAGAAGTACCAGTACGGTGCACTGGCACAGATGGAAAACCTGCTTGACCTAGGCCGTAACCAGCAGGAACTGGACACTGTAGACCAGTTCATTGCGGATGTAACGGCCAAGAAGGCCACACTGTAGGGGGTTAAGAATGACGGCAGCGCAGGCGCTGGGTGAAAGGCCCCGCCTGCCTGCCGTTTTTTTGGTTTGATTGTTCAAGGGGTCCAGGTTTGGAGGCTTTGAGGCAATCAAACTTTTTTATAGTATCTACCCATACCCATCTATATTTTTAATTGCATAACTGGCATCTTATTTGTAAATTGTTAAAAATATCATATTTTATATCCGTGCGCCCTTACGAACAAATCATTCTACTAACTGCAAATCTACTAGCTGTCTTATTTGGATTGATGGCATGGAAAACTAATAGGCCAGCCTACCTTAGGATTGTGACTATTCTGCTTATATCACTATTCTTAGACACAATTCGTTCTAATTACTTACCCATATGGCACAAGCCCGTATCTACTTTTTTTATGCACGCCGATTTTGTTGCTGTTATAGCTTTGGAGTTTTTCCTTTTCTATAAAATATTTTCAAACAATAAAATAATAGGCAAGCTATGCGGCTTCTTGTTTATGGCCACAATAACCATCTTTATAACAGAACTCTTTTTCAAGGGGCCTAATCGATTTAGTACTTATACCTACATCTTTCACATGCTATGCATTTGCTTGTTCTGTTTTGTGTATCTATCCAAGGCATTGTCAACGAACAATATTTACGTTCCTGAGAAAGACCCTGTATTCTGGTTATGTGTTGGCTATTTAATCCTTTATAGTGTAAACATTGTTTTCAATATTGCCCTGACGATAAAAGGCTATGCAAAAATCAACACAAATGTTGTTACAATCGTTCCTATATGGCTGATAGATTTTGCCAACTTATCCTATTATCTAATTCTCAGCCTTGCATTACGCATAAGTTCAAGAAATAACTATAGCCTCCAATTTGGTTGAAAATGACCCCATATCACTTCCCGCTTTATTATTGCTTCAAGTAGTAGCAATGTATATTTTATTTGTTGTCTTTGTAAGAAAGAAACAGAACAAACTTATTAGTGAAAAGGAGATTATGCAACAGGGCTTTACCCAACAATTACTGCAATCACAGATAAGGATACAGGAAGAAACCATGTCTACCTTAGGGAAGGAACTGCATGACAATGTGGGCCAATTACTTAGCAGCACAAAAATGCTTATCGGTGTCATGGAACGCAGCCTGGAGAACCCGCCTGAAATATTAACAACAGCCGACAATACTTTGAGCAAGGCCATTTTTGAATTACGCACACTATCCAAATCCCTGAACCGGGAATGGATTGAGCAGTTCAATTTTATAGAAAACCTTACTGCCGAGGTAGTACGTATCAATTCAGCAAAGGGCATACAGGTTCACTTAAGCCACCCAAAAGAATTGCCACTAAAAACAGGGCAGCAAATAGTCCTATTTCGCATTGTACAGGAAGTTATACAGAATGCTGTGAAACATGCAAACGCAAATACCATCGTTATTTCCATTGTACAGGAACTTTCCTTATTGAAAGTTACAATAACGGATGACGGCAGGGGTTTTGATATGGAACAGGTGGAAAAAGGGCAGGGTATTATCAATATCAGGCACCGCACTGAATTACTGAGCGGTAACGTAGAATGGACTTCAGGCGTTGAAGGAACAAGGGTCAATGTTCAATGCCCGTTAGAGATTTACCAGCTTGCGCCTAACGGCCTCCAAGCATAACCCTACCCTACTCTGTACATTGAATTTACCAAAGAGATTTTCCCGGTAACCATCTACAGAGCGTTCACTAACGCCCATCAAACCAGCAATATGTTTATAGGTCATGTCACTGCAGGCATGTTGTAGGAACTGCTTTTCCCTTTCTGTTAGGTTCAGGGCATCTGTTTCGGCCTGCGATTGGAGTAGCCGCCTGAAATTAATATTACTGGCATCGCCATTGTAATAGCCTTTCGTGGCTATTTCATTCAGTGCTTTTTCCAGTTCATTGGGATGGGTATCTTTCAATAAATAGGCACAGCAGCCAGCTTTGACCATTTCTATAATAGTATGGTCATTATCGTTCATGGAAAGGGCCACCAGCTTAATAACAGGATAATGCTCGGTAAGCCATTTGGCCGTTTCCACGCCGTTCATCTGTGGCATATTCACATCCAGCAGCATAATGTCCGGCTCTTCTTTCAGCACTTTCATTTTCTCTATTAGGTCCTTGCCGTTAGCTGCTTCCACTACCACTTGGTAATGGTTGAAAGTGGCCAACATCAGTCCAAGTGATTTGACGAATAGTTGGTGGTCGTCTGCAATGCCAATTTTGATCATGATTGTATGGGTTCTATAGGTAATTGAATAATAACAGAAGTGCCTTCGTTATCTGGCTGCCATTGAATGTTGCCACCCAATAGCTTAATCCTATGCTGCATATTGACCATGCCCATGCCCGCTTGGAATGGGGTGCTTCCGTTCGAGCCCTGCCCGTCATCTATAATCGAAATGGAGAAAAGGTCTGCCCCTTCTAATAGGTTGATATAGATATTTTTGGCATTGGCATGTTTAATGGCATTTTGCAGGGCTTCCTGTACAATCCGGAAGAGGATAATTTGTTCATCACTTTTAAACGGCACGTTCTCTGCTGGCAAAAAGTGCAGGCGCAAGCTGTCAGCCGAGTTAATCCGTTTCACCTCCGTATCCAGGTTCTGTACAAAGTTGAACTGTTGCAGCCATTCCTTGTTCATGGATTTAGATAATGCCCGTAACTCATAGATAGCAGTGCCCAGAGTTTCATCTGCTATTTGCAAGGTATCGGGATATTCTTTCAAGGTTCTTTGGGTTACACCAATAAGGAGTTTGGTGCTGTTGAGGAGCTGGCCAATGTTGTCGTGAAGTTCCTTGCCTATGGCTGAAAATGTTTCTTCTTGGGTTTCTACTTGGGATTGGAAGATCTGTTTTTCGTAAGTAGCTTTTAAAATAATTTTTTCATTCAGCATCTTTTTAATTTTCCCTTTATGCATAAATAACAATAAAACAACGAGCGTAGTTAATGATATAAATACACTTGATGCAATTATTAATGCAAATACTATTTCTTGTTTATACGCTGGCATATAAATGCTCCAATAAAGCCTCCATACATAAAGCCATTTGAAAACATGTTTATAATAAGTATAATTTTTTTATAGGAAGGAAGGGTAACAAATATTTTATATAAGCTTATCATTAAAATATAACTACATGCAAAAAAAAGCAGCCCTAATGAAAACCAAAAGCCTGATTGCTGAAACAGGCGCTCCGTATTTTCATTCGACATTGCATCAACGAAAAAGCAGCAGCAACCAATTATCCATAAAACATAATAAAATGCCGCAGCATAATTATTGTATAAAACGAAGTTTTCATGCCAGTAATAAGTAATAAAAGTAGCGGCAATTGCAGCAAAAAAACTATATAAAACAATTAATTTCAACCTTTTCTTCTCAATAATAGCGTAAAAGAAATACAGCACTATCAGGGATTCTATAGGAGAAAAGATATTATAAATCCAATTATTTTCTAAGTGATATACCTTCCACATAATCATTCCTGTAAGCTCTATTAGGCAAGTAAACCCAGCAAGAAACAAGAGAAGCTTGAAATGAAAAGGCCAAGCGTTTTTAAAACAAGCAATTCCGACAGCAAATGCAATAAGTTCTATGTAATGGTGAAACTCGAGCATATATTACTAAAATTGTCGTTCAGTTTAAAGATAAGACTTTCAACTGAACGACATGCCTTTAAATTATTTTACCACTAAAAAATTATGGTCTGTTCAACAAGTCATCATCAGGATCCAAAGCACAATTAACCGGGCAAAGAGAGCCGGTATTAAATGCTTTTATATCCTCTTGCTTTCCAAATATATCTTTCGAAACCGTTTGCCGCCACAAAGCTTGGTCATCCCTTGTAGGACTAATGATTAAAATGAGGGAATCTTGCATCCCAGTAGCACCTTTTTTAATAGCAGGATATATTCTGACTCCTAAATCTTCGGCGGTTGTTGTTGTTCTGCCAAACGTTTTGCACGTATTTAGATAACTAAGAACATTATCAAAATTCAAATCCATATATCTTGTCTTTACCAGCGAATCTAAATCGGTTGCCGATCGATACGCTTTAATTTCGCTTTCTGCTACATCATCGTCTATCTCGACTCCAAAACCCTTACCTGGCGCTCCTTTAATTTCACTTCCCTTTAAACGCAGCAGCACATACCCATTTTTCTTATAAATAGTATCGTAGCTAATGCCACTATTGGCATTGCTACTCTCGGAAGACTGAGAGCAAGAGGCAAACATGACTTCCATGAACAAACATAAAATAGTAACTGACAAGATAAAATTTACTTTTTTCATAATCTTTTTTTTAAGGATTGTTTAATTATTATTTACAGCAACAATATTCAAACATGACAACGTTTTTCAAAACAGTCTTTTCCCCTTTTTAGATACGGGGAATTTCCCCCATATATTGAGGAAACCAACATTACACCACTGCCAAGGCCCTAATAAGTTTGTGCCTGTAATATTCATATTAAAAAAACACCTGCCCAATCATGCACAATCATATTAGAGCAGGTAATAAACAACCATTTATGACAAAAAATATCGCTTTAGTAAGCTTATCAACAAAAATCTCTTTGGCCGATTTGGCCCAAACTGCCGCGGCTTTACAAAAGCAGGCTACAAGGGACCTAGGACCAATATGGGATGTAGAAGCTACCGTAGACTATTTTCCGGACATTAAAAGTATCCCCCATGGCTATTGGCCAATTATAATAGCAGAAGATATTGAAAAGCCAGACATAGCTGGCTATCACACCGATAACAATAACCAACCATACTGTATGGTAAAGTCCGATCCTTCATGGCAACTTACCTGCAGTCATGAAATGTGCGAAATGCTTGTAGATCCTTGTGGCAACAGGCTTGTATCGGCTAGTAGCATCATGCCAGGTCGGGGCAAGGTCAGTTACTTGGTGGAAGTATGCGACCCCTGTGAAGACGCTTCGTTTGCTTACAGCATCAATGGTATTTTAGTAAGCGATTTTTATACACGCAATTATTTTGATTCAGTACCGGTAAGCGGTATGAGATACAGTTTTACAGGATCGATAACCAAACCTCTTGAGATAAAGAAAAATGGCTACTTGAGTTGGGTGGATCCGATTAATAACCAATGGTACCAAGCTACCTATTTTGGCACTTCCATAAAAATATCCCCCTTAGAAGGTATGAAAAATGTTGGAGCTAGCTTACGAAGCAAAGTGGACAAACTTACCAAAAATCCAAACCAGTCAAAAGCTTATACCGCAGCAGCTAAAGGACATAAGAAAAAACAGCTTAACATTTTCGCTTCTGGCATTAGTATGTCTGAAAATATAAGCAATGAAATCATGGCTTTAATCAAGCCAAAACAATAAATAAATAGCTATATAGAATGTATAATAAACCGGCAAGCCGAAAACGGAATCATAGAGTAGGCAAAACAATAAAAAACAACATGGAACAAACATCAACCTTTGAGCAAATTGACGCTCACATCAACGCAGCCGACCTAGCTGCTTACAAAACCGGCGGCACAAAACACTTTTCCGCTTCTTTAGCAGCTACTGACCCAGGCGGGGTGTTAACCAAAATTTGCGGTATCTATCATGTAATTAAACCCATTTTGCAAGGTGTATTGCTTATACCTTTTATCCCAGCCAAATGGAAAGAAGCTATCCGCACTTTCACCGGGCTAATGGATACCCTATGTCCTTAGCAAGTAACAGTATAGCTTTCCGCTATACTGTTTTTATTTTATTCATTAAAAAACATAATCCCTATCTGCTAAAATACAAGCACTCAAGCAGCAGAAACGGGATATAAATAAAAAAACAGTTATGCTATTACACAATGAACAAATGCAACCACTAGATGTTGCAGCACTTAAGCTTAGGTTACATCAGTTAGATGATGTTAATGTTCCAGAACAGGACGAATTGGAAACCGACCTAGGGACCTATTACGACAAAGCTTTAACTACAAACGCTGCCATCAATAACTATGCTGTTAGTTATGATTCAGCAAATTTTGCTACTATCCAAAATCTATTCAGGGCAAATGGCTTGGGGTTATTTGAAAGGATTAGAAGAGCTGTTTGTGCAGGAATCAATGCACTTTCAAGTATTGATGATATTATTGATGTTACCCTAAAAGCAGTTGCTTCACTTATACCGGGAGGTATAATCGTAGAATGGATTGTAAAAAAACTAATCAAGTTCTTCTTGAACAAAGGCTATGATTGGTTATGTCCTGTTCCGGCACAATCTTAATTACCAAAAGCTACTGCTATAACTTCAATCATAGCGGTAGCTTTTAAACCCTTTTACAATCCTAACCCACCTGCCTTGTACCGGAACTCCAATATAATACAACCAATATTAAACCCGCTCTACCATGGCTACAAAAATCAAAACATTACTGAAACTGGACTATTCAGAACAAAACAAGATATGGCTCACAGACCAAAACTCCCTACGTAAACTGATAGGTATCCTTGGCTTCCTATTACCTATATCATTGTTTGTTTTCTTGTTGATTGATAATGGCTACAGTAGTCCGCTGGAATCAATCAGTCACTATTACTATACTAGGGTTAGTAGCCTTTTTGTGGTAATTGTAAGTTTACTTGCCATATTCTTATTGCTTTATAAAGGCAAGGAACCAATAGATTTCTACCTATCATCCATTGCTGGAATTGCAGCACTATGCGTGGTGCTTTTCCCAACAAGCAATATATCCAATTTGTGTAACGACCCTCTTTACAAATATTCAGTTACTATTTTAAAGGAGAGTGAGTTCCGTTATCATTTACACTATGCTTCGGCAGCCATATTCCTGTCATGCTTGGCAGGAATGTCCTTATTCCTATTCACTAAGTCCAATGTGTCAGTTGCAGGAAGAACAAAAAATAAAAAGATAAGGAACAGAATTTATCGGACCTGCGGCATCATCATGCTGCTGGCAATAGTCATCATTTTTGCTGGCTTCCTGAAAATTATACACGAACCTTTTTATAGCAATCATTGCTTGACATTTTGGATGGAAACTGTAGCCGTTGAAAGCTTCGCCATTTCCTGGCTCACCAAGGCAGAACTGATTCTAAAAGGATAATTAACTTATAGACAATTCAGCCGAAGCGGGCATTAAATATGTGCGTGGCAACTAAAAACAAAAGGCCCAAAGCATTGCTTTGGGCCTTCCCTATAGCGCTATAACATATTCCACATTAAAATATAAAATCCGTACTCAAAAAGTTCGAATCATGGTTCTTCACAATTTCATTGAACAGCTTCTTGTTCGTTTCATTCATCTTGGTGGTGACCAGTGAGCGTATGGAGAATGCACGGAGGGCATCGGTTACGGACAGGGTACCTTCTGCACTGTCCTTGCGGCCGGTGAAAGGGAATGCATCGGGTCCGCGCTGGCTCTGGCTGTTGATGTTCACACGGCTTACCAAGTTGGCAAATGGGTCGATCAGGAAGGCAGCTTCTGCTGCATCATTGGTAAAAATGCTTACCTGCATTCCATGCGGGGAGTTGATCTGGTAATTGATGGGCTCCTCAAAGGACTCAAAAGGCACCACGGGAATTACGGGACCAAACTGCTCTTCGGAATACAAGCGCATCTGCTCGTTTACGGGGTACACAATGGCGGGGAACACAAAGGATTCATGTGTGGCGCCCCCATGCTCATTGATCACGCTGGCACCCTTGGCAAGGGCATCGGCTATGATGTCCTTGATATAGGCCGGCTTTCCGGGTTCGGCCACAGGGGTAAGCTGCACACCGGGTGTCCATGGCAGGCCAAACTTCATCTGGGCAATGGCTTCGCCCAATTGCTGGTTGAATGCATCGGCTATGTCCTTGTGTACAAAGATGATCTTCAGTGCCGTGCAGCGCTGGCCGTTAAAGGACAGGGCGCCCAGTATGGTTTCGCTAACGGCCAGTTTGATATCTGCATGTTTGGTAACAATGGCTGCGTTCTTGGCATCCAGGCTCAGCACGGCCCGTAGGCGGTTCACCTTGGGGTGGCGCTTCTTCAGGTCATTGGCCACTTTGCTGGAACCGATAAATGCCAGCACATTGATCTTGCCGCTTTCCATCAATGCCGGGGTTACATCTGCACCACGACCATAAATGGTGTTCACCACGCCTTTGGGGAAGGATTCCTGGAAGGCCTTCAACAGTGGGTAATGCAATAGGGTGCCATGTTTGGGCGGTTTGAACAAAAGGGTATTGCCCATGAGGATGGCGGGTATCAACGTGGTAAAGGTTTCGTTCAATGGGTAGTTGAATGGCCCCATGCACAGTACCACACCCAGGGGCGAACGGCGTATCTGTGCCACCACGCCTTCCTTGATCTCGAAGCGGGAAGACTGGCGGTCAATGTCCTTCAGTGCATCGATGGTATTGTTGATATACTCCACCGTGCGGTCAAATTCCTTGGCAGAATCGGCATAGGATTTACCTATTTCCCACATGATCAATTTCACCACAATGCCCCGCTGTTCACTCATCTTCACCACAAAGGTCTCCAGGCATTGGATGCGTTGTGCCACGCCCATGGTGGGCCATTCGCCACGGCCATTGTCGTAGGCTGCCAATGCTGCATCAAGGGCCTCATTGGCTTCTTTCATGGTGCCGATGGGGTAAGTACCGATCAGCTTCCGCTTCAGTCCATCGGGTGTGGGCACCATGATGGGCGAATAGACTTCGCTTACGGGGCCCTCCCATTTTTTCATTTCACCATTGCTCAGGTATTCACGCTGGTGCATTTCTTCGATCCTGAATGCTTCGGGTATTTCGTCTTCGCCCACAAATAGTTGGCTGAGCGAAGTTTCGAAACCGGTTGTGTTGCTCATTGTAAGTGTTGGAATTAATGGTTAACAGTTCATCACTGATATTACGCAAATATTTATGGGTGCAATGTCAGCCTTGTCATAGTGAGCTTGCCGAACTACTCGAAGGCGATCTGGTTTCCAAAACGGTTTCGACAGGCTCAACCTGACATCCGTATTTAAAATTTTGCGTAACGTCAGTTAATCATTTTATGCGTTCAAACTTAGGGCTTCTATTTTGTATTCCGGAACCCTGGTCTGTATAAACTATGCCATCGTTCCCGATTATTGGAACATGAACCTGCCTGCCGGCAAAGGCAGGGACTTACATGCACTGATGAAGGCCGTCATCCGATGGTTATCGGATGACGGGAACCCTTAACGGAAACCGCCCGCTGCAAGTATGGCTTCACCGGTTACCCAGCTTGAATCATCTGAGGCCAGGAACAGGGCTGCTTTGGCAATATCATCAGGCTGCCCGGTACGGCCTAGTGGAGTCTGGGCTTCTATTTGTTTATGAAAATCAGTACCAATAAATTGGGCTGTATGCACGCCTTCTGTTTCTGTCATGCCCGGACTGAGCGAGTTCACCCGGATCTTGCGGTTGCCCAGTTCCTTTGACAATGATTTGGTGATGGCATCCACTGCACCCTTGGTGGCACTGTATACGGAACCACCTGCAATAGGCGCCTGCGCTACCACCGAACTGATGTTGATGATGCTTCCGCCCTTGTCGTCAAAATGTTCTGCCGCTTTTTGGGTGGTCAATAAAAGGCCCAGCACATTGGTGTTGAACTGCCTGTTGTAATGCTCCTCCGTAATGGTCTCCAATGGGGAGAACTCGTACACACCTGCATTGTTCACCAGTATGTCCAGCCTTCCATAGGCTTTCTTTGTTTCAGCGAACAAATGGTTGATGTCTGCCTGTGATGATACGTTTGCCTGTACGGCAATGGCTTTTCCACCATTGGCCACGATGTGCTCCACCACGGTGTCTGCACCTTCCTTGCTGGTGGCATAGTTCACTACTACGGATGCCCCGTGGGCCCCTAATTGTTTTGCGATGGCTGCACCTATACCTTTAGATGCACCTGTAACGATAGCTACTTTGTTGGCTAATCTTGACATGATGTTGTTTTAATTTGATTGTTATTGTTTGTTTGGGTGAAGTATGGGCACATGGATAGCACCGGGACAGGGATTTTGACGGATTGAATGATATTCGTATTATTTATTGCTGCGCAGCAGAACAGATCCGTTTTTATCCGCATCACCTGTGTTGTCCGTGCCTCCAATCAATCCTATTTCCAGCCGCCGCCCAATGCCTTGTACAGCTCCACGTTGGCAGCCAGTTGGGCTTTCTTGATGGCTGCTGTTTCCAGCTCGCTCTGCAGTACATTGCCTTGCGCGGTAATGACTTCCAAATAGGTAGCCATACCGTTCCTGAACAGGAGGTCAGCATTTGAAATGGCCTGCTGCAAGGTGCTCTGGCGTGTGGAGGCAATGGTTTGCTGCTCCTTCAGCTTCTCTATTTTCACCAGTGCATCCGATACTTCGCCAACAGCGGTCAGTACGGATTGCCTGAACTGGATCACCGTTTTCTCCCTGTTCACTTTGGCCACCTCATATTGTGTGCTCAATTGCTTGCGCTGGAACAATGGCTGGGCAATGCCCCCTGCCACTGCACCAAACAGGGAGGCCGGAATATTGAACCAGTTACTTGCTTTGAATGCATTTACCCCTCCTGCTGCTGTAATGCTCAATGATGGGTACATATTGGCTTTGGCAATGCCCACATTGGCATTGGCTATGTTCAGCGCCAGTTCATAGCTCCTTACATCCGGCCGGCGAGCCAGCATGGAAGATGGGATACCTGTTGATGCATTGCTGCTAACAGTTACTGCAGTCAATGTGGTACCACGTTCCGTTCTGGTGGGCAGGCTGCCTGCGAGTATGCTCAATGCATTTTCCTGCAAGGCGATGGCCTGTTCAAATTGCGGGACCAATTGTGCAGCTACCAAACGTTGTGCCTCTGCCTGCTGAACGGCCAGGGCTGTTACCTGTCCTGCATTGTACTGCAGCTTGATGATGCGGAGCGTGCTATCGTTCAGCAACACGTTCTTCTTGGCTATTGCCAATTGTGCATCCAGCATGAGCAGGTTGTAGAACCCCTGTGCTACATTGGCCACGATGGTGGTCTGCACTGCTTTTTTGGCCTCTGCTGTTTGCAGGTAAGCTGCCAATGCTGCGGACCGCTGGTTCCTGATCTTGCCCCAGATATCTGCTTCCCAGGAGAAATTGACACTGGTGGAATAATCTTCGATGTAGGACTTCCCCAGGAACTGGCTCAGGCTCAACCCGTTCAAACTATTGTCTGATGGGCGGTTGATACTTGCACCCAGTTGCAGCTTGGCATCTGGCAGGTAAGCATATTTGGTTTGCGTCAGCGTAAGCTGTGCAGCCTCGATGTTCTTCAGGGCCAACTGCATATCATAGTTCTTGGCAATGGCGCTGTCTATGAGCTTCTGCAGGGAGGCATCGGTAAAGAAGGCCTTCCATTGAATGTCTGCAATGCTTGTGGTATCGGAGTTTGCTGCATTCCTGAAAGTTTCGGGAAGGGCTACTTGCGGTTTCTCCATGTCTTTCGACACCTTACATGCACTGAGCAGGATAAGCAATAATGCGGTGATATATGTTTTTGTGTTCATTCTGTTTGATTTATGTATTAGTTCATGGATGATAGCTGATGGTTCATAGTTGATGGGGTCAGGCTGCCAGTTCATTGGTTGTACAATTTTGTGCAGTCCCGCAGCAAGTGATGCGGGCAACCCGCCCCCTCAACCCGTAACAAGTAACTATTTGTTGTGTTCCAACTTGTCCACAATCCAGTCATCATGCTCCACTATTTTCTTGGTGCTGACCATTTCCTGCAGCTTCTGGAAGATCACGAACAGTACCGGTATGATGAAGATGCCCAAGAGTACCCCCGTCAACATGCCGCCCACTGCACCCGTACCGATGGAACGGTTGCCCATGGCCGATGCTCCCTTTGCGGTCAACAGCGGCAGGAGCCCTGCTATGAATGCAAATGAGGTCATTAAGATGGGACGCAAGCGCAACTTGGCTGCTTCTATGGCTGCATGGTGTATGGTCAATCCAGCCTTTCTCCGCTGCACAGCATACTCCACGATCAGGATGGCATTCTTGGCCAGCAAACCAATGAGCATGATGAGGCAGACCTGCACATAGATATTGTTATCGATACCTGCGATATTGATAAAAGCAAACACACCCAGTATACCTGTAGGAACGGATAGGATCACGGCAAATGGCAGTATATAACTTTCGTACTGTGCGGCCAACAAGAAGTAAACAAACACTAACGACATCACAAAGATCAACGTGGTCTGTGTACCTGCCTGTTGCTCCTCCCTGGTTAGGCCCGACCATTCGTAGCCATAACCACGGGGCAGGTACTGTGTGGCCACTTCCTGTACGGCTTTCAATGCCTCCCCGGAGCTATAGCCCGGTTTGGGGATACCATTGATGGTGACTGCATTGAACAGGTTGTTCCGTGTAACGGTTTCGGGTCCATATACTTTCTCCAATGAAATCAATGTTTTCACGGGGACCATTTGCCCGGCATTGTTTTTCACATGCACATTGTTCAATGTTTCTGGGTCAACACGGTAGTTGATATCCGATTGCATGATGACCTTGTACTGCTTGCCAAAACGGTTGAAATCGGATGCCTGGTAACTACCATAGTACACTTGCAATGTTTGCAATAGATCGCTGATGGATACACCGAGCTGTTTGGCCTTGCCTTCGTCTATATTCACTTTGTACTGCGGGTTGCCCGTGCTGAAGGTGGTGAAGGCATACAGTATCTCCGGACGTTTCATCAACTCACCAATAAAGCCATTGGTGGTAGCGCTCAGGTCTTCCAGCTTGCCGCCGTTCCTGTCCTGCAACAGCAATTCAAAGCCGTTGGTATTACCGAATCCCTGTACAGTGGGCAAGGTAAACGTGAACAGGTTGGCTTTTGAAATAACACCCAAGCGTTGGTTCACTTCGCCCAGTATGGCATTGATGTCTTCCGACTTGCCACGGGTACCCGGTTTCTTCAACTTGATAAAGGCCAGCGCACTAATTGGGCTGGAGGCATTGGTGATGATGTTCAAACCAGCAACGCTGTATATTTTCTCCACACCCTCCACTTTCTGGATAATGGAGTCTACTTGGTCCACCACCTTTTTGGTCCTTTCCAAAGAGGCACCCGGTGGCATGTTCAAGGAATACAGGAATATACTTTGGTCCTCCGTTGGAATAAAGCCCGAGGGTGATTTCTTCACCAGTATCACGGTTGTAACCGTTATCACTACCAGTCCGATAATGGCTACCCATTTTGCCTTGATCAGGAAACGCAAGCTGCTGGTATAGCGGTTGGTCATGTGGGTAAAGGAAGTATTGAATGCATGGAAGAACTTCCTTTTGAAGCCTTTGGGTTTCTCCACCCCATCATGGTGGCCCCTCTTCAGGAACAGGGCGGCCAATGCAGGACTCAATGTCAAGGCATTCAAAGCAGAGATGAGGATGGCAATGGCCAAGGTGAAGGCAAACTGCTTATAGAAGATACCTGCTGGGCCCTGCATAAAGCCAACAGGTACAAACACGGCGGCCATTACCAGGGTGATGGAGATGATGGCCCCTGATATCTCGCTCATGCTTTTAATGGTGGCAGCCCTTGCCGGCAAGTGCTCCGTCTCCATTTTGGTATGCACAGCTTCGACGACGACGATGGCATCATCTACCACGATACCAATGGCCAGTATCAGTGCAAACAGGGTCAACAGGTTAATGGTAAAACCAAACAGTTGCATGAAGAAGAAGGTACCCAGGATGGCTACTGGTACAGCAATGGCGGGTATCAGGGTTGACCTGAAATCCTGCAGGAACAGGAACACTACGATAAATACCAGGATGAACGCTTCTATCAATGTATGTTCCACTTTGTCAATGGATGCATCCAGGAACTCTTTGGCTGAGTAAGGGATAAAAGTATTGATGCCCTTGGGCAATGATTTCTTGGCTTCTTCCACAATCTTGTTTACCTCGATCAATATATCGTTGGCATTGGAGCCAGCCGTTTGGTAAATCAAAATACCTGTGGATGGGCCACCGTCTACCTTGGCGCTGGCCGTATAACTGAAGGAACCGAACTCAATGCGGGCAATATCTTTCAACCTGATGGTGGAACCATCCGCATTGGCCTTTAAAATGATGTCCTCATACTGCTTGTCATTATTGAGCTTGCCTTTGTACTTGATCACATATTCAAATGCCTCCTTGCTGCCCTCCCCAAATTTGCCCGGTGCTGCTTCCAGGTTCTGTTCCTTGATGGCTGCCAGTACTTCCTGTGTGGAAAGGTTATAAGCCGCTAACCGGTCAGGTTTCAACCATATACGCATGGCATAGTCCTTGGAACCGAATATAAGTGCCTGCCCCACGCCATTCACCCGTTGGATCTGCGGTATGATGTTTATCTTGGCATAATTCTGCAAAAAGCTCTCACTGAAAGCGGAATCCTTTGTGTAGAGTACCACACAGTGAATGATGCCGTTCTGTTGCTTCTGTGTGGTAAGCCCAGCCTGTATCACTTCTGCAGGTATCAAACTGGTTGCCTTTGCTACCCTGTTCTGTACGTTTACGGCTGCTATGTCCGGGTCGGTACCCGATTTGAAGAACACGTTCAATGTCATGGTTCCATCATTGTTGGAGTTGGAGGTCATGTAGGTCATGTTCTCCACGCCATTGATGGATTCCTCCAACGGTGTTGCCACCGAACGGGCCACCACTTCTGCACCTGCACCGGGATAGTTGGCTGTTACCTGCACGCTTGGCGGGGCTATATCCGGGAACTGGGTGATGGGTAGGGAAAATAGTGAAACAAGGCCCAGTAGCACCAATAGTATGGATATGACTGTGGAGAGTACCGGGCGTTCTATGAATTTCTTGAACATAATGATGATTTGTTGTTAGCCAATGTGATTAATTGGATGGTTATGTGCAGGCCCTGCCCTATCCTGTCCGTGGCTGTGTTTGCCAGACGTGCAGGAGGATGTTTGCAATGAATAAATACTGTTTTTACTAAATGTTTTGGGTGGACCTGTTATTGTTAGCTTTGATTATTAATGGTAACCTGTCAGCCTGAGCAATGTCACAGCTTGTCGAAGTGTTGTCAAAGGCGAATCGAGAACAGTCTTCGTTAGCCAGTTTCGACAGGCTCAACTTGACACTTTCTTTATTGAATCTCATTGAACCTACGAAGACTGATGTCACACTGAGCTTGTCGAAGTGTTGTCAAAGGCGAATCGAGAACAGTCTTCGTTAGCCAGTTTCGACAGGCTCAACCTTGACACTTTCTTTATTGAATCTCATTGAACCTACGAAGACTGATGTCACACTGAGCTTGAGCTTGTCGAAGTGTTGTCAAAGGCGAATCGAGAACAGTCTTCGTTAGCCAGTTTCGACAGGCTCAACTTGACAGCATCCTTTACAAGCTTGCATGCAGCACACTGTCCAGTGAAATCTGCTGCGGGGCAATCACCGCACCGTCCCTTAAACGCTGCAGGCCACTGAACACAATGCTTTCGCCGCTTGCAAGTCCCTTGCTTACCAAATAGTTGCTGCCACTTTTTCCGCTTACGCTAATCTGTTTGCTAACTACTTTGTTGCTGTCGCCCATGGCGAATACAAATATTTTGTCCTGCACTTCGTAAGTGGCTTCCTGTGGCACGATCAGTTGTTCCTGGTGCAGGGAAGGGATGCGTATCCTACCTGTTATACCGGAACGTAATTGCTTTTCACCATTGGGGAAGATGGCCCTGAAACTGATGGTGCCAGCATTGCGGTCAAATTGTCCCTGCACCAGTTCCACTTTGCCCTTGGCCTGGTAGATGCTGTTGTCCGGCAATTGCAGTTCCACTGCAGGAATGTTCCTTACTTTTTCCTCTGTTGTCTTTCCGTCAATCTTTGCAATGAAGGTCAGGAAATCGCTTTCGCTCATGGAGAAGTAGGCATGCACATTGTTCACTTCGGAAAGCACGGTCAAAGGCAATGCTTCACCCTTGCCAATCAGGCTCCCCTGCTTGAAGGGAATGTGGCCAATGTAGCCACTAACAGGTGCTTTGATCAGGGTGTAACCAACAGTGATATCGGCACTTCCTTTGGAGGAGGTAGCTTGTGCATAAGCCGCTTTGGCTGCGTTCAAATTGGCAACGGCTGTCTTTAACTGCACATCGGCCACTACTTTGTTCTGCACCAATGGGGTAATGCGGTCCACCTCCACTTGTGCCCTCTCAATATTTGCCTTTGCAGCCTGAATGGAAGCGCCCGCATTGTTGGCGTATTCATTGTATTCGTTGCTGTTGATCTTGAAAAGCGGTTGCCCCTGCTGTACATAAGTACCTTCTTCCACAAATATTTTCTCCAGGTAACCGCTTACTTGCGGACGGATCTCAACATTGGTGGTGCCTTCAACGGAGGCTGGGTATTCCTGCCAGGTTACTGCTGAACCTGTGTTCAACTTGATAACGGGCAATGCTTGCGGCGGTGGTGGGGCCTGGTTCAGTTGGTTGCCTGCACATGCGGCAAAAAACAAGAAGGCGGCTGAATAGATTAATTTTTTCATAACGTAATTAAACTGTTTAACGGTGTTAAGTATTTGTGGTAAAAAAAGCAGTCGGTTACTGCTGCTCCATCAATGGTTGCTTACTGTTGATAGAATGTGTTGCGTATAGAGGTTACATAATTAAATGGTTTAACAGTGTTAACTAATGCTCCAAAAAAAAAGGGCGCTATTTCATGGAGTTGATGATACTTGTAATGGCATCCTTCAATACTTGTTTGTTGATTTCGTCAGATCGCTGTTGGTTAGTTAGGTTAATGGCTATGAGACCATGCACCACCGACCATAATGTATAGTACTTTGTACAGATATAGTCCTCGGTACGCCTCTCTTCAGGAATGATTTCTTCTATCTTGTCCCAAAGCATATTGGACGGCCCTTTCATATCCGGACAGGAATTCTCGAACACGCAGCAGTTCACTTCCACACCGTACATTACCTGGTACAGTTCCTTCTCAGCAAAAGCAAAGTTCCAGTAGGCCAGCCACATGGCTTCCAATTGCTCGGCAGGGTCGGTAAGCTTGTTCTTTGCTTCTTCCATCTGCTTTGCCAACTTCACGTAGCCCAAACGGGTAAGCTCGTTTAAGATGGCATCCTTGTTGGCAAAGTATTCATAGATAATCGGTGCAGTGTACTCAATTTTGTCGGCAATCTTCCGCATGCTCAAAGCCTGCCAGCCCTCTTCCTTCACAATGTCAATGGATGCATCAAGGATATTGCACCTTGTTTCTTCCTTCAACCTTAATATTCTATCCTTACTGGCCATTTACACTTTATTACGATGATTAAATAATTTAACACCGTTAGACAAAGGTATAAGTGAATTTGTTTAACGGCCAAATCTTTTTTTATTAGGTGGTGACTCATTTTGAATTTTTGTGTCAGAGCCTGTCCCGAATTTTCATCGGGGTAGGCCCTGTCGAAACCGGTAGCTTCTCCTATAAAGCGCCTTCAACAGGCTGCTAATGACAGATATTGCAAAGCGCTGATAACCACTTGTGAACAAATGTTTTTATTTTACCACCAAGGCACCAAGACACGAAGGAAAAAACGAAGTTTTTTTGAACTTAGTGCCTTTGAGTCTTGGTGGTAAACCCGATGGCTATCGGGTGTCATTTTCAATGTGCTTGTTTGCGGAGCAAACATGGGATACTCGGGGCTGACATTCTTTGGAAGAAAGAATATCCGAAATGGGTCACTACCTTCTTGCCCCTTTACCCAACTAGGTACCCTTCTTAAAAAAGACGTATTATAGGAGGCAAGATTGCGTAGAACCTCGCTATTGTTGGATGTTTATTTTCCTTTTCTTTATTCCCTATTCATTCAAACACTTTATCAAACCGTAAATCCGCTATTATGCCAGACATCAAATTGAACTTCATTAACCAGTCGAATGATCAGAACAATTCTTCAGTGGTTATTTTTCAAAAAAACAGCGCTGTAAATTCCGATGAAATTGCTGTGGCCTGGAAAGTAATACAGAACTGTAGCCAAGGGTGGAACCACCCCTTTGTTTACCCAATGAGCATGTATATTGGCGGCAGCGATAGCTGGGGCAATTACAGCCCCCAGCTCCATGCAGAAAACGGGCAGCAATTTGCCATGGTCAAGAACGCTTCCGGCGACACCATTGTGTATGAAGGACCCAGTAGCAATAACAATGAAGTGGAGATGTTGAACAACCTGCCTGTGGGCGCCATCAACGCCAATATTTACAAGGATGGCAGCCTATTGGCCACCAAAACAAATGTAGCACCCGGACAGAAAGCGGTATTTGAGTTCAAGCCGACCATCTGGATTGGGGCTGTATCGGAAATGGTTCAAGGAGAAGTGATGAACTCGGCCATACTGGAATCAATCAATACGGAAATCAGCCTATTGGGTATTGAAAGTGCGGATATCATCATGACGGGTGGTGGTCCTAGTGCCAGCTCCACTCCTTTTGTTTTCTCGCTGGCGCACATTGTGTATGCCTAGTATGACCCGTTGGCGGAATTGATTTCCCTCCGCTTTGTAGTTGAAAATAGAGTAATGCATCAATAGGTACAATCGTTTCATTGCCCCGATCCTTTAGGTCGGGGTTATGAAAAAAACTATCACTACTTGGGCCTAGCCCAAAACGCGAGCTTGGGCTAAAGCCAATACCGCCCACCCAATATCATTATCCCTTGGCTGAAAGCCAAAGGGCAATGATGTTAATATCTACTTAACGCAAGTTGCTAGTTAAAAGCAGAACTAATTGTAGGAAATGGTTGCCTTAGACTGGCTAAGCCTGCCCCTTTTCTTTTTGGAAGTATTCAGCAAAACGACCAAATACGCTTCCCCAATCATTTTTTTTGAAAAGAAATTATCCCCAAAATAGGATGCCTCCCAAAAATGGCACCAGGGAAGCTGTCCAAATTCAATTCAGCGGTTCCCTCAATCGGATTAGGCTGCCCCTTCGGAAAAAGAAAGCTTTTGTAAGCGTTTAATGGCTGTCAATTCAGGTGGCAATGCTTGTTGTGTCCGGCCCTGCCCCATACTTACTGTAAGGCACCTATTTTCATGATGAAGATTTGTGGTAAAATTCCTGTGGTAATTTAAAGACCACAAG
>JAHEZD010000123.1 GCA_023251255.1 Chitinophagaceae bacterium
CTGTTACATCATAGGCCTTTGCCTGTAAGAAGCCAAAGAACAAAATGGCAATAAGCCCAAATGCTTTCTTGTGAAGTGAGTGGAAATGTTTCATAATGGCTGTTTTAAATGTACTGTTCTCTTAATTGTTCGTTTCTGTTGTGGGTGGTCCTGAATGAAAAATAACCCCCGTTGGGAACAACAGGGATTTACTTGCGATGCTGTAAGAAAAAAAAGTCATGAACGATTGTTTAATATTTCAAGAAACTGTTTGAGTTTGTTTGATATTCCTTATCGCACTTTTACGGCTGCAATGCCGATAGTTACCGGCTCCGCCTTGTTTCACTCCTGCCTGAATGGTCAGGCGGGAAAAAACCGCAATACTGTATTCTCAAACAGCTTCTAATAACCTGGGTTCTGCTCCAATTGGCCCTGATATGAATCAATCATTGCTTGGTCAAAGGGAAACAGCTCACTTTTATTCGGCACAAAATAGCTTGCCATTGCCTGCCATAAAGGCTTCCCATCTATTACGTTCGCATTTAGGCTTTGCCCCCAAGCCACTGCAAAAAAACTTGCTGGTGGGGTACCCGAACCCAGTCCTGTTTTATAAAATGAGTCGTACCATTGTATTTCCTCCCCATTATTCTTATAGTACACATATTGTGGCACATTGGTATAGGGGCCAGTAGCATCCCTTATTTGCTGGAGCTTTGTTCTTGTTTCGGCAATTTTTGTTGACAGCAGGTTCCACCTGATCAAATCATACTTTCGGATGCCTTCACCTGCAAATTCCAATAAACGCTCGTTCACTATTGCATTGAAGAAACCAGCTTTATCACTTGGCGTAACCCCAATCAAATTGGCATTGCCTCCATGGGCCCTTAATCGCACTTCTTCAAAAGCAGCCTTGGCTGCCGCAGATGGGGCGCCATTCATTTCATTATCTGCCTCGGCAAACATGAGCAGCACATCGGAAAACCGGATAAAAGGCCAGTTATAACCTACATTCAATGCGGTACCAGGCAATAATGGTGTACGCCAGTCCCTCCTGAACTTGCCATCTGTCAATGCGTTCATTCCTGCAGCGGCTACGCTCTTAATATTGGTGGCATCCATGATACGGTAAAGTGTTACGGAAACATCCCTGCGCTTATCTGTTGAATCAAAAGCATAGAACAGGCTCGGCAAGCAGTTGATACCGCCCCCGCCCTGCCCATAACGGCAGTCGCTGCTGAGAACGGTTCCGTTGTACTGTCCCATCCTACTATCGGCATTGCTGTTACCACCACCTGCACCTGCCTCAAAAATGATTTCCCCATAAGGGTCCGGAGCAAGGCCACATAGGTATTTGTGCCATATATCCTCAAAACTTGGGTTCAAAGTATGCTGGTTCCTGTTTGCCATTAAATCGGCGCATTCCGTTATTACTATTTGGTAATAGGTCAGATAGTCGGCCCTTCTTTGCATGGAGCCACCTGTTGACTTCCTGCCCCTTAAAGCATACCCACCGCAGCATAATGCTATCTTGGCCCTCAATGCCTTTGCTGCGCCCTTGGTTATCCGTTCATTCCTCGGTACTTCTGTTCTCCAAGGCAATAAATCCGCTGCGGTTTTCAGATCACCCAAAAGCAGATCATAGGTTGAATCCCTATCGGTTCGTGGAACAAATAATTGTGTTTGCTGGTAAGCGGGAACCATTGGTGCAGGCACATCGCCCCAGTTCCTGATCAGTTCCAAATAAAACTGCGCCCTTAAAGTGAGCACTTCGCCATAGAGGCGGTGGAGCTCCTTTTTTTCAGCATCCGTACCACTATTGTACTGTGGCATAATGGGTATCTGTTCAATACATAGATTGGCTTTTTCAATACCCCTGTACAAGGCCCTTAATGGATTGGCAAGATCTGTATTGGATACCTGCAACTGGTACCTTCCTATACCGCGACGGCCATTGTCGATATTGCCCGAAACTATTGCTTCATCTGTATCATAGGGAAAATAAAGATTGGTCCTGATACCGTAGGTATTGTCTCCCATCAGCTCATCATACACACCCAATACCGCAGTAGTAGCATTGGATACGTCCGAAAAAACCTGCGCAATGCTGTATTGGGAAACAGGTTCCACTTCTGTATATTTCTTGCAGCCACCAGCAGCAACCAATGCCAGGAAAAGCATGGAGCACTTTATGGATATATGCAAAAAACAACTTCTCATAACCAATCTGTTCTAAAAATTAACATTTAATCCAAATACGTAGGTCCTGGCCCTGGGATAGGCTGCAAAATCGACACCGGGGGTCAACGGATCCGTTCTTCTCGTTGTAACATCCGGGTCGTAGCCACTGTACCCTGTAATGGTTGCTAAATTATTTATGGTAGCGTATAACCTGATATTGGTAATCTTCATCCTGCCCAATAACTTCTTCGGCAGTGAATACCCGAGTGTAAGGTTATTGATCCTTAGGTAGGACCCATCTTCTATTGCCCAAGAATGTAGGTAGTAGCGTTGTGCCCGAACAGGTGTCCAGATATTTGCACCTGCATTCAAAGCTGCAAGGGCAGTAGGGTCAGTAACTTTTTGTCCCTTGGCATTGATGTAAGTGAACCTGTTCTTCATGAGGCCCAGCATGTTCAAGTTGGGGAAACTGCCATCTGTCCATTCAATTTTGTTGGCATTATAGATATCGTTGCCCACCACGAAGTTCACGAAGAGGCTTGCATCGAAATGCCTGTAGGTAAACTTGTTGCTCCACCCACCAATAAATTTTGGATTGGCATTGCCAATAATTGTCCTATCACCATCTGTATTCACTACCCCATCACCATTCACATCCTTCAACTTGATGGAACCGGGCTGAGGTACCCCATAAAGCGAACTATTGGAGGGGATGCCAGCTTTCAATGTATAGGTACCTGTGGCCGCATTGTAATCAAAATCATTGATCCCATAAAAACCATCCGTTACAAATCCGTACATCAAACCAACTGGTTCGCCCACTTTTACCAAGTAATCGTCTGCCCCATCCGTGCCCTGCCATCCCGAACTTCTTGTTATTTGCGTTACTCCCCCAAGGCTTTCCACTTTGTTTCTATTGAAAGCAATATTGAAACTGCTTGTCCATGAGAACTTATTCTTCTTTATTAAGGCTGCATCAATTTGGAACTCCACTCCCTTGTTGGACGTTGCTCCAAGGTTCTGCAGTTGCGACGTGTAACCAACAGTAGGGGGAATGGCCACGGCCAATAACAGGTCATTGGAAGTATTCCTATACATATCCATGGAAAACTGCAAACGCCCCCTGAAAAAAGAAAGGTCAAGGCCAAGGTTCCTGCTTACATTCTTCTCCCATGTCAAATTGGGATTGGCCAAGGCAGTTGGGGTGAAGCCAGGCAATATGGAATGGTTCAATGCATACATGCCCGTAACACCATACAATTGTTCGTACAGCAGATCACCAATCCTGTTATTGCCTACAGCACCATAACCCAGCCTTATTTTGCCGTCTGACAAGAAAGTGAGCTTCTCCATGAACTTCTCTTTAGTAAACCGCCATGCAGCAGAGCCAGAAGGGAACACCAAGGCACCATTACTGTAGCTGAACTTGGAAGACCGGTCATCCCTGAGGTTCAGTGCAAGCAGGTATTTATTGTTGTATGAATAATTGAACCTGCTGAAAAAAGAAATGATACGGCTGGGAGGATTTACATTGGACGTGGGCAAAGGCTCGGTTGAACCAGATGGTGGCGAGCCAAGGCCCATATTGGCCAAGGCTTTTTCGGGCGTTATATCCGCAGGGAAAAAGCGTGTTTCCATAAAAGTGGACCTTGCCCTTATATCGACCATTTCCTCCCCTATCAACAAGGAGACACTATGCTGCTTCTTATAATTGGGCAATGTGTACTGCAGGGTATTTGAGTTGGAAATGCTTGTACTGTTCTGCAAGCCGATCGTGGCTACAGGCAATCCTGCATAGGTCCTCGCGGTGGGTGTGAGCTTGCTAAAAAAGGCATCCTGCTTTATGTTCATGTTATCATAACCAATGGTCGATTTGAACACAAGGTTCTTCAGTATGCTGTAGGTGAGATAGCCGGTGAAATAAGTGGCCTTGCTGTACTGCATCCTATATTCTGCATGGGTGAGCATAACAGGGTTCTGTACCTGATTGGAAGCTAGATAATAGGCTTCATCAAACTGGTCGGATGATGGAAGTGTGGGCACATCAAATGGCCTGTACACAATACTGTGCCTGAGCTTGTTGGTATTTCTTGTGCCTGTATTGGTTGTGCCTGCGCCACTGATTGTTTGGTCGAGGTAACGAACTGTCATGCCCAGCTTCAATTTGTCATTTGCCTTATGGTCCAACTTGAAGTTGAGCATTTTCCTATCAAAGCCGGATTCCAATTGCAGGCCGTCTTCTTTGTTGGCTGTAACGCTTAAATTGAAGGTTGTGGACAGGCTGCCCCCGCTGATGGAAAGGTTCTGGTTCCGGTAAGCGGCCTTCCTACCAAAGACCTTATCCTGCCAATCAATGGCAGGCAGGTTCCTGTACACGTTCAACGTATCCCATGTGGTACCATACGCTTTTACAAAATTGGTGCTATCCGTAACATTGCCCCGGCTCCTTTCATATTGCCATGCAATAAAATCATAAGGGCTCAATACATCCATTTCCTTGGGCAATTCCCTCCATCCATAGGAGGCATTGTAATTAATGACTGTTTTTCCGGGCTTCCCTGTTTTTGTAGTGATGATGATAACACCATTTGCGCCCCTTGCGCCATAAATAGAAGTGGTGGAGGCATCCTTTAAAACATCCACTGTAGCTATGTCCTGTGGCGCTATAACGGATAGTGCATTCTCCACTTGCACCCCATCCACTATATAGATGGGGGAATTGTCCTGTGTAATGGAATTGCCGCCCCTGATCCTAACAATGACTTCTGCTCCGGGAGCACCTTCGGAAACAGAGAACTGCACCCCTGCCAATTTCCCCTGCAGTGCTTCGGCTGCTGAAGACAGTGGTATATCTTTCAGTTCCTTTGCAGTAATGGATGCAACAGGCCCAGTAAGGTCCCTTCTTTTGATGGTACCATAACCTACCACCACTACATCATCCAGTTCATTGCTCAGCCTTTCCAATTGCAAGGACAGTTTCGTTTTGCCATCAGTACGGACGGTCAAGTTCCTATAGTTGATATAACTGATAACCAATTCTATTGGTTCATTGATATTGGCACGGTCCAGTTTAATGGAAAAGCTGCCCTTTTCATTTGTTTGCGTTGCTTTGCTGCTGCCCTTCACGCATACTGTAGCAACAGGTAAGGGATTGGCATTTTCATCGGCAACAGTTCCTTCAACAACCACTTCATTCAAGGAACTCTCTTCCTGCATGGGCACTATGTTCTTTTTCTTGTCCTTGTCGGCGTAGAGCAATATCTTCTTCTCATTGATTACTTTATAGGCTATGCCATAAGGATAGAAGAACTCTTCAAGGAAGGTTGCCATATTTTTATTGGCACAGTTGAAACTTACTTTCTTATTGTCTTCTATGATATTGGGGCTGTAAACAAATCGGGTGCCGGTTTGTAACTGTACATCTTCAATGACATTGATGAGAGGGACATTGCTTACATGTACAGACACTTTTTTATTGAGCAGTTGCTGGGCAGAAGCATGGCTTCCCCAGACTGCACAGATGGCAATAAGCATCGCTGTATGTAACAATCTACATCTCATCTACAAGCATCGTTAAAAGCATCCGACCAAACCCTATAATCCTCGGTGGGCAGGGCTATTTGCATCCTTTCCCCTTCAATAAAATCTTTGTACCGGAAATTTCATAGCCTGCATTGATGGCAGTGCAGACGATATCCATTTTTTCAAACAGGCTTTCCTCCTCCAATTCACCAGAGAAAATACACTTATCCAGTGCTTCGTTTTCCAATACTATCTCCACACCATATACCTGCTGAATCCTTTCGATTACCAGTGATACCGGCTGCCTGTTGAAATCAAAATAACCTGCCATTACCTGTTTGCCCGGAATAGGCAATGGAACGGGCACCAATGACGTTTGGAAACTGTTATGGTTATTTGAATAAACAGTTTGCTGGTTGGCTGTAATGATTACCCCATTGGAGGTTAATGCCCTTGTATTTACTTGGTCCTTGCTGGCACTATTCTTCTCAAATACCTGCACCCGTCCTGTACGGACAGCTACATGGATGTCCTTTGTACTGGAATCGGTGCTGATCGTAAAGCTTGTGCCCAGCACTTTGGTAACAATATTGTTACTATAAACAATAAATGGCTTCTCGGGATTCTTGGCCACTTCAAAGAAAGCATTCCCCTCGAGGTTCACTTCCCTTTTGTCATTATTGAAATGCTTCGGGAAGGACAGGGAAGCATGGGGGGCCAATACCACCACACTACCATCCTCAAGCGCAATCGTTTTTTGGACAGGTGTATTGTTGGTTTCCGTGGACAGCTTGCCTCCATAGGAAGCAAGGTTATTATTGCTGGACGTATTGTTATTGAAATGCTGATAGGCGAAGTAGCCAGAGAACAGGATCAGGAGTGCAACAGCCACAGAAAGGTACCACTGTTTCTTTTTCGGGAAAGGAAGGGGGACTACGGGTGTTTCTTTAGGCGGGGCTGCTTCATGCTCAATGGAAGTGGCTATATTCTGCCAGATACCGCTGGTGTTGGGGGAAACACCTGTATCTCCATCTGCCAGCAACTGCCAGCTCCCTTGCATCCATTCTTTTACTGCTGCTTCATTTGCAGGGTCATTGATCCAATTGTCAACCATTGCCTTTTCGGCAGCAGTTACATCATTCAGGAAGTACCTTTTTAATAGGGATCTGTTCATGCGGCCTCTGTCTTTCATACAATACTACGCCACAAAAATTATCAACCCCTATTTGGTGTCAAAAAAATGGCCAACCCATGCCCCCTTTCACGAGAACATGGGTTGGCCATTTAAGAACCCAAAGAAGTCGAATTGCTTCGCTCCTCGCGACGATGGGGATTGCTTTGCTTCATACTTGGCAACTCCTCGCAACCGGAACGGGTTTAATAAATACGCGTGAAAAGTCCTGCCCCATTTCCAGAGCCTCCGCTTCCTGTGGTGGTGATATGGCCAGTATTGCCATTGCCATCATAGCCCCAAGCCAAATTGCTTGTTGCGGTGCAATTGGTTACAGTGTGTGGCACGCTTTGACCAGCGCTGCCCAATTTGAAACCGTTACCATCACCAGCGGAGCCATAACCGTTGTTGCTAGCTGTACAATAGGTAATGGTTACTGTATAAGGTTGGCCGTACAGGTCCCAACCATCATCGGAATTGTGGTTGGCCACGCAATGGTCAAATTTATTGCCTTGCCCCGCTGATAACTTACAGGCATAGCCATCTGCATTTTCGCCACCTGCTGATGCATCATAGTTATCATTTGAATGGGAATAGGTGATGTTGTCATGGTGGGCTCCGTTGTATATCTGCAGGCCAGAATCGCCATTACCAGATGTGGTTACATTGTACACATAATTGTAGCCACCTGTTTGGAATACAATGCCGCAGCTTGGTGCGTTCTTAATGGTCATGTTCTGGATGTTCCAGTAACTGCCGTTCACTTTTACGCCCCAGCTACCTGAGGGAAGTCCGGAGCAGTTGAGCGTGCCACCGCTGATGTTGATCTTTGAACTGGATGTGCCACTGGCCAGTAACTGCAAGGTGCTTGTTAGGTTAATGGTGCCACTGATGGTAATAACATCGCCAGCTACTGCTGATGATACTGCGGACTTCAATGCAGCTTCAGTGGTTACTGTTGTGGACTTTGCTTGCAGGGCCGGGACTTCAATTGGAGTGACAGCAAGTAAGTCCTTAGTTGGGGCGGCTTTTGAGGCGTCGGCAATTCCTGTGTTTTTCTGGCAGGCAGTTAAGGCCATGAAGATACCAAGTAACATGGTGCCCATGTTTTTTTTCATAATGGTTAATTTTAATCGTTGAACAAAATCGTTCAAGTAAGCTTTACGCAATTATGAAAAACAACCCCTAGGAAGCACTGAAAAAAATCAAAGAAGAAAGGAGAAGCATAGAATGAGCACACCAATTTCTGCCTTCTTAAAGAAGCCCCTTAATGTAAAGAGGGCGGCTGTCATGTGGTTCTCGACCGTTTTAATAGATAGCTGGAGCCTGTTGGCAATTTCCCGATTGGAAAGCCCTTCATGCCTACTCAACAAGAAAATCTCCCTTCTTTTGGGTGTGAGGGAATTGATGGCATCCTGGTATTTTGATTCCAATTGATGGTGTACGAGCAGGTAATCAGCGGTATCATCGGAGGAGGGTTCCACATTGTTCATGAACCGTACAATGCCAAACTGCTTCCTGCTTTTATTGTGCCTGATATGGTCTATAACGGTCCTGTAAGCAATGGTAAATAGGAAGCCGCTGAATGATTTGTCCACATTGATGGTTTCCCTGTTTATCCAGACTTTCTGGAAGACCACTTGCACAATGTCTTCCGAATCTGCCCGGTCCTTTATATAACCATAAACGAACTGGTAAACCTTGCGTACATAGGCATCAAATACCTGCTTGAATGCTTGTTGATCGGCATTCTTGATACATAGCAGCAAGTCTCTTTCGTTAAGCATATAGGCAGGAACCGTTTCTCTTTCAACCATAAACTTATTTTCATTTTTGTTGGTGGCCGCTGTTTTTTACGCAAACGATTGCAGTAAGCCCTAGCCTTACTGGAAAAAGGGATTGCTTACCCTGTAAACTAGGTTACTTTGAAAGGAAACAATTGTTTTTTTGGTGATACGTCTTCGTAGTGTAGATTGCTTTGCTTCGTCGCATCCGATGGCTATCGGATGACGGAGATTGCTTTGCTTCGAAAGGAGGCAACTGCTTTTTGTGATACGTATTCGTAAGTAAAGATTGCTTCGTTCCTCGCAACTCATCATATTGGCGGGAAGGATTGAGATGGTTACTTCGAAAGGAGGAGATTCCTTTTTAGGTGATATGTCTTCGTAGTGTAGATTGCTTCCTTCGTCGCATCCGATGGCTATCGGATGACGGAGATTGGGAGATTGCTCCGTACTTGCAGCAATGATGCGGATGTTTGGTGCCTTGTGACTGTTTCCCCCACCTGCTATACAAGAAGGCCCCATCTGGATTAACAGACAGGGCCTATCATTCTTACTAACGGAATGTCTTATTAGCTACACTTATTGCACCACTACCTTATCGCTGTAAACGGCTTTACCGGTACTGTTGCTTACTTTAATCATGTAAAGGCCTGCAGATGCACCCTTGGGCAGGTTCATCCTTTCGCTCTGGATGCCTTTCACTGCTACGGTTACTGTTTGTGCTATTATCCTCCTACCATTGGCATCAGTGAGTTCCACTGCATAAGTACCAGCAGGTACTTTTGAAAACTGCACCGTAAATGTTTTATTGATGGCCGGGTTCGGATAGATGCTTACAGCATCATTGCCAAGGATTTCCGCTGCAACCAATGGGGCTGTTTTGGTGTCCCTGTAGGCAAGGTTGGCGTTGGCCAAATCGGAAGTATTGTAGATACCTGCTCCTTTCTTGTCGATCAATGTTGCCTCCAACGTGGAGAGGTTCACTTTGTAATAGTTCTCGGCATTCACTGCGCTGCTTACGAACACATCGCCATTGGCATCAACTGCTGCACCATTGGTGGTGAAGGCTGCAGGCAGGTTCTTGATGGTGCCGATATGTTCGGCTACCCTTGTTTGGATGTTTATCTTGAACACATGGCTCTTGTAGGTAATGAGGTAAAGGTTGCCATATACATCTGCAACCATGTCCCCACCCCAACTGGTACACTGGTTGTGGACACCGATTCCATTGTTGTTCTTGCTGTCGATCAGGGCTCCCAAGTTGGTCACAACGGGGTTGTCGCCAGTGGTGAAGCGGATCAATTGGTTGCCGTCGTTGGTGAGGGCATAGCCATTCCCATCGGCTGCAAAGGTCATTCTTGTAATCACATTGCTTTCATCATTGCGTACACCGGTTGAGTAGTTGATGTCGTTATTGACAACCACTTTTGTTTCATTGCTGTTCAGGTCAAAGTACCTGAGTTCGTTCATCCACATTTGGGAGAAATACAGGCGGTTATGCTTGCTGTCGTAAGCGGCTGCAGCCACACCTGAATAGGTGGGTGAAGGTGTACCTGCATTGACTGATAGCCTGCTGCCAGCAGCAGCTTCATACGCTACGGGTTTATTGTCTGCGGGATTGAACAGGGTCCTGATCACTTCGCCAGTGGAAAGATCCAATTCCCTTACAACGGTCCAGTTGTACGAGCCTTTGGCTTCGCTGGTGATGGCGAAAGCCTTGTTGCTCTGTGCACCTGCTTGGTTGAGGAATAAAGTGGAGAGTAAAAGTGTAGGTAGAATTGCTTTCTTCATAATGAATGGTTTTATCCCACTAATTTATAAAGAAAGTTCTGATATGGAACAATTATTTTTTATAAGTGCCGACTGGAAGGTGCGGTTGTTGGCTCAAACCGATTGGAATGGGGTATTGGCCTGGGCAAATGGGGCAACTGTTCCATCAAGCCCATTTTGCTCCGGTAAGCCTTTTACTGGATATACGGTAGACCTGACGGGGCATACCAGTACGAACCACGCATCAAAGGAGCCTGTTTTTGTGCCTACCTACCCTATTCTGTTCGACGGTGGTCCGGTGATCGTTCAGTGCCCGTTCGGTGATCCTATAGCGGCTGTTCGACCGTGTTCGACTGTGTCCTACCATGTTCGACCGTGTCCTACCGTGTTCGACTGTGTTCGACCGTGTTCGACTGTGCCCTACCGTATTCGACTGTGTCCTACCATGTTCGACCGAGTCCTACCATGTTCGACCGAGTCCTACCATGTTCGAGTGTGTTCTACCGTGTTCGAGTGGGGGAACGGCACAAACTATAAGGTAGCTTATTTAGCCAGTTGCAAACCGGTTTTTATTGAAAATCCATAGATAGCTTGGCATTTGGCTACTGCACAGCATCTACGGATAGAAATCGGCTCCGGTTTAAGGTCAATCTCAACTTATCAACAGTTGGGCCAGCCCCCTGAAGGACACAGTGCTTCAGCAGTCTGGACAGATTCGGAGAACAGGCATATTATTGGGAGGCGATAGATAGGTATGCGTTAGATAGAGTTGGCAGATGGCGAAGGTATATATGGATGAAGGTATTATGAACAATGGATAAAAGTAGGGTGAGGCTACGGTGAGGTATGGGTGAAGGTCAGTATAACATCAGTATAGTGTCAGTATAATCTAGGGTGTTTTTTGCCAAAACGTAGGCAGTGGAGTAACTCTGTAGTACCTCTCACAGCAATATAACTTTTTTATCCGTTATGGCAAAAAACACATCCACTGGTGGTGACTCATTTTTAATTTTTGTGTCAGAGCCTGCCCCAATTTCCATCAAGGCTGAGCTTGTCGAAACCGGTAGCTTCTCCTATAAAACGCCTTCGACAGTAGTTCACAAGCTCATTATGACATTGCTCAGCCTGACATTCTTTGTAGGAAAGAATATTCAAAATGAGCCACTACCCATCCACTGGCGAAGCTGGAGGGCACATTGGACTGCATGGTGTTCGTGAACAGCAGTAGTTATAGGCGGTGGCCCACCGTTTAGAAAAAAGGATGGTTCCTTGGCTCCAATTGCACAAGCAGTTGCTTTCTGTTCATGGACAAATGCATATCCGGCATCATAGGCCAGACAGGATAGTTCCGGTAATCTCAAAGCCATTCAACTGTTCCAGTAATACGGTCGGATTATCAGATGCACTGAACTCCCCTTTCTGCCCTTCCTTGCCATTGTACTTCATTTTGTTTGCAGGGGCATTTGTTGCTGCCCTGCTGCTTATTCCTGCTTTCGTCAATCCGAAGGGGTAGCAATGCGTTTCCTCCTGCAAAGGGGCCTTTGTAGGCTCAATGTGCAAATCGTGTTTCTTAAGGGCCAGTTCCAAACTGGCCTTCATAGCAAATCCGGAGTTAGCTGGGCTCAAAGCTTTTCACAAAACTCCGGATAGCAGCTCCGATTTAATCTTCATGGCAAACTAATGAGAACCGTGATTACGGCAACCGCTGACGAGGCGTAAAGCCGTCGTCAGGGTTTCCCTAAGGTGGGGAAACCGTAATTGGGTACATGAACAGCAATAACGTCATCCGTAAGCCTTTGCAGCAATAAGACCAGTTGTGCTTGCACATAAAAAGTTCAGGGAGGCCTATAACGGCTTCCCTGAACAATTGCATTTACTTGATGTTTCGACAACTAGCTAATTTTAGAAACTGTCTTATTTCAAGCGGATTTTTATTTTATAAATTTATATGCATAAGTGCTACCATCTTCCCTAATCATTTTCACTACATACAACCCTTTTGTTAAGTTATTGACATTAAAGGAAATGGTGTTTTCACCTATAGAAAGAGAATAGGGTTGAAATGCAATACTCCTGCCATTTACATCCTGGATCAAAAGCGTGCCTTTTGCTTTTTCATTGGTTGCAATCATCACATTCAAAACGTTCACCACTGGATTGGGATACAGTGCAATAATCTGGGGGCTGCCCATTTTGTCCCCTTTTAATAAAACAATGCTACTATAAGCGGCCTTGCCATCTTTGTCCACTTGTTTCAGCCTGTAATAATTATTAAAAGCAAGTGGTTTAACATCAGTAAACTGGTAATGCAGCGTTTTATCGCTATTGCCATTCAATGCTTTTGTTTGCACGAATGACAATGGGGCAAAAGAAATGCCGTCAATACTGCGTTGCACTTCAAATCCGATATTGTTAACTTCTGTTGCGGTAGTCCAGGTTACTACATTTGTCTTCTCGTTTTTATATCCTGCAAATTCCTGTAGGGTTATGGGCAATGCCCCTGAAGCATTTAAGCTAACGGCAAGTATGGCAGGAATGCCACCGCCTACAGCGGGGTAAACAAGTGCCGTTGCATCGGTTTTGGTAATCAGTAAACTGCTGATCAGCTTTGAATAGTTGGCAGCATCCAGTGCCAATGGCAATTGGTATAGGTGCGGGTTGGTGGCATCCCCTTCCAGTCCATTGGTGCCCACATTTATCCTGCCTATGCCAGCGGTTGCACGGTTTGTGGTGGTGGCATCATACCAGTCCTTGATTACCACGCCTGTAAATGTTTGGGAACTGGCATCGGTAAAATTCACCTGCACAGTAATGGTGGCATCATATTCTCCTGCCGTGGCAAGCAAATAAATATCCCTTGCAGATTTTGGGGTAGTAACAGTCAAAGTGCCCGACTGTCCTTGCGTATCGAACCTTAATGCATTGTTGGCACTGTAACCAGCAAGCTGGAAGGTCAATCCTGTTGTTGCTGAACTGGCGATAGTGCCTGTTGAAGGCAATGCGTAGGTAGGCGCAGCATTTCCTGCCACCGCTTTGTAATCAGCCGAAACAAGTGCCCTTGAACTGCCCAGGTCATTATTGATTAAAGCTGTGGCATTTCCTGTTCCATTGGCTATAATGTCATAATTGAAGCCTGTTACAGAAGCTGTAATGTAATTGGTAGGTGCCGAAGTAGTTACACTGGCACTTAAAGGGGTGAGGGTCCTATAGGCAGGGTTGGTACATGAAACATCATTGTAGGCATAAACTGTATAGGTATAAGTTGTTGATGCAGTTAATCCAGCATCGTTAAAGGTTGTTGCAGAAGATGCACTT
>JAHEZD010000053.1:0-6926 GCA_023251255.1 Chitinophagaceae bacterium
ACCGGTGCTACTGGAGCAACCGGTGCTAATGGTGTAACAGGTTCAACTGGAGCTACAGGAGCAACCGGTGCTAACGGTGTAACAGGTTCAACTGGAGCCACAGGAGCAACCGGTGCTAACGGTGTAACAGGTTCAACTGGAGCAACAGGAGCCACTGGTGCACAAGGTCCAATAGGCCCAACAGGAGCAACAGGTGTAACGGGTTCTACCGGAGCCACTGGTTCCACAGGAGCTACAGGTGCTACAGGTGCCGCAGGTACAGGTTTCGCAACTGGTACTGCTGCAGGTCAAGTTTATTTAACCGCAGCTACCACTTTTGTACCTCAGGCTCCTCAAACTGTAACTGGCGACGTAACTATTAGTTCAACTGCTGTAACAAGCATTGCCAATAATGCAACGGCAGGTAACAACATCGTAACGGCTATCAATTCTGGTACAGGAACGATCAACTCGGCAAGGGTATTAATTAGGGAAGTGGCGGATGAGTTTACGGCAACAGCAGCTCAAACAAGTTTCACCCTCACCCAAACCAAGTCTACCAACAGTGTAGTAAAAATGTACATCAATGGTATTAGGATAAGCAACACTGCTTACAGTGTATCTGGTACCACTTTAACTTATATACCTGCCAACAATGGTGCTTATGCATTATCGGCAAGCGACAGGATTCAATTCGATTATTTCTATTAATTAATAAGTTTAGGCAACTGCTTTTCATTGAAAAGCAGTTGCCTTTTTTTGCTAAATAGCTCGGTTGAGCATGCTAAGCAAATAGTTGCTGGACATGTTATTTACTGTTTAATTCCGCACTCATGAAGAAACTCTTTTTTATATGCCTGGGTATTGTTTTGGTAAATGCAAGCACTGCACAAAACACATTGGATAATATTGGTTTAACTGCCAGTACTCCTGCAGCATCTGCATATAGTTTGCGTAAATTAAGTAGTAGTTACTCTGGTAATGCGATACAAGTACGTAGAAGTAGTGACAACACAACACAGGATATTGGATTTTCTTCAGGCAACTTGGATACCGCTTCCCTAAAGACCTTTGTAAGTTCAGGAAATGGTTTTGTAACTATTTGGTACGACCAAAGCGGCAATGGCAGGAATCTAACCCAGGCCACAACATCCAAACAGCCAGCAATTATTAATGCTGGCGTTATCTACAGAAGGAATGGATTGCCCACCATTTATCACGATGCCACTGATGACGGGCTGAGCTATACAGGCACAGATTATTTGACATCCCTGCCTATTTCCGTGAATATCGTTGCAGGAGGCAATTCAAATAATAACGTTTTCAGAAGGGCCGTCCAGGGAACGGGCACCAATAACTGGCTCGTGGGTCCATATTCCAATCAGCATGCATGGTTTGCCAATGGATGGAACCATCAAATAAGCACGCCATGGTCAACTTCCAGTGTAGAGTACTTTACGGTTATTGAACCATCTTCTACTGCTTGTACTTCCTGGAGAAATGGTGTGTCCCAATCAACTGGCAACAACAAAGGAACACCCGGTTCATTGGCTACCGGATACGGAGGTTATGTGCCTGAAATATTGGATGGGTATATTAGTGAGGTAATTGCTTTCAATAGCGAATTGTCTACCACCGACCGCCAAACAATGGAAGCCAACCAGAATACGGTTTATCCAGTTTTGTCAACAAATGCTAACCTTTCTGCACTAACAACCACTGCAGGCACTATTTCCCCCACATTTGCAGCAGCAACAACAGCCTATACAGCAAGTGTTACCAATGCAACAACCAGTGTGACCGTTACCCCAACAAAGAATGATGCCAATGCAACCATACAGGCAAGGGTGAATGGTGGAAGCTATACAAGCGTAACAAGCGGCAGCCCATCTGGTTCATTGTCATTGAATGTTGGCAGCAACACAATTGATGTGTTGGTTACCGCACAGGATGGAACAACTACAAAAACATATACTTTAACAATAACAAGAAACCTTAATGCGCTGGACAATGCGGGTCTTACCTCTACGGCGGTTTCTCCAGCTGCGTACTCGTTGCGTCTTTTGAGCAGTACCTATACGGGTGCAGCCATTAATGTGAGGAACAGCAGCAGTGGAACCACGCAGGATATCGGTTTTGTGAATGGCCATCTTGACACTGCATCGCTGAAAACATTTATTGGCAGCAATAGCGGTTATGTGGTTACCTGGTACGACCAAAGCGGCAACGGCCGCAATGCAACGCAGGCCAATACAGCACTCCAGCCACAAATTGTTGTTTCCGGTACAATACAGCGTAAAAATGCCAGACCAGCAGTATATTTCAACGGTACTTCATTGGCTACTGTTGCATTCACTGGCAGTTATGCTACAGGATTTACCTTTGCAATTTGTGCAGGCGTAAACATAAATACAGCGTATCCTACTTTTGGAGCCAAAACAAGTGGCAGCCTTGCAGCACCCATAGATATGTGGAGCAATAACATATGGACCGGTAACGGGAGTGCCGTCAATGGATTTAGCCTAACTACGGGTGTTTCGGCTGCGGCAGGCTTTTCTCAATGGTCCTTTTTGTCTAGCACTACACAGGCTAACTTTTACAGGAATGGTGCAGGCAATGGCTCAGGTACTTTTACCCAATATGGGGACGCAAATACACCACTTAGCATTGGCACACGTGCAGACGGGGTTACCAATCTCAATGGTTGGGTCAGTGAATTTGTGACCATAGGAAGTGCCCTTGGCACCACAGACAGGCAGGCTTTGGAAGCATCGCAGAATGCCTACTATTTCTCTGCAAATGCTGACCTATCTGCGTTGACCACAACAGCAGGCAGCATTACACCAAGTTTTTCAGCAGGCACAATAGCCTACGCTGCCAGTGTTGCTAATGCCACAACCAGTGTAACCGTAACTCCAACAAAAGTTGATGACAACGCAACGATAGAAATAAGGGTTAACAGTGGCTCTTATGTTACTGCAGCCAGTGGCTCAGTTTCATCTGCATTATCATTGAACGTTGGCAGCAACACCATTGATGTAAAAGTGACTGCTCAGGATGGCACAACTATAAAAACATATACTATTACTGTAACAAGGTCAGCTGCAGACAATGCCTTGAATTTTGATGGCACGGATGATTATGTGTCCATTGCCGATAATGCTGTTTTCAATACTGCCACTTACACCGCTGAAGCTTGGGTAAAGCTTACAGCCACTTCAGGCACCTATCAATGTATCTTTGGAAGAAGAACAAGTTCGCTTGGATGGAATTTCTATTCTGACAATGCCAATAAGTGGTCCCTGTGGAACGGCTGGGGTGAAGTAATCTCAGGTCCAGCAACCACTTTTGGCCAATGGATGCATGTTGCTGTTACCGGAAGTGCCAGTGGCCAAAAGATATACATCAACGGTGTACTGGTTGGCTCAACATCTAGTGTTGTTTCACCTGCTTCAGGTCAGAACTTTGTAATTGGTAGGGTATCTGAAACAAGTGCATGGTTTGCAAAAGGAAACATAAATGAAGTACGTTTTTGGAATGTGGAGCGGACCGCAACAGAGATATCTACAAACATGAACACTACGGTAAGCCCTTCTGCAACAGGCCTGATAGCTTATTACCGTTTCGACCAAGGTACAGCAGGTGGAAACAATGCAGGTCTAACTACTTTAACTGATTTGACCTCCAATGCCCTTAACGGCACTTTAAATAATTTTGCATTAACTGGCAACACCAGTAACTGGGTAGGGTATCCCGGTTCAAGCAATGCCAATTTATCGGCCTTAACCACAACAGCAGGAACCATTTCGCCAACATTTACCTCAACTACTACTGCTTATACTGCAACTGTTGCCTATGCTACCACAAGTGTTACGGTAACGCCAACAGTAGCAGATGCCACAGCAACCATACAGGTAAGGGTAAACAGTGGGTCTTACACCACAGTAACCAGCGGCAGTGCTTCTGCTGCACTCTCATTAAATGTGGGCAGCAATACCATTGATGTAAAGGTTACTGCCGAAGATGGCTCTACCATCAAGACATATACCATAACAGTAACACGGTCTGCCAACCTCATTGCAAGCGGTGGTAACATTACTTATACAGGCTCCTACACCATTCATTCCTTTATTGCTACAGGTGCAGCCAGCTTCAATCCCCCCGTTACAGGCAATATTGAAGTGCTGGTGGTGGCTGGTGGCGGCTCAGGTGGCGGCACTAGTGGGCCAACCTCTGGTGGCCATTACAATGGTGGTGGTGGTGGTGCTGGTGGCTTGTTGTCATCAACCACTTATGCCGTAACTGCAGGATCATCTGTTGCAGTAACAGTGGGTGCAGGTGGTGCTAGTGTAACCACAGGCAATGGCAACAATGGCAGCAATTCCGTTTTTGGAACCATAACAGCTACAGGTGGTGGTGGTGGTGGAAAATATGGCACAGCAGGATTGAGTGGTGGCTCTGGCGGAGGAAGTGGAAGGGACAATGGTCCAGGTGGAACAGGAACAGCAGGACAGGGCAACAATGGTGGCACTGGAGATTCTGGCGGCGGTGGCGGTGCTGGTGCAGCCGGTACAGCAGTAGCTGGTGGTGTTGGATTATCCTCCTCCATAACTGGAACAGCTACTTATTATGCAGGCGGCGGCGGTGGTACGGGTACAGGCTCCCCAGGGGGAACTGGCGGCTTGGGTGGCGGTGGAAATGGCATCAACTCTTATAACAACCCTGGTTTAGTAGCTACTTCAGGTACTGCCAATACTGGTGGTGGCGGTGGTGGTGCAGGTGTGGGCAACCCAACAGGTGCAGGTGGTTCGGGCGTGGTAATCGTTAAGTACTTAACAGGCACCACAACTACCAGTGTGGATGCAAGTGGTTTAACCATTAGCAGTGGTTCTATCAGTCCCTCTTTTAATACAAATACATTGGCCTATACCACAAGTAGTGTCACCAACGCCACTTCAAGTGTAACGGTTACGCCAACTGTGGTGGATATTACCAATACCATACAGGTAAGGGTAAATGGCGGGTCCTATGCCACAGTAACCAGTGGCAGTACATCAAGTGCCTTGTCATTGACCGTGGGCAGCAATACCATTGATACAAAAGTGAGTGCAGCAGACGGCACCACTAAAATGTATACCATTACGCTAACAAGGGCGGCGGCTGCAACGGATGCAACATTGTCTGCATTAACAACTACTGCAGGAACAATTGCTCCAACATTTGCCCCTGCAACCATAGCCTACACTGCTAGTGTTGCAAATGCTACCACAAGTGTTACCGTAACACCAACAAAAAATGATATAAATGCTACCATACAGGTAAGGGTGAATGGTGGCAGTTATGCCGCAGTAGCTAGTGGGAGTCCGTCATCCGCATTATCATTGAACGTAGGAAGCAATGCTATTGACGTGCTGGTAACTGCGCAGGATGGTACTACTACTAAAACATATACTATTACAATAACAAGGTTGGGCATTCCCCCCACTATTACTTCATTCACACCAACATCAGGTGTTGTTGGTACATCTGTAACCATTACTGGAACAGGTTTCAATACCACGGCAGCAAACAATATTGTTTTCTTTGGGACAACAAGAGCAACAGTCACAGGCACACCAACAGCTACAAGCATAACGGTAACCGTACCGGCAGGTGCCAATTATGCACCTATTACCCTGCTCAATACTCTTGGTTCTGTTTCGGCAAGCAGCAGGCTGAGTTTCAATCCTGTTTTTACTCCAAATAAATCGGGCATCCTTGCGACTGATATTGCAGCTAGCGTAATTTTTGGCACTGGTACGCAGCCAGCCCAAGTGGTCTTGGGCGATTTGGATGGGGACGGTAAACCAGAATTGGTGATACCTAATGGAACGGGCAATTCAATTTCTGTATTATTGAACACAGGAAACACCAGTACTGTGAATTTCACTACCAAGCAGGATTTTACAACAGGAAACAACCCTTCTTTTGTATCACTTGCCGATATAAATGGGGATGGCAAACTGGATATGGTTTCAGCCAATTACAATGACAATGCCATTTCCGTATTCCTGAATACCAGCAGTGCCGTTGGAACAATCAGCTTTGCTACAAGGGTTAGCTTTCCAATAGGGGGATCGGGAGCCTTTTCAATGGTCACAGCCGATTTGGATGCTGATGGCAGGCCAGACATAGCCGTCGCCAATGAAGCAGGCCACACCATGGCCGTACTACTGAATACTACCAGTGGGGTAACTGTGGGCTTTACTTCTCCCTTTAGTTTTGCAACTGGCACAAACCCCCATTCAATTGTTGCGGCTGATTTTAATGGCGATGGCAAATTGGATTTAGCTGTGCCAAATTACAGCAGCAGTAACGTAACTGTTTACCAAAACACTACTTCAGCAGTTGGTACAGTTAGTTTCACAACCTCTACCTACACAATTGGTTCCCAGGCACAGGTTTCAGCAGTGGGAGATATGGATGGTGATGGCAAGCCCGATATAGTGATTGCCTGCAATGCTGTTAGCCAAGTGAGTATCTTGCATAATAGCAGCACTGGTACAATCAATTTTGACGCTTTCAGTCAATTTCCCACTGGGTCCGCTGCTAATGGGGTTTCCATTGGTGATATGGATGGTGATGGGAAGCCAGATATAGCTACTTCCAACTTCTTTGGCAATACAGTTTCCATTTTGCATAGTAAAAGTAGTTCGGGATTGCTCCAATTTGATTCCCCAATTAGTTTTGCTACTGGCTCGGGCCCCTATTCAATAGCTGTTGGAGATGTTAACGGAGACGGTAAACCAGACATGGCTACAATTAATCTCAATGACAATACGGTTTCGGTTTTCAAGAACACATCAGTCGTATCAACCTCAACCATTACCAATTTTGGAAATCTTTCCAGAACCTATTATGACGCACCCTTTGTTCTTACTGCCCCAACCAGCAACAGCACCGGTGCA
>JAHEZD010000053.1:6936-36276 GCA_023251255.1 Chitinophagaceae bacterium
GTGCATTTACCTACACCAGTAGCAATACAAGTGTGGCAACCATCAGTGGAAGCACAGTAACCATTGTAGCTGCAGGCACCAGCACCATTACAGCCACACAGGCTGCCGATGCTACTTATGCCAGTAACAGCATTGCTGCTACGTTAACGGTTTCCAGTGTAACGGTCATTACCAAAAATGGCCAGGTTACTAGCACCGCAACGAATTATGTTAATAAGAATGGTGCTTTAAGCAGCAGTTCAGGTGTTAATAAAAACGGACAGTCAATCGGTACGAAAACAGCAGGTGACGGCCTATCCTCAAGTACTGCCTCCACAAGTGCCTATGCCATTAAGCAGGCTTATCCATCATCTACCGATGGGCTTTACTGGATTGCCAATCCCAATATCAATAGTGGCACGCCATTCCAGATTTATGCAGACATGACAACCGATGGCGGCGGGTGGACATTGATCATGTGCAATGCAAGTAATGCAGGATGGACCTATGCCAACGCCATTTCTTTGAACACTGCTTCACCAAGCATCAGTTCCAATTATTCCATTATCGGCTTGGCAGATTATATCAAAAGAAGCAGCACTGGGTTCCAATACATGATTGATGCTGCCACTAGAAGAAGCAATGGGGCTATTTGGACTGCTAACGGTGCATATAGTTTTGTGAATGCTACCAATACGCAAACCAATATTACCATCAACACGAAATTTGGTACTTGGACCTACAACGATGGGGGCATAGAGCAAATAATGCCCTGGTATTCCAATTGCAGTGGCTACGTTACCACTAGCTCCGCCTGTAGTGGAGGCAGTTGGTGGGGTACGCTTATTTCAAATAGTGGCTGGACACCTGCACCTTGGATAAGCGGTGGCTGTGGCGTAGAAGGCTGTGCTGCAAATCCAGGCATCATTTGGTATTGGGTAAGGTAGGCATAAATAACGTACTATTAATACTATCAAAAGCCCTTGCATGCGCAAGGGCTTTTGCTTAAGCAGCAGCTTCCGGAAAAACAAGGCTTTGTAAGGGTTTAATTGGCGGTTAATTCAGGTGGCAATATTTGTTGTACAACTTATTAAAGGGGGGGTAACTATGTCGAGGCTAGGCGCTTGAAATCCGGTTCAAAGAAGGTCCATGTACGGATGGTCATTGCTTGTAGGCAGGCTAAAGTACACTTCAAAGTAGGGTCATGTATGGATGAAGTACGGGTGAGGGTCAGTATAGCGTCAGTATAGGGTCAGTATAATCCCTACCATTTTTTATTGTTCCGGCGAAGGGTTATTGTATTTCTATGGGCTAACAGCAATTTAGCCTTTTTATTCCAATATTTCAAACTGAGTCACCACCTCACTACCACATTCATTGACGGAACTACGGGTCAGATAGGACGGTATCATTTTCGTGAAAAGCATCAGCGAAAATTCATATGGGAAACCAGCGAATTGAATTTAGGCAGCTCCTTAATGCCGCCCATTATTATTCCTTTTATTCCTGCCTGATCTTTTCCAAATAAGCTGTATCCACCTCTGTGGCTTTATAAACCTTAAAAAACAGGGAAGGATAAATTTCAACAACTCCATTACCCAGCACCCTACGCTTCACATCAACCACTTTGCCTGTTAAACGGAATGCTTTATCATAGTCCTTGAACTCCTTGTCCTTCCATAATTTATTGAAGTAACCCTTATTCGAAAAATAGAGTTCATGCATGAAGATATAATTAGGAGAAAACTTACCGGACCTTGCACTGGCCGGATTGTTTGCTAGGGTGTTGCATTTTTCAAGGATATCATGGCTAAGGTAAACGTTGCCACTGTCAACAGTGATTTCCCCGCAAGTGGTGCATTCTTCATGGTGTACAATGATGGTGGAAATGCAGGTATCACAAACAATGTACTTTTCAGAAAACTGCATACTTAATTGAGGGGACTTGTTTATCGTCTTAGGTATTGGGGCACGGCAAGCAGCAATCAAAGAAAGTAAGGGAATGAAATAACGTATTCTATTTGCTAGCATGGATTTGAAAATAGGCAAATCTTTTAAGATGCCAAACAATTGCCTATGGAAGAAGGACAAATTATGTTGTTTCCTGCATCGGATTTGGCCTTGTTAATCCTTCAGCAGCTAATCTGAAGGCAAGCAAATATTTTACCAGCGGATGAAAATGCTGATTGTCAATCTGCACAAGCCTCTTCTTGCCAAGTCTTTTATCCAAAATGGCCAAGAAGTTAATTATTGGGCTTCTATGTTCCAAACCTTCTTCAACTGTCAAGTTCAAATATTCCCAGCAACAATTATGTAAATCAAATCTTGAAAACTCCCCTTCTTCAATCAGGTTCCCCTCAATCCTCTCCTCGTTTTCAATGGCTGTATGCTTTACACAATAGGTGTCGGTAGCTTCATGATAATAAGCTCCATAGTTTAGCATTGACTTAATAGTAGCAAAGTTGACTAATTGAATTTTATCCACTGTTATCCAGCCTCTCCCGTTATTACTATTGGGCTTGGTATAACAGGTTGAATACAGTTCAACACGCCCTCTCATACTATCGGCAAACTTGTTTTCAATTGTATGCTTTAATTTACTCCATTGCATTGGTCAAAGCTAAGATGATTGATGTATCCAATCAAATAACTGGCAGTTAGCAAAATAGATAGGTGTGGTGCATCTGGAGCCTCAAATGCTATAGGCAATATTTCTGTTTGAGGTCAATGGTTAACTTGACATCGCAACCATAAACAAAGACCCTGTAACGGGGATTGGCAATACCCAGTTCTCCTTAGTTTGCTGTGCCTATCAAATCGGAGCGGGCTATCCGTAGATTCTGAGCGTTTGCAAAGTGCTAGGCTATCTACGGATTGCCAATGAAAGCCAGTTTGTAACTGGCTCCAATGGGCCATGCTGCTTTTTGCTAAAGCTGTTCTTCCTAACAAAAGCATAAATGTAGCAGCCTCCTCGGTCGGTGTTTCCTTTGCCATTGTTGGTATTCCGTTCCTCCAAAAAATATAAAAAAGAACGAACGCCTCCGTTGGGTGTACTGCTAAAGCTGCATTTTCAATTTTCACCAACGGAGCTGGTGAGCGGGATTTCGTTCATGTCATCCTGCAGGTGAAAACCTGCCTTTGCCGCCAGGCAGGCACCATGCAGGGGCGGCGTTATTTAATTAAGTTTACGGGCAGGAACACCAGTAAACTCCTACAGAGGCGTTCGGCTATATTGAAACATTTGTTTCTTCTCAAAAAGAAGTGTATGAGTCAAGTTTGGTTGCAAAAGATGCAGAAATAAAGAGTTTGACAAAGCAGGTTGAGGATTTGATGAAGCTTCTTGGAAAGAAATGAGCTCTTTATTGAGGTAGAGGATTAAACGTAAGCATATTCACCATCCGCATTTGTAAATGCGTGAGCAACATTATTCCTATCTGCGATTAAGCCCTGTGCGTCTAATCTATGGCAAACAAGCTTCCACAAGTTTAGCAACACCTCTGCCGCCATTGTAAGGTGTTCCATAAGTGGTTGTAAAACCATTAGCATTCAAGTCATTTGCTAGTTGGTTGAAAGTCATAAAACTACTTCTTGCAATCAAGGTTGCAGCCAAATTTCTTATGTAATTAGTTTTCACAATCATACATAAAATGAATATGGAGTAATAAATATTTTGTCATATTATTTTAATCGAAAACCGATTTTAATAGCACCGTGATAAGCAAGTATTGGAAAATCAGGGTTTACATAAAAGCCTCCTAATACTCCAATATGAAAATGACTAGAGAGCTTATATGTAGCATCAACCCTAACAGGGAAAACTAAATCATATGACACAAAATCACGAGGGTAAGTAAGTTGTGAAGGATTGGTTGTTTCTGTATAAAATTTTTCGGTCACCTTAACCATTCCTCCCGCTCCTGTACCTACTGAAACAAGAAAACGTTCCTTAGCAATAATTGCATACTTGTATAAAAACGAAAAAGTATAATATCGCTGATTCGCATTAGTTCCATCACCATAGATAACAGCAGGGCTTCCTGTTGGGTCAAAATATGTATGCTTGCCCCAATTGAAATTACCAGATAGTATTCCTCTTTTTGTAAAAGAATAATCTAGATCAATATTAAAATCGTCGCCCCACTTACTCTTATCATAGTATGGACTTGTTAATTTTCCTTGAGCAATTCCAACAACGAAACTCTTGGTTTCTTGACCAATTCCTTTAAGTGAAATCAGAACTATGAAGCATGTAAAAAAACGTTTTGCCATCGTAAAATTGGATTTATAATTTATAAGTTATGGAAAGACCCCTATTGAAAAAATTATCACCGTGAGTATCGAATTGGAATGCTGCCATTAAAGCAACGCCCAGCTTTGGGGATATTGAATAGGTATAAGAACCTTTTAATACTGGCCCTATCGCAAAACTTCGCATAGGGCTGCTATTATTAAATAGCACAACGGGGTAATTTAATCCTGTTATTGAAGGATATAGAACAAAATAATCGTCGTATACAGATGTTGTTTGATATCGAATTGCAGCACCAAGAGCAAGCGTTAAATCATCTTTCTCATCTTTGATTACACTGTACCCAACCAAACTATTAAGCTGTATCCCAGAAGTAGTGCTTCGAACAGAAGCATCATTTAGACTACCATCAGGAGCCTTGTACAAAATTTCATTTTGTTTGTCATGGACAGTAGATGATAACTCAATTGCATAGCTCCATTTATTGATTCGCTTGGAAAGAGTTGTAGAAACATATAACCCATTCATGTCACCCGAACTTGCAAGCGATGGGCCTCCCGACAAGCAAATGCTTAGTGATTTATCCCTTACTGGTTGACAAAATGAGGTGCTTGCACAACATAGTGCAATAGCTGCTAAAATAGTAATGTTTTTCATGCCTGCATATTACGAAGTGAAAATCAAAATGCCTAATCAATTACGATTAGGCATTTTTGAAAATATATGTACCTAAAATTTATGGTTCAGTCCTTCTTCTAAAGTTTAATGCATATAAATTATAGGTTGTTACATTTGGCTCAGGTAATGCGTAGTCTGTAAATTGCACAATCTGCACACCACAGTCCTCGTCCCCATCTTTGAGACTTGTTGATATGCTCACGGACGGAAATCCAGAACCCGGAGTATAGGAATAAGTCACATTAGTAGTACTCCCTCCATCTTCCTCTATCCAACGCTCTGTTTGCTTTGGACCAATAACTGTCGGAGTCCAATAGCATATGAAAAATCCACCCCCCCCGCTCTCATTAGTTTGCCGTGAACATTAAATCGAAATGGATATCCGTAGATTCTGAGCGTTTGCAAAGTGCTAGGCTATCTACGGATTGCCAATGAAAGCCAGTTTGTAACTGGCTCCAATGGGCCATGCTGCTTTTTGCTAAAGCTGTTCTTCCTAACAAAAGCATAAATGTAGCAGCCTCCCCGGTCGGTGTTTCCTTTGCCATTGTTGGTATTCCGTTCCTCCCAAAAAATATAAAAAAGAACGAACGCCTCCGTTGGGTGTTTTCACCAACGGAGCTGGTGAGCGGGATTTCGTTCATGTCATCCTGCAGGTGAAAATACCATGCAGGGGCGGCGTTATTTAATTAAGTTTACGGGCAGGAACACCAGTAAACTACAAGGGACGTTGTTTCTTTATTAAGTTAAGGCTAGGAAGGGAACACCAACAAAGGCAAGCAATCAAGTATACTATAAAAGCATATGATTATAAAAACAATAATTACACAGGAACAGACTACTCAAATGGAGCGGTTGGTTGGCACGGAGCTGATATTACTGGTAATAGTTATTGGAAGAGAAATTTATTTATTCATGAAGAGCATTTACAATTTGGGCTAAAAAACTGGAACAATAAACCCACTTTGGAAACAGCAACATACGAATCCATATCAATCTATAAAGGAAAACCAAGCGTTACTTTATTTTATAAATCAACCGAAGCAGCTTTTAAAACAAAAGGATACAAAACAGGAGGGCTATAAGTAATGTATAATATTCTATTTTTATTCTTGACGTTCCTGAATTCTAACAACGACTTCAAAGAAATTAAGCAATGGTATTATTTTGATAAAAAAGGAACCCAAGATTATACCTATTTCAAAGACTCTATTAATCAATGTATCGTAGAGATGACCCAAATATGTGATTATGGATGTTCGAGTTTAAGCGAAATTTCTTCAATTAAAGATTTCGATAAAGATTCTATAATTATAAAAATTAACTCGCAACGTTTTAAAATAGTAAATGCATCTCAAACACCATATTACAATACTGAAGGAATAGGATTTTTCCATTATAGAAGTAAAGGGTACATATATATAAGGCAAAACTTAATTTCTCATTCTAAGCAGCATGGCTTTATGTATATAATCTTCGTAAAGGAAAAAAACAAATTCAATTTTCTTTGTACAAAGAATAATTACAAGAGATTTAAAGCAAATGAAATTTCGGAGTTATTAACACGCTAAGGGGTGGTTTGTAGGCGGTAGTGTACCCAGATCTCGTTAGTTTGCAGTGAACATCAAATCGGAGCGGCTATCCGTAGATTCTGAGTGGTAGCCAAGTGCCAGGCTATCTACGGATTTCCAATGAAAGCCAGTTTGTAACTGGCTACTCTCTCTCTTGGTTATCGGCCCTCCAACTATCTACATAGTACTACACCCAATAGCGACCGCTTTTTATAAAGGAAAGTTAATAAAATGCCAGCCCCTCAATATTGACCAAATTGATTCTAAAACTGCCTACTTTTAGGTAAGTACTTGTTGAGTATAGCAACTGTTCACAAACAGTACAGCCTTAACGAAAGACAGACGAAGGATGAACGAAGGATGCGTAGTCTCAGTACGGTAAAACCCCATCTATGGCAAGGACCAACAGCAATATTGTACTCCACGAATTAAGCGGGCATATTGGCAAGCAACTCGTCATAAAGCAATATGCCAATGGGACAGTAGTATCCAGGTACCCGGATATGAGCAATATCAAGCCCAGTAAGAAACAAAAAGAAAAGCGGAGCCGGTTCAGTGAAGCAGTCGCTTATGCACGGGCAATTTTAAGGGATCCCCAACAAAAAGCAGCCTATCAGGCCAAACTGAAAGCAGGCGAAACGGTGTACCACAAAGCCATTAGGGAATACCTCCAATCCAATTGATGCACTTACTGATCCTACAAAGGAAAAACGTAGTTTTTCAGCCCTGCTTGTCGATAGGCAAGTTAGTGCCCTTCGGGTCTTTGTGGTCAAACCCTATGGCTATCGGTTGTCATCCCTGCCTTTGCGGTTGGTAGGGCCAATCTGTTTGGATGCGGCGCAGCTATTTATTACTCAAACAGGCGCTGCTTGCTATATACGATAGCCCGAAACTTTACCGCAATACAAATTTGGCTACCTGCCAGGCCACTATTGCAAAAATGGCCATGGAAACCAGTACAATCATAAGCATGATGGCACTGCTGACCTGGTTCTCAAACCTTGAAAAGGAGGTTTCTTCTTGGGTGGCTTCTTTCATAATAAATGGATTAATGGATATAGCAACAGATGTTACGCAAAGTGCCAAATGCCGATGTCAGAGCTTAATATGGCTTGTTGAAGCGTTGTCGGAACCTGTTTGTAACCAGATCCCTTCGAGGGCTTCAGGCTGACATTATTCCCACAATCTTTGCGTAACATCAGTTAAATAATGAACGCAGCTAGTTCAACTGTTAGTATTCAATGAATACCCTTTGGCCGATAAGGGTATTGAAAACGTAGAAACAGCTTCTTCGCAACAGCTTGGTCTGGGAGTGGAAACAATCCCATTTCTTTTTGTTTAAATGGTAAACCCCCAGTTATACCTTCCATTAACTTCGTTCCATAAACATATCCCAACAATGAGGAAAGCGCTTTTGGTCATTTCACTGTTCACCCTTCACCTTTCACCCTACGCCCAAACACCCAGCAACGAGATCTACCTGAACCTCAAGAAATTGAACGTGCTGGGCAGCGTACTGTACATAGCTGCCCATCCCGATGATGAGAACAATGCCCTGCTGCCCTATTTTGCCAAGGAGAAAATGTACAGGACCGCCTACCTGAGCCTCACAAGGGGCGATGGGGGCCAGAACCTCATAGGCTCCGAACAGGGCATAGAACTGGGCCTGATACGCACGCAGGAGCTATTGGCTGCCAGGCGGGTGGACGGCAGCGAGCAGTATTTCTCAAGGGCCTATGAATTCGGTTTCAGCAAGAGTGCGGATGAGGCATTGAAAATATGGGACCACCAGAAGGTACTGGCCGATGCCGTATGGATCATCCGGCAGTACCAGCCCGATGTCATCATTGCCCGGTTCCCACCCGATAAGCGTGCAGGTCACGGCCACCATGCAGCTTCCGCCATCATAGCACATGAAGCATTCCTGGCAGCAGCCGACCCTACAAAGTTTCCCGAGCAGTTCAACTATGGAGTAAAACCCTGGCAGGCAAAGCGCATCCTGTGGAACACGTTCAACTTTGGGGGCAACAATACCACCAGCGAGAACCAACTGAAAATAGATATTGGGGTATACAATTCCCTGCTGGGCGAAAGCTATGGCGAAATTGGTGGCGAAGCCAGGACCATGCACAAGAGCCAGGGGGAGGGCAGGCCCAGACGCAAGGGCAGCATTACGGAATACTTTACCTATGTGGATGGCGATAGCCTGTACAACAGGTATTTAATGAACGGCATCACTACCGATTGGGGCAGGTTGGCCGGTGGCGGGGCCATTGGGAACCGCATCAAGCAAATTATTGCCAACTATAACTTCGAGCAACCCGAACTGAGTGTGCCCTTACTGGTGCAACTGTACAAGGAAATGAAGGCCCTGCCCGATGGTGTCTGGAAGAGCAAGAAAATGGAGGAGGCCCAGCAATTGATTGAAGCCTGTGCAGCACTGTTTGTGGAAGCAACCACCAACCAGGAGTTTGTGGTGCAGGGGGATACATTGAAAACCACTTTCTTCCTGAACAAGCGTAACCGTAGCGACGATGCCAGGAACATGGGCAATATCACTTTGAAGCAGGTGCAATTGGAGGGATTCGATTCCAGCTTTGCAAGGCAATTGGGGACCAATGAAAACATCAGCATCAACAAAAGCATTGCCATTGCTGCCAATAAGAAAATATCCCAGCCCTATTGGTTGGAATACCCCCAAAGCGAGGGCATGTTTGATGTGAGGGACCAGGCATTGATTGGCAAGGCAGAAAATGACCCATCCTTGCAAGCAAGCTTCACGGTGAGCATTGATGGGGTGGACTTCGTTATCAAAAGGGCCGTGCAGTTCAAGACCGTTGACCCTGTTCGGGGAGAGGTTTGCCAGCCAGTGCCCGTGCTGCCCGTCAAGGAGCTCAGGTACAGCAAGGAGAACTATTTAAGCATCAACCATGCTGGGACCACTACCAGGCTCATTGCCACTACCAGGAATGCCAATGTAGTGGAGGATCGGTGGATAGATAAGTCCGTATCCGTAAAATATGCAACCGATACCACCATACGCCTAACAAACGGCGAAGCAGGTGCCAGCACACAGAATATCAAGTACGACCATATACCTACCATCACCTATTTCAAACCAGCCAAGGCCAATTTGGTGAATGTGAACGTTGTTACCAAGGGCAAGAAGATAGGGTATATCATTGGTGCTGGCGACAAACTGCCCGAGGCACTGGAAGGTCTGGGCTATGAAATAAAATACCTAGCTGAAAAGGACCTGACGGAAGATAACCTCAAGCAGTTTGATGCCATTATCACGGGCATACGTGCCTATAATATGAACGAGTACCTGAGCAGCAGGAACGAGGTGCTGAACAATTATATCAAGAATGGGGGCAACCTCATTGTGCAGTATTTGAAGAGCAATACCGTTGGCCTGAACAAAGTGAAAGTGGGCCCCTATCCTTTTGTGGTCAATGCTGGTACCAGGGTAACAGAAGAAAATGCCACTGTGAAGTTTGCCCTGCCCGAGCATCCGGTACTGAACTACCCCAATAAAATAACCAGCAAGGATTTTGCCAACTGGATACAGGAAAGGAGCACCTACCAAGCCGAGCAATTGGACCCACATTTTGAAACACCCTTGGCCATGAACGATACGGGCGAAAAGGAAAGCAATGGAAGCCTGGCCATAGCCAAGTACGGCAAGGGCAATTTTGTGTACGTGAGCCTGGTGCTGTTCAGGCAGTTGCCAGCAGGTGTGCCCGGAGCGTACAGGTTATTGGCCAATTTGATAGCATTGCCACAAAACAAATGAGATGTACCAACGCAAACGGATACTGGGCATCATGATCATTGTTATTGCATTGGCAACGGGCATGTTCCTGAAGAATGTGAAGATTGGCCTGGTGATAGGGTTGATGCTGGGCCTTTTTTCAGGGGGATTACTGGGAGGGAGGAGAAAATAACGAATGTTCAATACCCAATGTTCAATGCACAATATTCAACGCTTAGGAACCAATTAACCAATGAACTAGTTAACTAATTAACCACATGCCACCGCCACTCTTTAAATCATGGAACCACTGGTACCTATTTGTGCTGGGTGTATTGGTATTGCTGATTATTTTGTTTGCTTGGCTTACTAGGTATTTTTCTTAGAAGCTATTTAGATTTGATTGGTGGAATTCCCTATCATGTAATTTTTGAGTGAAACAAGGCGGATTTTACAGACATAGCTGGTTGCCTATGGCGAAAAATCCAACGATGTTGCAGCCAAAAATTCATATAGGGAAACCAGCGAATTGAATTTAAACAGCTTCTTAGTACTTGACTTTATTATGCAATACCACCCTGTCCAATTAATTGGACAGCCAATCCAAAAGCGCAAAGAATATTAGTAGAATAAAAAGCTAGTGACTCATTTTGAATAGTTGAGTTGTCAGCCTGAGGTTCTCGAAGGCAACTTGATACTGGATTCTAATCGGTTTCGAGGGCCTCAACCTGACAGTTTGTTAAAATGGGTCACTACCGAATAAAAGGGTACAGCAATAAACAACCATGAGCAAATTAGATTGGATAGTACTTTCTTTTACACTGGTAGCCATCATTACTTATGGCCTGTATAAAAGCCGTACCAGTAAGGATCTGGATGGTTATTTCCTGAGCAATCGGAGCATGCCCTGGTACCTGGTGCTGCTGAGCATCATGGGCACACAGGCCAGTGCCATTACCTTCCTCTCCGCACCCGGCCAGGCATTTACCGATGGGATGCGTTTTGTGCAGTACTACTTTGGGCTACCCATTGCCATGGTGATACTCTGCATCACTTTCGTGCCGCTGTTCAACAAGTTGAAAGTGTTCACTGCCTACGAATTCCTTGAGCAGCGGTTTGATGTGAAAACAAGGACCTTCACTTCCTCCCTGTTCCTATTGTCCAGGGGGCTAAGCACGGGCATCAGTATCTATGCACCCTCCATTATCCTGTCTTCCCTCCTTGGCTGGGATATCTTCTGGACCAATATCGTGATGGGTGGCCTACTGATCATCTACACCGTAAGCGGTGGGGCAAAAGCAGTGGCCTATACACAGCAGTTGCAACTGGTCATCATCTTCATCGGCATGTTCATAGCAGGTTATATGGTGGTACACCTATTGCCCGAAGGCTTCGGCTTCAAGGATGCACTGAAAGTAAGCGGGGCAGGGGGCAAGATGAACATCATTACCACAGGCTTTACAAAAGAAGGGTTCGATTGGAAGGACCGTTACAATATCATCAGTGGTGTCATTGGAGGTTTCTTCCTGGCCCTCAGTTATTTTGGTACGGACCAGAGCCAAGTAGGCCGTTACCTAACAGCCAAGGACAATACCGAAAGCCGTGTGGGCCTATTGATGAACGGGCTGGTAAAAGTGCCCATGCAGTTTTTCATCCTGTTGATAGGGGCATTGCTCTTCACCTTTTACCAGTTCAAGCAGCAGCCCATCTTTTTCAACAATGCACAGCAGGAAAAACTACTCGCAGGCGATAAGAAAGACAGTGCCCTCCTGCTCCAGAACCAGTTTGCCCTAGTGAACACGGAAAAACAGAAAGCCCTCCAGCTTTTTAAGGTGGATGAAACCAAGGCCAAGCAGGACCTCAAGCAACTCAATCAACAGAGCGATGCACTGCGGAACAGTTACAAAAGCCTTATAGGATCCAAGGATGACCGGAACGACACCAATTATATCTTCCTCCGCTTTGTGGTGGATTACCTGCCCAAGGGATTGGTGGGCCTATTGATAGCCATTATATTCCTGGCAGCCTGGGGCAGTATAGCCGCTGCACTCAACTCCCTGGCAAGCTGTACCATGATTGACTTCCATAAACGGTTCAGCATAAAACAGAAGGAACAGCTTTCCCCGCAGCAATGCGAGAAGGAATACCGGACCTCCAAACTGTACACATTGGCCTGGGGCGTGTTCAGTGTGGTCGTTGCAGAATTTGCTACAGGTATGGGCAGTTTGATCGAAGCGGTGAATGTGCTGGGCTCCCTGTTCTATGGGGTTATCCTCGGTATTTTCCTTGTAGGCTTTTACCTGAAAAAAGTAGGGAGCAATGCCGTATTCATTGCAGCCATTATTGGTGAACTCATTGTAATCACTATTTTCATTCTGGACAAGATAGGAGTAATTGGCCTGGGCTTCTTATGGTTGAATGTGATTGGGGCGGTGGTGGTGGTACTATTAAGTTTGATGATCCAAGCGGGGAAGAAGTTGATTGGTTATCCCGATAAATTATCGGGAAGTTAATTAGCGTAAGTTTCATTGCCGCTGGCTGAAGCCCAATGTCGTTTAGTTAAGGATTGTCAGCCTGAGCCTGTCGAAGGCAACTTAGGAAATCACGGTTTAAAATATCGGTTTCGACAAGCTCAACCTGACATTGTACTTCTTAACTTAATGACATTGGGCTTAAGCCAACGTAAGCAAATGCTCCCAGCAAAAGGCTTTAGCCGAAAATAATAACATGTCCAGTCCATTTGGTTTTGCCAAACTAGCAATTTGCATTAATTGGTTAATTGGTGATTATGGAGGAGGAATGTTTTTGTTGATGGTTATTTTATTGGAGGAGAAGGCTAACTGGTAGGAAGGGTCAAGCCTTTGTTTCTGGCAAAAATGGCCATTCCTTGTTCCTGTTTGCTTTGAGCATATAGGCCACTACGCCCAGTGTAATAACCGTAACCCCACCTACCATCATCCTGTTGCCCGTACTGTAAAAAATAAAGGACCACATGCAAACAGCCAATACTGCTGGTAATGGATACAAAGGCATCCTCCACGCAAAATGCTTCAGCCCCTTTTGTTTTACCAGTAGTATCAGTCCAATACTCTGCCCAATGAACTGGATGAGTATGCGCATGGCCAATATGGCATCGATAACATCGCCCAAACGGAACAATAGGCTGAACACAAAAGCAACCGCCCCCAGGAACAGCAAGGAGATATAGGGAAAATGTTTGGTAGGATGCAGCTTGGCAAACACTTTGAAAAAGGCACCATCCTTAGCCGCCGCATAAGGCACCCGGCTATAGCCCAAGGTGGCAGAGAACACAGAAGCAAAAGCCACCCAAAGGATCAAACCAGTGGCCACGGTAGCGGCTGTTTTGCCGGCCAGTGTCTGCACAAATTCGCTCACCACAAACTTGCTTTCCTGTATCTGCTTTAAGGGGAGCACGGAAGCCACACTAACGTTCATCAATAGGTACAGTGCAGCAATACAGGCTATGGAAATGAACATGCTGCGTGGAATGTTCTTTTCCGGCTGTTTTATCTCGCCACCCAAGTGGCAAACATTGTAGTAGCCCAGGTAACTGTACACCGTTTTCACACTCGCAAAGCCCAGCACGGCAATAAATGCCTGGTTCACGTGCAGTCCATCATTAATATGTACAATGGGGTCGGTGAAATGCCCATGCAACAATCCCCCACCAATGATCCAGGCCATGGTAACCAGCACACCTACCCATAGCAGCACACTGATTTTACCAATAGCTTCAATCTTCCTGTACAGCAGCATTACAATCAGTATCACTACTGTGCCACTCACCATCTTACCAACAATGGTGTTCAGTGGTATGGTATGGTTGAACAGCAAAACCATTTTATCCGTTCCAAAAATGAACTCCGCATAATGGGCAAAGCCAATGGCGGCAGAAGCTATGACCAAGGGGGCCTGTATCATGGTCTGCCACACAAACAAAAAGCTCATCAGCTTGCCCCATTTCTCCCCAAAACCCTCCTTCAAAAAATTGTAACTGCCACCTGCCAATGGATAAGTGGAACCCAATTGGCTCCAGACCATGCCATCCACAAAACTCAATGCTGCGCCAGCAATCCATGCATACAGGAACCATGGCCCGTTCATCTTTGCAGCAACAACGCTCAGCACCACAAAGGGTCCAATGCCCACCATATCGATCATGTTGATGGCAGTGGCCTGCACCAGGCTTATTTTCCGTTCCAATTGCACCGGGCTGTTGTTCTGCATTGTGGTAGTTAGTTAGGTAGGATGAAAGTAAATGAAAATTGAAGATGCCGCAGGTGTGCCCCAACGGTACCGTTTACCAATTGAGGTATTTGTTGCCAGAGCGTATTCCTGCACATGAAATTCATCATGGTTGGTACAAATGAAATAGGCGTACTTTGTTCCAAAGCGCAATAAGCATGGCCAATCATTTTCCCTCCGTTGCATGGGCCGGAGCAGCAAGTATCTATGAAGTAAACGTTAGGCAGTATACGGAAGAAGGAACCTTTGCTGCATTCCAACAGCAGCTACCGAGATTGAGGGACATAGGCATTGATATTTTATGGTTCATGCCCATAACGCCCATTGGCAAGGAACAGCGATTGGGCTCCTTGGGCAGCTACTATGCCTGCAGCAGCTATGTGGAAATCAATCCCGAATTTGGCACCCTGCAGGATTTCAAAGCGTTGGTCAATCAGGCCCATGAACTGGGTTTCAAAGTGATTATAGACTGGGTGGCCAATCATACAGCATGGGACCATCCATGGACCCTAACGAATCCCGACTGGTACATCAAGGATGCAGCAGGCCATTTTACGGAGGCCAATGGCTGGAAGGATGTGATTGACCTGAACTTCACCAACGCCAACCTGCGCAAGGCCATGATTGCTTCCATGGAGTATTGGGTGAATGAATGCAATATTGATGGTTTCCGTTGCGATATGGCCCACTTGGTGCCGCTGGATTTCTGGCAGGAAGCAAGGACACAATGCGATAGTTTAAAGCCTTTGTTCTGGTTGGCAGAATGTGAAGTGGTAGAATACCATAATGTATTCGATGTTACCTACACTTGGGAGTGGATGGAAGTGACCAAGAAATATTTTGAGGGCAATGCATCCTTGGGCAATGTGTACGATGTACTGCACAAGTATTCCCAATACCCGAAGGACTCCAAGAAACTATTCCTTACCACCAACCATGACGAGAACAGTTGGAACGGAACGGAGTACGAGAAATATGGGGATGCCGCAAAGGCAATGGCCATGTTTACCTGCACCTGGCAGGGTATGCCGTTGGTGTACAGTGGGCAGGAAAGCCCCAATAGGAAACGCCTTTCCTTTTTTGATAAGGACCCGATTGTATGGAACAATCCTTTACAGTTGCACGGATTCTATAAAACCCTATTGGCACTCCATAAAACTGGGGCCGTTGCTTTTGGTGAAACCTTTATCCTGCCCACGGGCAATGAAGGGTTAATGGCCTACCTGCGCAGGCAGGGGGAGCAAGTGGTGCTGGTAATATTGAACCTTTCCTCAAAAGGCAGGCTACCCATGAATGTGGAGCATGATTGGCTGGAAGGCAGGTTTGAAAACCCGTTCTCGGGCCTGTCCTATACATTCAAGCGGAACGAAACGTTTGAACTGCAGCCTTATGAATACTTGGTGTATACCAAATTATAAGCCTAACAGGAACTGCATGGTATCTACCCCGTCCGCATAATCGGTTAAGGAGGGTTGCTGCGCCTTGCCAAAAGGAACCAATCCATGGCCCACTAGGCACTGTATATCCTCGTTCCCTTTCAAAGTGGCAAATAGGCTTTCCCTGTCATCATAAAATTCATAGTTCACCTGGCTGATGGGGGAGAAGAAGCTTTTCTCTTCGGAAAGGATGACGGAGCCATTGGTCATGTACTGCCTGATGCCCATCATCTGCAGGGCCAAATGGTAGTCGTAATTGTGCTTGTATTTATGGAACAGGAAATAATGGTCATATTTTTTCAGGGCATCCAGCAAGGGAACAAAATCATAACTTTTGGGTACATATAACTTGGTAACGTTCCGGCAGCCCAGACCAAAATAAAGCTGGATATCATCAGCCAATAAATCAAGTTCCGCTGCAGTTTCAGTCCCATCCAGCACAGCAATGGAAGTCCTGTTCTTTCGGATGATATTGGGGTACCTGCCAAAATAGTAATCAAAATAACGGCTACTGTTATTGCTCCCCGTAGCAATATAGGCATCGCAACCTTTTAGGTTCTCGGCAAAGCTGACCATGTTCTGTATGGTGATTTCCCATTGGTACAGTTGCTGTACCAGGTACTTCAGCAGCACATCATCCTTGCTGGAAGGCTTGATGGTTATTTGGTGCCCACTCATGAACACACAGAGGAAATCATGGAACCCCACCAAGGGTATATTGCCTGCCATCACCACGCCCACATTCTTGGGTTCGGCATTTTCTTCAGGAATGGCATAGCTTTTGGCCCAGGCGGCAAGCTTGTCTGCCTGCAGGAATTCCTTGGCTATATTGGTGGTGGCCAGTTCAATAAACTCGGGTGCAAACCATGCATTCTGGTAGCTGGCTTTTTCCTTGGCTTCAACCCATCCTTCATCATTGCCCAGCATATAGGTACCCAAATGAACCAGCAAATCAATTCTGTATGGTAAAATCATTTTACAACCTTATTTTTGGATGGCAAATGTACGGCATGTAAATGCCAATCGATTGCCAATACCATAACCCAATTATAAACGCTCAAAACGAACACATGGCTATTAAAATAACTGACGAATGCATTAACTGCGGTGCCTGCGAACCTGAATGTCCCAACAATGCCATCTATGAAGGTGGTGTGGAGTGGGCCATCTCCGATGGAACTTCCATCAAGGGCAGCTTTACCCTGCTCGATGGAACAATTGTTGATGCCGACCAGCGCAATGCACCCATTGCCGTTGATACCTACTATATCACCCCAAACAAATGCACGGAGTGTCAAGGCTTCCACGAAGAGCCACAGTGTGCTGCTGTATGCCCCGTGGACTGCTGCGTTCCCGATGAAATGTACGTGGAAACCGTGGAGGAACTGCTGGCGAAGAAAGAAAAGATGCACATTTAATTCCTTCTTTCATGGCCATCAAAATAACGGACGAGTGCATTAATTGCAACGCCTGTATAGCTGAATGTCCCAACAATGCCATCTATGAAGGAGGTGTGGAGTGGGCAATGAAAGATGGAACATCCTTAACAGGTAATTATACCCTGAAAGATGGCAACATTGTTGATGCCGGGCAGAGGCAATTGCCCATAAGCAATGACAGTTACTATATTGTTCCGGACAAATGCACTGAATGTCAGGGTTTTCATGAAGAACCACAGTGTGCCGAAGCATGTCCCGTCGATTGCTGTGTGCCCGATGAAATATACAGGGAAACGGTGGAGGAACTGCTAGCAAAGAAGGATAAATTGCACATTTAAAGCACAGGAGCATGTGCCAAACTTTAATGGCCAAAAAGCTTGCAAATAATAAAGGTAATTTATACCTTGTACCCAATTAAATGTTGCTCCAGTATAAGTGCAACATCGTGTAACGGCAGGTGATATTTCCTGTTATCGAATAGGTAAGAGAACTTAGTAGGTCTTTTACCTATTCTTGTTTTTATTCTTCCCCTGTTTACATTTTCTTCTCCCATTCAATGTTATATTTTACATTTCTTTGCCGCACATAATTTCATTCCATGAAAAAACGCATTGCGCTGGTTACAGGGGGCTTCAGTGGTGAAGCTGAAATAAGCTATAAAAGTGTTATCACCGTTGGCAATAATATTGATACGGATAAATACGATGTCTATAAAATTGACATCAACCCAGAAGGTTGGTGGTACCTGCCAAAACAGGGTGAAAGGCAGAAGGTGCGCAAGGAAGATTTTTCCATAACAGTGGATGGCAACAAAATAAACTTTGATGCCGTGCTATTGTGTATCCATGGCACCCCAGGTGAGGATGGGAAACTGCAGGGCTATTTCGATATGCTGCACATTCCTTACACCAGTTGCGATGCAGCCACATCGGCCATCACCTTCAATAAACGCTACACCGTTGCCGTGGCTGGCTTTGGCGGTGTGCATGTGGCCAAATCCGTACTGCTTTTCAAGAACAGTTTTGATAGCGCAGATGAAATTGTGTCCGGTCTCCAGTTCCCTGTTTTTGTAAAACCCAACAATGGGGGCAGTAGCATTGGCATGAGCAAGGTGAACCTGCCAACCGAGGAACTGGGCGTGGCCATAGAAAAAGCATTCAAAGAAGACAATCAAGTGCTGGTGGAGGAATTCATCAAGGGACGGGAGTTCACTATTGGTGTTTTCAAAACAAAGGGTCAGATTATCACACTGCCCATTACGGAGGTAATCAGCAAGAATGATTTTTTTGATTTTGAAGCAAAATACTTGGGCAAGAGTGAAGAAGTGACCCCGGCCAATGTGGATGAAAGCATAGCAGCACAAATAAGGGCAGCCGCCAAAAAAGCCTATCAGTTGCTTAACTGCCGGGGCATTGTAAGGATAGATTTTATTTACAATGAAGAGAAGGCTGCACCTTATATGCTGGAAATAAATACGGTTCCCGGTCAGAGTGAGGCCAGCATTGTTCCCCAACAGGTAAAAGCCATGGGCTGGACCTTGAAGGATTTCTATACGGCAGTGATAGAGGAAGCTTTAGTAGGTTAGTAGTTGGCACCGGACACGTTAGAGATGTTAACGACTACTAAAACATATAGCTTACCTATTCAAAAAACGTCAATTGTTGGGGGAAACCAATATTTTTGACCGATTGCATATATCTTGTAACCTCTAACCAGAAACAGATTCCGTGTTTAAATACCTCACATCAAAACCTCTTTGGGTAAATATATTGGTAGCATTGGGCATATTGCTGCTATTGGTGTTCCTCTTCTTCTTTTCATTGAGTTGGATGACCAACCATGACAAGAATGAGAAAGTGCCCAATACCGTAGGGCAGAATATAGTGGCCGCCACCAAGATGCTGAAGGAGAAGGGCTTTGACGTGGAAGTGCAGGATTCCGTTTTTGTGGACAGTATTGGCAGGTTGTCCGTCGTGAAGCAATCCCCCGAAGCAGATGCTAATGTAAAAGCTGGAAGGACCATTTACCTTACCATCAACAGGGCTGTTGCCCCCGAAGCGGAGATGCCCAACCTGCTTGGATTTTCCTACAAAAGCGCACAGTACATGTTGCAGTCATTGAACCTTAAAATTGGCGACACTTCCTATAGGCCGGACTTTGGCAGGAATACCATCCTTGAGCAGAGCTATATGGGCAAGCCCATTAAAGAAGGCACGAAGATCCCCATGGGCAGTGCCATCAGTTTTGTACTGAGCAGCGGGCTTGGCAGCACGGATATTCCTGTGCCCGATATGTACGGACTGACTGTTGAAGAAGCCATTAGCCGCTTCTCCACCATGAACATCAGCAAGGGGGCCATTATAGCAAGGGGCGGTGCAATAACCGATACCCTGAAAGCCTTTGTGGTGGACCAAACGCCAGCAGCTTTTACAGAACCAAGACCGGGCGAAAGATTGCAGAACAGGATCAAGCCGGGCCAATTGATAGATCTATACATTAGCAGTGTCCCGCCTGCACAAAGGGCTGTGGATACGGCAAAACAGAACACAAATCCTCCAACTCAATAAAATATACGACATGCAAACCATTTCATCAGAACAGCTTAAAGCAAGATTGGATGCTGGCGAAACACTTAACCTAATTGATGTCCGTGCCGAAATGGAACACCAGGAGTTCAATATCGGTGGCATATTGTACCCCTTGCCAGTTATACAGTCCATGGCCATAGAGCCATTGGAACACCTGAAGAACGAAGAGGTAATCTGCTATTGCAGGAGCGGCCAGCGCAGCACCATGGCCTGCTTGATGCTGGAACACATGGGCTTTACCAATACCTATAATTTAGTGGGCGGTATGGTAGAGTGGAAGGACCGGTTTGTGAAGTAGCAGAAGTTTTTTTGCAATAAGCGTGGACTGCAGTTACGCATGTTCAATGGTTGCCGGATGTAGCTGGTGAATAGTATGAGGCCTGCTCAGGCTCACCAGTATGTGCCTAAGTACCCACTTCACGGTATTGCCATGTTTGGAACTAAGGCTATTTTAGCTTATTCGTTCAGCATGAAACTATTCCTTGCAATTTGTTGTTCCCTCGCTTTTTCCGCTGCACTGCCGCAAGGCTACAGCAGTATAGACAGTATGCTGAAACTGCTGCCCAGCAAGCAGGGCAGGGCAAGGGTAGATGCCCTTAGCCAATTGAGCAAGAATATGCGCACAAAGAATGCAGACAGTGCCAAACGCTTTGCCAATGAGGCCTTGCAGCTTTCCAAAAAAGAAAAATATACTTATGGTGAACTGGATGCGGTAAACAAGCTTGCTGCTGTTCATGGTATGAACGGAAGGTTCGATTCCGCCATTATCCTGGCCGGGAGCGTGCTCGCCAATCCCAATGCAAAGGATGAGGCCTTACGTGCGGAGAGCTATGGTTTTATGGCTGCGGCCAATTGGCATTTTGGTAAACCGGATGAAGCCATCATGGATTACATGCGGAGTGCGGACCTGTGGCAGAAGCAGCAGAACATGGGTGAATATGGTGGGGCCTTGGTGGGTATTGGCTATGTTTACCAGAGCCAGAACAAATTGGACCAAGCGGAGAGGTACATCAAGTTGGGCCTAGCGGCCATTAAAACCTCCAGTAACGTTAACTCCTTGGCAAATGCCTACCATGCACTGGCCAATACCTATGGCATGAACAACAAGCTGAAGGATGCGCTCCATGCAGACAGTTTGGGCCTTGAAGTGGCACAGCGGAACAATATTGAATCCAGTATGAGCATGTTTTACGATAATATGGCCAACTGCTACATGTACAATGGGGAATTCGACAAGGCCTATGCGTACTTCAGGAAATGCATTCCATTGGACCGGAAATTCAACAACCAAAAGCTCCTCGGCGATACCTATTTGAACCTGGGCAACTTGTTCATGATGCAGCATAAGCTGGATGCTGCCATCATGTTTCTGGATTCGTCCATTATGCTAGCAGATGCTTCAGGTTATAGACTTGCCAAACAGAACTCCTTGCAATTATTAAGTGATGCCTACAAGGCAAAGGGCAATGACAAGAAAGCCTTGGAATACCTGAACAAGATGATTGTGGTGAAAGACAGCTTGGTGAACGAGGCAAGGGAAAAGAAAATTGTGGAACTGCAGTCCCTGTATGAAACCGATAAACGGGAGAAGGAACTACTGTTGCAAAAGGAGCAGTTGAGCAAGCAGCGCTACATTATGATGGGCATTACCATTTTGTTTGTAATGGTGGTGGTATTGATGTACATGCTGTACCGGAGGAGGCAGTTGAAGCAGGATGCAAAACTACAGGCCGAAATAATGAAGCAGCAGGATATAGCAACGCAGTCTGTATTGGAGGCAGAAGAAAAGGAACGGAAACGCATTGCTGGCGACCTGCATGATGGTGTTGGTCAAATGATGAGTGCTGTTAAAATGAACCTCTCCAGCCTTGCTTCCAAGATCCAATTGACCAATGAAAACGATGTTGCATTGATGGACAAGACCATATCGCTTGTTGATGAGAGCTGCAAGGAGGTAAGGAGCGTAAGCCACAATATGATGCCCAATGCGTTATTGAAAGCTGGGCTATCGTCGGCAGTAAAGGAATTTATCGATAAGATTGACCACAGCAAATTACAGGTGAACCTTTATACAGAAGGTTTGCAGGAAAGATTGGGCAACAATACCGAAACGGTGCTGTACCGTGTGATACAGGAAATAGTGAACAATGTAATCAAACATGCGGAAGCCAATGAACTGGATATATCATTGATAAGGGACGAAGATGGCATAAGCTGCACGGTGGAGGACAATGGAAAAGGCTTTGATATTTCCACCAAGGAAAATGTGGATGGCATAGGCCTGAAAAATATCCAGACAAGGATTACCTATTTAAAAGGGACCGTGGAGTGGGACTCATTTCCGGATAAGGGCACATTGGTAGCCATTCATGTACCGCTATGATGTTTGGGTCTGTTGGGCAGGAAGGCTATTTGAATTCCTGAGCTTATGGATAACTACATATCCAAGTAAGGACAGTAACAGCACCAGGATTACAGCCAAGGTAATCCAATCATTTTTCTTGAGCCTGCGTTTTTCCTTCCTCCTTACTTTAAGGGCAGTCTGCTTCAACAACTGGTGGTTCAACTGGCCAACGAATTCCTCGATATTCTTCTTGCTCCTAAAACTTTGCAGGCCTTCCACTGCATCGTTCATGAAGTCGGAATCGGCCATTTGCTTTTCAACAGCATGAAGTTCGTCATCAGATAATTTACCCTGCAGGTATTTCATCAGTTGTTCTTCATTCATCTGTTCATCTTCTTGCAATATGTTTTCTATATCGGCCATTAATTGGTTTTCAATTTTTTCTCCACCAGCAGCTTCAGGTTCCGCTTTCCATTTTGTATATGGCTTTTGACCTGCATCAAGGTATAGCCTGTAGCGTCTGCTATGTGCTGGTAACTTTTCTTTTGCAGGTAGAACAAAGTTACACAGGTTTTCTGCTCCCCGCTCAACTCATTGATAGATGATTCAAGCAGGGTAAGGGTTTTGTCCTTATCTGCGGCATTCAGTAAACTATCTTCATCTGTAGGTAGTTGCTGGTTGTCGTCTACTGGAACAAAAATATGCTTGTCACGCAATTTCATTAAGCAATGGTTCTTGGCCACCATGTAAATCCAGCTTTTGAAGTATTCCACTTTGTACTTGTGCAGTTCGGTAATGGCTTTGAGGAATATTTGCTGCACGCAGTCCTTGGCCTCTTCCTCATTCTTGAGGTACTTCATGCAGGTACCCAATAGCAGTAACGTATAGCGTTGCAGCAGTATGCCCAGCCATTGATTATTGGCATCGCTATAGAAGCGTTGCAGCAGTTCATTGTCAGTTATATGTGCAAACCGTTCTTTATACACAGATCAAAGTAAATGGTTTTATGGCAAGTGCGAAATATAAAATATGAATTACGGCGTATTCATTGTACTGGTTTTGGTTCCAATGTATTAAAATATGTAACCTCTTAGTGCATAGAACTACTACATTGATACTGGTAACCGCCTATCCCCACATTTCATGGCCCGTATAAGCAGCTTGAATAACCTGGGCAATTAGGCCTGGCAAAATCCATATTGATAACTTCACACACACCTGTGATTCCATTTTGCATCAATTCCATATCTTGTTGGCCAAATATTTGACCAATGAAATTCGCAGCATCCATAGTTCCTGTAGCACCAATGAGGAGAGAAGCGGCACATAGGAGTGAAATGACAAGTCAGCTCCTATTTGGTGAATGCGTTACCATATTGGAAGAAACAAAGGATTTTGTTTTGGTAAAGTGCCTGTACGACAATTATGAAGGTTGGTGCCAGCGCAGTCAGCTTACCCAAGTCGACGAAACATTCTACAGCAAGAACCATGAATACCTAACTGCCGAACCTGTAAGCATTGCAGATATAAATGGCAAGCCCATGATGCTTCCGCCGGGTTGCTTTATTGGTTGCTTTGAAGCTGGCAGGCTTCAAATAGGCAGTTACACCATAACATTTTCACAGCAGCCTTTTGATTTTGATGATGGAAGCGATGAGGTGGATATCTATGAAATCATGCACCCCTACCTGAACAGTTCCTACTTATGGGGGGGCAAATCTATTTTTGGGATTGATTGCAGTGGGTTTGTACAGCAGGTTTTTAAAATGCTGGACATCAAATTACCGAGGGATGCTTGGCAACAAGCCGAAATAGGTGAAGCCATTGGTTTTTTGCAAGAAGCCATTTGTGGCGACCTTGCTTTTTTTGATAACGAGGAAGGCAGGATAACCCATGTGGGCATTTTGCTGAACAGTGAAAACATCATCCATTCATCTGGTAAGGTGAGGATGGACAAGATGGACAATGCGGGTATTATCAACACAGATACTGGCGAAAGGACACATAAGCTGAGGCTAATTAAGAGATATAAATAACTGGTCTATTGATGCAGTAACGGACTCATTACATTCTTTAAGTGTACGGATAAGCCTCCAAAAAAGAACCCCCTGCCACTGGCAGGGGGTTCTTTTAATATAGAAAACTCAACGGTTTAAATCAGGTCAAGGCCATAGGCAAAATAGGTAACAACACCGGGCAATGCCAACCAGAAAAATGGCCTCCAGCTTGGGTTAATGAGCATTGCAACCATGATGGCAAGCCAGATAAAGAATAGTACCCAATATTTCGCTCTTGATTTTTGTGCTGTTTCCATTGTTTTGTGGTTTTGGCAAAGATAGGGTTGCAGGCAATTTGCACCAATATCATGTTTTCAAATTTTTTGTACTGGCTGGATTGGCTTCGGCAGTAGGTTTGGGCTTGTCTATAAACAGCATTTTGATGGCTATTAGAATCATGACCACTGCAAATACCTTTCTCAAGGTTGCCTCAGGCAGTTTCAATGCCAGTTTACTGCCAAAGAAACCGCCAACAATAAATGCAAGGGAAACAATCAGCACCACTTTTACATCTACCTGCCCTTGTTTGTAATACTGCATCACTGCAAGTATACCTACTGGTAACAATAAAATTCCCAATGAGGTTCCTTGGGCTTCCTTCTGCGAAAAGGCCAGGAAATAAACCAGTGCAGGCACAATGATGATACCACCGCCAACGCCAATCAATCCACTGAGCATCCCTGCTGCCACACCAATAATGATGAGGATAATGATGGTTGTAATGGTCATTGGTTTGTTTTTTTTCATTTGGAAATATCACGTTGAGCATGCCTTTGTTGGCAGATGGGCCGATTAAAAGGGAGATGCTGCTGAACAGCCGTTTCCAGTGTCCTATTATTAGGACAAACGTAATGGCTCTTTCGTCCCAAAACATTCTTTGTAATAGCTAATCGCCTCTTCAATAATTTTCAAAGCAGTTGATTTGTCACCAAATTCCTCCACAATTACTGTTTTGTTTTCCAACTTCTTGTATTCCTCAAAGAAGTGCCTCAATTCGTCAAAGAAATGTTTGGGCAGTTCCTCTATATTGTTGTAATGGTTTACGCCAGGGTCATTGGCAGCCACTGCAATGATTTTATCATCGGCATCGCCACCATCCACCATCTGCATTACGCCTACCACCTTGGCTTCCATTAGTGTCAATGGAACAACCGGTAAGGATGTGATTACCAAAATATCAAGGGGGTCCTTATCGCCACCATAGGATTGAGGTATGAAGCCATAATTGCAGGGATAATAAAAAGAGGAAAAAATGACCCTGTCCAATTTCAGGAGTCCACTTGGTTTGTCAATTTCATATTTGCACCTGCTGCCTTGCGGTATTTCGATAATGGCATTCACTACTCTTGGTGCATTGTCCCCCGGGGGAACCCCATGCCATGGGTGCAATACTGTTGTTGTCTTCATACTTATGTTTATCATTGTTTTATTAACCAATATTCGAAGAAAGTTGTAGCTAACCTGTAATTACTGTCATAGGTTAGGGTCAAATTTATACTTGAAATCTACCAGCCAAATATTATCCTTCTGTACCACTTTTACCTTTCCGCCGCTATTATTGTATGAATTGTTGTAGTGGATAATCATTTCCGTTGGAGACGTGTTTTCCATATTTACCTTCTGCAGGGAAGCTTCTGCCAATTGCTTTTTCTGTTCCTTGGTAAAGGAGGAAAATTTTTCCCTTGCTTGGTTCAATAATTTCTTGTTCTCCTCATCCTGCAGCATGTAAAAATCTGCTTTATCAAAATCACCTTTCAAACATGCACCAATAAATTCAATGCCAGCATTCAGCCCATCGGTTGCGGGTGGGTAATTCTTTTTCGTATTGCAACCCATTGCAACAACCATCAACAATAAAAAAAAGGCTTTATTCATGCTTTTTAAACTGGCACGAAGGTAAGCCGTGATGCCAAAAACTGCGACAATAAAAAAAGATGGCAATTGCCATCTTTTTTCTATAGAGCCATTGGGATAGTAAGCTATCTGTAATAACCGTTTTTGTTATTGCCATTATTGTACTCAGCTTCTTCTGCTTGGTGCTCCTTGTCGTAAGCTTTGATGATGGCCTTCACCAGTTTGTGCCTTACCACATCTTCCTCGTCCAATTGGATATGGGCAATACCATCAATATCTGTCAAAATGCGCCTTGCCTTGTCCAGTCCACTGCGTTGGTTGCGAGGCAGGTCTATTTGTGTGGGGTCACCAGTTATAATGGCTTTTGCATTGGCACCTATACGTGTCAGGAACATTTTCAGTTGGAGGTCGTTGGTGTTCTGTGCCTCATCCAAAATGATGAATGCATTGTCCAATGTCCGTCCACGCATATAAGCCAATGGGGCAATCTCAATGGTCCTGGTAGTCATGTAATAACCCAGCTTATCGGCAGGGATCATGTCATCCAGTGCATCGTACAGTGGACGTAAGTACGGATCGATTTTTTCCTTCAGGTCGCCAGGCAGGAAACCCAAGCTCTCGCCAGCTTCAACAGCAGGTCTGGTGAGGATGATTTTCTTCACCAGCTTGTTCTTCAATGCACGTACTGCCAAAGCTACAGCAGTATAGGTTTTACCGGTACCAGCAGGGCCAATGGCAAATACAATGTCATTTTTATCTGCGGCCGTTACCATCTTTTTCTGGTTGGCTGTCCTTGCACGGACAGTTTTTCCATTGGGACCGAACACCAATACATCATTGGGGTTCTTGTCCACAAAATTGTCAATTGTTTCTGCATCGTCACCACCCAGGATTTGCTCAAAATAGTTTTCACTGAGGTGGCCGTTACGTTCAAGGTACTGGAGGATCAAATCAATTTTCTCCCTAGCTGTATCTATCTGTTCAGGTGCACCAGAAAGCTTGAGCTGTGTGCCTCGGGACAGGATTTTAAGGAGGGGGAATTTCTTTTTTAAGACATCTAACTTTCCGTTGTTTACGCCGAAGAACTCAATTGGGTTCACTGAGTTGAGGCTGATGATTGTTTCTGTCAAAGTGTTATCCGTTTTAGGTGAGTAAATAGGACGTTGAATAGTTTTAACTTGCTTATCCAAATCTAATTTTATTGCAACCATAATGCCAATCATTCTTATACACAGATTGTGGATAGAATCATGTCTTCATGGTTTGAAGTTGAATGTCAAGTCACTTCTACCAATAAAACGCTTTTTGAGAGGAGCAAACTTTTGGGTGACCAGCAGGGAACATAGCTGAACTATAATCGCATTATATATGCGTACTGCTAAGTTTGAACCCGCTTTGCTGTACATGGATACAGCTATTCGACCACAATATCATATTGGTTCAATAACCCGGTGATTCCAGCCATGGAGAATTTAGCTTTCTTGATTTTATTTGTTTCCGGGTTAATTGAATAATGGTAAGCAGTCCGGAAATCTGCTTTCTCTACAATGGAGTTTGAAAAAATGGCATTGTTCAAATCACAATTGTCAAAAATGGCATTGGCTAAATTGGCTTCTGTAAAATCAACTTCATGCAATGTTGAATCCTTGAACGTTGTCTTGATTATTTTCATTTTGTAGAAGGAAGAAAGGTTCAACAGGCAGTTATCAAAATTTACTTCAAACAGGAACGGACTGCAGTTCTCAAAATGCAGCCCCAAAAGTTTGCAGTCCTTGAACTTGATATTCTTGAATGCCGTTTTTACAAGTTTGGCCATGCTTAAATTGCAGCCTATAAATTCGCAGTCGGAGAAATCGGTATTGCTTAAATCCGTGTTCGAGAAATTGCAGTGCTTGAATGTACAGCCATCATACTCTCCCTTCCCTAAAGCTTTAGCGGTAAAATCTATTTTTTCAAATGTCCCATCCTCAAAATATTGCTCTGTCATTTTTTATTTATTAGTCGATTGTCTTCCGCAACAAAAACTCCGAATGCCCTTTAATAAGAAAGTCCTTTAGGTCGCCCACTTTTTCATATCCGCGTTTGACATACAGTTGCATGGCCCGCTCATTGAAAGAAGAAACACACATAAATACATTTCGGGAGACCTTGAAAATCCTCTCCTCACAAAACGCCAGCACTGCCGAGCCGAGCCCCTTGCTCCTATGTTCGGGTTTGATGCAGATGGTTTGGATATAACCTTTGAAACTGCCTACCATTTGCAATACCACAAATCCCGCAAATTGATTGTTGTAGGTTACTGTATACACTTCCTTGAAATCGCCTTCAAGTGATTGCATGCACTTTTCATAACCCCTTTGCAAGATAGTCCAAGGAGCTGACTGGCTCATTAATAAGGCACATGTTTCAAAATCACCTGTATCCTTGGTCTGTTTGATTTCAAGCATCACTTTGCATTGTTGTGTTAATCCTTCATCAGCCATTCCTGTTTTTTTGTTGTCCTATTGAACCTGAGCACCCCTTTCCTCATGCCCACATAGATAAGGTCACCTTTTACAAACAATGAATTGGGGTACAGGGCTATGGACCAGAAACCTTCTTTCAGCAACGTTTTAATGGTTCCGTCCTGGTTCACCTGTATAATATTATCCGTTGTTACAATGATGAAGTTCTTATTGTCATCAATGCCAATGGCATCAGGTGAAGAAGGAAGTTTGGTATTCTCTGTGGCGGTCCATTTGTTGCCCTGTTTTTTTATTTCGAGAACGCTCCCGTTTGTTGAACCTTCAATGGCATAGATTTTATCGTCCCTTTTTATGAACTGCATAATCATGTTCTTGGAAATAAGGTCATTCTCCTGCCCATTCTTTGAGTACCAGAAAAGTTTGCTGGCATTCTCGCCACCATTGAAGCTTACTAAATAACCGTCACTTACTTCAATGAAGGTTTTGGTGCCGAGGTATTTCTGTGCGCCGAACCTTGCCGGCGGCAGAATAAAGGGCAGCTTCTTTTCGGATTCCTTTGGTTGCTGCTTCACAGCAATTCTTCCATTGTCCATGTACAGCATCCAATCGGTACCCTTTTGGTTGTAGGCCACCAAAGTATCCTCATCCGTTGGTACGGTATAT
>JAHEZD010000053.1:36286-40417 GCA_023251255.1 Chitinophagaceae bacterium
GTCCACATACATCACTTCATTCTGGGCATTGGCCATGTTAGCAGTGCAGAGCATCCATAAAACAATAATTTTTTTCATCGGGATTTGATTAAAGTATAAGCGTAATTGATTAATGCAACGGCCTTTTCTTGATCATGCCACCGGTGGTGTCCTTTACACTGCTCATTACCACAAAAGCATGGGGGTCTATCTTTTTGATTTCCAGTTTCAGTTTGCTTATTTCCAAGCGGGTGACCACGGTATAAATAATATCCATTTCCCTTTTTTCGCCATGGTTGCCAAAGCCCCTACTGCCTTTGTAAACAGTTACACCGCGGCCAAGTTTATTGATGACCATCCTCCTGATCTCATCATCATGGGAAGATATGATGGTAAAGCCTGTATATTCCTCAATGCCCTCAATAATGAAGTCAACCGTTTTTGAGGCCGCCAAATAGGTAATCATGGAATATAGCGCTGCTTCGATGGTGAGTAAGTAGGCCGCCACCCCAAAAATAACCACATTGAAAACGATGATGATATCGCCAATGGTACTCCCCAGTTTCTTGCTGATATAAATGGCCAGCACTTCTGTACCGTCCAGCACAGCACCGCCCCTCACCGCCAATCCAATACCTGCCCCAAGGAAGAACCCCCCGAATACCGATACCAGTAATTTATCGTGCGTTACATCGGGGAAATGGACAAATGTTACACATAATGCCAGGCCCACAATGGCCGCAGCTGCTTTGAAAGCAAACACTTTCCCCAAGGTTTTGTAACCGATCAATACAAAGGGTATATTGATGATAACCAGCCATGCTTGTAGTGGCAAGGATGATTTTTCGCCCGCCAGTAATGCGATGCCCGTAGCGCCGCCATCAATGAAATTACTGGGCAGTAAAAAGCTTTCCAGTCCAAATGCAGCCGATGCTATGCCTGCCGAAATAAGCAGTATGTCCTTTGCCCATCGTAGCACATTGATTTTCCCCTCGCGGAAAGCCTTGGCCATGGCAAAAGCTGAAAGCTCTTTTTGTGCATCTGTTTTCTGTCCATCCTTTTGTGCAGACTGTATAATGATTTGCTTGAAAAACGGATTCATTGCCATTGGTTAAAAATACAACAAGTTGCTTATGCTGCAACATGTCGCCTGTTTGCATGCTGTTCCATCGGTTTTCCGATATGTTCCTTCAGCTTTCCTTCGATATTCCTTCGATCCTTGTTCGATTCTTCTTCGATAGGAACATCGAACGGTAATCGAAGGCGAATAGATACAATAATAGGTTTAACAAGTTATTAATAAAGAGTATCTGTATATTTATTACCTACTATTCACACGGTACTTCATTATTATTTCTAAATCCTTTTTGTATGGCAAGGATACCAAGTGGCATACTCGGCGCATTGCAGGGCAGTGTTGGTCCGGTAACAGGTTATATGCGGTTGGGTAAACCCATTTTGCGGTCAAAGTCCAGTAGCAGGCAGGTTAAACAAACCCCAGCTAGGAAGCAGCAGCAGGAAAAGCTGAAAGCAGCACTGCCTTTTGTGAAGGCATTTACTGGTACTGGTTTCTTCAAGCAAAGCTTCCCTGATTATGGGCAGGGAAGAACAGGTTATAACCTGGCCCTTAGCCATGCCTTGAATTTTGCTGTGGTCAAAAGTGGCACTCAGGTACAGCTCAGTTGGCCTTTGGTCATGGTTTCCAGGGGCAACCTACCAAAGGCCGAGGGGGCAGTGGCCTCTTTAGGTAGCAATGGGCGTATCATTTTTAACTGGGCAGACAACAGTGGCACAGGTAGGGCCATGTCCAATGATAGGGTTATACTGGCAGCTTACTCACCCCAAATGGAGCTGGTAATTTGTAGCTTGGATGCTGGAACAAGGGCGGATAAACAGTCCGAACTGCTTATGGCGCAGATGGAAAACGGTGCTGTAGCCACATGGATTGGTTTTGTGAACCACGAAGGAACAGATGCTTCTGATAGTGTTTATACCGGTACCATCCAACTGGATTAAGCAATTTTTAAACCCCACTCCTAAAAAATCCCGCTTGTAAATAGGAAAAACTTACTTATTTGCGTATGGAAACCAATACCGAAATTTGTGTGGAATACGATAGCCATCGTAAAACATTGTTAAATGATGTGCATGGTAAACTGACAGTTAAACAGTTTTGCTTACTTGCCATCCGAAAGGCATGTAATTTGACAAATCCTTACTCGAACAAAATTAAACAACAAGTATGAACATGAGACTCAAAAACATTCTAGCCGTTGTGGCCATTAGTGCCTCCACCGCCATTTTGAGTGTGGCAGGCTATGGTAAATGGATGCAAAGCAAATATGCTGGCACTCAGGAACAAGGTAAACTACCTGTGAACTATGCAGGATTTTATGGAAACAATGCACCTGGTGGCAATAGCGATTTTACGGCTGCTGCCACTGCTGCAACGCCGGCGGTAGTGCACATTAAAACCAAGACCAAAGCCAGGCAGATAAGCAACAGTCAGCAACGCCAACGCAATCCTTTCGGGGACATGTTTGGTGGCGATATGTTTGACGAATTCTTTAACGGTCCACGCATGCAGGTTATTCCTGAGCAGCAGGCAAGTGGCAGTGGGGTCATCATTAGCCAAGATGGGTATATTGTTACCAATAACCACGTAGTGGATGGTGCAGATGAAATCAATGTAACACTTACCAATAAGAAATCCTATAAGGCAACGGTGGTTGGCGTGGATGCAAGTAGCGATTTGGCAGTGATTAAAATTGATGGCAGCAGCTTCCCCTATTTGGTTTATGGAAACAGTGATGATGTGAAATTGGGTCAGTGGGTCTTGGCCATTGGTTATCCCTTGAACCTTGATGTTACCGTAAGTGCCGGTATTGTAAGCGCCAAGGCCAGGAGTATCAATATCAATCAACGCCAGAGCAAGACACCTATTGAAAGCTTTATCCAAACAGATGCCGCTGTGAACCCGGGTAATAGTGGTGGTGCCTTGATCAATACCAATGGTGAACTGGTTGGTATCAATTCGGCCATTGCATCCCCTACAGGCTATTATACTGGTTACGCATACGCCATTCCTGTGAACATTGTAAAGAAAGCCATTGCTGACATGATAAAATTTGGGTCTGTTCAAAGGGCTTTTATGGGAATTACCTATCCAATAGAAGGATTGCCAGAAGCACAACAGGCACAGCTTGACAAGGATTATGGCAGTGCATGGAAAACAAACGATGGTGTTTTTGTAACTGGTGTTGCTGAAGGCGGTGCTGCTGCTACAGCAGGTATCAAGGAAACAGATGTGATTACCAAATTCAATGGTGCGCCTGTAATAAGCGGACCGGAACTGCAGGATCAATTATCCAGGTACAAGCCGGGAGACAAGGTTACGATTACCTATAAACGTAGTGGCAAGGAAAACACAGTAAGCGTGGTACTAAAAAATAAAGCGGGCAATACCGATATTGTAAAGACCAATAGCATCATTGATAAATTGGGGGCAGCGTTGGAAAATGTTGACAAGAAAACCGCAGCAGCCAATGACATACAAGGTGGTGTATCCGTAAAGAAAATAGGAACAGGGGCTTTGTCAAAAACAAAAATGCAGGAAGGGTTCGTGATTACCAGTGTAAATGATGTTGCTGTGAAGAATGTTGATGAACTGAAAGCAGCTTTGACCAATGCCAAAGATGGTAAAGTTAGATTGGATGGTATCTACCCAGGCTATGAAGGTACTTATACCTATCCTGTTAATTTGGGTGAGGCAGAGGAATAATAGCCTTGTAATCAAGTTATAAAAAAGCCGTTGCATTTGCAACGGCTTTTTGTTTTTTTCAACCATGTTCAATTATGGGAATATGTGCTTGGCCATGCCCAGTATAAATGTACAATCCGGTTCAATGCCTATCATTCAGCCCAATGCGTTGCCCCATTCAGCACTTCATTAACCTTTATTAACCTTACATCCAAGTTGGTTAACCGCTTTTGTTTTTGTGGGCATCTACTTTTGGCCCTATAAAACCACTAACATGCAACGCATCCTTGTTTTTGCTTCCTTTCTTTTGATAACTACTTTTTCTTATGCTCAAAAAAACAGTACTGTTAAAGGTACCGTATATGATACGCTTTCCAGGAAGGGACTGAGCT
>JAHEZD010000168.1 GCA_023251255.1 Chitinophagaceae bacterium
CAAAGCCCATTGCTTGGTTGCAGATATATAACCAATGGGTGCATCAAACCATACATACAATACTTTTCCATTAGCACTGTCCACTGGAACTTTAATTCCCCAGTCGAGGTCCCTCGTTACTGCCCTTGGCTGCAAGCCGCCTTCTACCCAGCTTTTTATTTGTCCAACTACATTTGGTCGCCAATCATCTTTATGCCCTTCTAATACCCATTCACGCAAGAAACCTTCATGCTTGTTCAATGGTAAATACCAATGCTTCGTCGCTTTCTTAATCGGGGCATTTCCACTTAAAGTGGAAACGGGGTTTATTAGTTCCTCAGGACTCAAGCTTTTGCCGCAACGTTCACATTGATCGCCAAAAGCATTTTCATAACCGCAGTTGGGGCAGGTGCCCTTAATGAACCTATCGGCCAAGAAAGTATTGGTGGCTTCATCATAGTACTGTTCGGTTTCTTTTATTTCCAAATCACCATTATCGTTCAGCACAGTAAAAAATTCCTGTGCCGTTTCATGGTGCAATGGAGCGGATGTCCTGTGGTAAATATCAAATGCAATCCCCAAATCCTTAAAGTTCTGTTCAATGATGGGATGGTATTTGTCAATGATAGCTTGGGCAGTTGTGCCTTCCTTCATTGCTTGGATGGGGATAGCGGTACCGTGTTCATCACTGCCGCAAACAAATACCACATCACGTTTCTGTGCTTTCAGGTAACGTACATAAATATCCGCAGGAATATAGGCACCTGCCAAATGTCCAATATGTTTCAATCCATTAGCATAAGGAAGGGCGCTCGTCACTAAATATCTTTTCGGTTCGTTCATTTTTATTTGGCTTTTGAATTACTGCCTGTCAGTAGGCAGGTTATGCTTCATCCCGGCACTGCCGGATTGCGTTGCACACAATTAGTATCGGGCAACTTGAAGTGGGCAAAAATAAGCAATCAAAAAGAAGGAGCGATAAGGAGTTTGCTACAAATGAAAACAGGTACAAAATTTTGCGCCTGTTTCCGCAAGGTTTATTTCTGCGCGCAAAAGGAAAGTTTGATGTTAATGTAAACAGAAGAACGTGTATTAAATGGAAATGGTTGGAAAGTTCCTGTTTTTTATGTTGGTTAAAAATACCAGTAAAAGGGGATATGACTTTTGCCATTTACCCTTAGTTTTATCCTGACATAAAATCATGGACCGTAAACTTTTTTTCCAGACCATTTTGCCTTTAACTGTTGCTGGCCCTTTGTACAATAAAACAAAGGCTGCTGGCAATTTCATCCAGCAAACAACTGTACCACCTGTTTTAAAGGCAGGTGACACGGTGGGCATTACTTGTCCCGCCAGTCCTGTAGATGCCATCAAATTGCAGGACTGCCTAAAAACTTTGAACAAATGGGAACTGAACGTACAGATTGGCGATACTGTTGGGAAGCATTGGCAACGTTTCGGCGGAACGGATGAGGAACGTGCTGCAGACTTCCAACAGATGCTGGACGATGGCAATATCAGGGCCATCCTTTTTGGGAAGGGTGGTTATGGTGTAATGAGGATCATTGACAGGGTCAATTGGGACAAGTTCCTGAAGAACCCAAAATGGTTAATTGGTTTCAGCGACCTGACAACAGTTCATTTACATGTAAACACGAACTTCGACATGCCCACGCTCCATGCAGATATCGCCATTGGTTTAAGCGATGATCCAATGGATATTTCTTCAACCTCACTGCATGATATATTGTTTGGCAATAGGATTGAATACACTGTCCCCGGCAATTTGATGAACAGGGAAGGCTTTGCAAGTGCCAAATTGGTTGGTGGGAACCTGAGCATGATTCAAGCCTGTGCAGCTAGCAAAAGTGATATAAAAACCGATGGCAGGATTTTGTTCATAGAAGATGTCAGCGAATTCAAATACACGGTTGACAGGATGATGATGAACCTAAAACGGAGTGGCAAGCTCGATAACCTTGCCGGTCTAGTAGTGGGGGCGTTTACGGCCACCAAGAAGGAAACGGAGGAAACTTTTACGGAAAGCATGGAAGATATCATCATGGAAAAAGTTGTTGAATACGGCTACCCAGTTTGCTTTGGGTTCCCTGCTGGGCATATCAAAGACAATTATGCATTGAAAATGAATGTGCCCTATGACCTGAATGTGACCAAGCAATCAGTTACCTTGTTCGAGAAATTCATTTCGGGTTCGCCATTGCCCACTGCTCCTAAAATGATGGTGCAGGATACATTGATAAAGGTTGGGCCATTGGAAAATAGGTAACTGCATTTGCTGCATCAATTCAGTAATATTGTGCATGATTACAATTCCTCCTTATCTTAAAAAAGGCGATACCATTGGTATCGTTTGCCCAAGTGGTTATATGGCTGCGGAAAATATTGAAACTTGCATCAAAACATTGGAGAGCTGGGGCTATAAAGTAAAAGTTGGTAGCACCGTTGGTAGCCAGTTCCATTATTTCAGTGGCAATGATAAGCAGCGTACGCAGGACCTACAAAAGATGATGAACGATGGGGGTATCAAAGCCATCTTGTGTGCAAGGGGTGGATATGGTTTGAGCAGGATCATAGATGATTTGGATTTCCAGAAATTCAAACGTAGCCCAAAGTGGATCATTGGCTTCAGCGATATAACGGTGCTCCATGCACATATTTTCCAGCATTATCAAATAGCTACGTTGCATGCACCCATGGCTGCTGCTTTTAATGGGGATGGTTATAAAAATGAATACATTGCTTCACTGAAAAATGCGTTGGGTGGAACTGCTGCCAACTACAATTGTGCTGCACATGCGCTTAATAGAAGCGGAAGTGGTGAAGGTGATTTAATTGGTGGTAACCTAGCGATCATAGCCCATTTAATAGGCTCACATTCCTGCTACAAAACAAGGCACAAGATCCTGTTCCTGGAAGATGTGAGCGAATACCTGTACAATGTTGATAGGATGATGATTCAATTGGAAAGGGCTGAAATGTTCAAGCACCTACAAGGGTTGGTCATTGGTGGTTTCAGCGATATGAAAGATACGGCAACAGCTTTTGGATTGGACATTTACAATATCATCAACCATCATGTAAAGGATTACAAATTCCCTATTTGTTATGGCTTCCCTGTGAGCCATGAAACGGAAAATGTGGCGTTGAAAGTTGGGGTGAAGCATGAGTTGAAAGTGGGGAAGGAAGGAGTTAGTTTGAAGGAGGTTGGGTAATATTTAATTAATGTTGGATTGTCAAACCTATTTCTACTTTTATGTTGCGAATATGATAATTGAAAATATGGAACTCTGGAAGAAAATAGAATGCTTCCAAATTGACGAACCAAACGCAGCTTTCCCTTTCTCCAAAAAACTCGCGAAAGAAAATAATTGGACTGGCGTATTCACTAACAACGCCATCGCAGAGTACAAGAAATTTATTTACCTCTGTTGCATCTCATCCACAGGAGCTTCACCTTCCTTAATTGTTGATGAGGTATGGCATCTGCACCTGACTTATACACAAAACTATTGGGAAGATTTTTGCAGGAAAACATTGCAGAAGCAAATTCACCATAATCCTTCAAAAGGAGGAACCATTGAAAACCACAAGCATACAGATTGGTACAATGAAACGCTGCTGATGTATGAAAAGGTATTTGGGCAGAAGCCACCAACAGAAATTTGGCAGCAACCTGGAAATAAGTCGATAGATATTAATGGTTACCAGGCCCTAGTGCAAAATAAAAAGAGTTTATTGTTTGCAGTAGGGCTTTTAATTATTCCATTCATTCTTTGCTACCTGCAATTTGAAAAGTGGGATCCCTACAAATTGAAAGGCCCAGCATTTATTCAATTTTTTACATACCTGTCCGCGGCAATTATTGCTGGGTTGCTACTTATATTATTTGAAGGGAAAAAGAAACTGCTTCTGTTTGTGGAGGAAAATTATCCAGCCAAATACAGTATTTACCAAGCAGTTTACTTTTTGTATGGCAAGCATAGGGCATTGCAAACAGCTATTGTTGATTTACTTAAGAAAGATATTTTGGAGTTGAGTGATGATAAAACATTTATCAACAAGTCTACATTGGGAAATACATCTTTTTATACAAACCCCTTAATTGATAACTTGAAACAGAGGGCCGCAGGTGAGCGGCTTAGTTATGAAACAATTGCAGGTGAAATTTTAAATGAAAGTGATTTCAAACACCCCGCATTTGATAAATTTTCACTTTTGAACAAGCAGAAGAATATATGGCTCTGGTTGATTTTCCTTCTTGGATTTATCCTGGCAGTTTTTAGGATTTTGCAGGGGCTTGCTAATGATAAACCGGTGACTTTCCTTTTTTTTGGTATCATCATTTTATTTATCCTGTTTCTTGCGATTTATAAAAACCTCAGCAATGCTGCAATTATAAGGAGCGCTGTTGAACGGAAATATTCAAATGAGGATTTATTCAACATGCAATTAAAGGGGCATGATTTTATTCTTCGTGATTTTTCAAAACAAGGCGTAACTGCATTAAGTGGTTTCGGTGAGTTTGCTATCTTGTCTACCATGTTTGCAGCATATAGCCCTGTTAGCAGGTTTCAAAATGGAAATAGCGATGGGGGCTGTTCTGGAAGCAGCAGATGTAGTAGCTGTGGTGGAAGTAGTTGTGGAGGAAGTAGTTGTGGAGGGGGTGGTTGTGGCGGCGGGGATTGATTATCCTATGCATACATGAAAAAGGTGGTCATTAACAGACCACCTTTTTCATTGAATAGAATAATTGCAGGAATTAGACTAAGTCAAAACGATCAAGGTTCATGACCTTGGCCCACGCCGCAACAAAATCATGTACAAATTTTTCTTTTGAATCCTCGCATGCATACACTTCTGCAAGGGCCCTAAGTTCCGAGTTGGAACCAAAGATGAGGTCTACACGTGTACCTGTCCATTTGGGTTCACCCGTTTTACGATCGTGGCCTTCAAAAACATCTTGAGTTTCAGCAATGGCACTCCATTTGGTATTAAAATCAATCAGGTTTATAAAGAAGTCATTGGTTAGTGTTTCTGGTTGCTTTGTAAATACACCATGTTGCGATTGACCAAAGTTGGTGTTTAAGGAACGCATGCCACCAATCAGCACTGTCATTTCGGGTGCAGTGAGCGTTAACAGTTGTGTCCTGTCAATCAACATTTCCTCTGCAGGTGTACTAGAGCGGCTCTTTTTATAATTGCGTAA
>JAHEZD010000004.1:0-40018 GCA_023251255.1 Chitinophagaceae bacterium
GAATGAGGGTGAGGTCTGAAAACAGCAGGTATAATAGCTCTTAAAAGAATCAAACCTTCTACAAGAAGGTATCCAACATCAATAATAGCAAGGGCTTGCAAGAAATTATTAGCTACTTAGCTTGACGCCAATACGCAAAATGTGGGACAGCCAAGAAATTCATATAGGGAAACCAGCGAATTGAATTTAAACAGCTTCTAATACCCCCTCACATCCTTTCCTTCCATATAATTCAAGAAAGCTTTGTTGCAAACTTTGTTGCCCCCAGGTGTTGGATAATTGCCAGTAAAATACCAATCGCCTGTATTAGTTGGGCAGCTATCATGTAGGTCTTCAATAGTTTGATAAATAACCTGAACCGGAATATCAATACCTGATGGAGTAATCAATTCTGCAATTTTATCGGAGATTTCCTGTGTAGTAAATGGTTTGTAAATTTGACGCACTGCATTCTCTGAATGGAGTTTATTGGTGTCTTGCAGTTCCTTTATTTTATCCAATGTTTCCGCCAATACATTTTCCATTCCCCTCTCTTTCAATAAAGCAGTAGCGGCTTTAAAAGCAATGAAATCTCCCATTTTGCTCATGTCAATACCATAACAATCTGGGTAACGGATTTGTGGTGCTGAGGAAACAACAATAATTTTCTTGGGTTTCAGGCGCGCCAGCATCGTGATAATACTTTGCTTTAAAGTGGTGCCACGAACAATACTATCATCAATTACTACCAGGGTGTCTTCATGATCTTTTACAGTACCATAAGTAATGTCATACACGTGCTGCACCATTTCGTCTCGGTTGGCATCTTCTGTAATGAAGGTCCTAAGCTTTACATCCTTAATGGCAATTTTTTCCTGACGGATTTTCCTGTTAATCATTTCCTCCAGTTTCTCAGCAGGCACTTTTTCCTTCCAGCTTAAAATCCTTTCAACCTTAATCTTGTTCAGGTATTCTTCCATGCCTTTTACCAAACCATAAAAAGCCACTTCCGCCGTATTGGGTATGTAGGAGAAAATAGTGTTCTTCAAATCGTAATTGATACTTTCCAGAACAGTCTTGCTGAGATGGTGTCCCAAGGCAATCCTTTCACGATAAATTTTTTCATCACTTCCTCTTGAAAAGTAGATCCTTTCAAAAGAGCAAGCCCTTCTTTCTTTGGGCTCAATTACTTGTTGAATAGTGTAATTGCCTTTATTATCTACTACCAAGGCTTTTCCGGGCAATAGTTCCAATACTTCATTCTCACCAACATTGAATGTTGTTCTGATTGCTGCTCGTTCGCTGGCTGCAACAATGACTTCTTCATTAATATAGTAATAAGCTGGACGGATGCCATGTGCGTCTCTCATTACAAAACTGTGCCCATTGCCTGTTAATCCACCTACGGTAAAGCCACCATCAAATAAAGGAATGGCTTTTTTTAAAGCGCCACCAATATCTGCATGATTGGGATTCTTTTCATCTTCTTTACAGATGTAATAATGCACTGTTTCCATCATTGCAGCAAGGTCACTTTGCTTTTGAAAAGTCCCTGGATTGATATTCAGGTGCTGGTACAACTCTTCTGTATTCACCAAATTGAAATTACCAGCCAATGCCAAATTCTTTCCTGTTTGTGTATGGCGTTTTAAAAAGGGATGGCAGAATTCCACATTGTTTTTACCCTGGGTACCATAACGCAAATGACCTAATAACAATTCTCCTAACATTGATACATGGCCTTTCATTAAACCAGGATGCTGTTTAATATCTGGCTGGTATTTTTCCAGTTCTTTTACTTCTTCCCCAATCTTTGAAAAGATATCCGCAATAGGTTGCTGGGCACAGCTTCTTAATCTTGACATGAACGGGTAACCTGGTTCCACATCCAGTTTTACAGTTGCCACACCTGCACCATCCTGACCACGGTTATGCTGTTTTTCCATTAATAGGTACAGTTTATTCAGGCCGTAGGTTACCGTTCCATATTTCTGGAGATAAAATGAAAAAGGCTTACGAAGACGAATGTAAGCAAGACCACATTCGTGTTTAATTGCGTCGCTCATGGTAGTATATAAAAAGAAAGTGGCGAAGTTACTGCTTCGCCACTTTTATGAATGTTATTTGTGCTGATGTTTTACACTTTCTGCCAACCATAGGAATTCCCTAACAAATGTGTCAACCGATGATTGGAATGCTCCATCCAAAAGGTTGCCTTCTGCGTCAAATTTTTTGTCAACATGGGGTGTAATCAATAAATAAGGGGATGGAATCCCAAATAAAGCTGGCACTAGCAGCAGCAATTGCTGCGAACTTCTTGCCCCGCCCAGTGCACCTACTGATGCTGTTGCCAAGCCAAATGCTTTTCGCATTTGTTTGGGGAAATGGTCCAATAAATTTTGTAGTGCAGGGGAGTAACTGCCATTGTATTCAGGTGTAACAATTACAAATGCATCTGCTGCAAACATCCGTTCTGCCAATGGCTTGAACTTTTCAGGGGTTTCACCCACGCTGATGAATACTTTTTGTAAAAGTCCCAAATCATAGTCACGCACATCAATCAATCCTACATTGTGGCTGGATTTTTCTTTCAGTTGCTTTTCCAGAAAAAGGGCGAGCCTATTGGTAACGCTTGTTGCCCTTGGGCTTCCGCTAATTATTTCTATATTCATTGATTCTTTTTGTTTACCAGTTACAGAATGAAAACTAAACTGCGGTTGTGTCCTGCACTTATACCATATAACATCATTCGGCAACGCAAAGTAGTAATCTGTTTAGTGATTGATGGGTACTTCAATCACAATAAATTCGGCTTCTTGCTCGGCGGTAAAATTTATTCTTGAGGTTTCCCAAATGCCAATGGCATCCCTTCTCTCAATGATTTGCCCATTCACTTCTAGGCTTCCTTCTAACACAAAAACATACAGCGCCTTATTTTGTTGGTTCAGGTCATAATTTAATGATTGCCCTTTCTCTAACCAGCCCAGACCCAGTTTGGCATTTTGGTTTATCCAACAATGTTCCGTTCCTTCCTCATTGCTGATAATAGTTTGCAAACGGTTCTTCCTGTCTTCTTTTGCAAAAAACCTTTTTTGGTAACGTGGTGCAATGTTCTGCAGTTTTGGTTCAATCCAAATTTGTAGGAACTGCACATCATCATCACCAATATTATGTTCCTCATGCTTCAATCCTGTGCCTGCACTCATAATTTGAACCCAATCCTTTTCCACCACTTCGCTGTAACCCATGTTGTCTTTATGGTTCATTTTTCCGGCCAGCATCACAGAAATGATTTCCATGTTCACATGTGGGTGAAGTCCAAATCCGCCACTTGGCTTTACCACATCATCATTAAACGTGTGCAATAAACCAAAGTTTTTCTGAACAGGGTTTTGATAAGAGGAAAAGCTAAAAGAAAACTTACTGATAAGCCAGCCGATATCTTTTGTGCCCCTGTTTTCAGCGTTATAAGTAATGTACTTCATGGTTTTTTTATTGAATGCTGCTATTAATAGTTGATTGTCCCAATAAGGTTTTGCTTACCGGACAAGCTTTGGCAATTTCCAGTAAACGTTGTTTTTGCTCTTCTGTTAACTCGCCTTGCACACCAATATTCCTTACAAAAGAACTAGTGCCATTCTCTCTTGATAAATGGACGGATACGTCAATTGTTTCCACCAACCATTGTTTCCTATCAGCATACATGCGTAGTGTAATGGCTGTACAGCTGGCCAGTGATGCCTCCAACAATTCATCTGGTGCAGGTGCTGTATCTGTACCTCCAGCACTTTGGGGTTCGTCTGCAAAAAAAGAATGCCTGCCATTGTTCAATGTCAGTCTGTATTTGGAAGAAGCAATACTGGCTGTTGTCATATTTAGTTGAATGATTGGGTAAACTGTATTGGTTTTACCATGCCAAGGTACTTTTCTTTATGTTGAAAAAGGCCAACTACATTCAATATCATCATGAAAATTCCAATGCCAGGTTGATGTGCTATTAACAATTCAAAGAGCATGATGTTGATGGTGATGGGTGCAATTAATACTAAAGCCAATGCTCTTGTTCTTGGAACAAACAATAGCAATGATAAAGACACTTCCAGCAGTTTCACCACCAATAAGAATTTAGTGGAAAAAAGGATGCCTGCAAATGTTCCTGCTGTACCTGGAATAGGTGGCGCGGGAATAAAGTGCAAGAAATAATTCAAGCCAAATACCAAATAGATAATGGCCAATAGGTACACAGGTATGCTTTTAATGAATTTCATTATTGACAGTTTTTAATGTAGAAAGGTTTTTGGAAAGAATGCGAGAGATAATGTATGCCACACTTTAGGAGATGTGGCATACAATGAAATGATATGTTTAGGCTTGTTTGATCATTTGTACAGCTAAGTGAAGTTTCACCTCATCACTAACCACCACGCCACCAGCTTCTGTAACTGCACCCCATGTTAGACCAAAATCTTTGCGGTTGATCTTTCCCCCAATTTCAAATCCAGATTTTACTTGACCATAAGGATCTGTAGCTGTGCCGCCATATTCGACACCTAATACTATTGATTTGGTTACACCACGAAGGGTAAGATTGCCGGTCAATGTGTATTCTTCATCGCTGATTTTTGTAAAAGATGTTGATACAAAAGAAAGTTTAGGGAATTTTTCTGCTGCAAAGAAATCATCGCTCTTTAAGTGGCCGTCTCTTTGCTCGTTGTTGGTGGAAATACTGTTCACATCTGCTTCGAAAGAAATTTTCGCATCACTGAAATCTGCTTGTTCAGCTTCCATAGTTGCATCAAATTTGGTGAAGCTGCCGGTTACGTTGGTAATCATTAAGTGTTTCACTTTGAAAGTGATTTCACTGTGTGCTGTGTCGATTTTGTAAGTTGACATGTTGTTTGGTTTTAATTGTTGATTGTATAATTATGATTAATATTTATGCTTCGATAAAAGCTTAATTTATGTTCCTTATTTGAATGGAGTTGAAGCCACAGAAGTTCAATGCATATTCTTCAGCGTATCCAAAAAATTTACTCCACTGTTTCAGGATAAGCTTCAATCAGTACACCCATTTTACCTTGTTGGTAATCCTTGAATGCTTCCATGATTTCTGTTTGTGTGTTCATCACAAATGGACCATGGCTTGCAATTGGTTCATTGATGGGTTCACCGCTGCCTACAAAAAACAATGTGTCTGCTGTGGCTTTTATCGTGAATGCTTCGCCATCATTATTGAACAAGGCCAATTGCTTGTTTGTCAATACTTCTTTATCGTTAATGGTCAATTCACCACTTAACACATACAACAAAGTATTGTGTGCGGAAGGGAAATTGAAAATGAAGGATCCACCGTTTTTCATTTCGCCCATGGCTGTGGTAACATCTGTAAATGTTGGAATGATACCTTTTACATCATTGATTTTACCTGCTGGAATACGGATGCGTGTGAGGCCATCTTCTGTAACAACAGTGGGTGTTTCTTCCGCACTGGCTGGGTAGTATTTTGGCTGCTCCATTTTATTGGCAGCAGGTGTGTTCACCCAAACCTGCAATAATTCTTGCTCACCCCCATGTTCGAAAATATCATCAGGCATACGTTCACTGTGGATGATTCCCATGCCAGCACTTGTCCATTGTGTGCCACCTGCATATACCACATGATTATTGCCCCTACTGTCCTGATGATGGACGCCACCTTTGTAAATAAAACTCACTGGTGAAAATCCACGATGCGGATGTGGCCCAACACCTTGCTGATATACAGGGATATTCTTATCAGCTACTGCTTTTCCATGATGGAAAACCAGGAATGGACTGAAGAATTCGCCACCGTTGGGCAACAGTTCCTGTACCTGTATGTTGCCAACATTTATTGGGTGGCCTTTAATAATTTTATTGATTGTCTTGGTTGACATAATTTATATTCCTTCTTAATTTTTTAATTTCATTGGAACTTCCATCAACAATAATTCTGCATCATTGTCTGCTGTGATGTTCAAAGCTTCTGTTTCAGTGATTCCTAATCCATCCCTTTCATTTAAGGCAATACCATTAATCGTTACATCACCTTTGATGACGAAAGCATAAATGCCATTTTCAGGAAGATGGGTTTGGTAGGTTGTTTCAAATCCTTTGCCCAAATTGCCTAAGGTGAACCATGCATCTTGATTAATCCAAACTGCATGGTCATCATCTGGAGCAACCACTGTTAGGAGTTGGTTCTGCCTGTTTTCTGGTAAGAAAGTTCTCTGGTCATAACGTGGTTCAATATTCCTTTTTTTAGGAAACACCCATATCTGTAGAAATTTGACCTCTTTGTCATGATTGGCATTGGTTTCACTGTGGGCAATACCGCTACCTGCGCTCATGATCTGAACGTCGCCTTGTTTGATGATTTTATCCCTACCAGTACTGTCTTGATGGTGCAAGTCGCCAGATAATGGTATGGAAACAATTTCCATGTTATCGTGGGGGTGCTTGCCAAAACCCATACCAGCGGCAACTGTATCATCGTTCAATACCCTGAGCAGGCCAAAACTGTGCCTCTCCTCATTGTGGTACCCAGCAAAGCTGAATGTGTGGTAACTGTTTAACCAGCCATGCTCTGCATGGCCCCTTGAATTGGCTGTATGTAATATCGTTTTCATAAATGCTCCTTTTTGTTTCTAAATGCGTGTATGTACATGTATTTATTTAAAAAAAATCAAACTTCCTTTTCCCTGAATTTTTCAAGCAGGCTGTTCAGCTTTGCAGCGTCATCATTGCTGATGTCCGTGGACGCATTCATAATGGCATCCAGCTTTACGGTGGATGATTCCAATATACTGATACCTGCTTGGGTCAAGCTCATTACAGTTTGCCTAGCATCTTCTGTTCCTTGGTTGCGCTTGATTAGTTTCTTCTCTTCCAATCTGTCCAGAATCCTTGGTACGTTCGAATTTTTCTCGATCATACGACCGGCAATGTCCTTAACGCACATCTGTTCCGGATGTTTGCCTTTTAATATTCTCAGCACATTGTACTGCTCGTGTGTAAGGCCAAAATCCTTCAGTTCTTTGCAACTCAATGTCTTCAACCACCAAGCGGTGTACATAATGTTCAATCCTGCTTTCTGCACTTCGTTTTTAAATTTATTGCTCTGTATGGCTTGTTCCAGTTTCATTGATAAAGCAAATATACATGTATGTACATGTAATTTCCAAATTTATTTTTCTCCACTTATATTTCTTGGTAATTCAGTAGTAATTTGATTCAAGTTATACCAACCCATTTTCTACGGCTACCCTAACAAGTCCTGCGGTATTCTTTACATTCAATTTATGGAGTAAACTTATTCTGTGGTTCTCGACAGTATGGGGACTTAGGAATAATTTTTCAGCAATTTCCTGATTGGTATGTTCTTGTACTATGAGTTGAAGCACTTCCTTTTCCCTGCGGGAAAGCACCAACTTTTGCTGCTTCCTGTTCTTGAAGCTGTCCTGTATAATCTCTTGGCTCAATCTGGTAGAAAGGTATTGGCCACCATTGTACACTGTTTTAACTGCCTCTATGATGGTGGTATCATCTGCATCTTTTAATAAGTAACCTTGACAACCTATTTTCAACATTTTCTTTACCTGTACAATTACATCAAAACTGCTTAGCACAATTATTTTTATTAGGGGGTACTGCTGCTGTATTAACTGTGCCAAATAAGGGCCCTGTAGGTCGGGCAATTGCATATCCAACAATAGTATGTCTGGCTGCTGCTGTGCAATACCTTCCAATAGTTCCTTGCCGGAGCCATAAGCAGCAATGACCTGCATGCCTTCCACGCTGCCGAGTACATTCACCAGTCCATTCCTTACAATGGGGTGATCATCTGTTATGCTGATTTTTATGTTCATGACATGTTGCTTGTTTGTTGGCCTGTAGCAAGGTTACTGAATTCAATGTAAATGCTGGTGCCGTTTTCGGCCGATGAACTGATGTCCAAATGCCCATTGAGCGACTTTACCCTTTCTTTGATGGCTATAATGCCCATGCCGCTGCTTTCATTGGATGGTTGCATTCCTTTGCCATTGTCTTCTATCGTAATGCTCAATAAGCCATTGTGGTAGTTCAACTGTACCAAGGCCTGAGTGGCCTGCGCATGCTTGACTATATTATTGACAAGTTCTTGCACAATGCGGTACACCACCAAGGAGAACTCACTGTTTAGCAAGGATAGTTCCCCGAAGCTCTCGAAACTTATTTCCATATTGCTGCCGCTTACTACACGTTCGCAGAAAAGGGAAACAGCTTTTGTTAGTCCTTCCTGCAACAATATTTCGGGCATCAGGTTGTGGGCAGAGGTCCTAAGTTCTGCAGATGCTTCTTCCAGCAATTGAAGCACAATTCCGAAATCAGCAGGCATATTTTCCTTTCCCTGTTTGCGTAGCATGGCGCTCATTTGCAAACGCACAGTAGCCAGTGTTCCGCCCATGCCATCATGCAGTTCGCGGGCAATCCTGCTGCGTTCTTTTTCTTCCCCTTTTATCATGGCATTCAACTGTTCTATTTTCATATTCTGCTGCAAGCTGCGGATCTTTTCTGTTTGGAGCTTCTGTTTGTTCCTGTTGTTGATGTAAAGCAGCAGGGTTACCACGCTAATCAATAGCAGGCCAATGGAAATACCGCCAATCCAGAAGTTCTTTGATTTTATCCGGTTTTCGTTTCTTATTATGGCCAGTTCCTGCTGTGCTATTTCCCTGTTCTTGTCGGCAATGCGTGATTTTATTTCTACATTGTACACAAGGTCCAACTTCTCTGTTTTCATCAAGCTGTCCCTAATAATAGCATATTGCTTGCGGTGGTAAGATGCTTTCTTGAATTGGCCCGTTGCTTCGTAGGCATTGGCTAATGTTTGATGTGCATGGTCAGTGATGCTAATGATTTTTGAACTTTCTGCTTTTGCCAGTGCTGGAACTGTTATATCTATGGCTTTCTTGTACTGCTTCTGCATACAGTAAGCCTCACCTAATAAAATATCAGCAAAAACAATGTACCGGTTGGCAGACCTGCCTTGCTTTGGCGCTTCATTAATGGCTTTCTGCATATTGATAATGGCCATTTCCGGATTCTTATCGTCCAGATAAGTAATGCCAATATTTACATAGGATGACATGATCATGGATGGTACCACATGCTGCCTCTTCCCGAATACGATATTCTTATTGCTGTAATACCTTGCTGAATCATTCTTGCCAGAATTGTGGTAATAAGCTGCTTTTTGGAAGTAGATGCTGACCAATAAGCTACTGTCGTTATTAACAATTGCCTTCTTTTCCAATACATTTATGCGTTGCATGATTTGCTCTATGTACCGGTCGTTTTTGATGTCTTCATGGGCATTCATCCAAAACTGCAAAATCTTACTGAGCACTTTCAGTTGTGTGGAAGAGCTGACTGTTGATGGGGCCTTCTCCACCATTTCAAGTGCTTGGTAACGGTACCATGCACATGAGTCGTACCTGCCTGCATAATAAAAAGATTCTGACAACAATAAATGTATGGCAATCGCCAAATCTTTTCCTTTGGTATCATTTCCACAATAAGGCAATGCCATGTGCAAATAGGCCATTGCTTTTTCTTGCACGTTTTTAATGTTGTAATACCGGCCCAGTCCACATAAGGATTCAGCAATCCCTTCCCTGTAATTAAGGTGTTTACTTGCTTCCAGTCCCTGCGAGTATAACATGGCTGAACTATCACTTGCGGTTTCCCTGAAGGTGTATGCTTTTTGAAGAAGGCGGTTAATAGCAACCGTGTCCTTTAAAGAAGGACCGTTCTGGAAACTATCCTGCGCATGGCCAGTTATTGTCAACAGCAATAACTGGCCAATACTAACAAGTAGTAGTAAGTGCTTCCCACAATTCCCTATTGTACGACTGGTACCTGTCATGGTTGGATGGTGGATTTGATGATTGTCTTTTTCAAAAAGGGCTGTGCTAATCATTCCTCCTATGCCTAAAGTAGTGGTTTACCACTAATTTTTATTTCGGGCATTTCCCGCCAATTAATTCCTTAACAAGGAAGATACTTTTACGCAAATACGAACTACTGGTTCAGTAGACTATTTCCTCAAACTTAAAGTAAACCAGCTATGCAAAAATTTTTACCAAATGTAAACGCAATTTATTCGTGTGTAAAGAAAGTTTCTTTTGCGTTACTGGCGTTGTTATGTGGTCTGTTTGCCAAGTCTCAGGTTTCAGGAACCTTTACCATTAACTCGGCACAGGCTTCTGCTGGTAACAATTTCCAGACCTTTACGGAAGCCGTTTTTTCGTTGGCTGGTGGTGTAAATGGTGCTGTTATCTTTAATGTGGCACCAGGAAGCGGCCCTTATAATGAACAGATTAATATCAATGCCATTGCAGGGGCATCGGTCACCAATACCATCACTTTTAACTGCAATGGCACCACCATTACCAATGCTTCTACTAACTCATTGTCCAGGGCCGTCATTAAACTGGACGGGGCCAAGCATATCATATTTGACAGTGCTGTGGTTTTGCCAGTCACAACTGATATCCAAACTTATGGATGGGGTTTTGGTATCCTTAGGGATGCTGATAGCAATACGGTGAAACGTTGCAAGATTATTGTCAGCGATACCATTGTGCAGAATACCATTGGCATCATCATTGGTGGAACAGATGATTATCCAAGTAGCAACGGCTTGAGCGGTTGCGATGGCAACCTAATTACTGGCAATACAGTTATTGGGGGCTATTGGGGCATCGTTATAGACAATTATGCTGGCAACTTTGGCTTCTCTTACACACCTGTAACCAATAACATTATCTCCAACAATAAAGTCAGTGACTTTGTCAATACTGGTATATATGCTATTTGGACAAAGGGCACAGTTGTAGAAGGAAATGACATTAGTTGCAAGATGGTAGATGCTGCATCGGGTATTACGTTTAATGAGAAAAATGAAGGATTTAGAGTCCTTTCCAATAAAATACATAATTTCTATAAAAGCCCAACTACCGCCAGTACGGTGGACTTCTTCAATGGGATTTATATTGCCTATTGTCCATCGGATGCGGCTAACATCAATACAGTGGCCAATAATGCCATCTACGATATAAGAAACGACAAAAACCAATATGGCATTATTGTCAGTTACAGTTCCTATGCAAATATCTACCACAATACAGTGGTACTGGATACAGCAGGAGCTGCCGCATCCACCACTACCAGCGGCTTTGAGCATGATGCAGGCAACTCCAAAATTAACTTCAAGAACAATATTCTTGTTGTAACAAGAACAGGCTCCGGTAGTAAGTATGGCATCTATGAGTCCAATGCGGGGAGTGGCTTTGTGAGTGATTATAACGATGTAATTACAGGCAGCAATACATGGGGCAGGTACGGAAGCACCAGTTATGCTACATTGGCCACTTGGCAAACAGGCACTTTGCAGGATGCCCATTCTGCTTCTACAGATCCGGTTTTTACCAATCTGGCTGCTGGCAACTTGAAACCAACCGCTGTTGCACTGGACAATCTTGGTGTTTATGTGGGCATTACCAAGGATATTGTGGGCGATATCAGGAACAATAACAATCCAGATGTGGGTGCCTATGAATTCTTGACACCTCCTTGCGGTTCCCCCTTGAACGGAGGCACGGGAATAGCTATTCCAACGGCGTTTACATGTAGCTCCGGCAATATCACCCTTAACCTTAGTGGTAATTCATTTGGTTCCGGGCAAAGTTACCAATGGCAAAGTTCCACCACGGCCAATGGCACTTATACCAATATTGGTTCTACGCTAATTGTTCCCAGTTTTGATATATACCCCACTGCATCCCTTTATTATAGGGCTGTGTTAACCTGTGGTCCCAATACCGTTAATTCTGCTCCCTTACTGGTGAACGTATTCCAACCACTATCCGGAAACTATACCATTAACCCCAGCCAGCCACTAAGCCTCACCAACTTCCAATCATTTGCTGGTGCTTATGCGGCCATTAAATGTGGTATTGGCGGCCCTATAGTCATTGATGTGGCACCCAATAGCGGCCCTTACAATGAACAATTGGTCCTTGGAAAGATAACTGGTGCCAGCGCCACCAATACAGTGACCATCAAAGGCAATGGCAATACGATTACCTACCTATCGGTCAATTCAGACGAAAGGGCCACGATTAAACTGAACAATGCCAGCCATGTTATCCTGGACAGCCTCAACATTGTGGCACAGGGCACTTCCAGCAGCCAATATGGTTTTGGTGTGCAGCTGATAAACAATTCAGATTCCAATATAATAAGGAAGTGCAAGGTGAGCGTAACCACTGGCAGCAGTTCACCCAACTATGCCGGTTTTGTGATCAACTCCAGCACCTCGGATGCCATTGGTGGCAGCGGCGTGGCCACCAGTTGCGATTACAACAAGATTACGGGCAATACCATTATTGGTGGTTATTATGGCCTTACCGTATATTCCGATCCCTCCATTTCCAAGGTATTCTATGACACCATATCCAACAATACCATCCAGGATTTCTATACCACAGGTTTATATGTTTATGGAACAGACCATGCTGTAATAGATGGCAATGATATCAGCAGGCCAACAAGGACCACTTCTGGAAGTACTGTAAACTGTCTTTACTTGAACAATATCAACACATCAGCCAAGGTGTCCAACAACAAAATCCATGGTACTTTTACCGGCTTTCCTGCGGGTACAGGTGCTACCAATGGTATCAACCTCAATAACTGTGATGCTACAGCAAGCACACAGAACATCATTAGCAATAACTTGATGTACGACTTTGGTGGAACAGGTGCATTGGTTGGTATATTCAACACAAGCTCCGATTATAACCTATGCTACCACAACACTATTTCATTGAACAATAGCACAGGCACACCAACATCCACTGCAAGGGGTATTTATCAAACCACTACAGCAACTGGTTTGGAATTCACGAACAATAATATCACCATTACAAGAACCGGTACAGGCACCAATGTGGGCATTTACATGAATACTTCCACTACCAGCTATACAGCTAACAATAACAATTACTATATTGCTGGGGCCGGAACCAATAAAGTAGGCTCCATTGGCAGTACCACTTACACCACACTGGCCAACTGGCAAACTGCCTCCAGCAAGGATGCCAACTCCTATGCCGAGAATCCCCTGTACACGGATTTGACCAATGGCAACCTTAAACCAACAGCCTCCATCATTGATAACAAAGGCACCTATGTAGGCATTGCCACAGATATTACTGGCACTACAAGAAGCACTACCACACCAGATATAGGTGCCTATGAATTTACTATTGTTGTGCCAATCAAATTATCCGGCATCACAGCAATAAAGAATGGAAAGGATATACTGGTAAAATGGACAACCATTTCGGAGATAAACAGTAAATCATTTGTGGTGGAGCGTTCTGTGGATGGCAGTTCCTTTGTGGAAGTAGGCACCATTGCTGCCAAAGGAAACACCAATGGCAGCGAAGCCTACCAGTTGAATGACAAGGATGCCACTGTTATACCTGCAAACGTGCTGTATTACCGATTGAGGATGATTGACAATGATGGCCACTATGACTATTCATCTACTGTACTGGTGCAATTGGGGAAGAACTATGCTAGCATAAAAGTGTATCCCAATCCATTTATGTCAGCATTGTATGCTGTGGTGAGTACAGATATGAGCGGCACAGCCATCATTGATGTAAAGGACATAGTAGGAAGAACCATTACCAGCAATCAGCAAACCATTGTTCCCGGTGAAAATAAACTACCTGTTCCAGCAGCCGAATCATTGCAAAAAGGAGTCTATTTATTAACGGTAAGGTTCAATGGGAACAGTTGCCTGTTCAAAATAACGAAGTAGTTTCTCTCCAGTTTAGTTTAGTTAAAACCAAGCAGTTTCTACTGCTTGGTTTATTTAATAATAACGATGTTGCTGCCATCAATTTTTGATACTGTACTATGCACCTACTAAAGAAAATATTCACCTGCAGCTTGTTGCTTGTTATGCAGCTTGGGCTTGCTCAGAATTTTACCAATAAAGGCAAAGAATTCTGGACAGCTTATGGGCACAACAGCCTTTTCACCAATGGCAATGCACAAACCATGGTGCTATACCTAAGTGCCGATGTGGCTGCCCATGTAACTGTAAGCATCAATGGAACGAGCTGGACAAAGAGCTATACCATTGCAGCACATTCAGTAGTGGTAAGCGACCCCTTGCCCAAAACAGGAACAGAAGATTGCAGGATATTGAATGAAGGCCTATTCAACAAAGCCATACATATTCAAAGCGATACGCCCATTGTGGCTTATGTGCATACTTATGGTACTTACAGCTCAGGAGGTACCATGTTATTACCTGTGGAAACCTATAGCTATACCTTCTTTTCTGTAAACCCTGAACAGAGTGCCAGCGATAGTTATTCATGGTTCTATGTGGTGGCTTCAGAAGACAATACCCAAGTAAAAATTACACCATCAAGACCAACTGTTGGCGGCCAGTTGCAGAACACGCCGTTTACAGTAACCCTAAACAAAGGACAGTTGTACAATGTGATGGGCAAGGTAAATGGCAGCACCAGTTATGATGTTTCAGGGAGCAAGATACAATCCGTTCAAGGTGTTGATGGCAAGTGCCACCCTGTAGGTGTGTTTTCAGGCAGCAGCAGGACCTATGTATGTGCAGGCAGTGACCCCTTTAATAGTGGGAGCGATTTTATCATGCAGCAGGTTTTTCCATTGAATGCTTGGGGTACCAAGTATATTACCGCACTTACTTCAAAAAGCACGTCGCCAAACCAATTGAACAACAACAAGTACCGGGTGTACGTAAGGGAATCCAACACATTGGTAAGGAAGAATGGTGTATTGCAATCCGGCCTTGTCAATAATTTCTATTATGACTTTTCTGGAACCACTTCCGATGTCATTACTGCCACCAAACCAGTACTGGTGGCACAGTTCATACCATCTGCCAATGGTTGTGGCACTACTGGTTTAGGCGATCCTGAAATGTTCCTGCTGAGCCCAGTGGACCAAGCGATCAACGACATCACTTTTTACAACACCAATAAGGAAAGCATTTCTGTCAACTACCTAACCATGGTCATTCCAACCAATGGCGTACCCTCACTGAAGATTGATGGAACGTACAACAACTTTGACTATACCTATCCCCATCCCAATGCCCCCGGTTACACGGTGGTAGTAAAGCAGCTTGCATTGGCACCCATGCAACATACTGCCACAAGTGATTCCTCTTTTACGGCCATCACTTATGGTTTGGGAGACTTTGAAAGCTATGGCTACAATGCAGGAACGTTCTTAAAGAACCTGGAATCCTCCGTAGTGGTGCAGAACAGTAACAATACGGGTTACAACGCCTATACATGCCCAGGCACACCATTCCGTTTAATGTTGAAAACAACCTATAAGCCATCATCCATTTTATGGAAGCTAAGTGCTGTTGCCAATCTCTCCCCCAATACAGATATGTTGCAGAACAATTATCCAGCCCCCACTGATTCTGTTACAGAATTCCAACGGAAATTTTATTTGTTTGCACTGCCTGGCACTTATACTTTTTCTGCAACCGGAAACTATGCCATACCGGTAACCGTTACAGATTTGCTGATAGAAAATTGCAGCTTCTCGGAGAAATTGAATATCCCAATAAATGTTATTGCTGGGCCAATAGCAGACTTTATAGCATTGGCCTCCTGTGCAAAGGATTCCATCCATATAATGGGCACATCGCCAGAAGCATTGCAGATAAAACGTTGGAACTGGGACTTTAATGATGGCTCAATTGATAGTGTACAGAACCCTGTTAAAGCATATACCATTGCAGGGAATTACACCATTGCCTTGCAAGTAATCAGGAATGATGGATGTTTAGGAACTGCCAGTAAAATAGTGGAGATATATCCTTTACCTATTGCGGATTTTCAATTGCCGACCGTTGTTTGTATGCCTAATGGGCCTGCAAGTTTTACCAACCTGTCAGGCAATGGTTCAGGTCTTCAATATGGATGGAATTTTGGTGACAATGGCACTTCCACCGATAAGGACCCCGTACATTTTTATACAGTTCCATCCACCTACACCATTTCTTTAAAAGTTACAACAGACAAATATTGCAAGGATTCCGTTTCCAAAGTATTTGCTTCCTTCCACGACCGGCCAAAAGCAATATTTGATGTGTCGGTTCCCTTTGTTTGCGAAAATGAGCCATTCAATTTTATGGATAAGTCCACTTCGTTCAGTGCAATTAATTATTGGCAATGGGACTTTGGGAATGGTAACCACGCTGCATCACAAATTCCACCAGCACAGCAATATACTGGCGCAAATACTTATCCGGTACAATTAATAATTAAGGACATAAATGCATGTAGTGATACAGCGAAGCAGGATATTCAGGTATATCCTGCACCACTTATAGATGCAGGCCCTGATAAAACAATTGTGCAGGGTGGCATGGTACAGTTAGTGGGAACCATTGCCAATGCATCTCCGGCCACAGTTAACTGGTTTCCTATAGTAGGCCTTAGTGCAGCTAATTCACTTGCAACCATTGCATCACCACCTGCCACCCTAACTTATTATTTAACAGTTGAAAGCAGCCAAGGTTGTAAAGCAACTGATAGTGTTCAAATAAAAGTGCTCAAGAATATAATTATACCCAATGTTTTTACACCCAATGGGGACGGAACCAATGATTTTTGGGTAATTGATGGATTGAACAGCTATCCCAATGCCATTGTAGAAGTGTTCAATAGAAATGGCCAGAAAGTATTTGAATCAAAAGGGTATGCAACACCCTGGGATGGAAGGTACAAGGATAAGCCTGTGCCAGTAGGTACCTATTACTATATCATTGTGCCAAACAATAATCTTGTAGGTAAATTATCAGGTAGTATCACTATTATTAAATAATTGTAAACTTATTGCCAAGATGTGGGAGCATGATGTTCAACCCTGTTCCGTATACATCCTGTATTTACTGCCTTATGCCCGCTTAGGCTTCATACATGGAGCAGACAGCTTCTTAGCCACTTCAGATTTATTTTGGCATATGCTTTAATGGGGACATATTTGACAATCAACCCAAATAACTGCTCATGAAAAAAATAATTCTGTGCCTCATTGGAATTGCATTCTTTGCATTTGCAGCCATTGCCGATAAGGATAAGGGCAAGAAAAAGGATTCCAAAAAAGTAGAGGGAGATTCCATTACCAATGTAATTATGGAACAGCTCCATTTTAGGGATTCGGTTTTGAAGGTCATGAAATATGAAACTGGTTCCATAACGCTCAATGGCGGTTTTGCGAAACTTAACATCCCAAAAGGGTTCAAGTTCCTAAATGCGGAACAAAGCCGTTTTGTTGTTTCAAAAGTTTGGGGAAATCCTGAAAGGAACGATGTATTAGGAATGATTTTCTCTGAAGATAGGGACCCCTATAGTGATAGCAGCTTTGCTTTCATAGTTTCATTTGACGATATGGGCTATGTTAAGGATGATGACGCAAAAGATATGAAATACGAGGATTTGCTAAAGCAAATGCAGAAGGATGAGGTAGAAGAAAACAAACAGAGAACTGCACAAGGGTACCCTGCAATACATATCGTTGGCTGGGCACAGGCTCCTTATTACGATGCCAATAAAAAAGTACTGCATTGGGCAAAGAACCTGAAGTTTGGGGATGAAGAAGGGAACACGTTAAACTATGACGTAAGGGTACTGGGACGCAAAGGAGTTCTTTCTTTGAATGCGGTAGCTTCTATGAACGAACTGCCATTGGTACAGCAGAATATTGATAAAGTATTGGGCATGGCAGAATTTACGGAAGGCAACAAATATTCCGATTACAGTTCAAGCAATGGCGACAAAATTGCTGCCTATACCATTGGTGGCCTAGTTGCTGGTAAACTATTGCTTAAGGTTGGTTTCCTGGCCAAGTTCTGGAAGTTAATTGCAGTAGGCGTAATGGGAGCATTTTATGGGATAAGAAAATTAATTACAGGAAAAGGGAAAGGGGAAGCATAATCTTTTGAATAAAACAAGCCCCACTGTGAAAACAGCAGGGCTTCAACCAAAAAACAAATACAAGTTATGAGCTTGTAAAAGATCATTGCTTAGAAGTGCCACAATTTGAAAGTTGTGGCACAAATGTTTTATACCACACCAGCCAGTTCCAAACTTCTCTTTTGCACATCACGGTACTCAATATTTTCAATGATGGGTTCCGGAGTAAGTATCAATGAAATACCATGCTGTTTCCACCAATCGCTGTTCAGTAATTTTTCTGCATGGATTACGCCCACCAGATAACTTCTTTGTTGGCCACCATGGTATTCTTCAATCCATTCAAAAGCATCTTTGCGAACATTCTTGATATTATCGAAGCTTACATACACTTTTAAATAGTAGTCGTTACTTATCTCCGTTACTTGGTGATGGTTCTTTTTCTTGTACTCATACCTGTACTCATAACGGAGGGCAGAAATATCGCTCAGTACTGCAGAAGCCGTTGGGAAGCTGCCAGCACCTTTGCCATAAAAAAACTGCTTGTCAGAAAACCCACTTTCAATCACAATGCCATTGTACTCATTGGCCACGTTGTACAGTTGTGTATCAGCAGTTACAAACTGCGGCAATACATACGCTGCAATTTTTCCGTTCTTCAATTTGGAAGCCTTGGCAATCAGCTTTATTTGGTAATCCTTTTCAGCAGCCACTTTTGCGTCGGTCAACTGGATGTTCTGGATGCCACTGTACAATAGTTTCTTTGGATTGGATATAATACCATAAGCGTGTACCAATAAAATGGTGAGCTTGTTCACCGCATCAATGCCCAGTACATCCAAACTTGGATTGCTTTCTGCAAAGCCCAATTGCTGTGCCTGCAACAAAGCTTCAACAAACTCCACCTTCTCCTGGAAGATTTTGGTGAGTATGAAATTGGTGCTGCCATTTACAATACCGCTTACACTTTGCAGTAAATCATTATCATAATATTCTTCCAGGTTCCTGAGGATAGGGATGGAGCCAGCAACAGAAGCTTCATACAGAAAAGGCACATTGTACTGCTCTTGCAAAGCCAACAACTCTTCTAGGTGTTCTGCTATGAGTTTCTTGTTGGCACTCACCACAGCTTTACCTTTTTTCAAGGCAGTGGTAACAATGTAGTGCGCAGCTTCTGCATCATCAATCAACTCAACCACCACATTAATGCTTTCATCATTCAGGATTTCGTCGGCCAACTGTGTAAAATATTCTGCTGGGGCATTCCTTTTCTTATCAGGATGCTTGATGACAATTCTTTTAATGGTTGCATTTAAAGACGGCGTTTGCTTCAATATCTTATATAGGCCTTCACCTACTACACCAAAGCCAAATAGGCCGATGGTCAATTGCTTATGTGTGCTCATTTTTTGTCTATTTTATGAATGGTAATTACTGTTTTTTCTTTCCGTCTTCCGGTCTTATGGACTTTCCAACTCCCATTAATTAATTATTTGATCAATAAAATCCGTGTTCAAAATCCTGTCCCTTTTCAAAAAGCCTTTGAGTAATTGGGTTATCTTTTCATGCTCCAATAAAAAGCCATCATGCCCATAATAGGATTGGATAATGGCCAGCTCCGATACTGGAATATGTTCAGCCAGGAACTCCTGCTCAGGAATGGGGAACAGGATATCGCTTTTGATGCTGATCAGCAACGTCTTTGCTGCTATATTTTTCAGGGCTTCAACAACACTGCCCCTTCCGCGGCCAACATTGTGCGTATCCATTGCCCTGCTTAAAAACCAGTAGCTAAAAGCATTGAAGCGGTTGGCCAGTTTTTCACCTTGATAAGCTTGGTATGTTTCTGCCTTGAACACCTGTTCATCCACAGGCAAGCTGTCATCAAATACACCAGTTTGTGTTTCTGTATAGGCTTGGTAATGCCTGTAAGAAATCAGTGCCAATGACCTTGCTGTTTTCATGCCTTCAATACCAGCATCGTTCTTTTGTTCCTTCCAAGTGGGGTCGTTTTCAATGCACATACGTTGGCTTTTATTGAAAGCAATACCCCAAGGTGAATGCTGTGCATTGGTGGCTATGGGAACAATATATTCAAACAGCTCCGGTTGCTCAACAGCCCATTCCAGCAATTGCTGGCCACCCATACTTCCCCCAATGCCCATGTAGATTGTGGAGATGCCCAAATGTTCTTTCAGCAATTGATAGGCACTGATCATGTCCCTTGTGGTGAACAGTGGGAAGTTGTGGTAATAAGGTTCATTGGTAATTGGATTAATGTCCAATGGGCCAATACTACCATAGCAGCTACCCGGCATGTTCACACAAATAATAAAATGCTGCTGCGGATTGATGATGCAGCCATCGCCAACAACACCGGGCCACCATTCTATGGGGTTGCTGTTAGCTGTAAGTGCATGGAAAACCCAAACTACATTGCTTTTGGCTGCATTTAGTTTCCCCAATGTGTTGTAGGCCAAATGCAGTTGCGGCAATGATTTGCCACTTTCTAATTGGAACGAATGCTTGTATTCAAATGTTTGATAGGACATTTCTTGGTTCTGCTGTTTTTTGGTTGGTGTGAAGAAGTTCAAATGTTTGAAAGTTCCATTGTTCACAAGTTCAATTGTCCTTCCGCTTCGATTAACATTTGAACTATTGAACAATGAAACGCCTGGAACTATCCTACTAACTCCTGTTCAAACACTTGAGTGAACGCTTGCTCAAAGTCTGCCTTGATATCCTCAATATGTTCAATGCCCACGCTTACACGTATCTGGTTAGGGGCCACGCCACTTGCCAATTGTTCTTCCGCACTCAATTGCTCATGTGTGGTGGATGCAGGGTGGATAACCAAGGTTTTGGCATCGCCCACATTGGCTAAATGGCTGGCCAGTTTCAATGAATCAATGAACTTGGAAGCATTTTCCTTGCCGCCCTTGATGCCAAACTGCAGTACGCCACCAAAGCCGTTCAATAGGTATTTTTTTGCCAGTTCATGGTAGGCATTGCTTTCCAGGCCCGGGTACAGCACATATTCCACATTGGGGTGCCCTTCCAGCCATTGTGCAAATGCCAGGGCATTCTGTACATGGCGCTCCACACGGAGTGACAATGTTTCCAGGCCCTGGATCAACAAGAAAGAATTGAAGGGCGATTGTGCAGAACCAAAATCCCTCAATCCCTCCACCCTTGCACGGATGGCGAATGCAATATTGGGCAGGCCCAATGGGTTGCCTTCACCAAATACATCCCAGAATTTAAGACCATGATAGCCCTCACTTGGCTCGGTAAACTGTGGGAACTTTCCATTGCCCCAATTGTAGTTGCCACCATCCACAATAACACCGCCAATGGTAGTGCCATGCCCACCAATCCATTTGGTGGCACTTTCTACCACTACATTGGCCCCATGTTCCAAAGGCTTGAAGAGGAAGCCACCTGCACCAAATGTATTGTCCACAATCAATGGCAGGTCATATTCCTTGGCCAGCGCTGCAAACTTTTCAAAGTCAGGAATATTTAAACGTGGGTTGCCAATGGTTTCCAAATAAATGGCCTTGGTGTTCTTATCAATTAGGGGAACAAAGGTTTCCACATCATCACTGTTGGCAAAGCGTACCTCAACGCCCAAACGTTTAAAGGCCACTTTGAACTGGTTATAAGTGCCCCCGTATAAGTAGGAAGTGGAAATGAAATTATCGCCTGCTTGTAGGATATTGTTGAGTGCCAGAAACTGGGCAGCCTGCCCACTGCCTACTGCCAGTGCAGCCACACCACCTTCCAGTGCGGCAATGCGTTGTTCAAACACATCGGTAGTGGGGTTCATGATCCTTGTGTAGATATTGCCAAAAGCCTTTAACCCAAAGAGGTTGGCAGCATGTTCCGCATTGTCAAAACCATAGGAAGTGGTTTGGTAAAGCGGCACTGCACGGCTTTTGGTGGTAGGGTCTATTTGCTGGCCAGCGTGTAATTGCAAGGTTTCAAAACGTAAGTTGCTCATGATAGTAAGTTTGAACAATCAGGCAAATCATAATGCCATGATTGGGATGAATAATTTGAATGAAGAAAAGAAAATGGGAAAAGGAGTCTGGGGAAGCCGTAAAGCCTTACTACAATAGAAAGCACGCCTTACGGCATTGTACAACAGCAGCAAATAATTGCGTTGCGGAAGATGGTTGTATGGTTGTTTGCTTTTTGCATTACTCTACAAATGTAGTAGGTTTTAAAAATGGCTACCAAATTTATTTGTTGGTTTTTAATAGGTACACATTCGGGCCATGCTGTTTTTCCTGCTTTCGTAATTGAACCTACTGGCTGTTTTGTTCATCTGTTTTGTTTTTAAGTTTGATGAAATAGTTTGGTTAAACATTTAGGTGACAATCCGCCTTGTCATACTGAGCTTGTCGAAGCCTGCCTGCCGGCAAAGGCAGGTATGATTAACGAAATCTTCGTTCTTAAACGGTAATGTCAGGTTGAGCCTGTCGAAACCGCTTAAGAATGAATGGTCACAATTGTTCCAAAGCAAAACTTAACAAGGTGGGGCAGAAAGCAGCTTACCAGCGGGCATAAAAAAAGCCCATCTGGTAAGTCAGATGGGCTTGATATATTGTGGCTATCGCTAGCTGTATTTTCAAACTTTTCTCTGACTTATCTCTGGTTCTTGTCATGCTGAGCCTGCCTATCAGCAGATAGGCCTGTCGAAGCATAGACAAAAAACTTTGAGTTTGCACCTTCTTTTAGCTGAGTAAACTAAAAGGGTTGCAAAGGTTTCATTGGGCAAATCCCTCCACCTTTCTTGATAAGTAATTGTTTAAAGAACTTGCCTACTATCAGGTAGGCTGGTGCAAAAGTATAAGTGAGCGAATGGAATGGCCAAATTTATTTTGGAAAGAATGTGTTAACCTTGGATAAAGCCAAAGAAACCCGTGCCGCAGCTTCTCGTCAGTCATACATTCAACTTAACCTGTTGGCAGAGTTAATTCTTCCAAAAGTAAATAGGTAGTACATCATTGCCCTTCGGCTTCAGCCAAGGTACTATGATATTGGTTGAACGGTATTGGCTTTAGCCCAAGTTTTGGGCTAAAGCCCAAATTGTGATAGTTCTTTTCATAACCACGACCTAAAGTCCGCTTGAACGTCCGCCCGTGCCGGTTCGGACGGGGAACGGGCAGGAATCGGGGCAACGAAACTATTGTACCAATTGACGCATTATTCTATTTTGAACTTCAAAGGTGAAGGAAAATTAACTCTGCCAACGGGTTATTAATAATTTCTGTTCCCGTATCGCCTGTTTACTCAGGTTCAGCTATCCCAAGAAAAATCACCACCCCATCGCCACCAGGATTATCAGCCACATCTACCAGTGCCGAAGGTTTCCAGTTATTCATGCACCATAAGTTACCAGCACCATCAATATTGGTGGATGTTAACCGCATAATAGGTTGGTAGCATTTCACACGGACAGGTGTATAGGTGGGTACCCCTTGAATAAGGAATACGGGTTCCCCCGGTCTGGTCTGCGTGCCGTAAAGTGGCAGTCCGTTGGCAAGCATCACTTCAGCACCTCCCGTTGGAACGGTAAGCAGTTGGGCGGTATCAGGTTTGGATGCATCGCGGAGCATGGTTACGCCAAACGGTCCCTCCAGGTCAAAACTGCCGTCTTTCACGGAACCGGTATCATGCCCAAAATTGGCCAGGAACACTGTTTGGTTCTTATCTATTTTTACGCCCCAAGGAGCGTATGTATGTGTATCATAATAACCCTTAATGGTAGAAAGGTCATTGGAGAGTACTGTTGCCCTGCTGCTCGTAACCCCCACTACCACCACATCCCCCTCTCCATTGATGTTCACCTGGCGGAGTGACTCAAAGCCCTTTTGCTTATTGATGGAACTGTAATAATCACTGTACCAACTGTTTTTCACCACCAACCTGTTACCCTCAATGGTTACTTTGTAAACAGCCGAAAGCACACAGTTATCGGCAACATCGCTATCATAATTGCCGATGCAGGAAACATAGGCACTTCCCAGGTTATCAGGCGTTACATCAAATACTTTAAGGTAGGGCGTTCTTAACGGTACAGGGTCTGCTGCTGCCGTTTGTTTAACAGGGAATTCATCGCAGATCAATACATTCCCTGCTGTGGGTTCCCCGTTCAGGTACACTACTACGGCGCTTGGCTCGCTTTTGAATGGATAGACACCTGTGGGTGCCGGGGCAAAGGGATCCTGGCACCCTACAGAAGCCATCCATAGATTGCCGGATACATCGTATTCCATTCCCTGCACGCGCGACAGCCCAATAGTATAGCCATTGGATGGGCTTATTGGTTGGCCGTCCTTATAATAGAAGCGGGAAATACTTCCTTCCTGCGGATTGTTAAGCTCGGGTCCCCATCCAAAATTGCCGAAGGAAATGTATTCTTTCTTGGGGTCTATCGCAGCCCCGAATGCCACGCCCAGCAATCCTCCACCCTGCACGGGGGAGAAATCCGTGGGCACCGCATTGTAGGCATAAACTGGGCAATGGGTTCCTGAAAGATTGGACCCTGCCCTGAAATTATTGGCCACCCATGCATTATCGTCCTTGTCAAACACCACGAATGCAAGCCCACTCGGAATAAAGTTCTTTGCGCCCGATGAATTGTTCTTTAAGGTAAGTGTCCAATTATTGGGTGCTTTTTCATCATCCCGTACATCCATAGAAGTAAGCGAATCTCCATAGATTTCCTCCCTGCCCACCAGCATTTGATAGATATTGCCAGCATTGGTAAATGGGTCCCGCAGCATGTTCCTCACCGCCTGGAGGAAATTGCCATTTGGCATATCTTCTTCATGCCAAGCATAGTCGAGGAACTGGTCATAGAACAGTTTTCCAGAAGAAACCATAGGGTTGGTTAAGCAGTAATAAAACAGGTTGCACAGTGAATTGAACATGGGATAGCTGTTCGTTTCAAATCCATTGGGCGATTGTTTGATCATATCCGCCACGGCCCCTTCCGTCTGGTAAAAGTGCTGCTTCATACCGTAAGCAATCTTCATGTTGCGTTCGGTGCCACTCATATTTACCCAACCATCGTTTGCAACAGTTGTCATACGGGCAAACGTATAAATGGACGCGATAGATGATTCAGGGCAAACCCTCACCTCATTGCCAACAGTAGGTAAATGGAATGTTGCCAAAAGGTTTACAGGGTTATCTGATATGGTTTTCGGAACCCCATTGATGGTATAAGTGTTTACCAAAACCGTTATGGCAAAATAGGCAGAGCCGCCTTCGGCTAACTCAACGCTAAAGCTATTTCCTGAAAATGAGCTTGAGTAAGCAGTGCCAACATATCCGCTGACAATACCCCGGATTTCACACTGACCCGAAGTGATTTCAAGGTTCTTAACATCAACATTGAATTGAATAGTTTTTGTAGGCATAGTTTAGGTGTTTTGTTTTTATGAATTGGCTGAATGCGCCATAGGCGCTGCAGCAAAAACAAGGGTTAGCAAATCGGTAGCTGGAGTTTTAATATTTTGAATTGAATAGGCAATGGTGTACAAGATAAACATTGTCTTCAAAAAAACAAATGCCAATAAAAAAGGTAGTGTACCTTTTTGAATATTGGCGCCAGGTTGGGGCTGTCTTTGCCGATAGGCCGATGGAATTCCACATCGTATGATCTTTGCCCGCCCCACCATTCGGGCAGGAGCGGAACAAGGCGTATTTTGGGCGGGCCTTCTTTTTGCTAGCAGGCAACTCCATTTTCACACCACCTCCTTCGCTTCTCCTTCGTGTCTTCTTCGGTACTCCTTCGGTGGTTCTTCGGTAGGGCTTCGGTGTGTACCGAACAGGTACCGAACATGGACCGAAGGAGTACCGAACAAGTACCGAACAACGTTCGGTAAAAAGCCATATCAGGACACGCCTTTCCCTATACCACTCTATCGACCTTAATTAGCGCGCAGGCATTGAAAGCCCCGCTACTCAGCGGGTACTTGTTGCCGTTCAGTTCCTGCACAAACTCAATACCCAGTGCCAGGAACAGCACATGAGTGCTGGCCGTTGGCAGCGCCATCTGGAAATGGATGGTCGTAGTAGGCTGCTGCGTATCCAGCAAAAAATAGTTGCTCTCCTTAATGTCCGTGCTGTCCTTTCCCTGCGTAAAGTCCACATCAGCAGCCGCAGCGAACAGCCTGAAATGGGTGCCGCTCGCTGGGGCCACCAACATCTTTTCCGGATTGAACGGCGGCACCGTAATAGTGGCATTGCCCATTGCCCTGTCCAGCATGTATTGGAAAGGGGCTTTGAAAGTGGTGGAAAGTACGCCCTTGGCATTGAAGTTGAACCCCTGTAAAAGTTCCGCTTCGCCATTGGCCACCTTGCGCTGTCCGCGCAGGTTCAACTGGTCCGTTTGGATCACCCTCACCATTTCCCTGATTAGTCGGGAAGTTACCCTGCTGTCCCTAGCCTTGGTAATGATGGGTCCAAAGGCATAGCGGAGTGTTTTGGCCGCCTTGGCGGCCCTCCCAAACTCGGCTATATTTTCCCTTGTACGCTTATAGTTGGGGTGGGTGAGTATTTTCTCAGCGTTTGAGGGGGCTTTTTCTCTAATGATATAACCATCTATGGATCGGTAAAAGATAATGTCCCCAATGGTGCCTTCCACCCTAACCAGTCCTCTTTGTCTTGCCATGATTGTTGTTTTTTAAGTGAACGAATATTGTTTACACTGGGAGCCTCCACTGTACGGCCGTCAGGTCTTGGAACCCATTGCAAATATGCTGTTGAAAAAAGGTCGCTTAGGGTTGCAGGGGTTGCGCAACCCCCAATAAATAATTGATTTATAGGTAGAAGCAGGAAAAAAATATTTGTGACACAGGGTTAGGAATAACAATTTGGCTGCTGCGAAGGAAGAACCCTTAACTGATTGTACCAGTAACGATGGGCAGGCTAAATAGTTAAAACCTGCTGCCTCCTGTTATGGATGTCCTATATTTCTCCCATACTTCTCCTATATCTGTCCCATATCAATTCTATATATCTCCCATATCTGGCACATATATGTCCTACTAGTGCAGGTACTTCTTTTATGGAGAAGGATTTGCGCATTGATGGCACGCCTACCCATTTGTTCAGGCGGCCTCCGAAAAATCTATCGGGTCCCTGTCATCCGTGTTCTATTAAGTATGAACGTTTGTTAGCCACAAAAAAATAAATTCTTCCTAAAGTCCACCATTTTTATGGAATAATCAGTAGGTTTGCCTACCAAACAAGTAGGATAATGAAATTTCTCATGATGCATATTATTATGAAACCTAGCTGCGGCTTCTGTTGCTAATATTTTCTTGCAATCCGGCGTTCACCCTTCCTTCACTCATAATAATTCATCATCACTTGGACACTTCACAACAACATACCGACAAGGTTCTACAACTCATCAATCCATCAGACATTGCGGAGAGCATTGCCAATATTGCATCTGCCTATGCAGGTAAAGTGGTACTGTCTACCAGCTTCAGTTGGGAAGATCAAGCTATTAGCCATATCATTTTCAATAACGGGTTACCTGTAGATGTATTTACCTTGGATACTGGTAGGATGTTTGCAGAAACCTATTCTACTTGGAGCAGAACGGTGGATATGTACCAGCAGAAAATCACCGCTTATTACCCCGATGCAACTGCTTTGCAAGCGTTCATTGCGGAGAAAGGCCCGAATAGCTTCTATGAATCTGTGGAGAACAGGAAGCAATGCTGCTTCCTTAGAAAAGTGGAGCCTTTGCAGCGTGCATTAAAGGGAAAGGAAATCTGGATTACGGGTATCCGTGCAGAACATAGCAATGGCAGGCACGACATGCCACAAGTGGAATACGATGCAGTAAATAATATTGTGAAATACCATCCATTGCTGCATTGGACAACCAAGCAGGTAACGGACTTTATTGCAGCGAATAATGTACCTTACAACCCCCTTCACGACAAGGGATTTGTAAGTATTGGCTGCCAGCCCTGTACAAGGGCCACCAAGCCTGGGGAGGATTTCAGGGCAGGCCGCTGGTGGTGGGAAGATGCAGACAAAAAGGAATGTGGCCTGCATGTACATGAACCTGCAGCGGCGCAGTAAAAATTTTTGAAACAGAACCCTACTAAAAAAGTAGGTTAATGAACAAGGTAAATTATGAGTGAACATTCAACACAAAAAAATAATTCCCCTTTAGGGGTTAGGGGGCTGGATTATTTAGAACAATTGGAAGCAGAGAGCATCCACATTTTCCGTGAGATAGCTGCCCAATTTGAAAAGCCAGCTTTGTTGTTTAGTGGTGGCAAGGATTCCATTACGTTGGTACACTTGGCCAAAAAGGCTTTTGCCCCCGGAAAGATCCCTTTTCCATTGGTGCATATAGACACTGGGCACAATTTTCAGGAAGCATTGGATTATAGGGATGCCATGGCGGAGAAGGTGAATGCCACGTTGATTGTAAGAAAAGTGGAAGATACCATCAAAGCAAAAAGCCTAACTGAGCCCAAAGGGAAGTTCCCCAGCCGTAACTGGCTGCAGACCTATACATTGCTGGACACCATTGAGGAATTCAAGTTTGATGCCTGCATTGGTGGAGCAAGGCGCGATGAGGAGAAGGCAAGGGCCAAGGAAAGGATATTCTCCGTTCGTGATGACTTTGGCCAGTGGAACCCAAAGTTGCAAAGGCCAGAATTATGGAACACCTATAACGGCAGGATCAGCAAAGGGGAGAATGTGCGTGTGTTTCCTATTAGCAACTGGACCGAGTTGGATATATGGAACTATATCAAGAAAGAAAACATTCAATTGCCATCCATCTACTTTGCCCATGACAGGGAAGTGATTGTGCATGATGGACAGTTGGTAGCCATGTCGCCTTATGTGACCTTGGAAGAGGGGGATGAAGTGGTGACCAAACAAGTGCGTTACAGAACTGTTGGCGATATGACCTGTACGGCGGCTGTTGAATCATCGGCCTCAACCCTGGATGAAGTCATCAATGAAATTACCGCCGCAAAAATTAGCGAACGTGGTGAAACAAGAATTGATGATAAGGTGACTGAAGCAGCGATGGAGGACAGGAAGAAGAACGGATACTTCTAACTATTCTAAATGATAAATTTTAAATGTTGAATCATTTAAAATTCAAAATACAACATTCAAAATAACAAAAATGGACATTCTACGATTTATAACCGCAGGCAGTGTGGATGATGGCAAAAGCACATTGATTGGCCGTTTGCTGTACGACAGTAAAAATATTCTGATTGACCAGTTGGAGCAATTGGAAAAGCATTCCAAGAACAAGGAAGCTGGTCCCATTGACCTAGCTTTGCTCACTGATGGTTTGCGTGCAGAACGTGAACAGGGCATTACCATTGATGTGGCTTACCGGTATTTTTCCACGCCCAAAAGAAAGTTCATCATAGCAGATGCCCCCGGACATGTGCAGTACACCAGGAACATGATTACGGGTGCATCCAACGCCAACTTGATTATTGTGTTGGTAGATGCAAGGCAGGGTGTTGTTGAACAAACAAGAAGGCATAGCATCATTGCTTCCTTGTTGAAGATTCCCCATGTAGTGGTGGCCATCAATAAAATGGACCTGGTAGATTTTTCGGAAGATGTCTACAACAATATCGTGATTGATTATGCAGCAGTGGCCAAGCAATTGGGCCTGACCGATGTAACCTATATACCTATCAGTGCATTGCAAGGTGATAATATTGTGGATGCTTCTACAAGCATGGACTGGTACGAAGGAAAGTCCCTGCTGGAAATTTTGGAAGAGGTGCCTGTGGATAGCGATATCAACTTGACCGACCCAAGGTTCCAAGTGCAGTTTGTAATCCGTCCACAAACAGAGGATCTGCATGATTATCGTGGATATGCGGGGCGCGTGATAAGTGGTGTTTACAAAAAAGGCGATGCAGTAACGGTGTTACCTGCTGGCATAGAAACAACCATCTCCAAATTGGAAGTGGCCGGGGAAGAAGTGGAGGAAATTTTTGCCCCACAAAGCGCTACTATTTTATTGGCCAGCGATATTGACATCAGCCGTGGCGACAGTATTGTAAAATCAGATAACCTTCCACAAACAGCCAATGATGTTGAAGTGCTGCTGTGCTGGATGGATGAGAAGCCCTTGATTCCTGGCAATAAATATTACCTACAGCACCATAGCCGTTTGATACGTTCCGTGGTGAAGCATGTGGAGTACAAGTTGGATGTGAACTCCTTGCAGCAACAGCCGGTTGAAGGCAATGTGAAACTGAACGAAGTGGTGAAAGCTACCATCAAGACCGCATCGCCGTTGGTATATGATAGTTACCAGCATTTGAGGGCAAACGGTAGTGCCATATTAATTGATGAAACAAGCCATAGCACAGTAGCTGCGGTATTGTTTCAATAATTTTTGCTAAATGAGTTTATACATGCTCGTTCATATTATCGCTTTCGACAAGCCGATAATTATCGGCTCAAGCTGGCAAGCTGATTGATTGTAAGAGGGCTGTCAGGCTGAGCCTGCTTATCGGCAGACAGGCTTGTCGAAGCCGATTAAATTGAAGGGTGGTAATATGTAGAAAATATCCTTTAACCTAAAATGTAACACATGAGCCAAGCAACATTTATACAACAGCTTTTTGAAGCTAACGCCAACTCAAAAAGTTCCTTCCCCGATAAGAAGTCGGCACAGGAATTTATAGACCTTCTTTTTAATTTACTGTTCATTCCCCGCATCCACAGGAAGCGGATTACGGACTTTGAATCGGAGTATGGGTCATTGAAAAGCCACTTGCTCACTTTGGTGTACGATGTGCTGAAGGATGGTGAAAAGTCACAGGTAGTGGTGGACAGCTTTTTCAATGAGTTACCTGCTATTTATGCAAGCTCCCAAAAGGATGCCTCTGCCATTTCACAGTACGACCCTGCGGCCCAAAATATCGAAGAAGTAATCGTAGCATATCCGGGCTTCTATGCCATTTTTGTGTACAGGTTATCACATCAACTTTGGAAGCAGAGCGTAGGCATCCTGCCACGTTTGTTCACTGAATATGCCCATAGCAAAACAGGTATTGACATCCATCCAGGTGCCAGCATTGGTGAATCCTTTTTTATTGACCATGGTACTGGCATTGTAATTGGTGAAACAACAGAGATTGGCAACAACGTGAAAATTTACCAAGGTGTAACCTTGGGTGCATTGAATACTGCCAAGGAAATTGCATTGGGCAAACGCCATCCAACCATTGAGGACAATGTGATTATTTATTCAGGTGCAACCATATTGGGTGGCAAAACAGTGATTGGTGCCAATAGTACCATTGGCGGCAATGTTTGGATAACTTATTCGGTACCTGACAACTCAATTGTTTACCATAAAAGTGAGATAGCGGCAAAGGACACATTCTCGTTCAAGGACTCCGTGAACGAGATTTTGCAAACGAGAAAAAATGTTGTTCAGCAACTGCAGGACTGATTTTTTTCTGGATGATTATCCTATAAAAATTGTAGAATACTATGCAAACGAAAAGAGGAAAAGTAACACTTGCAGGCGCTGGACCTGGCGATGCAGAACTGATAACAGTAAAGCTTCAACGCAGGTTGGCAGAAGCAGATGTGATATTAACCGACAGGTTGGTGAACCCTGAAATCATAGAACTGTTTGCCAACAAGGAGGCAGAAATTATCCTATCTGGCAAGCAAGGCTATAATGATGCTTCTTATACCCAAGAAGAAATCAGTGCCCTGATTGTTGAACATGCTTTGCAAGGCAAGAACGTATTGCGTTTAAAAGGCGGTGATGTGGCTTTCTTCAGCAATGTGCTGGATGAGTTAATTGCTGTTGAACAAAACGGTATCGAGTTTGAAATTATTCCCGGCATCACTGCTGCCTCCGGGGCTTCGGCTTATACTGGTATTCCTTTGACGGCAAGGGGCTATGCGCAGGGTGTGCAGTTCCTGACCTACAATCCAAACAGCAGTTATTCACCAGAAGCATGGAGGCAGTTTGCCACCTGCAATGACACGTTGGTGTTTTATATGGCTGCAAAAAATATTGCTGGACTTGCAGAAATTCTGTTGCGTTATACCAAGAAGCCCAATACTGCTTTGGCATTGATAGAACAGGCTACCACCATTCACCAGCAAATACATATCACTACTTTGAAGAACTGTGAGAGCGATTTCAGGGGCAAGCAGTTCAGTTCGCCCTCATTGGTGATTATTGGTGATGTGGTAAACCTTCATCAACGTTTTCATTGGTTGACATCATCAACAGAAGAAGGAAGTGTTTTTAATGAACTGGTAAATTGATATAAACCACAAAGACACAAAGTTCACCAAGAAAACGAAATTTTCTCCTTTGTGTCCTTAGTGCCTTTGTGGTAAAATTTAAAAGTAAACCTGTCAGCCTGAGCTTGTCGAAGGCGGTATGAATTAGAGATAGTAAATCAGAAGTTCCCATGTTGCAAGAAGCAAAATTCAAACAGTTACAGTCCCTCATCAGTTCCTCCACCAAAGAAGAATTGATTTGGATAAATGGCTACCTCAATGGCATTGTGGCCAATAGTACACCTGCTGTTGCCAATACAAATGCTGTAAAGAAAATCACTTTGCTATATGGCACAGAAACGGGTAATTCAAAATCGCTTGCTACACAATTTGCAGCCACAGCCAAAAAACATGGCATTGTTGCAAAACTTGCTGGTGTTGACCAATACCGCTTGACTGATTTGCCCAAAGAAGAAAACCTATTCATTGTCATCAGTACGCACGGTGAAGGTGAACCACCGGAATCTGCAAAGAAATTTTACGACTATATCCACCAGAATGAATTGGGTTTAAATAATACAAAGTTCAGTGTGCTTGCTTTGGGTGATACTTCCTATCCAATCTTTTGCAAGACAGGCGAGGATGTGGATACCCAATTGGCAAAGTTTGGAGCTACACGTGTGGTGCCCCTGCAAAAATGCGATGTGGACTACGAAGAAGATGCCAAGCAATGGTTTGATAAAGTGCTGAACTATCTGGAGCAATCAAGCAATGCTGTTCCTGCTCAACCAATTGCTGCAACAGAGCAAGCTCCTAAAAAAGCAGGTAAGAAATTCTATGATGGAACCATCGTTGCCAATATCAATTTGAACGATGTAGGCTCCAACAAAAAAACCTACCACATAGAAATTGCAACAGAAGAAACCATTGACTATGAACCGGGAGATGCTGTTGCCATTATACCCAACAACAAGGACTTTGTGGTGGATACCATCATTGCACTCACTGGCATCAATCCATCAACAGAAATTGCGACTGCAAAACATACGGCAACTGTTAGGGACTTGTTGATAGGGCAATTGAATATTTGTTACCTACTTGTTTCGACCATCAAAAAATATGCAGCCATTGTTCAGCAGGATATTCCTGAGAACAGGGTTGACTTAATTGATTTGATCCATACTTATCCTGTAAAGAATGTAGAGCAGTTCATTGAAGTGGTGAAAATATTATCACCCATTGCCCCACGGTTGTACACCATTTCATCTTCACCAAACGTGCACAGTACAGAAGTGCATATCACGGTACGCCAGGATGAATTTATTATTGTTGGTGACAAATGCTATGGCCTTTGCAGTAATTTCTTGGGTGATGTTCCAGTGGAAACGAAAATCCAGTTTTACATACATAAGAACAAGCATTTCAAGTTGGCTGCCCCTGATAAGGATATCATCATGATTGGCCCAGGAACGGGTATTGCTCCATTCCGTTCATTCCTTGCAGAGCGGGATGCTACGGGGGCTACAGGTAAAAACTGGTTGTTCTTTGGGGAGCAGCATTTCCAAAAAGATTTCCTTTATCAAACTGAGTTGCAGAACCACCTGCAAACAGAAGTGCTGCACAATATCAGCCTTGCTTTTTCCCGTGACCAAAAGGAGAAAGTGTATGTGCAACACAGGATGCTGGAGCAAGGAAAGGAACTGTTTACTTGGATAGAAAATGGGGCGAGTGTTTACCTAAGTGGCACCAAGCATCCCATGAGCAGCGATGTGGAGAAGACCTTGCTGCATGTATTTGAACAGCATGGGAACAAGACGCAGGAAGAAGCAAAAGCCTATTGGGAGCAATTGAAGAAAGAAGGGCGTTACCAGAAAGAAGTGTATTAAGAAGAAGTTCAAATGTTCCAAAGTTCACAAGTTCCATTGTTCGTTGCATCGTTCAACATTCAAACAATCGAACAATCAAACATTCAAACAACTCATGTCCAACGAAAAAAAACTTTCCCACGTAGAAAAAATAAAAACCAGTAGCGATGGGTTGCGCGGCACTTTAAAAGAAAGTCTGCAGGACGACTTCACAGGTTCCTTGCGTGAAGATGACCAATCACTCATAAAATTCCATGGTCTTTATCAGCAGGATGATAGGGACAGGAGGGAAGAGCGTTCAGCCAAAAAATTGGAATGGCTCTATTCCTTCATGATCCGTTTACGTTTGCCTGGTGGTTTTCTCACACCCGAGCAATGGGTTGGCCTGCATCATATTGCTGGTGAACATTCAACAGGTGTTATAAAAATTACCACCCGTCAAACTGTACAATTGCATGGCATTGTAAAGAGCCATATCAAACCCACCATACAAGCATTTGATACCTTGAAGCTGGATTCCATAGCAGCTTGTGGGGATGTGAACAGGAATGTATTGTGCTCACCAAATCCAAAGCAATCTTCTTTGCACGAGGAAATTTATGCCTATGCAGACGAGATAAGCAGGTTGCTATTACCAAAGACCAGAAGCTACTACGATATCTGGTTGGATGAAGAAAAACTGGCAGAACATAGCGAAGAGGACCCATTGTACCAAGATAGGTACTTGCCCCGTAAATTCAAGATTGCCATTGCCATTCCACCCAATAATGATGTGGATGTTTTTGCCAACGACATTGGTTTGATAGCAATCATCAACAATGGGAGATTAAAGGGATTCAACATTGCAGTTGGTGGCGGACTGTCTGCTACACATGGTAACCCCGCTACTTATGCAAGGGCTGCAACGGTTATTGGCTTTGCTGGTACCAAGGAGCAATTGTTCAAGGCAGTGTATGAAATCATCACCATTCAACGTGATTATGGAAACCGCAGTGATAGGAAATTGGCAAGGTTGAAATACACCATTGACAATATGGGTATCGAAGCTTTCAAAGCAGAGCTCAACAAAAGAATAGGGTATACGTTAGAAGAGGAAAAGCCTTACAGCTTTACAGAACGCAGGGATTATTATGGTTGGGAGCAATGCGATAAAGGTTTATGGCATTATACTGTGTTTGTGGAGAATGGGAGGGTGCTGGATGAAGAGAACCTTGCCCTAAAGACGGCATTACTGGAACTTGCCGAAACGGGCAAAGCCAATTTCCGTTTTACAGGTAATCAGAATGTTATTTTAACGGATGTGCAAGCCGTGGATAAAAACACCATCAACGATATCCTAGCAAAATATAAAATAATTGAACACACCAACAATGCGTCAGGCCTGCGCAAGAACGCCATGGCCTGTGTGGCTTTGCCAACATGTCCTTTGGCATTGGCCGAAGCACAACGTTACCTGCCTTCATTGATTGATAAAATTGAGCCGTTGCTAACCAAACACCAATTGCAAGATGAGGAGATTATCACACGAATGACTGGCTGTCCCAATGGTTGTGGACGGTCGGCCATTTCTGAAATTGGCTTCATTGGTACGGCTGCCGGCAAATACAATTTGCAGTTAGGCGGTGATTATGAAGGTTATCGTTTAAACAAAACCTATAAGGAGCATCTTGACGAAGATGGGCTTTTACAAGAGCTGGACGGCTTATTCCTATCTTTTAAGAATGAAAGGAACAGGGAAGAAAAGTTTGGTGATTTCACCAAACGGAAATATTTGGCAGATAGGCTTTAATTTGCTGTATGGAGAAGGTACGCATAACGGGCAGGACATCGAGACTATCGCTTTTGCAGATGGAAAAAACGAAGCGTAAGATAGAAGTTGCTTTTCCAGACATGCAAGTTGAATTATTGCCAAGGGAAAGCCGTGGCGACCAATTGCAGAACATACCGCTACAAACTGTTGAAGGGTCTGATTTTTTTACCCAGGATATTTTTGATGCCCTACAAAATGGAGAAGCAGATATTGCTGTTCATTCATTGAAGGACATGAGCGGCAACCATTTCTTTGGTGGGAACAAATTTGCCCTTGTTGAAAGGGATGATACAAGGGATGTTGCCATTTTCAATGCAAGTGTTGAGGAAAAAATCAAGCGGGGCCAAACCATCATTATTGGTACATGCTCCCCACGGAGGGAAGAAATGGCCATAGGTTTCCTAAGAAGGGCCTTGCCACAATGGAACAATAATTTTTCCATTGAAACGAAAATCATCCGCGGCAACGTTGATTCACGTTTGAGGAAGTTGGATGCTGGTGAATATGATGGAATCATTTTAGCAACAGCGGGCATTAATCGTTTATTGGATAGTGAATACCAGTCACTAAAAGCATGTCAGCCTGAGCTTGTCGAAGGCGTTTCTATAATCAGGAATTTATTAGCAGATAAAAAGCTAATGGTATTGCCCCTAATTGAATGTGTACCTGCTCCTTGCCAAGGTGCAATTGTTGCAGAAGCCCATTATTCAAATGCAAGGGCAATAGCAATATTGCAGGCAATTAACGATGAAAATTTAATGCAGGATTGCAAGAACGAGAAACAATGCGCATTGAATTATGGTACAGGTTGCTTGCAGAAATTTGGTGTCACGACCATTCAATATGCTGCGGATAAAAAAACTGGTTATGCGGCAGGCATGAGCAGTAGTGGCAAAAGGTTCAGTCATTGGTTTGGCTTACCTGAACTGGATTTAGGTCATAAGATATTGTTCAGCACAACGGATTATATGGGCGCTTTTTTCTCTTATCAATATGAGGAAGAACCGATAGGGATAAAACAACCTATTGTTTACGTAGCTAATTACAAGGCAGTCAAAGCTGCATCTTTAGTTAATCAATTGCAAACAAAGGAAGTTTGGGCTGCTGGAACTAAAACATGGTATGAATTGGCCAAACAAAATATTTGGGTTACTGGCTGCGCAGATGCTTTTGGTTTGGAATTCTTGGAGAAAGCGTGGCAAATGCCCTTGTTAAACATCAATAAAGATGCTGTTTGTATTGTTACTGGCAAGCAAGCAGTGAGCAATTGGCAAAACAAGGGCTGGGAAGCCATTGGCACGTATGTTTTTTCAGCAAAAGAAGATAGGGACATTGAAGAAGCCATCAAGCAGGCAACTGCTTTTTTCTGGACAAGCTTTCATCAATACAATCAGTATAAAAAACTAATCCAGCAAAATGCATTGCATCTTTGCCCTTCAGGAGAAACGGCGATACTGCTAAGGGAAGCCGGTATCCACCCAATTGTATTTCCTAACATCAAATCATTCTTGCAATGGAAAAAATAAACTATCCGCTTACACAACGCAGACTACGTACAGACACACATATACGTGAGCTGACTGCCTCTGTTCATTTGTCGCACAAGAGTTTTATTCAACCATTGTTTGTGAATGAATCATTGAATCAACCAGTGGCATTGAATGGTTTAAATGGTGTCCAATCAGAAACCATCAGCTCTGTTCTGCAGACCATCGAAAATGACATACAGCATGGTATCCATAAATTTTTACTGTTCCCGGTACCTGCAAACAAAGTGGCCAATAACTTCGACTTTTCATTTGCTACCAATGTTGTAAAAGCGATTAAGGAAAACTTTGGAAATGATATTTGGCTGGCAACCGATGTTTGTTTGTGCAGCTACACCACCCATGGCCATTGTGGGATTTTAAATGAGGACCATTCAAAATTGCTCAACAACAAAACAGTTGATGTATTAAGCAAGTATGCTGCAGAATTGGCTGCTGCTGGTGCAGATTGTATTGCACCAAGCGATATGATGGATGGAAGGATTGCTGCTATTAGGAACATACTGAATGCTTTAAGCTTTGATGGGGTGAGCATCATGAGTTATTCGGCGAAGTTTTCTTCCCAGCTATATGGACCATTCCGTGATGCCTGCAATTCTGCACCCAACACACATGGTATCCAAAACAGGAAGAGCTACCAAATTTCCCCATTCAATATCAATGATGCCATAGCATCAAGTCTTCGTGATGAAGAACAAGGCGCGGATATTTTAATGATAAAACCCGCTGGCCTTTATACAGACATTATTGCTGCATTGAAACAGCAAACATTAAAACCCCTCGCAGCCTATCATGTAAGTGGGGAATATGCAGCTATAGAAGCTATGGTGCAGCAAGGCTTTATGCAGCGTGAAGCTGCCCATGCAGAGGTTTGGACCGCATTGCTTCGCAGTGGTGCCAACATGATTATTTCATATGCTTCCAGGAATGCTAAGGATTGGATTGAGAGGATTGTATATTGAACATAACTTGTTAAATGAATGAACTGTCAGCCTGAGTTTGGCGAAGCAGCTTGGTGAGCATTGCTTCGTAAAGCCAGTTTCGACAGGCTCAACTTGGCATCCATCTATAAATCAAAATAGTTTATTAAATAGTCTCCTAAATTAGTAGGGTATTATTATATTCGCAACCATGCCAAATTCATCTGAGCATTCTAATAACTTATTTCCAGTCTTCTTAAAACTGGAAAACCTGCGATTATTAATTGTAGGTGGTGGTTATGTGGGCATGGAAAAATTACTGGCTGTTGTCAATAATTCACCAGCTACAAGAATCAAACTAGTAGCGAAAGAAATAGGTAGTGAGATAAAGGAGCTTTCAAAAAATTATCCAAATCTTCAGCTCATTGAAAAACCTTACAGTATTGGTGACCTGGATAGCATTGACATTGTGATTGCTGCCATCAATGAAAAAGAAATCAGTGCACAAATTGTTCTGGATGCAAGGAGCAGGGGGATATTGGTAAACGCTGCTGATAAACCGGAACTCTGCGATTTTTATTTGAGTTCCATTGTTAAAAAGGGGAACCTCAAAATAGCTATCTCCACCAATGGCAAGTCGCCAACCATTGCCAAACGTGTAAAGGAAGTCATCACGGATTTGATCCCCGATGAAGTAGATGATGTATTGAACAATATGCAATATATCAGGAACAATCTGAGCGGCGATTTTGATGATAAGGTAAAGCAATTGAATGAGCTTACAAAAGTGTTGGTATCAAAACAGTCCAATCTTCAAACAACAGCAAAAGATGAACAAAAGAAATGGCCAAGAATTGTTTTATGGAGCCTATTGGGGTTTGTAGTTATTCTTGTGTCCCATGCACTCTTATCTTATGTGCCATTTGATACCTTATTGAGTAACAGCAAGGAACTTTTCAAAACAATTGATACACATACTTTCCTGTTAATGTTACTAACTGGTTTCCTCGCACAAATGGTAGATGGTTCTATGGGTATGGGTTATGGAACCATCTCCACAACATTCCTATTGGCTATTGGTGTGCCTCCAGCAATTGTTAGTAGCAGGGTACATTCGGCTAGGGTTTTTTCCAGTGGTGTAGCAGGCTTCAGCCATCACCGTTTTGGCAATATCAATAAAAAATTGTTCAGCACATTGGTTTGGTCCGGTGTTGTTGGCGCCATTGCCGGTGCCGCTTTGGCGGTGCATGCACAAAATAAAAACCTGTCTTGGGTCCGTATTCCTTTATCTGTATACACTTGTTATTTGGGCTACTTTATTATTCGTAAAGCCTACAAGAAAAAGAACCAGAGCGATAAAGTAAAACGTGCTGGTTGGTTAGCCACCATTGGTGGTTTCATGGATGCATTTGCTGGTGGTGGCTGGGGGGCATTGGTTACCAGTACATTGATAGCAAAAAGAAGGAGCCCCCGCTACGTAATTGGTTCGGTTTGTTTGGCTGAGTTTTTTGTAGTGCTGGCAAGTGCCGTTACCTTTTTTATTCTC
>JAHEZD010000004.1:40028-108256 GCA_023251255.1 Chitinophagaceae bacterium
ACTTGCCCATTATGGATGTGTTGGGACTAATTATTGGTGGCGTTATTGCAGGCCCCATTGCTGCAAGGCTAGTAGGCAAGTTGCCCATTAAAGCCACTTACTATGGAGTTGGTATTGTGGTTATTCTCACTAGCGTTTACACTTTGTATAAAGTCATCAGTAAGATGATGTAGCCTTATTTTATTCAAGCTGCACTACTACTAACAGCAACATTTACAGCACACACTTCTATGGCACAATGCTGGTCAGTATTGTGAAACAGTTCCCTGAATCAATCTGTTCTAGCATATAAAAGTAGTAGTAGTAGTAGCGGTATCAATAAGAGACGAAAAATATTTTTATAATAAAACCCTACTAATTTGGTGGACTAATTGTTTTCTCTTTTATATTTGCATCATGGAACATCAAGTATCTACAATAATGGCCACACAACTTCTTACAAAGCATAAGGGTTCTCCGCTCATGCTTTTACCTTCTTCTTATTTAATGCGATGTTGAGTTAAGCATTCCCCTTTCATTTATTGAAAACAAATTTGGATTGCTGAGTGGCGTTATTTGTACAAGCTTAGTCCTTCGATTACGCTCAGGATAACTTGCCTATGCAGCTTAATGGAAATCCTACACGCTGTCGCCCAAAAATTAATAACTGTTTAGAATAAAAAATCATGAATAAGATTACAAAACAATTTTTATCACTTTTATCATTGTTGCTTTTGGCAACAAGCATTTTTGCACAAGACAATAATACGGTCATTGAGATTTCTGGTAAAGTAACCAATGAAAAAAAGGAAGCCATTCCTGATGTAAGTGTACAAATAAAAGGCACTGTTGCTGGCACCATAACCAATGCCATAGGGGATTTCAAATTGAGAACAAAGCTGAAACTGCCATTTACTTTGGTGTTCACATCTGTTGGCTTTAAACCACAGGAGTTTGAAGTGAAAAGTCTTTCGTCTAAATTGGAAGTTGCGTTGGCGACACAAACTTATCTAGGAACAGATGTGGTAGTTACCGCATCCCGTGTAGCAGAAAGTATTTTGAAATCACCGGTTGCTATTGAAAAGTTGGATATCCGCGCCATTAAAGAAACACCTGCACCAAGTTTCTATGATGCCTTGGAAAGTGTGAAAGGTGTGCAGATGACCACATCCAGTTTGACATTCAAAGTACCTAATACAAGAGGTTTCAACATACCCAACAATTTCCGTTTCATGCAATTGGTAGATGGTGTGGACATGCAAGCAGCAACACTTGGTGTGCCCTTGGGCAATGCCATTGGTCCAACGGAACTGGATATTCAAAGCGTGGAAATAACACCCGGAGCTGCTTCTGCATTGTATGGCATGAATGCCATTAACGGTATGGCCAACTTGATTACCAAAAGCCCGTTCACACATCAGGGATTGAGCATTTACCAGAAGACTGGGTTGAACCACGTAGGTGGAACTGGCAGGGATTTAAGTAATCTTACGGAAACTGCCTTCCGTTATGCAAAGGCTTTCAATAACAAATTTGCATTCAAAGTGAACTTTGATTATTTAAGGGGAACTGATTGGTTGAGCGATACAAGAAAGGACCAGAACCCCAACAATCTAAAAACAGCCAATCCTGCTTTCCCTGAATTGAATGGCAGCAGCAATGCAGCTTTTGATGGCTGGAACAAATATGGTGATGATGCTTTGGCTGGTAGTAATACGGTTTCTGTAACTGGCTTGAACATTAATGGCAATGCCAATCAAACATTAACAGTTGCACGTACTGGTTACTGGGAAAAGGATCTGGTTAGTCCAACAGTTGACAACCTGAAATTTGATGCAGCATTACATTACAGGCCAAGTGATCATGTGGAAATCGCTTATGGTTACCGTGTCGGTAAAATGGATGGTGTTTTTCAACGTGGCAACAAAATACAACTGGATAACGTCGTTGTTCAGAACCACAACCTTGAAATCAAGGGGGAGAATTTCCAAATTAAAAGTTATGTGTCCATTGAAAACACAGGTGATTCTTACAATGTAAAACCATTGGCTGATAATATGGATTTATATAGCGGTGGCAGCAACAGTGCATGGGGCACAAAATATAAAAATGCATTGACTGCTTATGCTGCTGCCAATGGTGGAGCATTAACATCGGCCAATCTTGCAGCAGCAAATGACTACGCAAGAAAGATAGCTGATGCAGGACGTGCAGAACCCGGTACCGCAAGGTTTGATTCAATCAAGAATGTTATCCGCCACATCAATAATTGGGACATCAAATCAAGCCTGATCCCTGATGCTCCAGAAACCGGAGGAGCCGCATTGATACAGAAAAGCAGGTTGTACCATATAGAAGGTCAATGGGATTTAAGTAAGAAAGTAAAACTATTTGACCTGTTGATTGGTGGTGATGCCCGCATATATGAAGTAATACCTGATGGAAACAATTTTGTTGATTTCAGTAGGCCCATAGCAGATAGGAACAAGCCCGTGTCAGAAGGCAGTAGCAGTTATGGTAGCAATGTCTATTACAAAAAATTTGGGGGCTTTGCACAGGTAACCAAAACTTTCTTTGACAATAAACTGAAATTGTGGGGTTCATTGCGTTATGATTACAACCCGGAATTTGAAGGTAAGTTCACGCCACGTATTGCTGCTGTTTATACAGTTAATAAAATACACAATTTCCGTGTTACCTATCAGCAAGGATACCGTTTCCCAGCTCTATTTGAAGCATTGAGCTATGTAAACAATGGCCGCGTTAAGCGTGTAGGTAGTTTGCCTTACATCAATGAAGGGTTGGGTTATTTGGATAACAGCTACACCCAGGCTTCTGTGGCCACTTTTAATGCAGCAGTAAAAGCAGCAGGTAACACAGATGCAGCAGCATTGGCAAACAGGAACTTATTGGAAGTGGCCAACTTGCCCAATGCCCGCCCAGAAAAAATCAATTCTTTTGAATTGGGATACAAAAGCGTTTTACTGGATAATAAATTGGTCCTGGATATAGATGCCTATACCAACACTTATGATGGGTTCTTGGGCCAAGTGCAGGTATTTGTTCCCAAAGGTGAAACTGTTGGTAGCGATGCTGCAGTTATTGCCATGATTGATAGGAACCGTGATGCCACAACTGCAAGCGGCGGCAATGCTGCAAGTAAGGGGCAGGACCGTTACCGAGTTTATACCAATGCAAAAAACAAGTACACCAACTATGGGTTTGCTTTGGGAACAACGTATAATTTTTATAAAAAGTTCACCATTGGTGGAAACTTGAGCTATAACAAATTGAAAGCACAAACTACAAACGATATTTTTGTTACAGGTTTCAACACACCAGAATTCACCACCAATATTTCCTTGGGTAATCGTGAAGTGGTAAAGAATGTTGGCTTTGCCATTGCTTATAAATGGCAGCAATCTTTTTTATGGGAGAGTCCATTGGTTACTGGCGAAGTAGCTGCCATCAATACGTTTGATGCACAGCTTACTTATAAAGTGCCACAATCAACTGCAACCATCAAAATTGGTGGCAGCAATATTTTCAACAGTAACTACATCCAGTATGCAGGTGGCCCAACACTGGGTGGCCTGTATTATGCAGCTATCACTTTTGACGGATTGCTGAAGTAGTTGTTGCTGTGTTGGACTTAGCGGAGCATGATTAATGTTTGTTTCAATCTTCGTTTCGTTCTCCACGTCATCTCTCCTTTGGGTGAACGACTGAGGGTGTGAGTTAATAAATAGTTTTTGGTTTACTAAGCAATCGTTAGGGTTTCAAAAGATCATCCCGACCAGTCGGGATGATCTTACAAAGCCGTGTGACCGAGTGGCTAGGTACAGGTCTGCAAAACCTTCTACAGCGGTTCGATTCCGCTCACGGCGTCCAATATTTTCATTGAATATTTATTTGAAAATGTAAACTGGCAATGTATTTAAGCTACAATCAAATAAAAGAAATGACTCCAAACATCATTCAAGGAAAAATTGTTTCCCAGCAAACCAACGAACCTGTGGAAAATGTTCATGTGAACATCCTGTACGATGATGGGTCTGCGGTTTCCAATGACAACGGGAATTTTACACTAAGGCTCTGGAACAGCTTTCCCATTACATTGGTTATTGAGCATAAGCAGTTCCATTCCAAGCTTATCAAAATACAATCGCCACAAAAAGATTGCATCATATCGCTCCAACCAAATGCAGAAGTATGAAGTTGAATATGCTAGGATTTGCTGTTCCATTGTTTGTTGGCTTTATGTTGCTTGAATATTTGATTGCAAAAAAGAAAAAGCTTCCTTACTTCAATTTGCATAATTCCATTGCCAATGTGAGCATAGGCGTTGCCGAACGTTTGTGTGATGTGTTTGCGGCTGGTATGTTTTATTATGTATATGATGTCATTCAAAAGCACTATGGATTGTTCCATATACAATCATCTGCTGTGTCAATTTGGATAATCCTTTTTTTGTTAACTGATTTTATTTGGTACTGGTACCATAGATGGGGGCATGAAATCAATTTGTTTTGGATGGCACATATTGTTCACCACCAAAGTGAGGACTACAATTACACCACCTCTGCAAGGATAACCTTGCTACAGGCCGTTATTCGCACATCTTTATGGTGCGCATTGCCATTGTTAGGATTCCCCGCTGCCATGGTTACGAGTTTGTTATTGGTTCATGGGCTGTACCCTTTTTTCATCCATACACAATTGATTGGCAAGTTGGGCGTACTGGAATATTTCTTGGTAACACCTTCCCATCATCGTGTCCATCATGCAAGCAATGAGGAGTACCTTGATAAAAATTATGGGGATGTGCTCATTATTTGGGATAAGCTATTCGGTACATTTAAAAAAGAAGAGGATACGATTGTAATTCAATACGGATTGACCAAACCATTGAAAACCTACAGCTTCTTATGGCAGCATTTCCACTTCGCTATAGAGTTATGGTTAGCAATAAAGCAGGAGAGAAATTGGAAGAACAAAGCCAAACTTGTTTTTTCCAAGCCTGAAACTATTGATGGGACAATGCGCAGCAAAGCAGAATCAATGTGTAAGGTGAAGCAAAACAGTAATGAAATCGATGAACCATTGAACCAGTACGTTATCTGGCAAATGGCTGTATCATTGATATTGCTTTTTGCGTTTTTACTATTTGAACATTATTTGATCCTTCCCATAAAAATTTCATTTTCCATAGCCTTACTGCTTACACTGATTAATTGCGGTGCAATCATGGAGCAGAAGCGTTGGATTTTCTTGGTGGAACTTTTGCGGTTCATAGCAGTGGCTTTCTTTTCATTCTATTCCTTTGCGTTTTGGAAGCTAAAGCTTCTAGCAATATTTTTGTTGCTTGTCTTAATCCTTACGTTCTATAATTCCCTGAAGCAGCTATACTTAAACTATGTGTATGAATCAAGATTCGGTTTTAATTAAGGCAGCCAGATATATCATTGTTTCCGTGATTGTTTTCTTTGTTGCCCAAGTAAGCGCACAAACAAAACAAATTACCAGCTTCAATCAGGTTTGGGCGGGATATTTCAACCAAACAAGGCTCTCCAGTAAATGGGGTTTTTGGGCAGAGGCGCAAGTAAGGACCAATGATAAATTTTTTGATAACCTTTTTCAAGGGATTGTAAGGGTTGGCGGCACTTATTATTTGAATGATGATACAAAGCTCACGGCTGGCTATGCCTATGTCAATAATTTCTCACCAGCCAATGGTGCCAATATTTCCACACCTGAACATAGGCCCTGGCAGCAAATTCAATGGCATACCAAGTATCCAAAACTTAGGTTGATGCAGTGGTTCCGCCTGGAAGAACGTTACCGTCAACGGTTGTTAAATGTGAATGAGTTGGATAATAGTTTTGCTTTTAACTGGCGGGTCCGGTACAATTTTTTGATGCAGGTCCCTTTGAGCAGGAAAAGGTTCCAGCCCAATACTTTTTCCTTCATTACCAACAACGAAGTGTTTGTGAATCTTGGTAAGCAGGTGGTATACAATACTTTCGACCAGAACCGCTTTTTTGTGGGCCTTGCTTACCAGACCACCAAGACAGACAATCTGCAATTTGGCTACCTGAATGTATTTCAACAATTGACTACCGGCAATCAATACAAAAGCTCCCATGTAGCAAGAATATTTTATTTCCACAACTTGGACCTAAGGAAAGGCAAGTAATATCTTCCTCTTCTCAACAGTTGCTTTTAACTGCATCCTTTTATCTTCGCAGGGCAAAATTTCACTTCATGCCCATACTTACAGCAGAAAGAACAAATCCCGACTTCGAAATGACCGTTACTGATTCAACTGGTAACAGTATGGTTATTGATATTCCTGTGGACCAGGGTGGCAACGGCAATGGCATGAGGCCCATGCAAACTGTGCTGGCGGCTTTGTGTGGCTGCAGTGCGGTGGATGTGGTAAGTATCCTCAAAAAGCAGAAGCAGGGGATTACCGGTTTTAAAATTACTGTTGATGGTGAACGTGAGCAAGGCAAGGAACCTTCTGTTTGGCAAACAGTCGACCTGATTTTTGACTTGACTGGTGATATTGAACCAAGTAAAGGTTTCAGGGCAGTAAAACTATCGGTGGATAAATATTGCTCTGTAGCAGAAACGGTAAGAAGGGCGGGAGCAACGATTGGTTATAAGGTGCTGGTGAATGGGGAAGAAGTGAGTGGGTAAATGGAAGAATTAGGTATTGGGATGAGGTTAACCGGAAATGAAATTTTATACATAGTCTGACCAGTGTGGTCAGGTACAGTGAACTAGCTTAAATTGAATCATCCAAACAAGGCCAGGCCGGTCAGGTTTTCAATAAAAATAAAACATGAAAGAGTTGCATCCAATTACAAAAGCCATCCGCTTGCAAACAGAACGCACACTGGAAAAAGAACATAGTACACCATTGTTCTTGACCAGCAGTTTTGTGTACGATAGTGCAGAGGATATGGGCGCTGCATTCAGTGACGATACCTTGGATGTAAATATTTACAGCCGTTTCAGCAACCCGACCGTTGATGAATTCATTGCCAAGATTGCTGCACTGGAAAATGCAGAAGATGGTGTGGCCACTGGCACCGGCATGGCTGCCATCTTTGGTGTGTTCATGACTTTCTTGAAACAGGGCGACCATATCATTTCTGCATCGGCAGTATTTGGGTCCACACATACAATCCTGACCAAGTACATGCCCAAGTGGGGAATTGACTATTCCTACTTTGATATGAACAAGCCAGAAAGCATTGAGGCTTTGATAAAGCCCAGTACGAAAATGCTGTATGTGGAAACGCCTTCCAATCCCGGGTTGGACATTATTGATATTGATTTTTTGGCCAGCTTATGTAAGCCGAGGAATATTTTGTTGGTGGTAGATAATTGCTTTGCCACACCTGCTGTTCAGCAACCAATAAACTTTGGTGCCGATCTGGTACTGCATTCTGCCACAAAGTTTATAGATGGCCAGGGACGTGTGCTGGGAGGTGTGATTGTGGGAAAAAAAGAACTGGTAAAGGAACTGTACCTGTTCATCAGGAATACGGGACCTTCTTTAAGTCCATTTAATGCTTGGGTGCTTTCTAAGAGTTTGGAGACATTGCATATCCGTATGGACAAACATGCAAGTAACGCATTGACGTTGGCCAAGAAACTGGAAGGCCACGCAAAGATCAGTGTAGTGAAATATCCCTTTCTGGAAACGCATCCACAATATGCCATTGCCAAAAAGCAAATGAGCAGCGGCGGCGGCATCCTGACTTTTGAATTGAAAGGGGGATTGGACAGTGGACGGAAATTCTTGAACGCACTGGAAATGATTTCCATGACCAATAACTTGGGCGATAGCAGGAGCATCGCATCGCATCCTGCATCTACAACGCATTCCAAACTCACTGAAGAAGAAAGGCAAGCAGTTGGTATTACGCCGGGCCTCATAAGGATCTCAGTTGGGCTTGAATATGTGGATGATATTGCTGATGATATCTTGCAGGCCTTGGAAAAGAGTTAAGTTTAAATTTCAGAATCACGATCTTGACTTGCAATAACTCTTTGATAAGGGAACTCAGCTCTCAGAAGGCAATTCATTGACCTCATGATGTTTGATTTGCTGAAAAAGCATCGGCGGTAAACTATTTCACATTTTTCTCCATCCATTCACCTTGGCTCCTGGCCGTATTGTCTATTAGCACATGCTTTGCTAATTTTTCCTGTGCATTGATGATGGAGGCTGTAATCATTTTATGTTCAATCACTTCGTCTTCCTTCATTCCCAGTGTAGAAAGTAACCCTACGATTTTATCGCTGCCAAAATGTTTGAACAGTGGTTCATCCAGTCCACTTAAAATAATAACATTGGTTAGGTTCAATCTTGCAAATAACTCCTGTTCTTTTATTGCCAATGGGTAATGCTCAGCAAAAACATAATCGGCAGCATGGGCTGCATTGGCTTGCCTGTACATCACCACTTTTGCAGGATACTGCCGCTGTTCCAGGAGATGGCCCAGTTCAGCGTATGTTTCATCAAACCAAACAACAAAAATAACTGAAGGCTTTTCTTTTAATAATTGTAAGCAGGCATTCCATTTCTGTTGCTTGCTGGCCCAAACCTTATTGGTAATGGTTGGCCCCGTTTCTTTTTTCTTGAACAACCCAAACATGGACACTTTTTTGTAAATGTCTGATTATTATGCTGAATGGGAACCTTCTGCCTGATTTCGAGAAAGGAATGGGGATTAATATAATGGCAAAGTCATCCATTATACTACAAAACAATATCAAACTACTACTCTATTTAGGTAGGTTCTACTATTTAGGATTGACCTGTAATGGTATTCCTTTGTACCATCATTGAAAAACACCCGTTTTGAAACCAATATCCGAAACCAGACCGTTGCAATCCTATTTCTTGAAAAAACAACATTAAAATCCAATCCATTTATGCCCGGTCAGCCCCTTCAGTAGGGGCTTTTTTGTTGAACAAACTTTATTGGCAGTTGTTTTCCCGCAGCATGGTTATTGTACTTAATTTCGACCTATAACGGAACCAATTTTATGGCAAAGAAGAAAGAAGCAGTATTGATGGAACATCCACATGATGAAAGAATAGAAGTTTTTGGTGCAAGGGAGCACAACCTCAAGAATATAGACATATCCATCCCGAAAAACAAACTCGTTGTTTTTACTGGCGTAAGTGGCAGCGGTAAATCTTCATTGGCATTCGATACCATCTACAATGAAGGCCAGCGCCGTTATATGGAAAGCTTCAGCGCCTATGCCCGCCAGTTCATTGGGGATATGGAACGGCCAGATGTAGACAAGATTACCGGTCTTTCACCCGTAATTTCCATAGAACAGAAAACCACCAACAAAAATCCCCGTTCCACAGTGGGTACTGTTACTGAACTGTATGATTTCATGCGTTTGCTGTATGCACGTATTGGCGAAGCCTACAGTTACAATACAGGAAAGAAAATGGTGAAGTTCAGCGAGGAAGAGATTGTGGATGATATTTTCAAGAAATTCAAAGGCAAGAAGATTTCCCTGTTGGCGCCATTGGTGCGGGGCAGGAAGGGGCATTACCGTGAACTGTTTGAAGATATCCGCAAGAAAGGCTTCCTAAAGGTCCGGATTGATGGGGAAGTGATGGACCTGACGCCAAAACTCCAGGTGGACAGGTATAAAATACATGATATTGAAGTGGTGGTTGACAGATTGGCTGTTACGGACGATATGAAAGTACGCATCAGCCAAAGTGTGCAGCAAACATTGAAGATGGGCAAGGACCTGATGTTCTTATTGATCAACGACACCAATGAGCTGGCCCAGTACAGCAAGCAATTGATGTGCCTTGAAACCGGTATCAGTTATGAGGAACCAAGTCCCAATGCTTTCTCGTTCAATTCACCTTATGGTTACTGCCCTACCTGTAAGGGGCTGGGGAATGTGTACGCCATTGATATGAATACCGTTTTGCCTGATAGGAAGAAAACAGTTACAGAAGGTGGTATTGCGCCCTTGGGTGAAGAGAGGGATGCAAGTGTCTTCCGCCAGGTAGTGGCTTTTGCCAAAAAGAACAAGATCAATTTGGAAAAACCCATCAATCAATTAAATGAAGAACACCTGAATTTGTTGTTGTATGGAGACAATACCAATGCTTCCAATTTGGAACTGGACATGGAAGATGTGGGCGTGCCAGATCTGTACACTGGAAGTTATGAAGGAATCATCCCCATGTTGAAAAGATGGTTCACCTCTACCCAAAGCACAGAAGGCTTAAGGGCCTGGGTGGAGAGGTATATGGAACTTGCCGATTGTCCAACCTGCCATGGTGCAAGGTTGAGGAAGGAAAGTTTATGGTTCAAGATTGATGAAAGGAATATCAGCGAAATCAGTGACCTAAACCTGGACAAATTGATGTCCTGGTTTGTGGGCATTGAAAAAAGGTTGAGCAACAAACAGAACGCCATTGCAAAGGATATCCTGAAGGAGATAAGGGAAAGGCTACAGTTCCTGCTGGATGTTGGCCTCACTTATTTATCCATCAACCGCCCATCCAGAACATTGAGTGGTGGAGAAAGCCAACGCATCAGATTGGCCACGCAAATTGGTAGCCAGTTGCAGGGCATCACCTATATTTTGGATGAACCAAGCATAGGTCTCCACCAACGTGATAACCAGCGGCTGATAGAAGCATTGAAACACCTACGTGATATCGGTAACAGTGTGTTGGTGGTGGAGCATGATAAGGACATCATGATGGCATCTGACTACTTGGTGGATATTGGCCCCAAGGCTGGAAAATATGGTGGGCAAGTGGTTTCGGCTGGTACACCCGATGAAGTGTTGAAGAGCAATAGCGAAACAGCCAAGTACCTGAATGGCGAAAAATCAATTGCCGTTCCTTTGGAAAGAAGAATGGGCAATGGTAGGTTCCTGGAACTGAAAGGGGCAAAGGGCAACAACCTGAAGGATGTTTCCGTGAAGTTTCCGTTAGGCAAACTGGTAGTGGTAAGTGGGGTAAGTGGCAGTGGAAAATCGACTTTGATAAACGAAACACTGTATCCCATCCTTTCCAAACATGCGTACAATAGCCGCATGAAGATTGAGGAATACAAAAGCATTAAAGGCCTTGAGGCAATAGATAAAGTAATTGAAATAGACCAGACTCCCATTGGCCGCACACCTAGAAGCAACCCCGCTACCTACTGCGGTTTCTTTACGGAAATAAGGACCCTGTTTGCTTCGGTTCCAGAAGCAAAAATCCGCGGTTACCAAGCTGGCCGTTTTTCCTTCAATGTAAAAACAGGCAGGTGTGAAGTATGCGAAGGCGGGGGAATGAAAGTGATTGAAATGAATTTCCTGCCGGATGTTTATGTGCATTGCGAGAAATGCAATGGCAAACGCTACAACAGGGAAACCCTGGAAATACGGTACAAGGGCAAATCCATCAGCGATGTGCTGGACATGACCGTGGATGAAGCCTGTGAATTTTTCCAGCCCGTGCCTTGGTTGTACAGGAAGATCAAAGTACTGCAGGATGTTGGTTTGGGTTATATCACCCTTGGGCAATCTGCGGTAACCCTTAGCGGCGGGGAGGCCCAGCGTGTGAAGCTTTCAACTGAACTTGGAAAGAAGGATACAGGCAAAACATTCTACATCCTGGATGAACCAACCACCGGACTGCATTTTCAGGACATCAAACTATTGATGGATGTGGTGAACAAATTGGTGGATAGGGGCAACTCCGTCCTTATCATTGAACATAACCTGGATGTCATCAAAATGGCTGACCATATCATTGATTTAGGTCCAGAAGGGGGCGATGGCGGCGGCAAAATATTATTTGAAGGAACGCCTGAAGAAATGATCAAGATCAAGGACAGCCATACGGCTAAATTCTTGAAGATTGAAATGAAAGGTTAAGCGGAAAACAAAAGGGGCAAGATTTAAAAATTACATTTAAAATCTAGAGCTGGACGTCCTTCCGAAAGAAGATTTGCGTAAATTCATTGCAAATAATGCCTGGGCAATCCGGCATCAATAATCATCCATCCTAAATCCTTTCTTATGGACTTGGAAAAACTGAACATACTTCCTGAATGGAACGAAGAAAAAATGAGCAGCCTCAATGCCAAAGAAGGCGATGAGTGGAAACATAGGAATTATTACGAAGCCATTAAGGCGCTTTATATCAATTGGCGGGAATTCTTTGAAATGGTCCACGCATTTGCGGATAACCTGACCGATGATGAAGAGGACCAGGAAGATTCCTATGAATATTCAAACAAGTCCCTACTGTACCAGAACATCATGCCCATTGGTGCAAAAATTATCAGCATTGTAGGTATTGATAGTTATACCATCCAGATGGAGGTGGCGGCTTATGTACGGTATAACTGCATTGAAATGATGGAACAGGTGGCCACAGCCGTAATGCTTGGTTATGCCGATGCTAAACATGAAGTTGTATTGCAGGAAAGCCTGGAGAAGTTCCAGCAATTGTTCAAGGAGTGGGTGGCCACTTTTGAAAAAGATGATTACGAAGATGAATGGGGGCTGTTTATCTAACCCCGCTTGGATTAAACAAATGTCCTACCGCTTGAAGGAAGGACATTGAATAGGTAATGGGCCCTGAAAATTAATGGACGAAAATGGCGGTGATGGCCAAAACCACAATTCCTACCAACACATACACAAATTCTGTAGCGTCGTCTGCTGTTGTTAAACCTTTTTTCATAATACTGGGGGGTATATACTACTTAGACGTGTATTTATCCACCAAGGTTGCAATCAGCCAAGCAAAAATTATCCCGGTTAAATAGCATACCAGATCGCTCCAAAGAAAGCCCCAGCCCAGTAGCATCTTGCCCAGGAAAGTCCTCCTGATATTATCTATCCAGGGTGCATGGTAAAGTTCAGATACTTCAATGGTCACCGTTAGTAGGTAACTGTAAAATGCCACCCTCCACAAAGCGGGCCTTGGCCAAATGGCCCTGAAAAGAAAAACAAACATGGCGGCCCATAAAGCATCCCCACCATATTCCGCAATAAAAGCAGGGAACCACTGCGGCTGTTTCCTTGTGGCCAAACCAATGGGAATGATCAGCAGGTAAAGGATAAAATAAATAATCCGTCTTTTTCTCATGGGTGGAGGTTGGGTCGTTGGTAAAAGTGATAAGTAAGTGATGTTACGCAAAGATTGTGGGAATAATGTTAGCTTGAGGTTCTCGAAGGCAATCTGGTTTCCAAATAGGTTTCGACAAGCTCAACCTGACATCGTATTTGATATTTTGTGTAACATCAGTAAGTAATTGCTACAGGCAAAAGCTTACTTGGTTGCTTTTATCATTTTAATATGGTCTATTCCATCTTCATCATACAGTTTACTGCACTGCACAAAACCAAAACTTTCATAGAACTTTTTCAGGTAAAGCTGTGCACCGATTTTTATGTCCTGCTCCCCAAAAAGTCGGTAGCATTCCTCGATTGATTTCTGCATCAAAACCTTGCCAGCCCCATGACCACGGTATTTGGGAGAAGTGGCCACCCTGCCAATGGATATTTCATCATAAGCAATGCCAGCAGGTACCAGTCTTGTACAGGCAGCCAGTTCAGCCCTATGGAAACCCATTAAATGGTAGCAGACCTGGTCCAGATTGTCTGCATCCTGGAACACACAGTGCTGCTCCACCACAAACACTTCATTGCGCAGGTGTATCAGGGCATACAGTTCATGCGGTGTAAGTTCATCAAAATATTTGCAGGTCCATTGGAGTAACATGGGTTAAGATTTGGTTCCAAAGTTCCAGGATTTGAATGTTTACCTGTTCCTGAAAGCTGAATAATTCTTGAACCGTGAACAATGGAACTTCTTGAACTTGTAAACACTTGAACTTGCTCTAATCCTCCAAATGAATGGAAAACACAATCATTCTCGATTGCAGTTTCTCTAGCACATTGGAATATTTCAAAGCCGGGTCACGGGCATGGATATTGGTCAATCCATAACTGAACTTTATTTCGGGGGAGAAAGTCACAAACGGCAAATAGAAGTTGAAGCCAATGCCAGCTTCCAGCGCAAAATCGTTTTTCTTGAGTTTTACCATATCCTCTGCATTTCGGGCAGCAGAATTGCTGGCAAGGTCCATATCAAACTTGACGCCCCCCAGTAAATAGGTCCTGAAATTGTCCAGCCTGTCCGATGTGAACTTCAAGTGCATGGGAAAGCTTACAATGGTGGAGGGCAGTACCTTCTTTTCTTCCTTTTCAGGATAGTTGGTGCGGTAAGTGAAATACTTGGAGCCGCCAATCACCAATTGCGGGTTCACGCGGAACTCAAAGAAATCGTTCAGCTTCAAAGTGGCCAAAAGGCCCAAGGCAATGCCACCACTGGCACCTGGTTCCACGCTCATTACGCTGTCGTCCTGAACAAACTTGGTGTTTTTGGTAGCAGCAAGGTAGCTGCTGTTGTAAGCCAGTGTCATGCCAAAATAATAGGGCATGTCGTCATGGTTCGGGCGGTTCTTCTCCCTGTACTGTGCCTCGGTATGGCCAACAAATACAAACATCAAAAACAGGATAACTATTTGCTTCCGCAGTAAATGGTACATATTCCTAAGCTGAGCGTTTTTAAATAAGTTTGAGTAAATCCTGCTTCATCCATGATGTTTAAAAAGGTCTGCCCTTCAGGAAAAGCCTGAATGGAGCCGTTAAGATATTGATAAGCATCCTTGTTTTTTGCAAACATTTTGCCAAAACCTGGTGCAATGATGTTCATGTACAGTTTATAGAAGCTTTTAAAGGCCGTTTGCTTGGGTTTGGAGAACTCCAAAATCACCGCTTTCCCACCGGGTTTCAGCACACGGTACATATCTTTTAAGCCCTTGTCCAGGTTCTCAAAGTTCCGCACACCAAAAGCCACGGTAACTGCATCAAAACTATTATCCGGGAAGTTGATTCTTTCACTGTCGCCCGTAAACAGTTCAATATGGTCCTGTAGGCCCGCTTTGGCAATTTTTTTCCTGCCAAAATCCAGCATGCCTTCGCTGATGTCAATGCCGGTAATCCTTTTTGGCCGCAGCAGTTTATAGGTAAGCAGGGCCACGTCAGCCGTACCTGTGGCCACGTCCAGAACCGTTTGCGGTTTCAGGTCCTTCAATTGCTTGATGGCTTTTTTACGCCATTGGATATCTATGCCCACACTCAGGAAACGGTTCAGGAAGTCGTACCGGAAAGCAATGTCGTTAAACATTTCTGCCACTTGCTGCTTCTTGCCCAAGCTGCTTTCACTATCAGGTACAATAGTATCATGCGCAAATTTTGCCATACGCTGCGAAGATAAGGGATGAAGGGGCTTGGGTGGTTTCGTGTTTAAGCTGCAAGCACACTATTCCTGTATCCGAAAAGTACCTTAGCTTTCCTAATAACCTGTCTAAAACGGTTCGGTATAAAATTGGTATAAATGGACAATTGCCACATTTGTATTGCCTAAGGTATTCAATCTGCGTTCCACCCGTCCAAATGAATGTTGGACAACAGTTTCCTCGCTACTTATTGCTTGCTTTACCGCCCACTTATACGTATCCAAAGCAAACAAACCGTAAAAAAAACGCTAAACAGAACATCGCAAAAAATACGATAAAAAAAATGACACAAAAAAAATGACACATTTTAAAATGTGTCAAAAAAAGTGTGTCATTTTTTTTGATTTTTTTTTGATGCCTTTCCGGGCAACAAAAACAAGCCTAATTTATTGAGTAAACCCACTCCTTTTGTCGCACCAAATGCGCTAGTATGACAACAAAAATCCTATTTGGCAATGGGTAAAATAGATTATTGGCAAAATCATGTGTTACTTGAACCATTAGTTCTATCTTAGTATCCCAACCAATGAAACATAGCCCAACACGCTTAAAAAACACTACTGCCTTATGAACCCAGACTTCCTATTTGTAGCCCAACTTGTTAAAAGGTGCCTGCAAGTGGCCCTTTTTGTTTTCATACTTGTTTATGTTGTTAGGCAATTGATAGCCCTTTTCAGGAAAGCAACTGCAGACCCCATGGACATGCGCGCAGTGGGTAAGCTAATAAGCCTTGGGTTAACCGTGACACTGTTGGCCCCTAAAGTGAACAAACTGTTTGAGTCCCTGTTCCGCATTGTTAGTTCCATACTGGACTATCAGAGCTATTTATCCAAAACAACGGCTGTTGCCAACAATATAGACAATGGGTTCTTCCGCAATTTGCTACAGTTTCCCTTTGCCGATATCATCATCCTTTTTGCTGTTTGGCTGTTCATCAATACACTGTTGACCTTTTTCTTTCAGGGCAGCCATGACACGGCCTCCCCTAAAATATTCTCCAATAAGCTATTGGCCAAGAACACATTTGTGGCTTTTCTCCTGGCTTTCGCCATTTACTTATGCGTAGCCACCATTGTGGCCATACCCGAATTCCAGGCACTGGAAAGCTCGGTGGTGAACAATGATGAACTGATCGAGTTTGCAAAGGAGGTGAACCAGCAGGCCCAAAACAAGGATGACCTGCAAGTGAAGGAACTTTTGTCTAACGACCTTAAGCGGAAAAGAAGCTTGGAAGCCTACAACGATTTCAACTACCTGATTGCAGGTTATAACCAGTTGGTGAACAATTTAATAAAAGAGCAGGAGCAGCGTAGGAACAAGGCTGTGGATGCCTATAAAGCTGCCCTGCTTGAAAAAACAGCCATAAGGGAAAGGAGCAAGTACAGGGCCCAATTGAAGGCCTGGATCCAGAACCGTTGGTCCGTGTTCAGTTCAGTACTCTATTACAAACCCCGTTTTGAAAGCATTGTAAGGGGCGTAACTATACAGGTATCCCGTATTGAGAAGGATTCGGTACTGCAGGCCAACAGCAAGCTGGTGGATAGCCTGTATGCATCTGTGAATGCTGCTGGGGACAATTGGGAAAACAATATGACGACCTTGGAAGAAACCGTGTTCAATATCAAAAGCATGGACCTGAACAATGCTGTACCGGAAAAACCCAAGATTGGCGAACAGTATGGCATATTCGATTCAATGTCTGGATGGCTACTGAGAACTGAATCCATGTCGCTAGCATTGATTGTAGGGCTGTTTGCCTTTGGGTTGCTGGGTTCCATGGGTTCCACCTTTATTAGGCACCGTATCAAAAACAATCGGGATACAATTGCAAAAGACCTTGTTCCCAACCTTCCTGCGGTACTCATCAATGGTATTTCATCGGCCATAGTGGTATTCTTGGCAGTAAAGGGCACCATGGTTGTTTTTTCAGGGAAGGACAGTTCATTGAACCCTTATGTTTTGTTCTTCACCTGTTTGGTGGCTGCAGTATTTAGTGAAGATGTGTGGAAATGGGCACAGCAGAAGCTGAATAGCCAATTAACCAATGACAATCCTAACAATCAAGGAAAGGGCAATGTGTAAGGAGCGGAAAAGGGCTCTTTTATGAGAGGAACGATAACTCGTTAACGGAGTTGATTTTCCTAAAACCTTTAATTGTGTTCATGTTCTTTGCTTTTCGGCTTTGGTCCAAATCGCAATGATTCATTTCATATCCCCAACCTAAAAAAGATCGGGGTAATGAAATGCACATACCAGTTGCTTATTGTACCAAATAAAACCCTTAATGCTAAAGAAAAATAACTTCGCCGAGAGTTATACCTATACTTTTATTACTATGCACCTCATCACAGGTTCCATATTAACCAGCACCCCTTTATTGGATGGTTCCATTTTTGAACAGTCTATCATTTGCATCACTGAAAAAAATGAACAGGGAGCCACTGGATTTGTAGTCAATAAATTGTTCTCAAGGACACTCAACCAATTGGAAGAATTTAAAAGCAGCCTGCCTTTTCCTTTATACAGTGGTGGGCCAGTAGAAACAGAAGGACTTTTCTTTCTTCATCGCAGACCAGATTTAATTGAAGGTGGAACACCCATCATAAACGGCATCTATGTAGGTGGGGATTTTAAACAGGCAGTATACCATATCAACCAACATGACATTCAGGCAAAGGACATAAAACTCTTTATTGGTTACTGTGGCTGGGATGCTGGTGAACTGGAAGCAGAAATAGCAGAAGGCAGTTGGGAGATTGTTGGTGCTGGGATTGAAACTGTATTTGGCAAATAAAAAATGCCACGGGAGTCCGCGGCATTTTTTATGAATAGTTAAGTAGCCACCTGACTATTGCATGTTAACATATTTATTGATGCAGTATTCCTTTACAAAGTAGTAAGTCTTGCCCGAAATGGTGGAACTGGCCACTTTAATAGGGATTAGTTCCACTTCCAATTGGTCGCCTTTTTCTGTTAGGCCAGCAAGCTCACCACTGCCGATAGACAAAGTAGTGGCATTATTGGCCAGTGTGCCCGTCTTCTGGCCTTTGGAACCCTTGATCAAATAGAAAAGCTGGTCATTGCCAGTGGCGTTGGAAAAACTGAACGTAATGTTTAAGGTAGATGACATGGTCAAAGTCTTGGGCACCACGAAATTGGTGATCTTGCCCCAAGGATTATTGTCAGAATAGTTAATCGCAGGAACACCAGTAGATGCATTGCCAGAAGCTTTCCAAACAATGCTGCTTGTTTGCTTAAAAGCCAATGGGGTGCCGCCATTAAATGAATAATCGTTCCTGATACTGTACCATTGATTGGCTATGGGAATGCCCAGGAAGGTATCCTTTAACACAAGTGGGGCAGTATTCACTGAACAGGTTCCAGCATCAACAGATTGGGAAGTTGATTCAAACCATGCGATGGGTGTATTGATCGTAGTGGTATCATATCCACCTGAACCATTATCTAGCAGGGCATCGATCACCAATGCGTAGCAGGCTCCAGATGCATTGCTCAATGTAGGCGAGCCCGGTAGGGTGCTAGGTGGCGTGGTGGTGGTGGTGTCAACACTTTTCTTGCAGGAAGAAAGTCCAATAATGGTAACCAAGGACAATAGGATTGTGTATTTTTTCATTTTATATTTTGTGCGAAAATACAGGGGCAAATAGTATGGCCATTACCACTCACTCAGAAAACGGCACATAGCCTTGCTATTCAAAATCGGTAATGCCAATCCTGCACCGTATAGCCAATAGCTTGTTTGGCATGGTTGCAGCATGGAGGAACCTGGATAGGAAACCATCGAACCTGTTTCCCCAAAAACTAACTACTTGTCGGCCTGCCTGTTCTTCTTTTTTCCTCCCAATTCTCTCCCTGCAACCCTACCTTTGCGGCAAATTTTTAAAGATGGAATACCGTATAGAAAAAGACACCATGGGCGAGGTAAAAGTACCTGCACATGTTTATTGGGGAGCCCAGACCCAACGTAGTATTGACAATTTTAAGATTGCACAGGACATTAATAAAATGCCCAAGGAAATCATTGCTGCGTTTGCTTATTTGAAGAAAGCGGCAGCTTTGGCCAATACCGAACTGGGTGTATTGCCAGAAGAAAAGAAAGCAGCCATTGCTGCAGTTTGTGATGAAATATTGGAAGGCAAACTGGACGACCAGTTTCCCCTGGTGGTTTGGCAAACGGGCAGCGGTACACAGAGCAACATGAACATGAACGAGGTGGTGGCCTATAAGGCCCATGTAAATGGTGGCGGTAGCCTGATGGATGAAAAGAAATCCATACACCCGAACGATGATGTAAACAAGAGCCAGAGTAGCAACGATACCTTCCCAACGGCCATGCACATTGCGGCTTATAAAATGCTTATTGAAACAACCATTCCCGGCATCACCAAACTGCGTGATACCTTGGCAGCCAAGAGCAAGGAGTTCATGCATGTGGTGAAGATTGGCCGTACCCACTTTATGGATGCAACGCCTTTAACTGTTGGTCAGGAATTCAGTGGCTATGTTTCCCAATTGAACCATGGACTGAAAGCCATCAATAACACCTTGGCACATTTGAGTGAACTGGCATTAGGTGGCACCGCTGTTGGCACGGGCATCAACACACCAAAGGGTTATGATGTTTGTGTGGCCAAACATATTGCTGCATTAACTGGGCTGCCTTTTATTACTGCCGAAAACAAATTTGAAGCATTGGCTGCACATGATGCCATTGTGGAAGCACACGGGGCACTGAAAACAGTAGCTGTTAGCTTGATGAAAATAGCCAACGACGTAAGGATGCTGTCAAGTGGACCACGCTCCGGTATTGGCGAGATTTTCATTCCCGATAATGAACCAGGAAGTTCCATCATGCCGGGCAAGGTGAACCCTACACAATGTGAAGCACTCACCATGATAGCTGCACAGGTAATGGGCAATGATGTAACCGTGGGCATTGGTGGCAGCATGGGCCATTTTGAACTGAACGTGTTCAAGCCTGTGATGATCTACAACTTCCTGCACAGCGCAAGGCTCATTGGTGATGGCTGCGTAAGCTTCAATGATAAATGCGCTATTGGGTTGAAACCCATTGAAGAGAACATCAAGAAACATGTGGACAATAGCTTGATGCTGGTAACGGCATTGAATACCAAAATTGGTTATTACAACGCAGCAGCCATTGCACAGGATGCCCACAAACGTGGCATTAGTTTGAAACAAGCTGCTATTGAGTACAAGCTGAAAGGATTGGAATTTGAGCACATGACAGCCGAGCAATTTGATGCTTGGGTAGTGCCTTTGGAAATGTGTGGGGAGATCAAGTAGGGTGGAAGCGAGTGGCTAGAGGCTAGAGGAGAAGAAAGTGGATAATAAAGTAAAAAGGTAGGGGGCCCCTTGATTTTTTCAAGGGGCTTCTTTATAATTACTGGTCCAGCGAAGGGCATGTTGTTTATTATCGCTACTGGTTAAACCTTTTACAGGTAACTTCATCTACCATTCCTCCAACCCAACAAATGAAAACGTTCCTGCTTGTTATACTTCTCATTGGCATTCATTGCAGCTTCTCCTCAAAAGCCGTTGCCCACAATGGTGGCCATTACCATCAACAAGATGAACTCGGAACCTGGTTGTTGGCATCTGGCAAAACAGTTCATGGTAATTTTTTCATGGGTAAGGATAATACCATTGTGCTGGAGCAAACAGGAGGGAAACTTATCACCGTTCCGCTCGACCAATTGACCGAACAGGACAGGGAACTGGCCATTTTGAAGATGCAGCGGTTCAATGAACTGAACAGGGCGGCAACACTATTCGTTAAGATAAAGTCTTCAGCATTTATTGTCAATAAGAACTGGCTGTTGCTGGGTATTTTAATAAGCCTTGTTTGCAGCTATGGCTATTGGTACAGGAAAGCCGTACCCAACCGCTATCTAACTACCATTACTTTAAGTAGTTTCCTGGTGCTGGTTGTTTCATTTGTAGGCCAATCCAATAGGCCACCCAAAACAAGCGCTGCTTTTATCGATTCAGCCTTTGCACCCTACAAACCTGCTGTGCAGACCAGTTGGGACAGTGCCTATTTCCATGTGGCATCCACTGGCTTGCCCAACCATGAAATGATGGTGGGCATTAAAAGCTGGCAGCAGCAGGTACCCCTGCCGCAGAACTATACAGGCAATAACCAATGGTCCATTCCGCTGCAGCCGGAATATGCAGCGAATCCGATCAGTACCAAAACCAACTTCATGCGCGGTGCCGTGGCCTTGGCCGTAAATGGTGTGCCCATTTTCAATGCCTTGAACAACCGGGGCGATGATGCTTTTTTGGTGGGGGAGCTTGACCAGTGGGGTGGACATTGCGGCAAGGGAGATGACTACCACTACCATGTGGCACCATTGCATTTGGAAACCTTATCCGGATGGATGCCCATTGCCTTTGCACTGGATGGGTTTGCCGTATACGCCTCCAAGGAACCGGATGGAACTGCTATGAAACCATTGGATGAATGCCATGGGCATGTCGGCAGCAATGGTATTTACCATTACCATGGCACCATAAACTATCCTTATGTAATCGGTGCCATGAAAGGAAAAGTGGCTACAGACGAATCAAAGCCAGCCCCTGAAAACCAGATTGTCCCACAAGCATTTGCCAGACCGGTAAGGCCGCCATTAACACCAATGCGCGGGGCTGTAATAACCGATTTAAAGGCCACGGCAAACAACGCTTATTCTTTGACCTACCAGATGGACAAGAAACTGGGTTACGTGAATTATAGTTGGGATGCCAACAACTACCACTTCACTTTCATTGATATCAATGGCAACGAAAGGAAGGAAACCTATCCGCGCAGGAAGCAACAATAACCATTCAAATAACCATATGAAAAAAGGATTGCTATTGCTTATCATTTGCTTGCCACTGTTCGGCTTGGCAACAAGAAAAGATACCACGGAACGGTTCACCGCTTATAGCCCGGCTTTTGTGAACAATGGCCTGTACCCCAAATTGTACACTTGCGATAGCCTCAGCATATCCCCTCCCATTGCTTGGAAGAATGCCCCACAAGGCACAGCATCATTTGCCATCACCATGCACCATTTCCCAAAGGATGGCGATAAGCATGTGTACATGGTCGTGTACAATATCCCGCCAACAGAAAAGGGCATACAGCAAGCGTCTACGCATATAGGTGTATGGGGAAGCAATACACAGAATAGGAGCTTGAGCTATTCGCCACCATGCTCCAAAGGCCCGGGCGCAAAAGCCTATATCATTACCGTATATGCACTGTCCAAACAGTTGGACACTCAAAAAGCTGCCCTTACCATGGACGATTTCCTAGTAGCATCCAAGGAATACGTTTTAGCAACAAACACCTTAACCGTACAATATGCAAGATGATGTGATCAAGTGTGCAATGTTAGGTTGGGCTTGTCGAAACCGGCTTGTGGAATAACTTTCAATATGCCAGACGCACTTCGACAAACGCAGCAGGAAACGCATTCAAACTAAAGAACCATGCAAAACAGAAGGAATTTTATTGCCAGGACCATTGCTGCCAGTTTGGGCATTGCATTCTCCTCTTTCAAGAAGTTCGGTGCGTTTGCCGGAAGCAACAATGTTTGCAATGCAATACTGGGCAGGCCCACTGCCAGTTCCATTGTACTGAACATGTATTGCAAGCAGGATGCAGAGGTATTTGTGGAATACGGAAAGAATAAAAGCAAGTTGAGCAGTAAAACGGCCATCACAAAAATGGCCAAGGGAACTCCTGTTGAATTTTCGTTGGGCAATTTACCAATTGATCAACGCAGCTATTATTGCGTCAACTACAAAACAAGCAGTGATGATGCTTTTGTGAAAGACAGCATCAATAGCTTCCATACACAGCGGAAAAAAGGCAGTGAATTTGTATTCACTATTACTGCCGACTCCCACTTGGGCACACTCAAGCATTGCAATCCTGAACTCTACCAACTAACGTTGAACAATGTGGCGAAGGATAATTCCGATCTGCATTTTTCACTGGGCGATGATTTCAGGGCATCAAGGGTGCAATCTGCCACCTACGAAAAGATTGAAGAATTATACTTTGCCCAACGTGAGCACCTCCATACATTATGCAATAATGTGCCCTTCTTTTTTATATTGGGCAACCACGAACTGGAAGCAAAAGCTTTTTATAACGGTACGGACAATTGCCTAGCAGCTTGGAGTGCCAATGCCAGGAAGAAATTTGTGCCGAACCCATTACCGGATAATTTCTATAGCGGCAATACTGCTACGGATAAATTGGACAACCAACGGCAAAATTACTATGCCTTTGAATGGGGTGATGTGCTGTTTGTAACGATGGATGTGTTCTGGTATTCCAATATCTCTTCAGAAGACGAGGAGATGAGGGAACAGAACAAAAACAAGGAAGAGCATCTGAGCAAGGAGGAAAGAATAAAACTGCATGAGGAAGAAAGAGCAAAGAACAGGGCAGCAGGCGCAAAAAAGAAGGACCAATGGAGTTTTACCATTGGTAATGAACAGTACAATTGGTTGCAGCAAACCTTGCAGCAAAGCAGGGCGAAATACAAATTTGTAATGGGGCACCATGTTTTGGGAAGCACAAGAGGGGCAGTTGAATGGGCTTCTACATTTGAATGGGGAGGAAAGAATAGAAGAGGCATAACTGAGTTTAAATCTAATCGTCCTGATTGGGAAATGCCTATTCATGATTTGTTTGTGAAGCATAAAGTCACTGCGTTTATACAAGGGCATGACCATCTTTTTGCAAGGCAGGATTTGGATGGCATTGCCTATATTACTTGCCCCATGTGTGGCGACCCGGGTTATAATACCTATAACAGCGATGGTTATTTGTCCGGCGATAAACTGAGCAATACCGGTCATTTAAAAATGATCGTAAACAGCAATGATGTACAGATGCAGTACATAAAAGCCGTACTGCCAAAAGATGAGATAGCGCAGGGTAAAAATGGGCAGCTAGCCTATGCTTGGTCCTTTGTGAACAAGAAAAATATAACAACTGCGTGAACCAATGTTTCTTAATAGGGAAATAAAATATCGGAAGAATGCAGAACAATAAATCACAGCATATACTGAATACATCATCCAATTTATTGGGGTTCTGTTTGGTAGTATTGACATCGCTCAAAATATCAAAGTACAACAAGGAATCGATGATTGATGAGATTACAGGTGTAGCCTGCATCCTGTTGATGGCGAGTAGCCTGTTTTCTTTTTTATCCATCCGGGCAACCAATTTAAAATTGGGCAATCAATATGAATCAATTGCTGATAGGGTATTTATTGTGGCCCTGCTGTTGGTGTTTGTTATAACTTTCATGATAGCATTCTCCGTCATATTCTGATGGGGGCTCTCATTTTTAGGGAGCAGTTCATCTTTCGACACTGTCAAATTGAGCCTGCCTTCCTTTGCCGGTTGGTAAGCTGTCGGAACCGAATTAGCATTGCTACATAATATTTCCTTCGACTTGCCCCCCAAGCTGGCGACTCAACCATTAAAATTGAGCCACTGTTCATTTTCTCTTTATAGGGTTTATTTGGGCAATCCATTATCTTCAACCTGAAAGTTGTTGATATGACCAATAAATTTTTCTGGGCAAACAGTTTAAGGGCAACCGCCACATTCGGTATCATCCTACTGCATGTGGCTTCATCAGTGAATGCAGGTTTTGGTCGTATTAGCAATGCCGATTGGTGGGCAGGCAACTTTTATGGCTCCATTACCCGCTGGTGCGTACCTGTTTTTGTGATGCTGTCAGGTTCATTTGCACTGGAAAAATACAATGGCAACTTGAAGGATTTTTTCAGCAAGACTTTCAAAAGAATACTGCTTCCCTTTATTTTTTGGAGCATTGTTTATTTGTTTTTTTATCATGGTAAGGACCTTGTCGGTAATCAAACGACGGCATCCCAAAAAACTGATTTTGTTTTTAGGCAGTTACTTTCAGGCACTGCGGTTCATTTGTGGTTCGTGTACATGATACTGAGCATGTACCTACTGTTCCCGCTGCTATCAAAATTTGTGAAGTACTGTAGCAGACAGGAAATGTTTTATTTCTTGGGCCTTTGGTTGCTTTGTTTGATCATGACACCCTTGTTGACCAATTACGAAACAGATTTTGATTCCAGCTATTTCACCGGATTCATTGGTTACTTGTTGCTGGGCAATTATTTGTTCAAGGAAGAAAGGAAGCTGGGCAATGGGTGGATGTGGCTACTGTTCATTGTTGCTTTGGGTTATACATTCTTTGGCACCTATATCCTGTCCAATAGAAGCCATGCAATGGATGAAACCCTGCTGGCCAGCTTAACGCCCAATATATTCCTATTGTCCTTGGCCGTATACCGCTTGTTCAGGAATGTGCGAGTAAACCTTCATGCACCTATCCGCAGAATAGTGGATACCGTAAGCGAACACAGTTACGGCATCTTCCTAGTGCATATTTTGGTGCTGACCTTATTTGACAGGTATGGTTTCAGGTACACCTTGATGGCCCCCATTATCAGTGTGCCGTTGATAAGCATCTCTTGCCTATTACTTTCCTTTGGCATTGTTTACTTGCTCAAGAAAATCCCCTTCATTAAAATATTGATTGGCTAGTTGACAAACGTCAACCTACCTTGCGAAGCACACTGTCAGCCTGAGCTTGTCGAAGGCGGCTTCATGAAAAGGGATTCCATCTACAGGGCAAAAATCTTATGCAGAATACTGTCAGCCTGAGCCCACACTTCGATAGGCTCCTGTGTAATATCCATCCTCCTTTTGAGAGTGGGGTAAATGTGAAAGGAAACTTAATCCCGTCAACCGTTCCGGCAAAACAATTTATTTTCCTTCCTTCAAAATTATCCCTTCAAAAAAAACTGCTGCATGAGGTATGCTATCCTACTGTTGATATGTTCTTGCAGTACAGTATGCCTATCAGCACAGGACTTTACCTTATCCGGCAAGATTACCAACAGCAAGCTGGAACCATTGGCCTTTGCCAATGTGCAGGTGAAAGGTTGGAAAACAGGCACCACTACCAAAGAAGATGGCCTATATGAACTGCAACTGGACAATGGCAGTTATGATATACTGGTGAGCATGATTGGTTATAAATCACAGATTATCAGCATTGTTATCAATAAAAGGAGCTACACGCAGAACATTATTCTCGAAGCCGATGTAAACAATCTTTCAGGCGTTACGGTAAGCAGCAAAGCGAAGGACCATGCAGAGGAAATTATCCGGAATGTTATCCGCCATAAAGAGGCCATCACCCAAACGCACGGGCCTTATAGCTGCAATGTCTATATAAAGGCCACACAGGAAGATTCATTGGCCGCGAGGCAGAAAAAGAGGAATAAAGTAGACAGTTCAGCATTGAATAACCCTAATGTGGATTTGAATGGGATGGCCATGGCGGAGATATTCTTGAAGCTGGACTATGAATCCCCACAACGAACAAAGGAAGAAAGATTGGGTGTGAAGAAAAGGGGCGATCCTGAAAGCTTGTTTTATCTGTCAACTACGGAAGGGAGTTTTGATGTTTACGGTAACCTCATTCGAATGCCTGCTGTATCCACGATGGATTTCATTTCGCCCATCAGTTATAGCGGCCTGTTGGCCTACCGTTTCAAGACCCTGAAAATACAGGTCATCAAAGGAAGGAAGGTTTACACCATTGCTGTAAAACCAAGGCAGCTCAGCAATGCCACCATGGAAGGTGAACTCGTTATTGAAGATAGTTCCTGGTCCATATTGCATACCAAGCTCAGCCTGCCAGCTTACCATTTGCCCGAGTACGATTTCTTTGGGGTGGAGCAGCAATATGAACTGGTGGATAACAAAGCCTGGATGGTGACAAGGCAGGAATTTTTGTACTATTCCAAAACAAATAAAGGGAAGACATCTGGGCACACCCTTGCTGTGTTCAAGGATTTTGAACTGAACAAACAGTTCGATAAAAAATATTTTGGCAATGAAGTAAGCGCTACTGCTGACACTGCTTACAAACGGGACTCCTCTTTTTGGCAACAGAAAAGAACAGAGCCATTAACACAGAAAGAAGTCCGTTTCATCCATTTCAGCGATAGTGTTTACAGGGCCACCCATAACAAGACCTATCTGGATTCCATTGATGCAAGGACCAACAAGGTCACGTTGCTCAAGACCTTGGTTACGGGACTCACCTTCAACGACCATGAAAAGGAGAGGAGCTGGAACCTGCCTTCTGTCCTGGACCTATGGCAGCCCCTGCAATTGGGGGGCAGCCGCATTAGCCCCTCCATTTATTATGACCAGCGTTTCCCTTCCAGGAAAAGCATTTCCTTATTTGCCAATATCAGCTACGGGTTCAGGAACCACGATGTAAACGGAACTGTGCGTTTCAGCAAACTGTACAACCCGATCAAGCGGGGCTACTACAGTTTCCATGTGGGCCGTGAATTCCAGTACATCTTCCAGGGCGATGCCTGGATAAATATGCTCAAACGGAGCAATATTTATTTGAACAACTCCTTGGGCATTGGCCACAATATAGAACTGGCCAATGGGCTGGTGCTGTTTACCGATGCCGAAATGGCACTACGCAGGTCCGTAAGCGATTACAAGATCAATGATAGGGTTGACAATGTGTTCGGAAGTATTTTGACCGATAACCAGGCCATTGCTTTTGAACCGTACAATGCACTATATGGACAGCTCCGTTTGCAGTACACGCCTTTTCAGCGTTATATCCGGGAGCCGAAGGAGAAGATTATCATAGGTTCAAAATGGCCCACATTCTACACAAGCTGGCGCAAGGGCGTTTCGGGTATCTTCAACAGCAAGGTAGATTTTGACTACCTGGAATTTGGCATGGAGCAGCAAATCAAACTGGGGATCTTCGGCACTTCGTCCTACACCATTAAAAGCGGGAGTTTCCTGAGCAAGAAAGATTTAAGGTTGGTGGACTACCAGTTCCAGCGGAGGGGTGACCCGATACTTTTCCAGAACCCACAGGAAAGTTTCCAAGCACTGGATTCCAGCTTCCCCTTGTTCAACAGGTTTTATCAGGGGCATTATGTACATGAATTCAACGGGGCCATCATCAACAAACTGCCACTGTTGCGGAAGCTTAAATTACGCGAGGTGGCCGGTGCGGGGTTCCTTTATGCCCCCGAACGCAACCTGAAATACGCAGAAACCTTTGTTGGGATCGAGCGTGTGTTCAAATGGCCCTTCAATACTGCCTACAAGTTCAAGATTGGCGTGTTCATGGTGGGTTCCGTTGCCAATAAGTTCAGTAATTCCATTCAGTTCAAGATTGGCCTGTCCAGTTGGAACAAAGTGCTGAACAAATGGCTTTGATGTTTAAGTTATAAATTGCGTTGAATGAGTTGGCAATCTCCTATACAGTATGTTATTCCTAGAGCTGTTGCATCCAATGTTGATGGATACGAATTATTAGCAAACATCAGTATCCGCACTTTTGATACGTATAATTCTTATATAATTCTAGACTTCTCAAATAATGAATGGTTTGATGTGAATTTGTGTGCTTCGTTCGGAGCACTAATAGACGATTTACGTAGAAGAAATAACAAGGTAAATCTTATCCAAATTGGAACTTTTGCAGAGGATATTTTTAAAAAGAACGGATTTCATAAATTTTGTAACCCGGGATACCAAGAAGAAATTATTCCTGTAAATGTTGAGTTCAGAAGGTTTGATTTAAGCTCTACTACTTTATTTCAAAATTATATTAGTGCTCAGCTTTTAGGGCATGATAATTTCCCTAAAATGTCAGAGCTTTTAAAAAAGAAAATTAACAAAAGTATTCTTGAATTGTACAATAACGCCCATACTCATGGAAAATGTCAACACATATATACTTGTGGGGAATACTTTGAAAAGAATCAGATTTTAAAATTTACAATTGCCGACATGGGTGTTACTATTAGGAAAAATGTAAATGATTTCTTTAAAAGCGGAAGTTCCCTCGATGGAGATAAGACCATTGAGTGGGCGGTACAAAAAGGAAATACAACAAAAAGCGGGGATATTCCAGGTGGATTAGGGCTTAGCTTAATTAGAGCATTCATTAAACTTAATGAGGGGGCAATACAAATTATTTCGTCAAACGGTTTGTGGGAAGAAAAAAAAGGGCTTACTTCGAGTACTAATTTAAAGAGTAGATTCCTAGGGACGATTATCACAATGGAGTTTAATTTAAGTGATACCAAATTATACATTTTGAATTCTGAAGTAAATTCAAGGAACGTACTATGAGTAGCATTAATACAGATCAACTTCACGAAATTAACATCTTCAATCTTCTCGATTCTCCTTTTGCAGTATCAACCGAGGAGGGTGAAATGTTATTTGCATTGATTGATGAGAATTTTATAAAACAAGAAATGGTAATTCTAGATTTTCAATCTGTTGATATTATTGTTTCTACCTTTCTGAATGCCTCTATTGGTCAATTATATGGAAAATATACAACAGAATTTATTCAAGATCATTTGAGTATTAAGAATATGGCTAATGATGATTTGGAAGTTCTCAAATTGGTGACTGATAGAGCAAAGGAATATTTTAAGGATAGGGACCGCTTAGATAATATCTCGAAAGAATTTTTCTCTAATGGCGAAGAATAACGTTATTAAACTCTCCACATATACTGCAAAAGCAGACGATGTTTTTTTCTTTGATAATAACATTTGGATGTTTATTTTTTGCCCTTTAGCAAATTACAGTAAAGGGAAAAAACAGCATCACTATTCTGCTTTTTTCAAATCTCTACTTTCTCGTAAGCTTCATATTTATACTAGCTCTCTGGTTCTATCAGAGTTCGCAAATAGATATTTAAGACTTGATTTTGATATTGTAAGAAGCGATCCCAAGCAAGCTGGTGTTTATAATAATTTCAAGAAGGACTATGTTGGCTCTGAACGGTATAAGAAAACTGTTAAAGAAGTAAAGCAACAATTGAAGCAAATTGTCTCTATTTGCCAAAAGTGCAGTGATGAATTTAATTCAATAGACACTAATATGGTTTTTGAACTTTTCGAAACCATAGGATTCAATGACAGCTATTATGCTCATTTAGCTACAAAGAAAAACTGGAAAATTGTGACAGATGATTCAGATTTTATAAAAACTAATTTACCTTCTATTGGATTGACAATATTGAGTGAGGCTGTTTAAACTAAATCAATTGAAATGTCAACTGATTCCACAATATTTTACTATTGCTTCTTCAATGGTTCCAGCAAATAGGAGAGCCCATTTAATTTGATTTCATACATGGTCTGTAGCAACATCCCAATCTTCCCCTTGGGAAAACCTTTCCGTTTGAACCATTCAAAATAGGCATCGGGAAGGTTGCAGATCAACTGCCCCTCGTACTTGCCAAAGGGCATTCTTGTTTGCACCAATTGAAACAGGATATCGTGGTTGAATAGAGGTTCCTCTTCCATGCTTAACTTTCTTGGTCAAAGTACAGTTTATAAAAATGCTTGCCGCTCATTTCATCGTAGCCCTTTTCAATCAGGTCACGCCTGCCATGTACATATACATGAAAATTCTTGTCCAGCTTCAGCACGGATTTGAAGCCGCGTTCCTGTTTCTTCACAGCAGATAGGTGGATGTCAAATTCATTGTCCATCTGTACATGCTTGGCCACTTCATAGGTCTGTTTGTACTGCGTAAAGGCATCAATCACATCCTCGTGGTGGATCACTTCCTTGGCAAACTCATCAAACTGGAACTGGTCCTTTGTTTTGAAGTATTCCATGCTCCTGTTCAGCATATCAATCTGCTCACTTTTGTTCACTTCAAATTTCTCAGGCAGCTCATTGTGGATGAACAGTTTGCACATGCCCAAGATATCATTCGTTTGGTGGTAGCTATTGCTTACCGGTTCCACCTGCAAGAAGTCCTTGATCCAGTATTGGGCATCGTTGTTCTTATTGGTATTGTCCACCACGCAAACGCGGTAACCATCTGCTTTTTGATCCTTCAAGATCAGGCAGCCCTTATCCAGTTTATTGATGTTGATACCATCTTCTGCAATCACTTCCCAGTTCTGCCCATGTGGAAAAACCTTCAGGAATGTTTCCTTGGTCTCACTTTTGAAAATGCCAATGGCATCTATATAATCGTTTTCAAAAGGTACATTGTTGAAGTGTACCACATAGAGTTCGCCCTCCTTCACTTTGGCATGGGTGCTTTTATTGTACAGGAAGTTGGCCAGCAACACAGATTGCTCCGTAAACTTCTTCCCATTGCTGAAAATACCTGAAACATAATGGTAGACCTCGTTCATGCCCACATCGCTCATATGCGTGAAATGGTATTGCTCATGCTCATTGAAGGGTGAGAGGAAATATTTCGTCAGCATTCCCCTTACAATCTCATCGTTTAAGGTCAATGGGTTGGCAGAAAGTTTCAGTTCCTCCCCACGGGTTGGATTGCCCACTTTGTGTACAATCACATTTTGCAGTACTACGCTATCTATACCTGTCATGGCCGTGAAGGTAAAATGCTGGCTGAAATGACAGGGATTTTTTTATCTACCCATAATCCTTCACGCTTTAAGCCCTCCGCCCCCTTCTTCCGCCTTCTACCCTAAACCCTCCACCTTCTACCTTAATCCCCCTATCTTTAGTTCCCTCAAACCAATACTTGTTTATGAAAAGAATAACCACTGTCGTTTTGTTTGCAACCCTTATTGTTTCCTGCAAGGGAAAGGAAAAAGCCGTAGACGATGCTGATGGCCTAGCTGCATTCAGTGCCGATAGCCTGGCAAAACATATTGCCACCCTGTCTTCCGACAGTTTCATGGGAAGGAAGCCTTTTTCCGCTGGCGAGACAATCACCATCAATTACCTGAAGCAGCAGTTCATCAATGCAGGTCTTGAAGCGGGCAATGGCAGCAGTTATTTCCAGGAAGTGCCCATGGTAAAGCTTACCACACAGGCTGCACCGGAAATGCAGGTACAGTCGCCCAAGGGTAATTTTACCTTGAAGGGTTTCGATGACTATGTAATATGGACAGATAAAGCAGACCCTGCCATTGCATTGAACAACGAAGAACTGGTGTTTGCTGGTTATGGCGTAGTGGCCCCCGAATATAATTGGAACGACTATGCTGGGCTGGATGTAAAAGGAAAGGTAGTGTTGGTGCTGGTGAATGACCCGGGATTCAATGCACATGATTCCACTTTGTTCAAAGGGACTACCATGACCTATTATGGCCGTTGGACCTATAAGTTTGAAGAAGCTGCCAGGCAGGGAGCAAAAGGTTGTTTGATTGTACACAATACAGATGCTGCCAGTTATCCATTTACCGTGGTGCAGAACAACTGGAACGGTTCAAGGTTGCACCTCGATAACAAGGACAAGAAAGAATCCTACTGTGATGTGATTGGTTGGGTGACTGGCCCAACAGCAAAGAAATTATTGACTGCCGCAGGAAAGGATACCACACTGCTAGCTGAAGCCGACAAGAAAGGTTTCAAAGGACAGTCATTGGGGCTGAAATTATCAACCACCATGTCCGTTAAAGCAGAATACAATAAGTCGTACAATGTAATCGGGAAAATAACAGGCAGTAAATACCCTGATGAAACCATTATTTATACGGCCCATTGGGACCATTTAGGTATTGGTAAGCCCGATGAAAAAGGAGACTCCATTTACAATGGTGCATTGGACAATGCCAGCGCTACCGCAGGTTTACTGGAACTGGCAAGGGGGTTCAAAAGTTTGAAGACGGCACCGGAGAGGACCATTGTCATTCTTTCGGTAACAGCCGAAGAGCAGGGATTATGGGGCTCGGCCTATTATGCACAGAACCCTGTTTACCCAGCGGCCAAAACATTGGCCAATATAAATATGGATGGCCTTAATTATTATGGTAAAACGAAAGACATTACAGTGGTTGGTCAGGGACAGAACGAACTGGAAGATTATTTAAAAGAGGCTGCTGCAAAAGTGGACAGGGAGATTTCCTATGAAGCACATCCGGAAGCAGGTGCTTACTACCGGTCGGACCATTTCAACTTTGCAAAAGTGGGCATACCGTCCTTATATACCGGAAGTGGAAAGGATATCATCGGGCAGGAAAAGGGTTCCGGTGTAAAGAAAGAGGAGGAATATACAAAGGAACATTACCACCGCCCATCCGATCAGTTCGATGCAAAGGTTTGGGTACTGGATGGTGCCATTGCAGATTTGCAATTGCTGTTCCAAGTAGGCAAACGATTGGCCTTTACCAATCAATGGCCCATATGGAAAACGGGCTCCGAGTTCAAAGCAATCCGCGAGAAGAAATAAATAAGTGAATAGATTGTAAAGCTGCACCTATGACTGGGTGCAGCTTTTTTCATGTATGACCACTCAACAGCTCAATCCAGTCATTCGTACCATCATTTCCCCTTTCCTGTAGCATACATGTTTATGTAGTTGTACGGGGCCCTGCAATCAAACATTTTCGCATCAGCAAATAAGGAAGTGGAGCTTCAAATGTTCATCGCAACAGAGGAAGTCTCCTTCTATGATGCCATTAAAATAATTTCAAAAAACAAAAACTACTACCAATGAAACGCTACAACATGTTCAACCAGATCCACAAGGGACTGAGGGCAATGCTTTACGAAACAGGCCTATTGCTATTGCACACAGATTTTGCCATAGCGGATGAGGCTGTGAAAGCCATGGAGCAGTTGACCGAATTACTGGAACTGTTTGATAAACATGCAGACACGGAAGATTATTTTGTACTGCCTTTACTGGAACAGTTTGAACCATCTGTTTCCTGCATTTTTGAAGAGGAACATGTGCAGGACCATGCCCTAAGCAATAAGTTGCGTAAACTGCATATCCTGTTCCAGGAAGCTGACAATGAGTATGCAAGAACAGAAACCGGAAGTGCCATACGTGTATCCTTTGTGGAATTCATGGTGTTCAATTTGGACCACATGGCCAAGGAAGAGAATGTGATCAATCACCTTCTTTGGAAATACCAGACCGATGAACAGCTACGCCAGGTTACCCAACAGATCCTGGCAAAGATTGGACCTGCTGAAATGTTCAGGACAGCCAAATGGATGATGCGGGGACTGAACAATACAGAAATCATAATATGGTTAAATGAAGTAAAGGCAAATGCCCCTGGGTTTGTATTCAATAATTTGATGGAAATTTTGGATGCGGAGTTGCCTGAGCAAAGAAAGCAGGTTATCATGAGTGGGGTAGGAGCAGAAATATTTGCATAGAAGGGTCTAATTGAATATTTCCAAGCAGCTTTCCCAAAGCTGCTTTTTTATTTGCAGAAACGGCCTTTACATCAAAAAAATCCAATCATGTAAACCATTCATTCATCCTATTCGCCACTCTTCAATATTTAACGGTGCAGTAAGCGGAAGCCGTTCTTAATTACGGAAGATTTCGTTGTTGGTACAGCGGCTTCCATCAATGGCCCATCGTGAACACGGTCGGTTATTTACATCCTACATATAGTGTGCATCAGGGAAAAACAATCATATCTAAACTGATGCAAAGTGAACAACAACCAACTGAAAAAGAATGCCCATATTTCGGAAAGCAAGCTCAAGGAAATACTCCAACTGTTCTGCACCGATCTCAATGCCACACAAATAGCCAATGCGTCTGATGTAAGCAGGGTCACGGTAAACAATTATGTGAAATTTTTCCGTGTGCAGATTGCCAAATATTGCGAACAGCAAAAGGAATCTGTTATGGACCTGACAGAACAGCCTGAGCTGAAACTGTCCCATCATTTTTCCGAAAGGCATTTTAGGCAGGAATCCCTGACACCCGGTATTGGCGTGATGGTCACAGGTCAATCATTGATAGCCGATCCCATCAGCACCGTGGATTCAAACCTGTTGATGGAGCACCTGAAAAAAGGCACTGCCACTTGGGACATGGCAGATGCAAATGGGGCAGTGAAAATGTACAACGCCATCATTGATTTTGAAAGGAAGAGGATGTACCGCATCAAGGAAGGCTTATTGTTCAAGAAGGCCAAGCATGATGCCGATGAAATTGACGGCTTCTGGAAACTGCTCAAGATGCGGGTGGTAAAAATGAGGGGGCTGCAGGTGTCCTCACTGTACCTGCATGTAAAGGAAACGGAGTTCAGGTACAATAACCGCAATAAGCAGATTTATGAAATACTCCTGCCCTTGATTACGAGCGCCAAGAGTGATTTGAATTGATAGCTGGTTGGTGGCAGCATCATTGCAAAGTAAGCAACAATCCCCATCAGGGGTTAGTTTAGCAGTAAGGCCACCAATTGCCACAAGGGAAGTGCCTAGCCGTAAAGGTTCATCTACTTTCAAAGTGGAAAGGCCTGCTGCAACCCTAAAAAATCCCCCCAACTTTTATGTATAACAATTAGCTTTGCAGCCAACCGAAACTTATGATAGTAAATCTTAGTGAGCAGCATAGCCTTGTTAGTAATTGGGTAAGTGAATTGAGGGATATCAACGTACAGAACGACAGGTTGCGTTTCCGCAGGAACCTTGAAAGGATCGGTGAGGTGGCAGCCTATGAAATGAGCAAGGAACTTGCTTGGAAAGAAGTTGAAACACAGACCCCACTGGGCATACATAACAGTAAAGTGCTGGAAACACAGCCTGTGCTGGCCACTATTTTACGTGCAGGCCTGCCCCTGCACAATGGCATGCTGAACTATTTTGACAAAGCAGACAATGCCTTCGTTTCAGCATACCGGAAACACCACCGCGACGGTAGTTTTGAAATCAGCCTTGATTATATGAGCTGCCCATCCTTGGAAGGGAGAACCGTAATCATTAGCGATCCCATGCTTGCCACAGGCTCTTCCATTGTAAAAACAATTGCTGTGATGCAGGCAGAATACAAACCAGCAAACATCCATGTGGTATGCGCCATAGCCAGTAGTATTGGCATAGAGTTCATACACCGCGAATGTGGCGAACAGGTAAAGATCTGGTGTGGGGATATTGATGACGAACTTACGGCCAAGGGCTATATCGTACCGGGATTGGGAGATGCTGGTGACCTGGCATTCGGTACAAAAATGCAATCCTGACCCCACTTGGAACAGGAATATCCACGGCCTAATTGTTAAAAAGTACCCAAGTGAAAGGTGGTTACAGCATTTCACTTAAATTCGGTGTCTTATTACTGCAATGAAGAAATTATTTACACTGTTCTCTTTCATTATATTGTTTCTGTCAGTACAGGCACAGGACCCACATTTCTCACAGTTTTTTGCATCGCCATTAACGGTGAACCCCGCCTTTACGGGCAAGTTCAACGGTAGCTATAGGGTTACGGGTAATTATAGGAACCAGTGGCCGGAAATCAACAGGGCATTTATCACCACCACGGCTTCAGTGGATTTCCATATCCTTGAAAACAAAATTGATTACACGGATAATTTTGGCGTGGGCCTGATGGCCTATTCCGATAACAGTGCCAATGGTGCCGTGAAGTTCAATTATGCCTCCATTTCCACGGCATTCCATAAAGGGCTCGATGAAGATGGCTACAGCCAGATAGGTGTGGGGCTGCAGGCTACTTATGCCAACATGCTCATCAACACCACCAGCTTGAAGTTCGAGGACCAGTTGACCACTGCTGGGTTCACAGGCGTTACTTCGGAAATATTCTCCAATCCAGCCGCACTGAAATCCAGCTATTTGGATGTGAACGCCGGTGTACTTTACAGTGGCAGCAGCAACGATAGGAACAGTTATTATTTGGGCGCAAGTGTTTACCATATCACCAGGCCGAAACAAAGCTTCACTGGTGCCAATTACCTGCTCAATCCAAGGGTTACCATACATGGTGGTGGCTATTTCCCCATCGGTGAAACAACCACTTTGCACCTAACTGCATTGGAAAGCTTGCAGGGCAATGCGAATGAAACGGTAGTGGGTGGTGCTGTGGAATTCAATCTTGGTGGTGTGGATCCAGATAAGCCCACCAGCTTCTATGCAGGTGCATGGATGCGCTTGAACGATGCGGCAATACCTTATGTGGGACTTGAGTTTGGTGAGTTCCGCTTGGGTGCATCCTATGATGTGAACACCTCTGCATTGAAGACTGCCAGTGTTAGCCGTGGAGGTATCGAACTTTCCCTGATCTATATCCGCCGCCCTTCTACCGAAAAGAATATCCATTGCCCCAAGTTCTAATAGTAGAAACGCCGCCGGCTTTCAAAAAACCATCAGGATTTTGCCTCTCGGCGTTCTTACTTAGCGTGTACTAAATTCCCCATCAACCAGACCAATGCGTGTTATTGTATATAAACATAACCTAGGTACGTATTTTGGATAAGTTAGCTGTTCGCAAACATTATTCATCTTAAAACCTATTTTATGCTTAAGTGGACAGCAACATTCTTAATAATTGCCATCGTAGCAGCAATTTTTGGGTTTACCGGAATTGCAGCAGGTGCTGCTTCAATAGCCAAGGTTATCTTCTTTATTTTCATCGTGTTCTGGTTGATTGCCATTGTACTCGGTGCCACAGCCTTCAAGAAAAGATAGCTACCGTTATTGAATAAGTAAAAATCCCGGCCAGCGGCTGGGATTTTTTACACAAAGAAGAACATGCATCTTATGTAAAATGATAAGCTGTTTCAATGGGGCAAAAAAAGGGGCCATATTAGAAAACACGGCCCGTTAAAACTAAACACACTTAGAAATGAGAACATTATAATACAGGGGCGAAAGCATCAGCTTTCCAGCCACTCATGTTTTCATACGTTTGCCACCTTAAATCAACCAGTTCCTGCGCCTTCTCCATTAAATGGGCAGCTTCGGCGGGGTTGGCTTTTTCTAAATTTTTATACCTCAGTTCATTGTAGGCATAATCCTTTAGGGTAATGGATGGTCTTGGGGAGTCGAGCACAAATGGATTGCTATTTCCTTTCCTCAATTGTGGATTGTAACGTAGCAATGGCCAGTAGGCACTCTTCACAGCCAGGTTCTGTTGTTGTAAACCTTGCGTCATATCAATGCCATGTGCTATGCAATGGCTATAGGCAAGTATCAGTGAAGGCCCATCGTAGGCTTCTGCCTCACGCATGGCCAATAAGGTTTGCTGCGGGTTGGCACCCATGGAAACCTGTGCCACATATACATTGCCGTAGGAAATGGCCTGTAGGGCCAAATCCTTCTTCCCTACCCGTTTCCCTGCAGAAGCAAATTTGGCTGTTGCCGCAGTTGGTGTGGCCTTGGATGACTGTCCACCGGTATTGCTGTACACTTCTGTATCCAGTACCAAGATATTTACGTTGCGCCCTGTGGATAGCACATGGTCCAATCCAGATGAACCAATGTCATAGGCCCATCCATCGCCACCAATTAACCAAACTGTTCTCCTTACCAAGTGTTCTGCCAATGACAGCAACTGCTTGGCCAAGGGATGAATGGATTTGCGCAGGTGATTGGTCAGTTTCTCTACCCTCAAACGTTGCAGCATCAGTTCAGATTCGGTAAGCTGCGGGGCAAACAGGATGTCATTGGCCAAATCTTCACCCACTTCAAATTTAAGTTTCTCCAATAGCTCCTTTGCTACGGCCAAATGTTTGTCTGCTGCTACACGCATGCCCAAACCGAATTCTGCATTGTCCTCAAACAGGGAGTTGCTCCAAGCTGGCCCCTTGCCATCCTTGTTTTTTGTCCAGGGGGTAGTGGGCAGGTTGCCACCATAGATGGAGGAACAACCTGTAGCATTGGCTACCATTAACCTGTCACCAAATAATTGGGTGAGTATTTTTATATAAGGTGTTTCGCCACAACCTGCACAGGCGCCTGAAAATTCAAATAAAGGTTCAAGGAACTGTGTACCGCGCACTGAAGAGAAATCCACTTTTGAACGGTCATTGAAATCGATTGTTTCAAAGAATTTGATGTTGGCTTTTTGTTGCTCAAGTATGGGGGCCTTATCGCCCATATTGATGGCTTTCCTGGTGCTGTCAACCAAACTGAAAGCTGGACAAGCATCCACACATAAGGTACAACCAGTGCAGTCCTCCGCATATACTTGCAAGGTATACCTCGTTTCAGGAAAGCCCCTTGCCGTAACTTTTGCAGAAGGGAAACCTTCCGGTGCATTTTCCAGCACATCCTGGTTATAGAACTTTGCACGTATAACACTGTGGGGGCAAACAAAACTGCAATTGCCACATTGGATGCAGGTTTCAGCATCCCAGATAGGAATGGTATCGGAGATGTTCCGCTTTTCCCATTGGGTGGTACCACTAGGATAAGTACCATCAATAGGCATTTTGCTTACAGGTAAATTATCGCCATTTCCCTTCATCATTTCGGCTGTCACCAACTGCACAAATTCCGGTGCTTCCAATGAAACAGTCAGGGGGAAGTTTTCTGCATTGCTTACAGTAGCTGGAACCGCTACTTCAAACAAATTGCTCAATGATTGGTCAACGGCACGGAAATTCAAATCAATAATAGCTTGGCCTTTCTTTGAGTATGTTTTTTTGATGGCATACTTGATCTTGTCAATGGCTTCTGCTTGGGGCAATACACCAGACAAAGCAAAGAAACAGGTTTGCATGATGGTATTGGTACGGTTGCCCATGCCCGTTGCCTCTGCTACAGCAGAGGCATCGATCACGTAAAACTTCAATTGCTTTTCTATCAGCTCCTGCTGAACAGGTGCTGGTAAATGGTTCCAAACCTCCTCCTTGCTATAGGGGCTGTTCAGGAGGAAAACGCCACCATTTTTTGCCTTATCGAGAATGCTGATTTTCTGCACAAAATTGAATACATGGCAGGCAATGAAATCTGCTTTGCTAATTAGGTATGGAGCTTTAACAGGTGTCTTGCCAAAGCGTAAATGGGACACGGTTTGCGATCCCGATTTTTTGGAATCGTACACAAAATATCCCTGTGCATAGAGGTCTGTATTTTCCCCAATGATCTTGATACTGTTCTTGTTGGCAGATACGGTTCCATCAGCTCCCAATCCATAAAACAAAGCAGTGGTCATGCCTTCTTCTTCCAATTCAAAATTAGGGTCATAATCAATGCTGGTATAGGTTACATCATCATTGATGCCAATGGTAAAATGGTTCTTGGATTTATCGTGTTTCAGTTCGTCAAAGATGCCTTTCACCATGGCTGGTGTAAATTCCTTTGAGGAGAGCCCATAACGGCCACCAGTGATCTTTGGCAATTTGTGCAACATGCCAGCAGAGTAAGCTTCGGTTAAGGACGTTATTACATCTTTATACAAAGGTTCACCATCTGCACCAGGTTCCTTGGTACGGTCCAGCACGGCAATCTTGGTAACGGATGCAGGCAATACGGACAGCAAATATTCAGTTGGGAATGGCCTGTACAACCTAATGTTCAAAACGCCGACCCTTTCACCTTTTTGGGCCAATACCTTGGCAGTTTCATTGGCAGTTTCGGCCCCGGATCCCATAATTACAATAACCCTTTCTGCATGTTCATCACCTGTATATTCAACCAGCTTGTAATGGCGGCCAGTGAGTATGGTAAACTTGTCCATTTGTTGCTGAACAATGAAAGGTACCTTATCGTAAAAAGTGTTCACGGTTTCCCTTGCCTGAAAATACACATCAGGGTTCTGTGCTGTACCGCGGATAAAAGGGTGGTCAGGGTTCAATGCCCTGTTTCGGTGTGCATAGATGAGTTCGTCATCTATCATATAGCGGATATCGCCATCGCTGAGCATGGTTATTTTGCTTACTTCATGTGAAGTGCGGAAGCCGTCAAAAAAGTGAATGAAAGGCAATCTTGCTTCCAACGTTGATGCTTGCAGGATCAAGGCCAGGTCATGTGCTTCCTGCACATTATTGGATGAGAGCATGGCAAAGCCGGTCATCCTTGCAGCCATTACATCGCTGTGGTCACCAAAAATGGAAAGGCCCTGTGCAGCCAATGAACGAGCGGCCACATGGAATACGGTGGAAGTCAGTTCCCCTGCAATCTTGTACATATTGGGCAACATCAGCATCAACCCTTGCGATGCTGTAAAGGTAGTGGTCATGGTACCTGCTTGCAATGCACCATGCACTGTTCCGGCCGCACCACCTTCGCTCTGCATCTGGATAACATCAGGTACATTGCCCCAAATATTTTTTTCACCAACGGCACTCCATTCATCGCAAAGTTCAGCCATGGTGGATGATGGGGTGATGGGATAAATGGCACACACTTCATTTACCCTGTAAGCCACAGAAGCTGCTGCTTCATTGCCATCAATCGTTTTTATTATTTTATGTTTCATTCTTGTCGTTGATTGGGTTTGGAACCTTGTTAGTAAATGCCTTCCATGACTTTGTCACTTACTACGGCCATTTCGTTCACCATTTCTATGGCATGGCATGGGCATTGTTCAAAGCATACTGCACAGCCAGTGCATTTGTTGTAATCATATTCATAACGGTTGCCCTTGCCCAGCTTTAAAATGGCACCTTCTGGGCATGATCCATAGCAGCCATCGCATTCAAAACAGTTGCCGCAGCTAAGGCAACGTTGGGCTTCATATAAAGCTTCCTTGGCAGAAAGGCCACCAAGCACTTCCTCAAAATTGTTGGCCCTTTCTTCAGCGGCACGCATTTCCTGCTCCTGTTGCGGGGCCAATGTCTTGTACCACACATGCAGCTTTTCAAAGCCAACAATATCATGCTTGGGCACTTTATTGATTGTAGTTGCTTTTAGATAGGCATCAATGTTCTTTGCAGCTTTCTTGCCATGCCCAACAGCAATGGTTACCGTTCTTTCACTGGGTACCATATCTCCCCCGGCAAACACGCCCACATGACCTGTCATCATGGTTGCATCTACTTCCACAGTGCCATCTTGCTTGAACTGTATACCGCTGAGCTTGGTTAGAAAATTAGTATCTGTATCTTGGCCCAATGCCATGATCAATGCATCGGCTTCCAAAGTTTCGTACATGCCAGTGGCAGTTAATTTGCCATCCTTAATTTCCATTATTTCAACTGTGAAAGAAGTATCATCAATATTTTTGATGGTACGCAACCAGTTTATTTTTACACCTTCGGTCAAAGCTTCCTCTGCTTCAAAATCATGGGCAGGCATATGCTCCCTGTCGCGACGATAAATAATAAAAGCTTCAGCACCTAAACGTTTGGCTGTACGGGCAGCATCCATGGCCGTATTGCCACCGCCATAAATTGCCACTTTTCTACCGAGCTTGGGAGCATTGCCTGTTTCCACATCATGCAAGAAGCTAACAGCATCCAGCATCTTGGCTGCAGCCTGCCCCGGTATGTCAATTTTTTTTGCAAGGCCAGCACCAATGGCAATGAATACTGCATCAAAATTGCCATCCAGTTTTTCCTTGGCTATATCCGATACCTTATAGTTGAACCTCACTTTAATGCCCATATCCACGATGCGTTGGATTTCTGCATCGAGTACCTGCCTTGGTAAACGGTAAGCAGGGATGCCAAAATGCAGCATACCGCCCAGCATGGGCCCAGCCTCATAAATTTCCACTTCATGGCCAGCACGTGTTAAATGATAAGCTGCTGATAGCCCACTCGGGCCACCACCAATTACCAGTACACGCTTACCGGATTTATGTTGATTGAAGGAGATGCCCCATTTTTCTTCCAGTGCCTTATCGCCCAAGAAACGTTCAATGGCATGAATACTAACAGGACTATCGATAGCTGTTCTGTTGCAAGCAGATTCGCATGGATGGTAACAAACACGGCCATGCACACCGGGCAATGGATTTTCTTCTACCAATTTTTGCCAAGCTTCTTCGTACTGTTCATTTTGGGCAAGCCCCAACCAGGCCTGTATGTTTTCTCCCGCAGGGCATGCATTGTTGCAAGGCGGCAGGAAGTCTTTATAGATAGGATGCTGTGTTCTTAATGCGCCGGTACCTTTTGCATGTAATTGCAGGTTGGCCGGTGCTGTCATATCTCGATTGCTCATGAAGAGAGTTTAGTATTGTGCTTCGAAGGCGTAAAAGTAAAATGGCTGAAAACCGTAGATACTGACATTTGTCATACTTGCAGCATATTGTTGACAGGTTTTTAATAATAGACCGGCCCCTAAATTTGATTGATAGGGATGCTGCAAATGTTGCAGGGCAAGAATACCGGGGACACAGAGCTTGCAATGAAAACCAATGCAGGATTCCTCTGTTGACTTTAGAATCCTCCACACGAATATTTTAACTGAACCATTGATGAATGTAGTGGCAGTATAACTTTGCGGTTCACAAAAACAGAACCATGCGTTTGTTAAACCCCATCATTGCCTTGCTAGGCATTGCCTTCCTGTCATCCTGTACTTCCAACAACGTAAAAGAAGATGCGAGCCTCAAAAAGTACTTTGATGACAATAAAGTGGAAGGGACATTTGCCATTTTCAACAACAGCTTGGGGAATTTTACCGTGTACAACTTGTCGCGCTACAAGGACTCTGCCTACCAGCCAGCATCCACCTTCAAGATAGTGAACTCGTTGATTGGCTTGCAAACAGGCAGGATCGTGAACGAGAGGATGGTCATTAAATGGGATGGCGTGGTGAGGTTGTTCCCCAGTGGCGATACCGCCAAGGACTGGAACAAGGACCTTACGATGGAACAGGCTTTTAAAGCATCTGCCTTTCCTTATTACCAGGAAGTGGCAAGGAGAATTGGTAAGGACACCATGCAGTTTTGGTTGGATAGTTTAAAATATGGAACGAAGAAGATTACTACTTCCATCGACCAATTCTGGGTAGACAATTCATTGAAAATAACGCCCGATGAAGAGTTGGGCCTAGTAAAGAGGCTGTACTTTGGTCAATTGCCCTTCAGCAAAACAACGCAGGAAATCGTGAAAAAAGTAATGGTACAGGAAAGCAATGCCAATTATACACTGGCCTATAAAACAGGTTGGGGCTTTAAAGAAAATGGCAAGGCCATTGGTTGGATGGTAGGTTGGGTGGAGGAGAACAGGCACCCGCATTTCTTTGTGCTTAATGTGGAAGGCCAGCATGATTTGAAAATGTTTCCCGTTCGGAAGAATATTGTAATGGGCATATTGAAGCAATTGGGCTATCTGGAAGGTAAAATGTAAAAATGTAAAGAGGTATTGTCATCTCTCCCCAAACCAATTTCCAGGTTTAATCTTTCCTATTGACTTTTTTAATAGCGGCTTGATTGTTCATTTTCATGACTGTGACAGGTTTTTTGTGACAGATATTTTGCAACAGAAAGTCTGTCACGGATTTGTGACGGGAAAATTGAGACAGGATATCTGTCACGAAAATTCTGTCACGCCTAGTATAATTGCACAGCACAAACCTTCCTGCTTAATAATGTTTTGGAATTCGTTTAGGTTCATTGCTGGGCTCTTTTAGTTTTTATTTACCAATTCAATCACTAGCTTGCAATCAATGCTGCAATTTGAACACATAGAATTCCTGTTTGGCCTCCTCGTACTGGTGCCATTGGTATTGCTGTTCTTTTTTGTGCTGCGCTGGAAACAGAAAGCAAGAAAGGCATTGGGTGATAAGCGGTTAATTGACCAGCTCACCAAGAACTATTCGCCCAGGCTCTACCGGTTGAAAGTGATTCTTATTTTGATTGCCATTGCATTCAGTATTGGCGCAGTTGCCAATCTCCGCAAGCCTAAGAACGGTACAGGAACAAAGGGCACAGGTATTGATGTGCTCTTTGCATTGGACGTAAGCAAGAGCATGCTGAGCCAAGATGAAAAACCGACAAGGCTGGACAAAGCCAAGCAGTTCATCAGTCAACTTACGGAAAAGCTGGACGGCAATAAGATTGGGCTGGTTGTTTTTGCTGGCCAGGCCTACCTACAAATGCCCTTGACTTCGGATATTGGTGCAGCCAAGATGTTCGTCAGCAATGCATCCCCTGATATGGTCAATGAACAGGGTACGGTGCTGAGCACTGCACTGGACCTCTGTGATGCTTCATTGGACACCAAAGAAAGGAAATCGAAAGCAGTTGTTTTGATAACCGATGGGGAAGACCATGATGAAAAGGCAATGGATGCGGTGAAGAAGCTGGCCGAACATGGAACTGTTGTCTATACAGTTGGCGTGGGTTCGGCTGAAGGTTCGCCCATTATGGAACAGGGAACCCACGAATACAAGAGGGACATCAACGGCCAAACGGTTATCAGTAAGCTCAATGAGAAGCTGTTGAAAGATGTAGCTGCAGCATCCAATGGATCCTACCATCAACTAACCAGCACATCATCTGTTGCTGATGCGTTAATGCTTGAGCTGGACACTATTGAAAAGAAGCCTATCAGCAGTGCTGGAGGTTTTATTGAATACCAGTCTTTCTACCCCTATTTCTTGGCAATAGCCATACTATTGTTGCTGATAGAGGTACTTGTTCCTGAAAGAAAAAGAAGAGCTGCATGAAGCGTTTCATGACCATACTAGGATTGTTGGCTTTTTCTTTTGTGCATGCACAAAAGGGTAATAGGGAAATTGTGGACGGAAACGAAGCCTATAAAAAAGGTGATTTCCAGGCTGCTATTACTTCCTATGATAAGGCGTTGAAGGTAGACGACAAAAATGCTGCAGCAAAGTTCAACAAAGGCAATGCCTTGCAGAAAATGGGCAAAACGGAGGAAGCTGCAAAGGAATATGCCGATGCTGCAGAAATATCAAAGGACATGCTGCTCCAGTCCAAGGCCATGTATAATAAAGGCGTAACAGAAGCAAAGCAGAAGCAGTGGGAACAAGCAGTCAATTCGTTCAAGCAATCACTGCGCCTGAAGCCGGATGATACCGAAGCCAGGGACAACCTGCAAAAGGCCATGAATGAAATAAAGAAGCAGCAGGATAAGAAACCACAGGACAATAAGAAAAAAGACGATAAGAAAAAGCAGGATGATAAGCCCCAGCAAAAGAAGCAGGAACCTAAAATGAACAAGCAGCAAATGGAGAATGAACTAAATAGGCTACGCAACGAAGAAAAGCGCTTGCAGCAGGACCTGCAGAAACAAAAAGTTAAATCATCATCTCCCGAGAAAGATTGGTAGCAACCATTTGTTGCAGGTGCAAGCAAGAGCAATTCCACATAGCTTGTTGAATGTTTATGGAAATTGTAGTTCAATTTTTGACGAACAAAGCTTGGTATTTATAAATTCGTGGACTTAGCGCCTCCCAAAAACCCCAGTATCCCTTTTTTTAGGCAAATTTGCATCCTCAATTAGAACAATCACATTATCACACCAAGCACATGCAGTTATATTGCAATAGCCTAACGGCATACAGCCGGCTTAAAACAAGGGAAGTCAAAGTTGGCAACCTGTTGATAGGCAACAATCATCCCATTCGCTTGCAAACAATGACCACAACCGATACCATGGATACCATGGCAACGGTGGAACAGAGCATCCGCTGCATAGAAGCAGGAGCGGAACTGGTGCGTATTACGGCACCCAGTAAGAAGGAAGCGGAGAACCTGCAGCACATCAAGGATGAACTCCGTAAGCGTGGCTATGATACGCCCCTGGTGGCAGATATCCATTTTACGCCCAATGCTGCGGAAATTGCTGCAAGGATTGTGGAGAAGGTTAGGGTGAATCCCGGTAATTATGTTGACAAGAAAAAATTCGAGCAGATTGAATACACCGATGCGGAATATGCCGAGGAAATAGAACGTATACGGGAACGTTTTACACCACTGGTGCTGATTTGCAGGGAACACGGAACTGCTATGCGTATCGGCACCAACCATGGTTCATTGAGCGATAGGATCATGAGCCGTTATGGTGATACTGCCAATGGCATGGTGGAAAGTGCCATGGAGTTCCTGCGTATTGCTCGCAGCTTGGACTACCACAATATTATCCTAAGCATGAAAAGCAGTAACCCGCAGGTCATGGTGCAGGCCTACCGCTCATTGGTCCAGCAAATGGATACGGAGTTTGGTGAAATCTATCCCCTGCACCTAGGTGTTACCGAAGCTGGTGATGGTGAGGATGGGCGGGTTAAGAGTGCTGCGGGAATTGGTACTTTATTGGAAGATGGCATTGGCGATACGGTCCGTGTTTCATTGACCGAAGACCCAGAGTTTGAGATTCCGGTGTGCAGGGATCTGGTGAAGAGGTATGAAGCTGGAAAGACCGGAAGTCAGCAAGACCGAAAGACTGATACAAACAACTCAATTCCTGCACTTTCTAACTTCCCGACTTTCCGACTTCCTTATTCTCCCTTTGAGTACCGGAGAAGAAAAACTTTTGCTGTAGATAATATTGGCGACCATCATGTGCCTGTGGTGATTGCTGACCTAAGCAAGCTACAGGGCATCTACCCCTCATCCTTGGAGGGCATTGGCTACAAGTATGATGAAGCCACGGACAAGTGGAATATTGGTGATGGTGCCGCTGATTATATTTTCACAGGTGGTGCCGAACTGCCTTTTGCCTTGCCTGGCACATTGAAGGTAATTACCTGGCCGAACCATGTAGAAACAGCCTCCGACAAAACCAAGTACCTACCTATATATGATGCTAAGGGTTATGTGGAAGCTGAATCCAAACAGGACAGACTGAACTTTGTAATGCTGGATTGTTTCAGTGATGGAACAGGCATTAATGACTTCACATATTTGGATGAACTGGCAAACGATCCATCTGTTGTGTTTTGTTTGAGCAGCAAGAACAAGCATCCCATGATTGCCGTAAGGAGGATGTTCATGGAACTGATGAACAGGAGCATCGGAAATCCAGTTGTATTAATTGTGGACAGCTATTGGAATACTGCTGATGAACACCTCATTCATTATGCCACAGAGGCAGGCGCTTTATTGTTGGATGGTTTTGGCGATGGTGTTTGTTTTGGAATGACAGAAGCAAGCTATCAGCAGTCAATAGCCAATAGTCAGCAGTCAACAGTTGGAAGGAACTATTCCAGTAATGCAACAGTTGAGCAGTTCATCAACTCAACTGCTTTCTCCATTCTTCAAGCTACGAGGACAAGGATTTCCAAAACTGAATATATCTCCTGCCCAAGTTGCGGTAGGACATTGTTTGACCTGCAGGAAACCACTGCAAAAATCCGGAGCAGGACCAATCATTTGAAAGGGGTTAAAATTGCCATCATGGGCTGCATTGTGAACGGCCCCGGTGAAATGGCCGACGCTGATTTTGGCTATGTGGGCAGTGGTATTGGCAAGATAACTTTGTACAGGGGCAAGGAAGTGGTGAAGCGTAATATTGAAAGTGAAATTGCGGTGGATGAACTCATTAATTTATTAAAAGAAAATGAAGCCTGGGTAGAGCCGGCATAACCAATAAAACCAAAACACAATGATGATGAAATGGAGATTTTTAGCATTGATTATTATGGCATGCAGCTTTACTGGTTGCATTGATATTTTTGAAACCTTCAACATTAAAGATGATGGAAGTGGTGTGTATGAACAGAAGATGGATTTTACAAGAGCTATGCAAGGTATGATGGCAATGATGAGTGAAAAAGGGAGGGACAATATGAGCAGCAAAAAGAAGATGGAAAAAAAGGACTCCACCTTTTCCCTGAAATCAATGATTGATACTGCTTCCAGTTTATCAAGCAGTGAAAAAACTGTTTTTGGTAAAGCCAATGCGACGATGCATCTTGATGAAGCAAAAGGCGAAATGGTAATCATAATCTCATATCCTTTTGCAAATGCTGCAGAATTTGCAACCATTCAGGCTGTTATGTCAAGAAACGAAACGAGTGGAAGTTTGTTTGATGCCCTGATGTCTGCTGCTGATGGCAAGATGAAAAATAAAGGCATGGGAGGAATGGGCCAAGAGGGTGATGGTTCAAAAAAAGAAGGCCTACCTATTTCGCAATACATGTATAGCTTGTCGGGGAATGGCATTTCCAGAAAGATAAAAAATCCAAACGATTCCAGTGCGGCGCCTAAGAAAAACGAACTGGATGATATGCCAGAAGAAATGAAAAAGATGATGCAGGAAATGATGATGATGAACATAACAACCATCATTAACACACCCAAGCCTGTGAAGGATTTTCAAGGGAACAATGGCACATTGTCCAACGACAAAAAACAAATCAGGTTTTCAAAGCAGGTTAACCTGGACACCAAACTTAGTAGCGTTGATTTTGATTTCAATGTTAACTACTAGCATATTATACCCTTAAATAAGGCTGAATAGGATTTAAATTGTACAAGTGTGCGACGCAACTGAAGTCCATGGAGATTCAAAAGCTAGTACCAAAAAGAGTTACATGCAAACAGATTTTCTCGTTATAGGTAGTGGCATTGCTGGCCTGACTTATTCCTTAAAAGTAGCCAAGCAGTTTCCTGATAAAAAAGTATTGGTCATTACCAAAACCCAAGCTGATGAAACCAATACCAAATATGCGCAAGGTGGCATTGCTGGTGTTTGGGATGAAGCAAAGGACAGTTTCGATAAGCATATTGAAGACACTTTGATTGCTGGCGATGGTTTGTGCAATGAAAAGATTGTGGAGATTGTGGTAAAGGAAGGCCCTGAGAGGATCAGGGAAATCATCAACTATGGTGCAAGTTTCGACAAGGATGAAAAGGGGGATTATGCTTTGGGCCGTGAAGGTGGCCATAGCGAATTCAGGATACTGCACCATAAAGACGTAACTGGTAAGGAGATGGAAAGGGCCTTGCTGGACGAGGTTTCCAGGACCCCAAATATTGAAATCATCAACCATTGTTTCGTAGTGGATATCATTACCCAGCACCACCTTGGTTTCCTTGTCACGAAATCGACCTTGGACATTACCTGTTATGGTGTGTATGTACTGAACCTGCACAGCAATAAGATTGAAAAAATCCTGAGCAATATTACCCTGTTGGCAACAGGGGGCTGCGGCCAGGCCTATAGGACCACCACCAACCCACGTATTGCTACGGGTGATGGTATTGCCATGGTTTATAGGGCCAAGGGCAGGATTGAAAATATGGAGTTCATACAGTTCCATCCAACAGCCTTATACGAGCCAGGGGTTTCCCCTTCATTCTTGATTACAGAAGCTGTACGTGGTGATGGTGGCATTCTCCGGAACAAGAATGGGGAAGCCTTCATGGAAAAATATGATGCGAGAAAGGACCTTGCCCCGAGGGATATTGTTGCAAGGGCCATCGATAATGAAATGAAGAAGACGGGTACGGAGCATGTCTATCTTGATTGCAGGCATATGGATAGGGAAAAATTCATCCACCATTTCCCCAACATCTATGAAAAGTGCTTGAGTATTGGTATAGATGCCATGCAGCAGTTCATACCAGTTGCTCCTGCTGCACATTACAGTTGCGGTGGTGTGAAAACAGATGAACATGCAAGAACATCCATACAGAACCTATACGCCTGTGGCGAATGTGCAAGTACAGGCCTGCACGGTGCCAACCGGTTAGCGAGCAACAGCCTATTGGAAGCAATGGTATTTGGTCACAGGGCCTATTTGGATGTTGTTGAGCACTATCATGAACTTGCTGGAACGTTTGCAGTAAAAGAAATTCCTGATTGGAATGCCAAGGGAACATCGGAACCACGTGAAATGATTTTAATAACCCAGAGCCTTAAGGAGCTGCAGCAGATCATGAGTGACTATGTGGGCATTGTACGTACAGATGTACGTTTGGCAAGGGCCATGAAACGCTTAGATTTACTGTTCACAGAAACCGAGGAGCTCTACCGCAATACCAAGGTTTCCCCCCAATTATGTGAGTTGAGGAACCTGATCAGTGTTGGATATTTAATTGTAAAAGCTGCAGAATTCAGGAAGGAAAGCAGGGGCCTGCACTTCAATACGGATCATCCACAAAAAAGCGAGCTGCTCCAGAATATAATACTGTAATGTTGAGGAGCTTATGGGAAGGAAGGGGAACCATTACCTTCGCAGTTGTCATCTTCAATCGTCTCCTTTATGTACTACATCGTTTATGGATTGTTTTATGCTTTGTCGCTCCTTCCTTGGAGGGTCATGTACTTTATTGGTGACGGTATTTATGTATTGGTGTACTATGTGTTTGGTTACAGGAAAGAGGTGGTGAACAAGAATTTGCTCATTGCCTTCCCTGAAAAGACGGGTGCTGAAAGAACGAGGATTGCCAAGGATTTCTACCATAATTTCATTGATACGTTCATTGAAACGGTAAAGCTTATTTCAATTTCCCCTAAAGAATTTGACAGGCGCTGCACAGTGAAGAATATTGAAGCTATCAATAACCTGAAAGCCACAGGGCAAAGCGTACAGTTGCATTCTGGCCACTTTTTCAATTGGGAGTTCGTTAACCTGGGCATGAGCAAAAATATCAATTACCCCTTTATCGGCGTGTTCCAGCCATTGAGCAATAAGCCCTTCAATAGGTTGATTATGAAACTTAGGTCAAGGTTCGGGACCATACTGGTTTCCGTACCGGAATTCAAGACCATGTTCCATACATACACCAAAGAACCTTATGCTTTGGGATTGGTGGCAGACCAAAATCCAAGTAATCCAAACAATGCTTATTGGGTGCCTTTTTTCGGTAAAATGGCCCCCTTTGTAAAAGGTCCGGAGAAAGGTGCAGTAAGAATGAACACAGCCGTGGTCATGGTTGAGTTTTACAAGATAAGAAGGGGCCATTATGCAATTGAATGCACATTGCTAACTACCAAGCCAAAGGAATTGCCCGAAGGTGAAATCACCAAGAAACTAATTGAGTTTATAGAGGCATCTGTGAGAAGGAATCCCTCCAATTATTTATGGAGCCATCGTAGATGGAAATTTGAGTTTGATGAGGAGAAATATGGTAAGCAGGTGATTAAATAGCATCCATTCCCTTTATAGCAAACAATTGGGGCACTACAATTGTATTTTTGTTCCATGACCATCATCCCGCTTTCTGAAGGAAGTTTCACCATTGATAAGACAAAGATTTTTGTTCCCTTCGATACATCGAAAGACGATTTGCAGCAACGGCCAATAGGAAGCTTATTGGTGGAAGTGCAGCCCTTTGTAGTAATTACTTCAAATGATGTTTTATTAATAGACACTGGTCTGGGGTTTTCAATCAATGGTAAGTTGCAGCTTCATGAAAACTTGAAAGCAAATGGCATACAACCAGAAGCAATAACAAAGGTCCTAATGAGCCATCTGCATAAGGACCATGCTGGCGGGGTTAGCAAAAGGAACAATATTGGTAATTACTCGCTGTCCTGTCCCAATGCCATTTATTACGTGCAGCAAAAAGAATTTGATTACGCCATGGAAACTGGCTACCCCTCTTACATGACTGATGAATTTGCGGTGCTGGAAAGCCACAGGCAGGTTGCCTGGTTGGATGGCGATGGCATAATAGATAGTTATATCAAGCATGAAACCACCTCTGCCCATAGTAAATACCATCAAGTATTCTGGATAGAGGAAGATGGGGAGACCATTTTTTTTGGCGGAGATGATGCTCCACAATTACAGCAAATGAAAAGTAGGTTTGTGGCCAAGTATGATTATGATGGGAAAAAATGCATGGAGCTTCGACAAAAATGGTGGCAGGAAGGGCAGGAGAAGAACTGGAGGTTCCTGTTCTATCATGATATTAAAACACCTGTATTCCCTTTGTAGAGGTTCGGAGTAAAAAAAATGGCCTGCCCTAAAAAGAGCTGGCCGTTGCTAACCTATGAAAAACACCTAGTTAAATAAGGTATATAAAATTTATTCTGCTATCGGAGGCTTGTTTTGTTGCCTTATTTGCTGTCTTCTTTTTAGTTCTTTTTTCAGTTCATTGAGGAAATCAGCGTCCACTTTAAAAACCTGGTTCACCCTAACATCATCTACCAGCACTTTTTTGAATTCCGGCTTGTACTTCTTTCTAACGTTCAGAACCGCTTCCTCAATCTTCAATTGGTCATCCAAATTTGTTTGCCTTGCCTTTTTTATTTCATTGTCATAGGCATTATATACGGGCCAAAATTTTTGCGCTTCTTCTGACTTAAGGTTAAGGGACTGTGTTATATAAGCTATTTTCAAAGCTTTTACCCTGTCACCTTTGAAAGGAGGCTGCGATGCACCAGCATGTAAAAATTCCACCACAAAGATGATTAAAAATAGAAACTGTTTCATTGTTCGAATTTGGTTTAAATGTCTTTATTCAACTTTTCAGCCGTTTCGGGTTGTTCTTTCAAAAACTGCTGCAATTCTTCTTCTGTCGTTCCTTCAAAAATGGAGGCTTCATCTTGTTCCTCATTACCGGGATTTGTGACCCGATAAATGGCAGTGGATTGATTGTCAAGAATCTGCTTTAACTCCTCGTCACTTGATTTTGCCACTTCCTTTTTGAAATCCAAATGATTTTTTGAAACCACATATTTGAATGCACCTGTTACCAAAATGCCCGATAGTACAGCAGCAGCGGCATAACTAACCACTTTTCTCCACTTACTGAAACTTACGATTTTTACTTTTTGATTATTGGGAATACCAGTTTTCAGTCCTTCAAAATAGCCGATAGGTAAATGGTAGACATTTTCTTTGCTGATCGAATTTAAAGTTGGGGCAATACTTTCCAATTCATTAAAAGATTCATTTGATGAACTGTTTTCAATTTTGATTTTGGCCATAATATTTTCAGCCAAATCAGTAAAATATCCATTTGGGGTTGTATAAAGTATGGCTTTTACGCCATCAAACATGGTTTGCGATTTCATTTTAGCTAAAATCGCGGTTGGCAGGCCATCAAAATAGCCCGTTGGGATGCTGTAAACATTGTCCCTGTTGAGGTTAGCAACGGCCGGACTAATTTCCTGTAACTCAAATAATATCGTGTTCTTATTTTCCATGCGGGTTTGGTATGGACGTTTCTGGGCGTTGATGGTTTAACGATTTAGGATAAAGTCCTCAATTTTCTTGGCTGCGTGATGGTAGCTAGCTTTTAAAGCCCCTTCACTGGTATCCAGCACCCTGCTCATTTCTTCGTAAGGCATTTCATCGTAGTAACGGAGATTGAAAACCAGTCGCTGCTTTTCCGGCAGGTGCTGAATGGCCACTTGCAGTTTCCATTCCAATCTATTTGCGTCAAAGTTAGTATCTGCTTTCACTTTATTGCTCAAACCGGTTTCCTCATCGCTAATGCTTACTGTTGATTTTCTTTTTTGTTGCTCGAGGAAGGTAAGGCACTCATTTGTGGCAATTCTGTAGAGCCAGGTATACAATTGGCTGTCTTCCCTGAAGTTTTCGAGCCCTTTCCATACTTTGATAAACATGTTCTGCAGCACATCATTGGCGTCTTCATGGTCCACAACCATTCTCCTGATATGCCAGTACAGTTTTTCCTGGTACTTTTTTATGATGGCAGTATAGGCAATTTCCTTTTTTGCAGGTTCCTTAAATTGAACCAACAATTCTTTGTCATCTATATTCATGCAGGGGGTTTAAAATCACTGTATTGATGATAACGAATATAGAAAGTTTAATAAGGCCTGCCAATTGTATCACAAATTGCTTTCAATAAAGAGGTTGCATCTTGTGTATCCTGTCCATGTTCCCACATCATTATGCCACCAGCAGTATTCTTTGCAAGTATTGCCTTCCTCTTGATGGTTGGCTGACCGTTATAATAGATAGTATAGTTGGTAAAGCCTCCTGCAGTAACAGTTGCACTATCTGATTGTGAACTGCCTCCTTGATTAAGGATGCCGCTGTAAGTTAACGTTGTGCCCGTTTGTGTAATGCCACTTGGTCTTCCATAGGCTGGAATGCCCAAGACAACCTTGGCCGGAGGAATGCCCCTGGTATTAATCCAATAATTCAAGCAAACAGTTGATAAAATATAATCACTGTGCTGTTTGTAAGGAACGGTTGTGTTGAAATCGTCATAAGCCATGATGTTGAAGAAATCAACATAGCCGCCTGTCCACAAGCTACTGTTGATGGCATTGGTGTAGGCCCCAACATATTTTCCAGAAGTTAAAGCTGCAGTTAAATAATACTTGGAACCTAGGTGGCAGCTATCGCTCAATTCTTTTAGCAAAGCCGTATAAGTAATATCTGTGCCATCCGAAGTGGAAGGGAATTCCCAGTCCACATCTACTCCATCCAAACCATAATTCCTCACAATATCCATTGCTTGATGAATGTAGCTAGTTCTTCCTGTTTGTGTAGCAGCCATGTTTTTCCAATCTACAGTACTGCCATTTAGGCTAATGAAAATTTTTGCACCATTGGTTTTGGCCTTTGTTTTCACAGCAGTTAAAACCATCGGACTTGCTAATGTGATACCTCCAGTAGCATTCACTGTTCCAAAAGCGTAATTCACCACATTGCACATTTTAAATTTTGAATCAAGTATGGTGGCGGGATCCCTGTAGCTGGGGAAGTAACCCACAACATAGAAGCCAAATGCTGGCGGCGGGGCAATAATTGGCGTAAGAGGCGCTGTTCCTGGAGAAGAACTCTTACTGCAGCTTATCAAAGAAAGGACGAATAAAGAGAATAGGTAGCCAATGTTTTTCATATAAACGAACGTTTAGGCATTGAATATAAAGAATGTGCTGGTATTTGCATCTTTTAAATAAAACTACTGCGGAATAATGTAAGTTTAAGCATGTTCTAAAAGGAGCATTTTCTTCTATTTTCAAGTTGTAAATAAGATTTTACAAAAAATGACTTGTAATTTATCAGCATAATTTACCGTTCATCAAAATATGCTAACTCTGGTATTTGGAGCAAATTCCGTTAAAACCATTGAAAATATTGAGTTTTATAAATTTATATAGTATTGTTCCTTGGATGCTACTTAAAAAAAGAAGGTACTTTGTTTTGCATAGTACCAAATAAACACCATCTTTGTGTTGTCAAAGTACAGAAGGCATATAAAGCCGCAAATACAAAGGCGATTAAATCAAATTTCAAAAAATCTTTAAAATAAAAGAAATGAAAACGCAAACAACAAACTTCTTCATGAGTCTTGATAAAAATGAAATCAAGCAGTTAACCAAAGAAGTAAAAGAAACCGTAGCTGTTAATTGCAATGAACATAAAACCTTCAGTGCAGCCGATTTATGGAACATCCAAAAAATGGGAAGGACGGCCAGGACATCCAGGAGGCTTTTTATTTAGTTGGATGCTTCCAAGGAACAAAATGATAAATGTGCAATGCCAGTAAAACACATCGAAATACAGAACTGGCAATCAAAAAAATAAAAATAAACTCCCAATCATGGATATCCAAAATACACAGAGTCAGATGCGAAAGGGCGTATTGGAGTTTTGCATTTTATCCATTATCCGTCAGGGTGAGGTTTACCCAAGTGATATTGTAGAAAAAATGAAAGCTGCCAACCTGCATATACTGGAAGGTACATTGTACCCATTGCTCACAAGGCTCAAGAATGCAGGCTACCTTACTTATAGATGGGTTGAAAGCAATAGTGGGCCACCACGGAAATATTTCGTGATGACAGAAACCGGCCTTGATTTCTACAATGAGCTAGAAAAGACCTGGAAGGAACTGGCAGATGCAGTTCACTTGCTTACCCAAGAACTGGAGCATCCAACATCACAAGAAGAGCAACCTCAACTTTAACCAACAAAATTTGAACTGATAATGAAAAAAGTAATCAATATAAACTTCCAGGGCAGGGTTATTCCCATTGAGGAATCTGCCTATGATGTACTGAAGCAGTACGTTGAAAGTTTGAGAAGGTATTTTGCCAACGAAGAAGGCAGAGATGAGATTATCAACGATATAGAAGGCCGTGTGGCAGAACTGTTCGGCGAAACGTTGAAGAAAGGGGCTACCTGCATAACTGAAGATGATGTAAACAAGATTATTGACAGCATGGGCCGTCCTGAAGATTTTGATGGCGAAGAGGCAAGCGTAAAGCAACAGTTGGGCGGTGAGCAGAAACAGCAGCAAAGCAGCACTTCATCCAACTATTCACAACAGCAATATGCTTATACGAACGCAGATGGTCAACGCCGGTTGTACCGGGATGAAAACCATAAGGTTTTGGGTGGGGTTTGTAGCGGTGTGGCCAATTATTTTGGGATTGACATCACCGTTGTGAGGATATTGTTTGTGATACTGTTTGGAATCACCTTTATCCCGTACCTGATACTTTGGGTAGCCATTCCAAGTACTTCAACCACTGTTATCGGTGCCCAACGCAAACGTTTGTTCCGCGACAGCGATGATAAGGTGATAGCTGGTGTATGCAGCGGTCTGAGCCAATACTTTGGAATAAGTGTTTGGATACCTAGATTGTTCTTTTTGATACCATTCTTCTCATTTGTTTTCCGTTGGGGACACTGGGGCATGTGGGATTTCCCCCATTTCCTGAGTGTATCCTTTAGTCCGGGTTCCTTATTTGTATACGTGATTCTATGGCTTGTATTGCCGGAGGCAAAAACGACTGCCGATAAATTGGAGATGAAAGGCGAAAAGGTGGATTTGAATAATATCAAGAATACTATCCAGAACGATATGGAAGGGTTTGGCCAACGTGCAAAGAAATGGGGAGAGGAAGTTGGACAGAAAGCTGCTGAATTTGGTGCAACGGTTGGTGAGAAAGGAATGGAAATGGGCAGGGAAGCAGCCACTTTTACCAAGAAAGGAAGAACAACTTTGGGGGATGTGATTGTGATGATATTTAAGGGCTTTGCTTATTTCATTATTGGCTGTGTATTGGTTTCTATAGTAGTAGGTCTTTTTACTGCTGGAGTAGCACTTACAGGAATGATACCTGCCTGGAGCTTTATTGTTGGAGATGGGTACCAAACCTTGTTTGCTTGGGGGGCCTTGCTGTTTTTTGTATGGCTAACTGTTATTGGTGTTGTTACTTTCATTATTCGAAGGATCACAAAAAGAAGGGGCAATAGCAATATCATACGTTATACATTTTTCTCTCTTTGGTTGATAGGGTTGTTTTGTTTGATTGGATTAATTGTGTCTGTAAGCCGTGACTTTAAAAGCAAAAGCAATCTTTCACAAGAAGCGGTTACGCTGTCTAACCCAAAAGTTGATAAACTTGAAATAAAGATTTCAGATAAGGACTATGACGATGAGGAAAACTGGTTGAAACTTGCACCGTTTGCATCTTTCATTGGGGATACTGTTTACGTACAAAACATAAAAATCAGGATTACCAAATCACCCAATGATAGCTTCCAAGTGAGCACTACCAAGTATTCCAGGGGAGCTGAACGCTCACAAGCAAATGATTTGGCATCAAAAATCAATTATTCGATTGTGCAGTCAGACTCGGTCCTGAATCTCGCAAAAGGCATAGCAATTAACCAAACAGACAAGTTCAGGAACCAGCATGTCATAGTAAATATTGCTGTACCGGTAGGTAAAAGGTTCATTATAAAAACGAGGGATAATTGGAGGTCGCATGTTAAGGTGGATTTTGGTTCGGATGATTATGATTGGAACTGGTACGAATGGAATGATGGCGACAGGACGAAGTCATTAAGCACCAACATAGAGTATGTGTTAACAGAAAAAGGGTTGGAAAGAACCAATAAGAAAAAGGTAAATGAGGATAGGGATGATAATGACAATGACAACAATGATGCAATAGAGCAATACAAAAAGAGTAAGGAAGACCTGCAAAAGCAATACGATGAAGCAGAAAAAGAAGCTGCTGAAAAGAAGAAGAAGGCTGATGAACTGAAGAAAGAATTGGATAAACCCATCGTTGATAGCACCCGGTACAAGTATACACCTGAAAAGCCCAAAAAAGCAGCAGTGCCAAAAACAACTGCACAAACTGAAACACGTATTGGTATGAGTGATTTGTTGATGATGAAGTTCTCGATATAAACTCGGTTGAAGTTGGGAGAAAAGAACCCTGTGTTGTTCTCAATGTAGGGTTCTTCCCTTCTTGTATTAAAATTTTAAAATAACTTATATGAAATCCGTTATACTGCTTTCTGCATTGCTACTGATGCTTTCAAGTTGCCATAGGCATCGTCATTACAACACCAGTATTTCCATTAGTGAATCCAGCAATGTTTTTCAACTAAATGCTTCGTTCAATCCAAGTAAAACAAGGAAATTGCAGGATTATATAGATAGTCATCTTGAAAGTAATGTTTCTTTTGTGAACACTGAAATGGATGCCGTTGTTACATTGGATGATGAAACAAGGTTCTACATGAGGTCATATCCCGGATTTGTGAGGATAAGGTTCAATAAGAAGGAAAATTCAGAAGAATCATATGAGAAAATCAGGGGATTGTGCGAAGGGATAAAGGAAGTGGTCCATTAATTTACTATTTGCAACCTTTACCCAAGGATGCTCTATCATAGGCCCTTAGCTTTTGAGCAACAGTAACCATACTGTTGCTTTTATTTTTTATAGCCATTGCCCAACCCTATTTTTGCCATTCATTAAAATGATTGCAATGAAGAATACGCCCTTTACTGAAAAACATATTGCACTGGGTGCAAAGATGGCCGAGTTTGCAGGTTACAACATGCCAATATCCTATACTGGCATCAATGATGAACATGCAAGTGTAAGGAACAATGTAGGTATTTTTGATGTGAGCCACATGGGCGAATTCATGTTGAAAGGTGAACATGCACTGGACCTGATCCAGCGTGTTACCAGTAATGATGCAAGCAAGCTCACAGCAGGTAAAGCTCAATATAGTTGTTTCCCTAATGAAGAAGGCGGCATAGTGGATGACTTGATTGTTTATTGCATCGAAGAAAACAAAGTGTATATGCTGGTAGTGAATGCCAGCAATATAGAAAAAGATTGGAACTGGGTAAATAGGTACAATGTCAACAATGTGGAAATGCATAATATTAGCGATAGGACCTGTTTACTGGCCATCCAAGGCCCTAACGCTACCAAACTATTGCAACCATTGACGGATATGGACATCATGAACCTTAAATACTATACATTCAGTAAGGGGAAATTTGCGGGTATTGACAATGTTGTGGTTAGTGCAACAGGTTATACAGGAGCTGGAGGGGTGGAGATTTATTTCGAAAACAGTGATGGGGCTGCTGATATTATTTGGGATAAGATGATGGAATTGGGTATAAAGCCAATTGGCCTTGCTGCCAGGGATACCCTGCGCTTGGAAATGGGGTTTTGTTTGTATGGAAACGATATTGATGATACGACTTCCCCTTTGGAAGGAGGACTTGGCTGGATAACAAAATTCACCAAGGAGTTCACTGCCAAAGCCATTCTGGAAAAACAAAAATTGGATGGGATAAAAAGGAAACTGGTTGGCTTTGAAATGGTTGATAGGGGCATTCCTCGTCATGACTACATCATTAAAGATGCTACTGGAGATATTATTGGAAAAGTAACTAGTGGTACACAGGCACCCAGCTTGGGCAAAGCAATCGGCCTAGGCTATGTAGCTATAGCACATGCAGCATTGGACAGTGAAATTTTTATTGATATCAGGAATTCATTGGTGAAAGCGAAAGTGGTCAAGGCGCCGTTTGCATAATTAAGTTTCAATGATATTGATGGACCTACAAGATTTTCAACAATCTTGTAGGTCTTTTTTGTTCCTTAACTTTAATCTATGCCTGTAATCCAGCTCACAACGATTATCAATGCCCCCATAGAAAATGTATTTGATGCTGCAAGAAGCATAGACCTTCATCAAGCATCCATGCAGCATACCAATGAAATAGCTATTGCAGGCATAACAAGTGGCTTAATCAAGGAGGGTGAAACGGTTACTTGGCAAGCCAAGCATTTACTGGCCACAAGAATAATGACTGTAAAAATTACTGCCATGCGCCCGTACTCTTTCTTCAAGGACGAAATGGTAGAAGGGGATTTTAAATTGATGCAGCATCAGCATTATTTTAAGACAATAACCAGGGGCACAGAAATGAAAGATGTATTCTGTTTTGAAAGCCCTTTTGGTTTGATGGGGAAGTTGGTGAATTTTTTATTTCTTACTTCATACATGAGAAAACTACTGTTACAGCGGAATAACGTCATAAGAAACCATGTTGAATCTCTATAATGGAGGTATACAACTTAGTTTTCAACAGAAAGAATCTATTTGTTAGAAACAAAAATTACCACAGCTAAATAGTGAATGATATTTTTATTCCATGAAAGCATCTTCATTTTGTCTTATGGTATTTACGGCGGCACTCTGCTCTTGCGGGAGTTATGTTACCAAAACGGGCAAGGCTTCTTTTTATTCTGATGGCTTATCGGGCAGCAAAACAGCCAATGGGGAGAAGTACAAGCCCAATGAATATACAGCAGCCCACAAAAAGCTTCCTTTTGGGACAAAGGTTACCGTTACCAATTTAAACAATGGCAAATCCGTAACCGTTCGCGTAAACGATCGGGGGCCTTTTGTAGCAGGAAGGATTATTGATGTAAGCAAGGTAGCTGCAAAGGAATTGGGTATGGTGAACGCTGGGGTAGTGAAAGTGAAAATCAAGTACAGGAGGAAGAAAAAATGAGCTACGTAAATATCCTATTCAATTCTTGCAGTCTTATTGGCTTAATTAAATAATCAGCAACAGCATCATAAGCCTTAGCTTTTTTTACATCCCTTTCATTGATGGAGGAGCTAACCATATATACTGTAACCGCTTTTTGAAGTCTCGGTTTTAATTTGATAAATTCATCCAATGTCATCCAATTCATGGGCAAGTTTTCAAAATTATTGTTAATAGACGTAATGATGTTTGTAAAATGGTAGCAACGAACCAAATTGAAGTCTATACTAACATTCAACCTGTAACTGCTCAATAGAATTCCTTCTGCACAAATATGCGACGCAACTGAAGTCCTACAAAGTATGCACAGGCCATCCTGCCCAAATTCCTTATTAACTTCTGTTAATAATATAATAATGCCTCGTATGCCCTTGCATCAGTAACTTTAGAAAACCTCAATAACTATGCATTGGAGAAAGTTTAACGGAGAACCCATTAACCTGCCCATTAAAGCAGCAGTTGAAGAAGCCATCATCAGGGAATCTGAAAAGGGCACCAAGCTTAAAGTTTGCATTGGTACAGACAGCCAGGTGAAAGGTGTTGATACCGAATTTGCAACAGTAATTGTTTTTTTACGTGAACACAATGGAGGGTTCATGTACATCCACAATGAAAAAACAAAACAGAAGTACCACATCAAGGAGCGTATGCTGGTGGAAGTGGCCAAGAGCATTGAAATTGCTTACGAACTTTGTGACCTGTTCATCACCCACAACGTGGAAATGGAGGTTCATGCAGACATTAACACCAATCCCCAATTTAAAAGCAATGATGCCCTGAAGGAAGCTATGGGCTACATTTTGGGAATGGGTTTTGCTTTCAAGGCAAAGCCGGAAGCTTTTGCCAGCAGTTGCTGTGCAGACAAGGTATGCAACTAGCCTGTACAAATTAAGCAGTACAAAGTTGTAAGTACAGATGGGGTTTTCACCTTGTCAATGGAATTGACTCCCTCATATTTTCTTTGGTAACAAGCAATGGAGTGAATAGGCCCCTTTTGTGATTTATTGTAAATGATGCAATTGGGTTCATTCCCTATTTGTTGCTTGGCATTCTGAATATATGGATACTTCCGCTAAAAATATGTTCCGCAACCGTCCTTTTGGGGTTAGTGCATTTTCTCGTTCTTGGCTAACTGATAAAACATACGCCAGTATTGGATTGGAACCGGTAAGCAAAAACTATTGTGGGAGAAATCCAATATTGGACTTAAGCTGCATTGCACGTCTGTACAGGATAACTTTATCTAGCAACCAACATAAACAACTTTCATCATTTCTTTTTAGCTTGCCCTCCTAAAAATCCCTCATGACACTCCTGTTCAATCTCACACCCGGTTCCATTGCGCTAATTGGATACATAGGGTCATTTCTTACCTCCGTAACTTTTATACCGCAGGTTTACCAAGCTTGGAAAACAAAAAGTGTTGGTGATTTAAGTGTATGGATGATTACGATTGTAATTACCAGCACTATTGTTTGGTTAATTTATGGTTTTGGGATACCTAATGGGGGACCTGTGATCGTTGCCAATTTTGTGGTACTGGCTTTGTCATTATTGCTGATGTATTTCAAGCTTACATTCAAGAAGAAGTAATTTTGAACAGGTAAAAATAAAAAGGGACATATAGTGTACACTATATGCCCCCTATGCCTTTATGCTGTTGTGTTTAAACTATTTAATAACACCCAGTTCCTTCCCAATCTTTGTAAATGCTGCAATGGCTTTATCCAAATGTTCCTGCTCATGTGCTGCACTTAACTGAACACGTATCCTTGCCAATCCTTTCGCCACAACAGGGAAGAAGAATCCAATAACATATACACCTTCATCCAATAGTTTAGCAGCAAAATTTTGGGCAACTGTTGCTTCATATAACATAATGGGAACAATGGGGTGGTCCCCAGGTTTGATGTCAAAACCCGCTTCGGTCATTTTCGCCCTGAAATACTTGGTATTGTATTCAAGTTTGTCCCTAAGTTCAGTTGTTTCTGTAAGCATGTCCAGCACGGCGATACTGGCACCTACAATGCTAGGTGCCACCGTGTTGGAGAAAAGATATGGACGGGAACGCTGGCGCAGGATTTCCACCACCTCTTTTTTGCCAGAAGTAAAGCCACCACTTGCACCACCAAGGGCCTTGCCCAATGTACCGGTAATAATATCAATCCTCCCCATCACATTCCTGTATTCATGGGTACCACGGCCAGTCTTGCCCAAGAAGCCAGAAGAATGGCACTCATCAATCATTACAATCGCATCATATCGATCTGCTAGGTCACAAATTTTATCCAGTTGTGCAATCGTTCCATCCATGCTGAAGCTGCCATCAGTTACAATAATCCTGCTACGCAAATCCTTTGTCTCCATTAGCTTGGCTTCAAGGTCTGCCATATTGTTATGCTCATAACGGTAGCGTTGGGCCTTGCACAAACGCACGCCATCAATAATGCTTGCGTGGTTCAGCGCATCGCTTATGATGGCATCCTGTTCATTGAACAAGGGTTCAAATACACCGCCATTGGCGTCAAAAGCAGCAGCGTATAGGATGGTATCCTCGGTGCCTAAAAATTGTGCAATCTTCTGTTCAAGCTCTTTGTGGATATCCTGTGTGCCGCAGATGAAACGGACACTGCTCATGCCATAACCATGTGTGTCAATGGCTCTGTGTGCAGCTTCAATCACTTTGGGATGGGATGATAGGCCAAGGTAATTGTTGGCGCAGAAGTTCAGCACTGTTTTGCCGTTCACTACTATTTCAGGACCTTGTTCACTGGTAATGATCCTTTCTTTTTTGAACAAGCCGGCAGCTTCTATATCTGCTACTTCGGCCTTGATTCTTTCTGTAAATTTTGTGTTCATGTTGCAGGCAAATTTTGTATGGGCAAAGATAAGTGGGGCATTTGGTTGTTCGATGTTGGAAGTTGATGCTTGGTAAAGGCTGCTTATTACGGTGACTAAGTGGGAACTATTGTGCATGCCTGTTGTTCGTGTTAGTGAATAGTTGTTTGTTGCATAGCAATAAATATATTTGAGTAAATGTTTGTTATGCACAGCAAATCAATAAGCAGGATTATAACGCTTTTGTTTTTATCCATTTTCATCCATACAGGGATTTTTGCACAAGCAGATACCAATTCTGTGAGGCCATTTATCATTTCTTGTGCTGATAGCATGGTCAAGGCTTTTTCAAAAGGCGATTATGCAACGATGGCAGGTTTCACGAATGACAATTTAGTGAAAATGATTGGCGGCAAGAAAGCTTATGTAGCTATTTTGGAAAAAACGATGGGGGAAGGCGATATGGCAAAAGCTGAAATTCAGGAAGCTGGTATTGGGAAAATAATTAAAGTAGTAAAAACAGTAAATGGGTTTCAATGTTTAGTGGAACAACGGCTAACAATAATATTTGAAAAAACGAAGGTTAAAAGTGTTTCTGCTTTATATGGATATGCTGATAATACTGGCAAGCGCTGGAAGTTTGCAGATATTAGCAATAAAGATGCTGAAATGGTAAAAATGATTGTTCCTGATTTGGATAAAAGGTTAATCATTCCCAAAAAAGTAGAAACGGTTGAAAAGTTGTGAGGCACTATTAGTATTTTCCTTTTCTATTTAGAGTGCCATGCATAAAATATTCTTCATTCTTTGTTTATTCTCTATTGGTGCAACTGTTGCTGCCCAAAAAGATTCATCCAAGATGCATGCTGTTTGTTTAACTGCAAACGAAATGAGATTGTTTGAATTGATTACCCAATACAGGAAAGATAAAGGCTTGCCATACATACCATTGTCCATACAGCTTTCTTATGTGGCACAAGTCCATGCGAAGGATTTGTTTGTTAACCATCCCGATAAAAATGGCTGCAATATGCACAGTTGGAGCAGCAACGGAAAATGGACCCCCTGTTGTTATACGCCAGATCATAAGCAAGCCAACTGTATGTGGAACAAGCCTAGGGAACTTACCAATTACGACAGCGAAGGTTTTGAAATATCCCATAATACATGGCATTCTGATGATGCCAATTATACGGTTACAGCAACAGAAGCATTAGCTGGATGGAAAGGAAGCGAACCCCACAACGATATTATCCTGAATAAATCCATTTGGAAAACAGAAAAATGGAATGCAATCGGCATAGGTGTTTATAAAGGATATGCGGTGGTTTGGTTTGGAAGGGTGGTGGATGGGGAGGGAAGCCCGAATGTTTGTGAATAGTTTTATATCCCGCTTTCGAATGCAATTCTCCCGCTTTTTAATCCTATTTACGGGCCGCAGTACAACAACAACTATTGAACAACCACTTTTTCTTTTTTTATGGTTCCATTGTCCGCTAAAAGGATTACAAGATATGTTCCCTTGGCCCAACCTTTTGTATAAATGTCCTTTGTAGTAGTGTTAAAACTAAATGATTGATACAGCATCCCTGCACTATTGTATATGGCCACTTTTTTATTGCCAATAACATCTGTTAGAATGCTGAATGAGCCTATTGCTGTGGGATTAGGATAAAGATTGAAGGACTCAGCCTTGCCATTAAAGGTGACCACTCTGACATTACTGTAATAACTATTGCCATTGGGTTCTGTTAACTTTATTTTGTAGTAAATAATGGCTGAAAGAATATTGTTATCAGTAAAGCTGTACGATAGCTTATTATTTGTAACGTCCATAGTAGAAAAGGGATTAAAATCCCTTCCATTTGTTGAACGGAAAATCTCAAATGATTTGAGGTTGTTTGTTTGCTGCACCTTCCAGCTTAAAAAAACATTGTTGTGCTGTTTTTCAGCAACGAAATATTCCAATTCAATTGGCAATACATTGTTGGGTGCAGTAATGATATCACTCCTATATTTTTTGTAGTTGTCTTCACTGAGGTCCTTGGCCTGCGTGCCATCATTGTAGAATTCATAGGACCCATTGTCGCTGATAATTTGCAGTTTGTTCAATGCCAATTGGCTGTTTTCATTTATTTCTACGCAAGCTTCTGCGTTCAATGTTGAAATATCCATGGTTGGAACCTGAACGGGAACATCCGTTGCGATACCGGTCCATTTATAAATGGCACCTACTACTGGCGTATTGTCATAATTACCTGCAACAATAATAAATACACCATTGGATAAACGGACCATATCCCTTATCCCCCTGCCACCTAAATTCAATTCAATGGGCGAACCGAAAACTGGATTGCCAGATGGACTTCCATTGTTGTACCACGATTCAAAATTTAATAGAGGTGCAATAACTGCGTTCGTTCTATTGGCCGTGGGTACCAATGGTGCCCTGAAACCAATGTACAATGTGGTATTGTCTGGTGCAATGGTCATTCCTTCCACATTGAAACCATCAATGGTTTTGGCATCATGGCCACTGGCTGTGCTTGATGTGAAGTTGTATCCATTAGCATCGCCCCAAATAATTAACCGTTGCCTAAGATTACTATAATAGCCTGTTACTGAAAATGATGTTGAGGTTGATGTGCCAGTAATTGTTGTGGAAAAAAGTTTGTTGCTATTAACCTTGTAAACATTTGATGAACCGGCGTTGCTCATGGAGCCCAGCCAATAAACTCGATTGGCAATGGTCCTGCTCCTGACGCAAGATTCTACGTCCACTTCCTTGTAATCGCCGGGACTGCCATCCGTAAGCCCAAGCAAGTCGCCAAAATAATATGTTTTCACAGGGAGGCCAGATTGCTTTCTATTTACTACATAAAGGTTGTTCTTCTCATCATCTGCCATTACCATGAAATCATCATCCAAGGCAATGGCTGCGGAGGCATCTGAATATCCCGTATGCCAGTAAGTAGATGATGGTGTTGTTGCTGCCGCTGATGCTGCATAGTTAATGACCAATGTTTTGGTGTTGCTGCCTTTTGTAAGCGTAAGTGTAATGTTTGCATAGCCAACGCCTGCAGGCGTGATTTTCACAGTGGCGTTTCCATCAGATTTTGTAATAACAATATTTGCATTGGGCACCACGCTTGTTTTGCTGCTGCTTGCGGTAAGTGTATAGTTTGCAGCAAGAATGGAGCTTCCATCTTCCTTCACATCAACAACAATTCCTGAAATCCTTGCTGGGTCTGTTGGGTCACTAATTACGCCACTTACATAAGGTGGATTAATGAATGTACTTGTAAGCGCTGTGTTGAACGTCAATGTTAAAGCCAGTGTATTTGTTTCCTTTTGGGAAACCTGGGCCTGTATAAGGGTCAAATAATTGCATGCAATAAACAGCATGAACAATGGCAAGTACGATTTTCTCATTTCAGTTGTACAGAGGTAAGTGTTGAAGCAATCTGGAAATGAAAATAGAAACTACTTACTGTAAAGAAAAGATATTCTACGCA
>JAHEZD010000054.1 GCA_023251255.1 Chitinophagaceae bacterium
GATGAATTTTCCGAAGCAGGTTTTAATGCAGTCATCCATAACAAGCGTCTCGGGATTCAATAATAAAACCACGTCTCCCTTGCTTTGGCGAATACCTTGATTGTTAGCCCTGGCAAAGCCAGCATTGTAACCCATAGGCAGCCATTGTACAAAAGGGAACCTGCTCATGATATCCTGTTCGCTGTTGTCATTGGACGCATTGTCCACCACAATCCATTCAAATAACTTGACAGAACTGTACTGCATGGCACTGTTGATGCAATCGATGATCTGTGCAGAAGATTTGTAATTGACTATGATAATGGAAAGCAGCACTACCCGTTTGTTTTATTTCTGTTTTTGAAAAAGGACAATGCCATGAACATTTTTGAGCATGCTCCTATTTTTAGCATGCTTTCAGGAACGGATGCCAGATCCTTGACCATGGCTGTAATGATCAATGGCCATTTGTCCTGACCATAAGCTGCGAGTTGTTCAACCCGCTTAATCTCCAAGTTCCGTAGCAGGCGCCACCACGCATCGTACACCCAAATGTTCAATAAGGGCTTCAATCCGTGTTTCTGCAATAATATCCAACCTTCAGGCAATTCCACTTCCGGTATGTACAGACAGCTTTGTGTTACTTGGGAATTACTGATACCTACGTTCACCAAGGATTGTTGGATATAGGTAAATGCTTTCTCATTTTGCAAAATGCGTATATAAAATTCCAGGTCCACACGCCACTTCAAGCGTTCATCGTATTTTTCGGTCAGGTTCCTATGAAGCATAGTTACGCTGGGTGGCCCAATAATATTGTGCGCAAGGAGCCGCATGGGGGTCTGGACAATGTACTTGCTCCGTTCCCTGTTATTAATGGTTACAAGTTCCTGCTTAGCGCCACTTTCAAAAACATTTGTATAGGCTGAAAAGATAAATTTTGGACCCTGCCCTGTCTTATTGGCAAACTCCTGCAAACTGTTTGGCGAAGAAAACCAATCGTCATCATGCATCAATTTGATCCATTCACCAGATGCTTTTGAAATGGCAAAGTTCCAATTGGCAGGCGTTCCCAAGGGTGGGGTATTCTTAAAGTATTGAATAGGGAATTGATCCCTGAACTGCTCCAAGAGGCTTTCTACTGAATGGTCTGTACTGTCATCGGCTACAATGACCTCAAAATCCCTGAACGTCTGCGATGCAATACTGGCAAGCAACCTTTCCAGGTAGTCTACACGCATGTATGCAGGAATACAAATTGAGATGTTATAGTTACCCATTAAAGCTGGCTTTTAATATAATTTTTTTTTCTAAACACTTCCATTGCGAAAGGGCAGTGTGTCTGTTTGAAGATTATCTTTTGAAATTGAATGTCAGCCTGGGCCTGTCGAAGGCGTTTTACATTCGGAACAATCGGTTTCGACAAGCTCAACCTAATACGAAAACTCAAACTGATGCACCACTCAAAAAGATTGATACTATACCTTTTTACAAACAATGATATTGTTCAAATACAGCTCATCTCCTTTCGGCAATAATTTCCCTAAACCAATGGCTACCACGTTTAAAAAAGAACAGGTGATCCATTGAAAGGCAGAACCAAGCAATGGGATTTTCTTAAGGTGCGGGGTAATGTGAAACTGGATATATATTGACAGTAACTGAAAAATAACTTCTACGCTGTTACCCAATTTCTCATACGCTAAAACTTCAAAGCCATTTTTCTCCATCATGTGTTTGAGTGCAAAGGAGGAATATCGTGCATAATCATTTGGTGCTTCGTGTTCGCAGATGGCAAAGGGGCATGTTACCAGAATAGGTGCACCCGGTTTAAGCACCCGGTAGATTTCGGGCAGCATTTCCGGTAAATTAAATACATGCTCAAAAACTTCACTGCTAAATGCGGAATCGAAGTAATTGTCTGCTACGGGGATATGCTTGCCGTCATAAAAAATATCGATCTGCTCGTTTTGGTGCGAATGTCCGGGGTTTTCAAAGTCAAGCCCTACGTAATTCGTTACATTAAACAAGGATTTATACGGTTTGGATCCGCATCCGAAATCCAACATGGTGCCTGTAAGATAATGACTGTACTTATGAATGCCGGTCAGTAATCTTTTCCTTACAAAATATGCCGGGTAGCTAAGTTTAGGGTTGAAGTCTTCGGGAATAGTTGAACTCATGAGTCTTGATTAATTTATTTTGCCCATCTTATTTCTTTTGAAGTCAGAATAAGCTTGAAAAATATATTTTACTGTTTGCCATCTTTTGTTGCCGTATAGTAGGTTGTTTTTTAACCTGTTTACCATTCCTTTTCTTCTTATGGTATCGTCCTGACTAAACAGGCCCCTATAAAGCTTATCTACATACAGGTAGTTTCTTACCATATAATAAACCCGTAATGGTGAATGCAGTGTGCGTGGTGTTAGTTGTAAAGATTTAAAGGAGCGAAAATAGCTTACCTTTCCCAGTTGATGGTCAAGCAAGAGGTGGGTGAATTTTACAATGCGCAAACCCATTTTCTTTGCCCTGTAACAATATTCCAGATCAACTTCATCAATAAACAATGCTTCGTCAAATTCACCCACCTGTTTGAATAAAGCAAGGTTCACCATGCTGCCGGAGGTAATCAAGTAATTAATTTCCTTAAAATTACAATTATCGCCTGTTGTTTTAAGTTTGCTGTCATACTCTATCCCAAACATGGCTACCTGTGTTCCGTTTTCAAAATCAGTAAGGCAGTTTTTATAACTGGTAAACAGCCCTTCTTTGAAACGGCTATCCTGGTCCATGGTAAGCAGCCATTGGTAACCATCTGCAATGGCTGCACGGGCCGCTTGGTTAAGGCGTTTGGCAATCCCGTCATTACTGCCATCGTGTATCAATGTTACATGTGTATTGGCTGAACAGAATTGTTTTACAGCCTCACTTACGACAGCAGAATTATCGCATATATATAAATGCCCAATGTGTAGGTAATAAGAAGAAATATTAGCAATTACGTCCTCCTCGGGATTAAATAAGATAACTGTTGCTGCAATTTTCATATTGAAGTGCTTGGGACTTTTATTTTCTGCAGAACATGGTAATTAAAGTCATCCATTGTAGTGCCGTTCAATTTTGTAGTTTCTTTCAAACCTTACCTTTAGGACTTCATAAAGTCTAAACAATCCATTGTCAGGAAAAGACAAATACGGAACAGGGCTTGAATTGAACCTATTATTCGTGAATTCGTCGCAAAATATAAAAAACTACTTGTTTCAACAAAGTTCGATGGTTTAGTTAGGGCTACCTATTGCCCAATGCTCATTTCGAAAAGGGGCAATCCGAAGTAGAAAATTAATGCTAAAATGTGCATCCTTAATATTCACGACATCAATAAAGACATAAGTGCGAATGATTGATGAACAAAAAAGGGGAATTGAATTTCAATTCCCCTTTTCAACTATGCTTTATTATTTACTGCTTGATGAAAACAGTAGAGGAAACAGTGTTGTCAGCATCTATCAGTTTAAGGAAATAGCTTCCTTTTGAAAGATTGGCAACGTTCACGTTCACACTGCCTCCATTAGCAAGAAGGAAATGCTTATCTAACATTACTTGCCCCAATTGGCTTACAATTTGAAAATGCATGTTCATATTGTTTTCTGCTCCAGTTACCTTAATATTTAGCATGTTACTTATAACAGGATTAGGATAAACCTGCAGCAATTTATTCTTCTTTATATTTATTGTGATGATATTGCTATAGGTTATTTTATTGTCCTTATCCACAATCTTTAACCTGAAATAATTTGCCCCACTTACATAATCCTTGAAAATAAGCTGATAGTTGGAAAGGGAAGTTACATTGTTATTTGCCTGCTGTTGGCCTATCGTTGAAAATGTGCCCCCATTTGCATATTCAATTCCATAATAGTTGATATTGGTTTCACCTTCTGCAACCCAGTTAAGGCGTACCTGTTTTTCGTTCTCCATTACACCTGTAAATGAGATTAGTGTTGTAGGCAATATTGAACTCCAATCATAAAGAGCCACATAAGCATCCGAAACGCCGTTTGAAGAAAAATTCACTGTTGTGGCGGATGGGTCAAAATCTACATTGGTCCCCGAAAAATCTCCTGTAATTAAAGTTGTATTAGCCGTATTTGAAACAGAACGTCCATTGTCGTCCACAGAAGAACCGATGCTAAAAGCTTTTACATAGTTTCCGTTATTATCATACTTTGCAACAAAAATATCTTTGCCACCTGCGCTTACAAGGTTACTTGTTCCGCTACCTGGGTTAAAATCCACAGTTCCAGAAAAATATCCCGTTAATGTGCAGCCACCTGAACTGGGTACAGCGGCAATATCGTAAGCACCATCTGCTCCGCTGCTTCCTACTGCAAAAGCAAAGACATAATTTCCGTTCTGGTCATATTTCGCAACAAAGATGTCCTCTCCTCCCGCAGTATTTAAAGTATTAATGCCAATATTAGGATTGAAGTCAACATTTGAACTGGCCATGAGTCCTGTTAGGAAAATCTCATTACTGGAGTTTACTGCTAGTCCCCAAGCTATGTCCATGCCTGTTCCACCGACTTTGAATCCCCAAACATAATCACCAGCAGCATTCAGTTTAACCAAGAAAATATCGCTTTCCCCACTGGATGTTTGGATATTGGTACCTGCACCGGGGTCAAGATCTGTTGAGCCCCAGATTTGGCCTGTCGCGTATACGTTACCACTTGCATCAAAATCAAAATTCCTTATCGCCCCATCAATAGTGCTGCTTGTAGCAAATGCCTTTGCCCAAATATAAGAACCGGTTGTACTGTATTTTGCTAAAAAGCCTGCAGTGCGGTTGCCATTTAATGTACTTAAATAGGCATTGCTTATAGAGGGATCAAAGTCAACATTCGTTCCCGAAAAAGAGCCTGATACAAAAACATTTGCATTGTCTGTTTTGATTCTTAAACCAGCATCGTTAATAGTTGTTCCTCCGAGATTGAATGCCCATTGGTACTGGAGACTGCTGTTGTATTTTGCTACAAATATTTCGCCATTGTAGCCTAGGTCCGTACCTGCATCCCCATTACTATTGAGGTTTGCCACGGAAGCAGAAGGATCGAAATCGATACCTGTGCCACGGAACCATCCAGTAATGTAAATATTGTTCGCATTGTCTATACAAATACCGAGGCCTGCATCATTGTCTGTACCTCCAATTCTGAAAGCATTGACAAATGCGGCAGTGGAACTGTATTTGGCTACAAAAATATCGGTGGATCCGCTACTGCTTAAATAAGTGGTTCCAGCACCTGGATCAACATCCATATTAGCACCACTAAAAGATCCTATTACATATTTATTACCAAGGTTATCTGTAGCAGATTGGCTTATATACTGGTCACTTGAATTTCCTATACCAAAACCCCATTGCAAGCTTTGTGCATTGCTATTGGTTGTCATTGCAGATAAAGCGATGCAGATTGAAAGGAGGTAATGTTTCATTTCTTTTTTTTATAAATCCGAAAATAGTGCATAAAGATTACATTACAGTTTTTTTTATGCTATTAATTTGAGTTGTAGCTAATAGTAAAATCCCAGCCCCTCTCCTATCTTTGTTCAACTAACAACTGTAAGTATGAATTTGGAACAGAACAGAAATGAGGACTGGATGAAACTGAAGCTCAGTGAAACCAACCTGTACCTCACAAAAATAAAATTGGGGGGCGGCAAGAAAGCCATTGATAAACAGCATGAAAAAAATAAGCTCACGCCGAGGGAAAGGATAGCATACCTGATAGACAAGGATTCCACCTTCACTGAAATAGGTTCTTTTGCCGGTTTTGAAATGTATGAGGCAGAGGGCGGATGCCCCGCCGGGGGAACGGTTGCTGGTATTGGTTATGTAAGTGGGAGGCAATGCGTGATTGTGGCGAATGACCAAACCGTAAAAGCTGGCGCATGGTTTCCCATAACTGGCAAGAAGAACTTGCGGATGCAGGAGATTTCCATGGAAAACAAATTGCCCATTATTTATTTGGTTGATAGTGCTGGTGTTTACCTTCCCATGCAGGATGAAATTTTTCCAGACAAGGAGCATTTTGGACGGATTTTCCGCAACAATGCACGTATGAGTGCCATGGGCATCACACAGATTGCTGCGGTAATGGGGGCTTGTGTTGCTGGCGGGGCCTACCTGCCAATCATGAGCGATGAAACATTGATGGTGGAAGGCAATGGGAGCATATTTTTAGCGGGAAGCTATTTGGTAAAGGCAGCAGTGGGGGAAGACATAGACAATGAAACGCTTGGCGGTGCGGTAACACATACAGCCATCAGTGGTATAGCAGATTATAAATTCCCCACAGAGCATGAATGCCTTGACCATGTAAAAAAAATCATGGACAAACTTGGCGACCATCCCAAAGCAGGGTTCAATAGAACGGGGGCAAGGCTCCCATCCAAGGAAATGAACGAACTGTACAGCATTATGCCCGAAGGCAATGCAAAGACTTATGACATGCGGGAAATCATTGAAAGGATTGTGGATGCATCCGAATTTGATGAATTCAAAAAGGATTATGGCAAAACCATCCTATGCGGCTATGCTAGGATTGAAGGATGGGCGGTGGGCATTGTGGCCAATCAACGCCTGATCACCAAGAATAAAAAAGGTGAAATGCAGATGGGGGGCGTCATCTATAATGACAGTGCAGACAAAGCTGCACGTTTTATCATGAACTGCAACCAGAAGAAGATTCCCCTGGTATTCCTTCAGGATGTTACAGGGTTCATGGTGGGAAGCCGGAGCGAGCACAGCGGTATCATAAAGGACGGGGCAAAACTGGTGAATGCCGTAGCCAACTCAGTTGTCCCAAAAATTACCATTATCATTGGCAACAGCTATGGAGCAGGTAATTATGCCATGTGCGGCAAAGCTTACGACCCAAGGTTTATCTATGCTTGGCCTTCAGCGAAAATTGCTGTGATGGGCGGTGAACAAGCAGCGAAGACCATGTTGCAGATTCAAATAGCCACCATGAAAGCAAAAGGAGAGGAAGTTACGGCTGACGATGAAAAGAAGTTGCTGGATGAATTAAAACAGCGTTACGAAAAACAGACCACAGCTTTCTACGCAGCAGCAAGGCTTTGGGTAGATGAAATAATTGACCCTTTATCAACAAGAAAAGTGATTTCGGAAGGCATCATGGCTGCCAACCATAATATCGATACAGATAAATTCAGCATAGGCGTATTTCAGGTGTAAAATATTTTGAGTTTTACCCATTAACATTTTTTTCTGATAAACTAAAAATCCCTATTTTCACCCCGCTATTGAGCCAATACCATTAGACTAACTTGAAAAAATAAGTATGAGAAAAAGTTTACTACCCAAAACGCTGTTATGGACCTGTATTGCTGCGTTTGTATTTACTTCTTGTGTTAATGATTCTTATTTAGCCAACCCGAAACCTGTTTCCGATCAATCGTTTGTAGAAGAATTTGATACCTTGAATGCGGCTTATAGCCGTGGGTGGAGGCTGAAAAACAGGAGCCAACCAATTGGTCCATCCAATTGGAACCAAACTGGTGATCCTCAATTTGGTCTGGATTTTACACCTTATAGTGCTACAGGTGGTGTAGGGTATATTGAGTGCGATAACTTTTCATTGGCTCCGCCTGACCTCAACGTTGCTACCACTTTGGATGGCATTATCAGTAACTGGATCATTTCTCCCATACTTACCATACAAAATGGCGACAAAATAAGTTTCTATGCCAATTCTGCCTATGTGAACGTAGGTGTTAGGTTGCAAGTAAGAATCAATACCAATAATACAAGTTTAAATGTTGGAGACGGTAACGATCCAGGAGATTTCGATGTTGCTCTTTTGGATATCAATCCTTTTTATGATTTAGCTCCCCCTGTTGGTTTCCCCACTGGTTGGACAAAATTTACTGCTACCGTATATGGGTTAACCAAACCAACAGCAGGAAGGTTTGCATTAAGGTACTATCATGACCATGGTCAAACCTATGACCCAGCCAATGGTACTGCGGACTGTGTAGGACTTGATAGGCTTGAATACACTTCAATAAAATAAAAACATAACTGATGCAAACAAAAAAATATTCTTTCGTTACATTTTTCTTATCGCTTGCTCTTTTTGCTGTTGTGTTAATCCAAGCATGCAAAAAAGATGAAGCACCAGCTCCTGCTGCCCCCGATTATTCGTGGGTTGAAGAATTTGACACTTTGGCCAATGCCATTAACGATGGCTGGGGCGTAATCAATAATAGCAGGCCCATTGGAACTGATAGCTGGGTTCAGGGCCAATACTTAATTGACAATAAAGGGAAATTAGGTGGATACTCACCAGCCTCTTATTCCTATTCCGGGCAGGATTTTGCACTTTGTACCTTCAATGCCAATAGTGGTGCAGGAATTATCAGTTGCTGGTTGATTACTCCAGTTACCACCATGAAAAATGGTGATATTATCAGGTTCTATACACGTACATTAGCAGAACCGGCTACTTATCCGGATAGATTGCAGGTAAGGTTGAACCCCAACTCAGCTTCTGTAAATGTAGGTTCAGGTCCATTGGCAGATAATACCGTTGGTTTGGCTACTGGTGATTTTTCCACACTTTTATTGGATATCAATCCAAACTTGGTACTGAGCGGAGCCGATGCATACCCTGGTACAGGCTGGAAGCAATATACACTGACGCTTAGCGGACTGCCTCCAACATTGGTGAAAAGAAGGTTTGCTTTCCGTTACTTCATTCCGATTGATGCTGGAGCAACTGGTTCAAATGGGCAAGGTGTTGGTATTGATAAAGTAGAATTTATAAGTAAATAACGAAACTGTACATATTCATTACAAAAACCAACTTCAAAAAAGTTGGTTTTTTGTTTGCAGGAACAGAAATACATTCAATTTATGAAAAGCTTTTTTTGTGCCGTTGTATTAGTAAGCTTATGGGGCTGCAATAATGCCGGCAGTGAGAAAAAGAAATCTGGCCCAACTTATTTGCAAAGGGTTGACCAAAGCTTAATCAAATGGCAAGCAGAAATTAAGGAAGCCAAGAAAATGGTACATGATGGTGACCTCATCACTAGGGCTGGCATGGATGTTACAAGTGCATCACTCAGGAACTTCAATAAACAGGACAAGAGTTTTTCCCACAGTGGCATAGCATTCATCGAGGATGGCGATGTGTATGTTTACCACTCCTATACAGGGGAAGAGAACCCCAATGGCGAAATGCAACGTGTGTCATTCGATTCCTTCTGCAATCCGTATAAGAACAATAGTGCAGGCATTTTCCGGTATGATATCAATGAACAGGAAACAAAGCAATTCGGTTCACTTATCCGCTATTACTACAACAGGAAACTGAAGTTCGATAAGAAATTCGACCTGAAGGATGATAGCGAAATGTACTGTGCGGAAATCATCTACAAAACCTTAGCAGCGGCAACATTCAAACGTATTGTACTGCCAACGACCATTGTTAAGAACTTCAATTACAAATCGCCCAATTATAAAGGCAAGACATTGAAGGTATTTGAATACGTGGCACTGGACAACCTCTACCTAAACGAACATTGCAAAGAAATAAAACGTTTTTCATTCGATAGATTGAGTCTACAGGATTTCTCGAGGCAAAGTGAATGACCAATTCGTTTGGAAACCATTTTATGCTTTAGAGGCTATTTGAATGCAGTTCAATCAATATACTATAACAGGCAATAAAAAGAAAAAATGACAGACTCTAAATCGCATCCATTATTGATCTATACAGATGGGGCAAGCAGGGGAAATCCAGGGAATGGCGGTTATGGGGTGGTAATGCTGTGGGGCGACAAAAAAAAGGAACTGGCAGCAGGTTACAGACTAACCACCAACAATAGAATGGAATTATTGGCTGTAATTAAGGCATTGCAATCGCTTACCAAGAAAAATATCCCATTGACCATTTTTACGGATAGCAAGTATGTAGTGGACAGTTTTGAGAAAAGATGGCTACATAACTGGATTAAAACTGATTTCAAAGGCGGCAAGAAGAACAAGGATTTATGGCTGGAGTTCTATAAATTGTCAAAGAATTTTACCATAAGGTTCCAGTGGGTAAAGGGCCATGCCGATAATCCTTATAACAATCGATGCGACGAACTGGCTACCCGAGCTGCAGATGACAAAACCAATCTCCTGATTGATGAAGTGTATGAAAACGAAGTGGACATTGCAAAATAACAATCAATATGAACAAAACTAAAGCCCTTTGCAGTTGGAGTGGTGGAAAGGACAGTTGCTTTGCTTTGATGCAGGCTATGGAACAAGGGTTCTCCCCTGCCGTACTCTTGAACGTACTGAATGAAGAAGGCAAAATTTCTCGGTCACATGGTATTCCCTCCGCAATCCTGCAGGCCCAGGCCAATGCAGCAGGATTGCCCATTTACCTGATTAGTAGCAGTTGGCAGGAGTATGAACAAAAATTTACTGCTGCATTGTGTTCGCTGAAAGAAGCATACAGTACAAGCCATGCGGTATTTGGCGATATTGACCTGCAACCGCACCGTGACTGGGAGGAAAAGGTTTGTGCGTCGGCAGGTTTGCAAGCAGTGCTTCCATTATGGCAACAAGATAGGCGAACATTGGTGATGCAGATGCTGGGCAGTGGCATAGAAACGATGATTGTAAGTTGCAATGAAACCATGGGCGAAAGTTTCTTAGGAAAAACGCTGTCCCCTGAACTAATTGATGAACTGGAAAGATTGGGCGTGGATGCCTGTGGGGAGAATGGGGAGTTCCATACATTGGTCCTTGATTGCCCGCTTTTTAGCCATAGGATTGATGCAACGGTAATCAATAAAATAAATCATGAAGGTTATTGGTTTGCACAGCTACAATAAGCAATAGCATCCTTAATCAATTAATTCTCAACGAAAAGACTAGACTGACGGTCTGACTTCTTCGTTGATTGCCTTAAACAGCACCATCTATTAAATAATGGCTTGCTAATTCCGAAATTAAACGGTTGCGCAAGTTCTATCCTTTTTCTGCTCCTTCCTAGCTTTCATTTTTAATGAACAGCAAAAAACAGTTTGCCAATTTCCCCTCTGCCATTTTTCTAATTGGCAACTCAATTATTGACAAATGCCATTTACTATCAATATTAAAGAGTTGTCGCAAGAATCTGAATTGAGAAAATGTGGTCGAAAATAGGATCTCGAAAAAACAATTGTCTATAATGCTAATTTGCCATTGAGTTTTTAATATTCTTTATGTTTGACCCAAGCCACTAATCTCAATATTGGTTATTGAGGCTTCTTGCAAAAGGTTTGAACTTTTCAGAATAGCAAGAAGATCTGTGTGATTTTCTCCCGCTTCTGTTTTCTCTCTCAATTTTCTATATCTTCCGTTTTATTCCTAACCCACAAAACCGATTGTTATGACTATTAAACTCAGGCTAACCATTTTGAATTTTTTAGAGTTTTTTGTTTGGGGCTCTTGGCTGATTTCGCTTGGGGGATACATGTTTACGTTCCCAGGCGACTTATGTGAACGTGGTGCTTTAGTTGGTGCTACCTATGGAACAATGGGTATTGCCTCCTTATTTATGCCAACGTTGGTTGGTATCATTGCCGATAGGTTTGTAAATGCGGAAAAAGTGCTGGGAATTTGTCATATTGCTGGAGCAATTGTATTGTACTGGGCAAGTACTGTAACTAAAGTAGATACGCTCTATACCATAATTTTAATAAATAGTTGCTTTTTTATGCCAACTATCGCACTAAGCAACACAGTTTCCTATAATATATTAACTCAACAGAACTTAGACGTTCAAAGAATATTTCCTCCAATAAGAGTATGGGGAACCGTGGGCTTCATTATCGCGATGTGGAGCATTGATTTAATGGGTTGGACAAAAAGTCACAACCAATTTCTGTTTGCTTCAACAGCAGGGGTAATCATGGGAATATATTCTTTCTCAATGCCAGCTTGTAAACCTGCAAAAGCAACAAAGGGCTCTTCTTTTGCAGAAATGTTTGGATTAAATGCTTTTGTATTATTCAAGCAACCTAAAATGCTTATTTTCTTTGTATTTGCCATGCTTCTAGGAGCAGCGCTTCAAATTACCAACGCTTTTGGACAACCGTTTTTAAATGATTTTGGTACCACCTACAAAGGCACTTTTGCTGTTGACCATCCAAGCCTGCTTATTTCATTATCGCAGATATCCGAAACATTGTTCATTCTTACCATCCCATTTTTCCTTAAAAAATTTGGAATAAAAAAAGTGATGATAATAAGCATGTTAGCTTGGGTACTGAGGTTTGGGCTTTTTGGAATTGGTAATCCTGGGGAAGGCTTGACATTCTTGGTTCTATCAATGATTGTTTATGGAATGGCTTTCGACTTCTTCAATATATCTGGTTCACTTTTCGTTGAGAAAGAAGCAGATAAAAGCATTAGGGCTAGTGCGCAAGGCTTATTTATGCTAATGACGAATGGAATAGGTGCAATGATGGGTGGTTGGGCAGCAGGGAAAGTAGTAGACCATTTCACAACTAATAATATGGGAGCATGCTCAGGTGTAAAAGACTGGCCATCAATATGGTTTAGCTTTGCTGGCTATGCCTTGGTCCTTGCCATCATTTTCCCGCTGGTTTTCAAATACAAACATAAACCAGACGAGCCTTTGGCAATAAAGCATTAGAAATAACAAAAAAGGGGGTTCTTCCCCCTTTTTTGTTAGAAACCTTTTTTGTGGAAAAATGTTGGACTAAACCATGACCGAAAATATTTTGAGTAAATAAATTTCCCTACTTTTATGCCCGTCGTGTATTTATTGTATAACCAAAACTTTACTGCCTTGAAAAAATTTACACTCCTACTTTATTGCTTGTTTGTTTTAAGCATGGTATCACTAAAAGCTCAACAATACACCACCCCCAATAAACCTTTCAGGGTTGTACGTTGTGGCACCATGGAAGCAATCGAAGAATCAAGAAAGCTACACCCAGAATTTGCTGCTCAACTTGAGCAGAAGGAAAAGGATGCAGAAACAGCTTTTAGGACCTACAATAATTCTTCAGTTTCAAGAACTTCAACACTAACAGGCCCTATTACTATTCCTGTTATTGTTCACGTTGTGGATGCGAATCCTTACAAGGTGACGGAAGAAAGTATTGATTATTTGCTGGACCGTTTGAACAAGGATTATTCAGGGTTAAATCCTGATAGCACAAATGGATCTTCTTTTTACAATGTAAGGGGGCATTCTTTGATCCGTTTTACAAGAGCAAGGAGAGATCCTAGTGGTAACCTTACTAACGGTATCGAAAGAAAGGTTGGAACTGTAACTATTGCAACCACAACTTATCAAGCGATTAAGCATGCTTCAGATGGTGGTTTGGATCCATGGGATGTAACCAAGTATTATAATATTTGGACAGGTTCTTCTGGAGGAAGCGGCCTATTGGGGATTGCACCTGGTATTGGAGTAGGCGGTCAAACTGAAACAACATCCAGTGCAACTGGTATAGATGGTGTTTGCGTGGCTATCGATGGTTTTTCAAACGGTATTTGTGGAACTATTGCTGCATTCAACCTAGGAAGAACGGCTGTGCATGAAATAGGACACAATTTTGGTTTGTTCCATACTTTCTCAGGCTGTGCAGCAGGAGCTGATTTTGGACAACTTACACCCGCTGGCCAAACTTTGCCTACAAATTTATTGCAATCCTCAGATGATACACCGGGATTGAATGCAGCGACTTCAGGCTGCCCTACAGGTAATGTAACAACCAACTGTACCGGTGTTCCCAATCCTCCGGGGAAAATGTACCAGAACTATATGGATTATACAGATGATCCATGCTATTCAATGTTCACAATTGCACAAGTTAATAGGATGCATTATGTTTTGGAAAACTTCCGCCCGGGCTATCTAACAACTAATGGAGCAACACCTCCATCATTTGTACCGGCTTTAGATGCATCATCCATATCAGTGGTGAGTCCTGGGGGTAGTGAATTCAATACAACCACTTGCGTTACTACAAGTTATCCAACTCCAGCCTGCCCTGGAGCATTTATTCCAAAAGTTCAAATAATTAATAATGGCAGTTCTACATTGACATCTGTTACAGGTGTTTGCACCGTAAATGGAGTTCCTTCTGCGCCGCAAGTGTTCACAGTGAACCTGCTAACTGGAAGAACGGCTGTACTGACATTCCCATCAGCTAATTTGGTAACGGGTAACAATACCATCACGTTTACCACTTCTGCTCCAAATGGTGGTACGGACCAAGTAACAACAAATGATGCCATCACGAAAACAATCACTATCGGAACTGCAGTGGCTGCTCCACTTACCGAAAGTTTTGAAGGTACTTTCCCTCCTACAAGCTGGACCTTAACACAGGTGGCTGGTGCTGGCAATTGGGCTAAAGTTACTACAGCAGCAAAAACTGGTACCGCTTCTGCTAAGTTCGACAACTATAATTTTGCAGCAGGCACAATATCTAGCTTAACAACACCCGCTGTTACTTTCTTAGCGACAGCTACCACTGCCACATTGAATTTCCATTATGCACATAGAACTTACTCAGGGGAGCCTGACAAATTAGAGGTTCTTGTGTCTACTGATTGCGGTTCTACATGGACCTCATTGTGGTCAAGAAGCGGTACAGCCTTGGTTACAGTAACTGGCAACCTGACATCTGCCTTCACTCCCACCGCCGCACAATGGACACAAACACCGATTGCAATTGACTTAACACCTTATAAAAACTTGTCTGTTCAGGTGCAGTTCAAAGCAACCAGTGGATATGGCAACAATTTGTACTTGGACGATATCAATATTTTTGGAACACAAGCTGTTGCGAACGATGCTGGTGTTACTGTTATCAACTCCCCAATTGCCTCAATTTGTGGTAATTCATTTACACCACAAGTGGTAGTTCAGAATTATGGAACAGCAGCCTTAACCTCTGTTAAAGTATGGTCTGCTGTTGACCCTGCAGGATCAGGCCCGACTGGATATGTTAGTAAATCATTCACAGGATTAAATATTGCAAGCGGCGCTACTACTACTTTAACTTTAGATCCGGTAACTGGCGTAGCAAATGGCTCACATAACTTCAGGGCATATACTGAATTGCCAAATGGTGTAACAGACCAGCAATTGAGCAATGATTTTCTGGTTAAGCCATTCGTTATAAACATCCCTATTACAACGTTCCCTGTAACACAGGATTTTGAAACAGCTTGGACAGGAACTGCTGCTGCACCTATCTTAACAAATGGTTGGGCTGTAATCAATCCCGATAACTTAACTACATGGGTAAGAACCACTGCCGCCAAGAAATCAGGAGTTGCATCAGGTTTACTGGATAACTACTCATATAATGCCCCAGGCCAACTGGATTACCTACGTTCACCATCAGTCAATTTTGTTGGTAAGGATTCAGCTTATGTTACTTTCCACCATGCCTATAAACTATATTCTGCAACTCTCAGTGACACGTTAGAAGTAGTTCTTTCCATGGATTGTGGTTCTACTTGGACCTCTATCTGGAAGAAAGGCGGTGCTGACTTAGCAACAGTTTCAGGAACTGGCGGGACATTTACACCAACAGCAGCTCAATGGTCAGTTAATCCGGATTTTATTAATTTGGAATCCTATATTAACAGTGGCAGTTTAATGATTGCTTTCAGAAATAAAAATGCATATGGACAATCATTATACATTGATGATATCAATATAGTGGGCAAATTGTTGAATGACAATGATGCAAGCTTATCTGCAATCATTAGCCCTGCCGCAGAAGTTTGTGAGCCAAGCCCTACACCTAGAGTAAGGGTTAAAAACGCTGGTAGACTGGTTATCACTTCTGTAAAGGTTGGCTATATCATAAATGCAGGCACTGCAGTTGTTCAAACGTTTCCAGTAAACATAGCTCGTGGGAAAGATACCTTATTGACATTGAACCCAATAGCGGCATTGGTTCCTGGTACTTATAATTTCAAATTCTTTACTTCAGACCCTAATTCAGTTTTGGATCAAAACACATTTAACGATACGCTTGCTAAAACAGTCGCAGTTAAGCAAGTTTTAAATGCTCCATTGGTTGAAGGATTCGAATCGTCTACTTTCCCTCCAGTAAATTGGGATACACTTCAGGCCCCATTTACTAAAAGAGATAAGTGGCAGCGAACAACTACACTTACTGCGAGTCAATTAACTGCTGCTGCATACATAAGAAACTTCAACAATACAGATAGCTCTGCTGCTAACAGCATTGATTATCTTGTTTCTCCTGCTGTTAAATTTACAGCGAGCGATTCCGTATTCGTTAAGTTTGACCTTTCCGCAGCTACTACGCAATATCCTGGCTCAACATCCATAGCATTGGATACGCTTGAAGTTGAATTAACAACTGATTGTGGCACAACATGGACTTCTATTTATAAAAAATGGGGAACGGATTTGCAAACAGTCAGTTCGCCCAACAACGGCTATCAAACAGCTTTCTTTCCTACTAGCAAATCCCAATGGAGAACAGATTCTGTTAATTTGAGTTCTTATCTAGCAGTTGGAGGAACAGCAAGGGTCCGTTTTAAAAACACAACAAACAGTGGAAATAATGTATTTATTGACAATGTAAACCTGTACAGTAAATCACTTTCTCCGAATCTAAAAAACAATGGATTTATTCTAGCTCCAAACCCTGTGAGCAGTATCTTGACAATCCAACATTATCTAGCACCAACTTCTCTAAGAGGTATAGGGGTTTATAACTCCGTGGGACAAAGAATGATTTACATGAGCTATTCAGGCAATGCAGATTCTTATATTCCAATTGACATGAGCCGTTTTGCAGCAGGTATTTATACCATAAAACTTGTTTATACAAACAAGACTATTGCACAAAGGATCATAAAACTGTAGGCTCTTAATGATTCATAAAAGAAGGCTCCACAATTCGTGGGGCCTTTCTTTTTATACATATTTTACAAGTATAGATTGACAAGTAATAAAATTTACGCTTATATTACCAATTATTACTTTTGCTAGCCAATAACACTGCTAAATGAGATTCGTTCCAACACTGATATTTTGCGCTCTTATGTATTTCGGTTGGGGCCAAGACCGAGAGGAAGGCCTTTTACGAGGTAGCAGGCCAATTATTGATCTATCCAAAATTCCAGTTAGTTCCTATGAGCCAGGTATAGTATCTGTAAAATTCAAAGCAAACTTCTCCCCTCTGCTGGAAAACACAATACCTGCTGAAAAAAATACCTTCTTTCTATTTGGCATTGGCGAAATTGACAGGTTGAACAAAAGAAACAAGGTAAAAAATGCTAGTCGCTTATTTATTAATTCGACTGAAAGCAAATATCAATTGCATAGAAGATGGGGCATGAACCTTTGGTACAATTTATCGTTACCAAAAGATGCTGATATCAAAAAAACAGTTGAAGAATATATTCAGAGTGGATATTTTGAAGTGGTTGAACCACTTTATAAAATAGAAACTACTGGAATAAGAACTGTTAAATCGTTCGTCCCGGATGATCCCAAGTTTATTGAGCAATGGAACCTGAAAAATACTGGCCAATTGGGTGGCTCAATTGGTAGAGATTTGGGAATGACAGATGCTTGGGATATTGAAAAAGGTAAACCGGAAGTTATCGTTGCTATGATTGATAGGGGCATACAATATAACCATCCCGACCTGGCCCAGAACATGTGGACTGGTATTGGATATAATTTCGTTACCAATAATGGCATTATATCTCCAGAAGATCATGGAACATGTACAGCGGGCATAGTTGCCGGCGTTAACAATAATAACACTGGCATTAGTGGTATTGCGGGAGGGGACGGCTCTTTGAATAGTGGTGCAAGATTAATGAGCTGCCAAATATTTATGGGCAGTAATACGAATGGAAATATAGCAGATGCACTTGTTTGGGCAGCAGACCATGGAGCCTGTATAGCGTCAAACAGTTGGGTTTTTACGAATGCCGGTGTTTACAGGCAATCAGTGCTCGATGCCATTGACTATTTCTGCAGTAATGGTGGGGGCAATGTTTTACAAGGAGGATTGGTCATCGCTGCTGCTGGTAACAATGGTGATGAAAGGTTTACCTACCCCGCCTGTTATGAAAAAGTGATTGGTGTTGCATCCACCAATAACAAGGATATACGTTCTCCTTTTTCAAATTATGGAAATTGGGTTGATATTTCAGCACCTGCCGGTGATGGACTGGGCGACGCTTCAGACATTCCAACAACGTCTATCAATGGTTATGCTTTCTTTAGCGGCACTTCTGCCTGCGCACCTCATGTGGCAGGTGTTGCAGCTTTGATTGCCTCAAAACTGTCAGGCAAGGCATCTGCAAGTGATGTTAGGGACATTCTACTCTCCACTACTGATGAAATCTACCAATTAAACCCTGGTTATATCGGCAAACTAGGAACTGGGAGGGTCAATGCTTTTAAGGCCCTTCAAAAAGCACAGTCATTCCTTATAAACAATGCAGTATCACCGCCAATAAGTTTTACAGCTAACGCAGATTGCCATTTCATAAACCTTTCTTGGACCAAAAACCCGAATAATAATGATGTACTAATTGTTTATAATGAAAACAATTCAATCGGGATCCCCAACAATGGCAGTTCCTATAATATAGGAGAAAACGTAACTGGATTGGGCAAGGTTATTTATAAGGGCAATGGTAGCAATTTTAATTTTGCCATCCCCAACAACAATGTCTTCCAATATTTCAAAATATGGTCCTTGAATGCCACCAACCAATATTCATACGGCAAACAGTTGGAAATATTAACTGGTCCAGTTTATCCAATTAATGACAATGCAGGCTATGACGAAGGATTTGAAGGCCTAAGCTTTCCCTATCAATCATTAAGGGTCAACAATCCCGATGCAAGTTTTACTTGGGAAAGAACAAATGGCGCCAAACATGATGGTTCCAAATGTGCATTTATTGACAATTTTGATTACACGGCTATCAATCAAGCGGACTTCATGTATCTACCCTATCTAAAAGTTAACAATGTGGATTCTATTAAGTTATCTTTTTGGAAAGCCTATCGCACCAATGTAAATGCTGATAGTTTGGTCATACTTGTTTCCACGGATTGTGGCAAAACCTACAGCCCTGTTTGGCAAAAAGGAGGTAACGATTTGGCTACAGTTCCTGGGAACCAGGCTACAGCCTACATTCCAGCAGATGCAGACTGGAAGAAGCAAGAAATTACTTTCAGCATTCCTCTAAGTGCAGAAAAAGTAATCATTGGTTTTAAAAACATCAATGGACATGGACAAATTTTATACTTAGATGATATAAGTGTAACCACTAATGTACGCCCCGAAAGATTGTTGAATGACGGTATTGTGATTACACCCAATCCTTTTTCTAAACAATTTACAGTTAGGCTCTTCTCTTCAACTGCTGATTTAAAGGCAATAAGCATTTTCAATTCTTTGGGGCAAAAGGTATTTTCCCAAACCTACGCTGGGGATGCAGGTTCGTCCATGGTTTTTGATATGGCTAAATTCGCCAAGGGAGTATATCATGTGAGGTTTGATTATACCAATAAATCTGTTACAAAAAAGATTGTAAAATTGTAGTTTTTTACGCTGCGATAAAAGCTCAATCTTCATCCTCCCCTGAATGAAGCCTTTTTACTATTGCTCAGGATTAACTTGTCTGGTGTTCAATTCGTGTTCTGCTGCCCGTCTTAAAAAAATAGGCAAAAACAAAGTTTCGATTTTAAAAATAAACAACCGTCATAGGCATCTATTAATTTGCTAGCTGTAGCTTTGCAGCATTAAATTCTTGAGAGATGGTAACAGCAGATGTAACTAAGATTATTGGGCAGGTGGCAGACGAACAACTACAAACGATTGCCAATAAAATATTGAACAGGCAGCGTATTTCATTTGATGATGGCGTGGCCCTGTTTGAAAAAGGAACCCTACCATTTTTGGGCGCCTTGGCCAATTGGGTGCGTGAAGGCAAACACGGCAACAAAACCTATTTCAACCGTAACTTCCATATAGAGCCTACTAATGTTTGTGTGTTCAGTTGCAAGTTCTGCTCCTACTCAAAACTCTATGCACATAAGGAAGAAGGATGGGAACTAACCATTGATGACATGCTGAACATTGTAAAAAAATATGATGGGCAACCGGTGACTGAGGTACATATTGTAGGTGGCGTTCATCCCAAAATGAACCTTAATTTCTTTATGGAACTGTTGAGGGCAATAAAGGCACACCGTCCTGAACTGCACTTGAAAGGTTTTACACCTGTTGAACTGGATTATATGTTCAGGAAGGCAAAAGTTAGTGTGGAAGAAGGTATGAAGCTAGTGCATGAAGCTGGTCTTGATTCATTGCCAGGCGGTGGTGCAGAAATTTTCCATCCAGAAGTGCGTTCACAAATTTGTGATGATAAAGTGGATGCTGAAGGATGGCTGCACATTCATAAAGCTGCACATAACCTGGGTATGCACAGCAATGCCACAATGCTCTATGGCCATATTGAAAAGTACTGGCACCGGATTGACCATATGGACAGGTTAAGGACCATGCAGGATGAAACAGGTGGTTTCAATACGTTCATTCCGCTCAAGTTCAGGAACAAGGACAACGATATGAGCAACATCCCAGAATCGTCCATTATTGAAGACATGAAAATGTATGCTGTAGCAAGATTGTACATGGACAACTTCCCACACATTAAAGCCTACTGGCCAATGCTTGGCAGGCAGAATGCCCAGCTAACATTGAGCTTTGGGGTAAATGATATAGATGGAACGATTGATGATTCAACAAAGATTTATGCAATGGCTGGCAGCGAGGAACAAACGCCCAGCATGAGCACTGCGCAACTGGTTACTTTGATTAAACAAGTGAAACGACAACCTGTAGAACGTGACACTTTGTACAATGAAATCAGGGACTATACAGATATTGATGTGAAGGAAATCGAAGTGAATCCTTTGTTGAATTAGCAGTACAAACCATTTATGAAAATTTTTTTGTTATTAACCCTATCAACCCTTTTCATGCAAATCGTATGGTCTCAGGGTTATATTGACCTCAAGAAAAAGAAGGTTAGGAAAGATCTGCTGAAATACACCAAGAAACAAAATTTCAAAACGGTATTAGAAGAACATGACGATAAAATTGTTTTCTTGATAAGGGATTCTTCGATAAGGCCTTTAGACCAAATAATTTACTTTGATGAAAAAGGGAAATGCAAACAGGAAGTCAGAAAATTTGACTGCGATTCTTGTGGCCAAAAATACCTAGCCAAAGTACTTGGCATCAAAAGTTATAAATGGAAGAAAGTTGGTAGTAATCAATACTATTCAACCTTTGCACTTAAACGTTTGCTAACAGAGAAAACAGGAATTGATGGTTCCCACACATTTACAGTAGACAGGTTGAACTTAAATAGAAAGGAATACAAAGAAGCAATTGGGGCTAAGTAATTTTGTCGATAATCACTCGTAAAATATTCTTTGTTGAGGGTTTTATTTTTACCCTATCGTCAATTCGCAAACCAATCACCCAAATAATTTTCTTGTTGCTTTCCAGCACCCAAACATTCTCCTTAGTTGTTTTGGAAAGTTTTTGGTCGATAAAAAATTTGCTTAATTTTTTCTTCTTGGGCATCCCCAATGGATAAAAGTAATCACCAGTTTTTGCTTTACGTAACAGCAATGGAAAGCTGATGGCACCTGCATCAAAGGCTGCAATGGAAGCTGAGTCTTGAACCTTGTAACTTGAGCCTTCTAAGCTTTCAAAAATCAGCTCCCCTTTTTCAAAAGCTACATTCTTCTCCCCTGCATCAATAACAATATGCTTGGCTTCATCCCCTTGCAGCGTTGCAATGATGAGCCATTTTCTGTTCAGGATAATTCTATGAGTAGATGACTGAATAAAGCTTCCATTCTCTGCATCCAGCAACTTAATCACTTCATTTGCCTGATGGGCAGTAAATCCAAAATCCTTGATGATTTCCCAAACAATGGTTTGCAATGGAACAGCCTGCCTCAACTTCAAAACAGGAATATGGGTTTCATTTCCTTTCTGTTCCAGCAGCTTTGATTTATGTAATTGAATAGCCTGATTGTATAACTGTTCAGCCTCACCCATCCGTTCAATATTGTTCAGCAAATTATCTTCTACAGAAGAAAAAATAGTTTTCATCATTGGTATTACTTGGTGCCTGATATAGTTCCTTGAATATTTATCAGAAGCATTGGATGAATCTTCCACCCAACTTAAATTGTTCTCTTTTGCATAAGCAACAATGGCTTCCTTTTTTGCAAACAATAATGAACGAATAATATTGCCCTGTTTTGGCAAGATGCCATGTAACCCACTGATACCAGTTCCCCTGAAGAAATTGAAGAGCACCGTTTCTATATTGTCATCTGCATGATGGGCAGTCAATAATTTTGAATGTTGTGTTTTAAATGTTGAATTAAGGAGTTCGTTGAACCAGTCATACCTCAACTTCCTTGCAGCTTCTTGAATGGATGTTTTATTTTTATTGGCGAATGATGCTGTGTCAAATTGCTTCACCAGAACTTCCTTTCCATATTTCCCAGCAAGGCTCCTTACAAAATTTTCATCCCTTGTGCTTTCCTCTTCTCTTAGTTGAAAATTGCAATGTGCAATGGTAAAATCAAATCCACTCTTGCTAACCAAATCAACCAATACAATGCTGTCAATGCCACCACTTACTGCCAATAAAAGATGACAGTTATTAATGGACAGCTGATTGAAATGCTTTTGCCAGTTGGCCTTGAATTGATCTAGTAAACTCATGTTTATAAAGATAAAATGCTGAAGCTAGACTTCAGCATTTTGAAAGTATGATGTCGACAAGCCTGCCTGCCGGCAAAGGCTGGCTCAACCTGACATTCTTCTGCTGTTCAAATTTATTCTCTTGTATAAGTGTGCGACGCAACTGAAGCTCAATCTTATCCTATTGCTGGTCACCAAAAAATCTTCGCTTCAATCTCCACAACACCCCTTCAGGGGATGGGGGCTAACTCTTCTTCGCTTCCTTCGCCCAAGTATCTTTCAGGCCAACCGTTCTGTTGAATACGATCTTTTCCTCACTGCTGTCCTTATCCAAACAGAAATAGCCCTTGCGGATAAATTGGTAACGTTCATCGAACTTGGCTTCGTGCAAACAGGGCTCCATATAAACAGTTTCCACTATTTGCAAGGAATGGGGGTTGATGTAATTTTTGAAATCACCTTCAGCATCAGCCACATTTTCTTCGGTGAACAACCTGTCATACAAACGTACCTCCGCTGTTGCTGCATGTTTCACACTTACCCAATGCAAAGTGCCCTTTACGTGGATACCACTGGTATCGCTGCCACTCTTGCTTTCTGGGATGTAACTGCAACGGAGTTCAGTAATATTACCAGCATCATCTTTAACCACTTCATCGCACTTGATAATATATGCGCCTTTTAAGCGGACCATTCCTCCCGGAAATAACCTAAAGAATTTCTTGGGGGGGATTTCCATAAAATCTTCACGTTCTATATAAATCCCGCTGCTAAAAGCCACCTCACGGTATGTAGTATTCTCATCTTCGGGATTGTCCTCAATTTTCAACAACTCAGTCATATCCGTGTAATTGGTAATGACAACCTTCAATGGGTCGAACACCACCATCCTTCTCAATGCAATCTTATTGAGGTGTTCCCGAACACAGAACTCCAATAAGCTTAGGTCAATTAGGTTCTCACGTTTGGCCACACCAATTTTATCGCAGAACTCACGGATGGCTTCTGCTGTGTAGCCCCTTCTACGCATGGCTGCAATGGCAGGCATACGTGGGTCGTCCCAAGTTTTTACATGGCCCTCGTTCACCAATTGGAGCAGCTTGCGTTTGCTCATCACGGTATAGGTCATGTTCAACCTTGCAAATTCATATTGGTGGCTGGGGAAAATACCCAACTGCTCTATAAACCAATCGTACAAGGGACGATGGGGAATAAATTCAAGTGTGCAGATGCTATGGGTGATATTCTCTATTGAATCACTTTGGCCATGTGCAAAATCGTACATAGGGTAAATGCACCAGGTATCGCCAGTACGGTGGTGGTGGGCATGCTTGATCCTGTACAGCAATGGGTCACGCAAGTGCATGTTATTACTGGCCATATCAATTTTGGCACGCAACACTTTTTCACCATCCCTGTATTTTCCCAGCCGCATGTCCAGGAACAGTTTCAGGTTTTCCTCAATGCTCCTATTGGAAAACTCATTCCTCGCACCGGGCTGGGTGGGTGTCCCCTTCTGTTTGGCTATTTCCTCCGCACTGCTATCATCCACATAGGCCAATCCTTTTTCAATCAATCGCACAGCAAGGTTGTACAACTGTTCAAAATAGTCCGATGCGTACAGTTCGTTGGCCCATTCAAAGCCCAACCATTTCACATCTTCCTTTATGCTGTCCACATATTCCGTTTCCTCCGTAACTGGGTTGGTATCATCGAAACGCAGATTGGTCTTCCCCCCATATTTTTTTGAGAGACCAAAATTCAGGCAAATACTCTTTGCATGGCCAATATGTAAATAACCATTGGGCTCCGGGGGGAAACGGGTGAGAATGGATTTGTATTTCCCGTTCTTCAAGTCATCTTCTATAATTTCCTCCAAAAAATTAAGGCTCTTTTCTTCACTCATTGTTACGCTATTTCTGTCATCCCGATTTTATCAAAGGATGTATTGGTTAAAGGGATAGCAAATATAAGGATTATCGAACGAGCTTAAATGCTGCATTGGGCTGCAGTTGTACTGCATATTAATTGACTCAACAAAGTATATCAAGAACTAGAATTAAAGAATATATTTTGGGTTTCAGAGGTGAATTAAAAGAACCATGGAAACTTTTCCTGCAGAAGAAGGTACGCCAGAAAATGATGAGCTTTCATTGTTATTGGTTATGGTGAAGGACTATTAAAGCAAGCATGTACACTTTTACCTACTGAAATACTTTTGCCAACTATTTAATAACTTTTGGGGCACAAAATGTTCCGATGGAACATAAAATAAAGAATGCTTGGTAGAGAATAGATGCTAAAACAAAACAATTTCTGTCCCTTCGGGACAACTTGTAGGTAGAACCAAATAATTGAAATTGTTTCCGTTCCGTAGGAACGGTTTGTGCTAAAGTTTGTGTATTCTACGTTTCAATAAAAGCCCAATATTTATCCTTACTTGAATGGAGCCCTTCGACTATCGTTCAGGATAAACTTGCCACAGGTGTTCAATGCTTGTTCTTCTGCTTGTCCCCAAAAAATTCTATCATAACAAAGTAAAATTGCGTAACAATAACTCCATTCCTGCTACTAACCAATAAAGCATCTCATGACAGCAACCATAAAACCCAATTGGAAGCTAGCTATTGGTCTTCCCTCCTTTATTTTCATTGGCTGTTTCTGCATAACACTTATCCCTGCTTTTAAAAGCAATTCAAGCCTTTTGTCAAATGCAATTGTTATTGATTTACTGGTCACTGCCCCGTTGGTTTATTTGTTGGCTATTAGAAAAACGAGTACCAGTAAGAAGACCGTTTCAAGGGTTTTTATTTTGGGGTTATTGTTTGCAGGGTTCATACTGAACAGCCATTCCAATACCCTACTGCATTTTATCAAGACATGGGTTTCGCCATTGATTGAAACGTTCGTTATTTTCTTTGTTGCGAAAAAATTTTATGTGGCAAACAATGCTGCTAAGCAATTGGGCAATGGCAAGGTTGACTTTCTTCTTTATTGCAGGCATGTCATGCAACAAGTAATCGGCAATGAAAAACTGGGCAATATTATTTCATCCGAGATTGCCGTTTTCTACTACGCTTTTATTGGAAGAAAAGCTAGGACTGCGGACTATCAAACAAGGTTCACCTCCTACAAAGGAAACGGCATTCTGATAGTGTTCGGAGCGATTCTATTTTTGTTCCTAACCGAAACGACTGCCATGCATTTTTTATTGATCAGTTGGAACAAAACTGCAGCTTGGATAATTTTTGGCTTGAGTTTGTATAGCTGCCTTCAACTCTTGGCACATATTAGGGCTGTAAAAGCAAGGCCCATCATCATCAACAATGATTCCGTTGAAATACACAATGGCCTGGCTGGCGATGCAATGATTGACTTTGCCAATATTGAGAAAATAGAATTGAACAATAAATTACCGCAAGGTAAACAAGCCATAAAAATTGCCTTGATTAAAGGCTTGGAAAACCATAACTGCATTATTTATTTGAAACGGCCCATTGAAGTGACAAAAGTATTTGGCATCAGGAGGCAAACGGATACTGTTTTGTTTTTTGTTGATAAGCCCAAGGAGTTTATAAATGCTTTGGAAGAAAAGTTATAGTCCATTCGTTCCTTATTATTTTCCGACCCCCCAATACTCGTAATTACATTTAGAGTCGACTAACCAAATTTGCCGAAAAATTTCCCATTTTTTTCACGCCTGCAACAATGGCGTTTGCAACAATTAAAAATGTTGCAGTGCATTTTGTTGCACACCTACAACAATCACCTATACAACAATTTAAAATTGTTGCAAGCAAATTGTTACACTATTGCAACAATTTCAAAAAATATTTTCTAAATTGTTGTAGCCTTCATTTATAATGAAAGGTTTAAGGGAGCCTATTCAATTACCTAAAAAAGGATAACCCAAAAACATGGTCTCTTTTTAACATAGTGTGGGTAAACAGAAATGTGTTTGTATCTGTCTCATAGTAAATTGTATAAACAAAAATCAACGCACTATGAAGACCTTATCACAAACCTGGTTTGCAGATGGCTATATTGATTTTGAACTGAAGAAATATACGCTATTGGCCTATCTGCAGGAAATTGGCAAGCACTTTACACAGAACAAGCTTTATCCCCAATTGGCAGATGTGATCTTCCACTACAACAATTTGGTGGCTTTCCGTGAAAACAAGAAATATTTGCAGGAACAGTTCCCCAAGAAGCTTACAGGCATTGAGATACAGAAATTGCAGGTATTGTATGAATCCATGATTGAAGATGATGAACTGATGCAGGAACTGGAAGACATCATCAATTACAGTGCAGATAAAATGAAACGGACCATTACCAGTGGCACGGAAATCTATGAATTTGTGGAGAACAAACTCTCTATTGAACCTGTTGGCCTGATTCCATTGGACCATAACGAAGGCTATTTTTTCTTATGCGAAGGCAAGGCGCACAATACCTGGGTGTACCAATACAGGATCAGCTTGTTTGAAAAACATGATGAGAAATACCGGACGATGAAAACTGACTTTGTGGACGTATGGCAACGCAATTTTGTGAACAGTTACCAAAATATCAAAGCAGAACTGATTCGCAACAGGAGCAATCTGCCCAACCCAGCCGTCTATGCCGTAGAAACAGATTTCAGTTTCCCCATAGAGGAAACTTTATTGCCCGTTGCCAAGCGGAGTTTGGTGAGGTACATTAGTACGAGAACAGTTTGATTGTTTACAAGTTCACAGGTTCACAAGTTGATTTACTCGTTCGTAGGGGCTTCTCTCAACTTATGGAACTTGTGAACTTCTTGAACATTGGAACTTACAACCCCCAAGTCCTTCCCTTCATCAAAGCAGGTACACCTTCTGTAATCCAAGTGAGTGGCTTCTCCCCTTTCAACAACCAATCAAAATATTGTTGCTCACGAATTTGGATGTCCTTTTTGTTGCGTCTTTCAACAAGGTTATGGGCTTCATCATTGTAGTTCAATAGCCATACTTTTTTACCCAATCTACGCATGGCTGTGAAGAGTTCAATGCCCTGGTACCAAGGCACGGCACCATCCTTATCATTGCTCATAATAACCAATGGGGTGGATACTTTTTTGAGATGGAACAGAGGAGAGTTCTCCATGTACAAATCTGGTCTGTCCCATATCGTTGCACCAATACGGCTTTGTGTATGCTCATATTGGAACTGCCTGTTGAGGCCACTCTCCCACCTGATGCCACCATAGGCGCTGAACATATTGGCTACAGGGGCACCCGCCCAAGCTGCTTTGTATAAATTGGTCATGGTGATGAGTTGGGCGGTTTGGTAACCGCCCCAAGATTGTCCTTGCAGACCAATTTTGGTACTGTCAACAAAACCTAATTTAACCACAGCCCTTGTGCCACTTAGAATATAGTCATAAGCACTTTGTCCCGGTTTGCCGGTTTTGTACCAGATATCCGGCACAAAGACAATATAACCACGGCTCACAAAAAATGGGATGTTCAACCTCGATGGTGTTGGTGATGGAGCCAAGTAATTGTACAGGGTTTGATTGTTTCGTTCATAGAAATAAACAATCATGGGGTATTTTTTCTTGGGGTCAAAATCTCCTGGTTTGTAGAGGATACCTTCTGTCTGCTTGCCCGTGTAAGCTTTCCATTTGAATAGTTCCGCAGTGAGCCAATTGTATTGGGATTGTTGGGGGTTAAGATTGGACAATGCCATTGCTGGAAGGATAAGTGTATCCATTATATTCGGGTCATCAATATTTTCAATAAATACTGTATCAACCTTAAACCTTGTATATACATTTGGGCTACTTGAAGCACTCTCAAGCGTATAAATAAACTTTTCAGCGTTTTTTGCCTTTTGTATGTTGGAGATATTGTTGAAAGGCCCATCATAGATTTTTTCGGCCAAACTTTTTCCCCCTATTCTTTTCAATAATGGTTGGCCTTTCCATAAAAATTCGTTTTTGTAGTACTCATTGGCCATGTTATTTGATGGGGAGTTAACTTCAATACTTGCAAGACTAAAAGCTTTGGAAATCTCATCAAATACTCTGTAATAAGTTTTCTGGAAAGGTTTTATGAATTTTTCATCAAAATCAACATTCACATACCTGTGCTGCAATTTATCCTTCCTTCCTTTTGTGATGACAACAGATTTTTCCTTCCCAATTGGGTCCACTTTCCAAACATCATATCTATCATACACCAACACATACTTGTCTCCTTCCATCCACTTTACAATACCATAAGCATTGGGGTCGTCAGGCACGTCATTCTCCTCGTCATACAAGGGATATGGAATATCTTTCGCAACAGGATAAGTTTGTTTGGTTGAATGATTGTAAACAAAGTATCCCTTCTTCCTTTCATCATACATCAGCAAGTACTTGCCTGTGTAAGAGGGAAACAAATTGCCCTTAACATCCTTGTTGATTAAAAATGATCTGCCATCTACAGGATTGATGGCATACACGTTATTGAATGTATAACCTTGCCATTGCCTCTGTACACGTTTACCAAAGTCTGTGGAACTGTAGAACACATCGCCATCACCTTCCAATGTTTGCTGCACCCGTTCAAATTTTTCATTGCCCAATTGAATGATTTCATTTTTCTCCATATCGAACCTTGCCAAATAACTCTTCTTCAAATCCGCTTCCAAGTTTTTTAATTGAACTGGTTGCAGGTCATCATCATTGTAATGCCAAATATCTACACTTACCCTTTCAAATTCTGGCAAGGAAGTATCTTTTGCTGGCAAGGCTGGCGATGTACCAAAGAACAAACGCTTACCAGTCTTGCTGAAAATAATATTGCCATTCTCATTGATACGCCATTTTGCAGGAATACCCTTGGTTGAATTGCTTGCTAGTGTTTGTGTTAATGATTTAGTGAAATGATAGAGGTTATAATTTTTCTGTTCAATCTTGCCAGTATCAGTAGTTGCCACAAATGCCAATTGGTTGCCTTCTTCATCAAAAGCATAGCCTTTGGCATCAGCAAAATTCTTAATCAAGGTATCTGATTTTGCTTCTTTCAATTTCATCCAAACAATGGCAGGTCTCAATACGGAATCCTTTTTGTTGGGCGTGATTTCAAGTAAAAAGCTGTTCCCCTTTTTATCAAACACATAGTCACTTACTTTCTTGAAACTGTCCACTGCTGCAACGTTTAAATTGCGTAAGCACAAGGTGGTGCCTTCTTCTTCATCCCTCTTCTTGTCATTTTCATTTTTTTCGTAGAGCCAAGCCAAATAGTTGCTGCCTTCTTCAGGCATCTTGAATGATTTTACACGGGGGAATTTTTGAATACTGATATCAGCAATGCCAACAATTGCCAAACTATCTTTTGGCAGTTCATCAGCTTTTTTCTTCTTGATTTTTGCATCACGAGTTTGTTGGAAGGTTGGCTTTATCTTAAAAACAACCAATTTTGCATCAGGTGAAATCCTTGCTGCATAGCCCCTTGGTACTTCCAATAATTTCTTGCCACTGCTTTCTTGAATAACCAACAATGCATCCCCTTCCTGTGGCGTAATTGTATAAACCACAATCTTGCCATCATTGCTAATCATCTTTTCCCCAATGCTCTGCCAACTGTCGTACACAGAATGGTCAAGCGGTTTCTTTTGGGCAAATAAGTAGAGGGAGAAAAGAAGAAAAAAAGAGAGTAGCAATAAGTTTCTCATGCGAATGTTTTGAAGTGAACAAGATAGTAAAACAATGGACTAGCTGCCGCCAGCATCTCTGTTTTTTGATAAATGGTTCAGTTCCTTGAAATGGCTTGCTTACCTTCAACAAAACTTACCGAATGAAAAAATCCCTATGCCTATTCACAATACTTGCATTTGCAACCTTATCGTTTGCACAGGTTTCTACCTATATTTTGGTGAGGCATGCGGAAAAGGATACTACTGCCCAAGGTTCGAAAATGATGGCTTCCGACCCACCGCTTTCCAAGGATGGGGAACAAAGGGCCATTGACCTTGTTGGTGCTTTGAAGGACTATAGCATTGATGGCATTTTCTCAACTGATTATGCCCGTACAAAATCAACTGCAACGCCCATTTCCAAAAAATCAGGAAAAGCTATCCAAACCTACAGTCCCAAGGACCTCAAAACCTTTGTGGATCAGCTATTGCTTCAGAAGGGCAAAACCATTTTAATCGTAGGCCATAGCAATACCACACCTGCATTGGCTAATTTATTGTTGAAAGAGGAAAAGTTCAAGGCTCTGGATGAAGCTGTTTATAACAAAATCTTCATCATAACTGTAAATGGGGATAAAGCCGAATCGAAAGTATTGGAGTATTAATGATCCATGGATAAAAGAAAGTCCATTGAATACTCAATGGACTTTTAAATTTCTTCTTGGAACTTTACTTTATGACAACAATCAAAACAGGCCAAATAAGGTACTGTCAACCTTGGCAATAATTTCTCCCAGGTGTTCCTCACTTTCGCCAAACTTGTTCTTATCGCAATCAATAATCAATAATGGGCCTTCTTTATACCCATCTATAAACCTGTTGTATAGCTCATTCAATTTCTTCAAATAATCCAACCTGATATTCTCTTCATATTCACGGCCACGTTTTTGAATTTGACCCACCAATGTTGGTACGGAAGCCTTCAAGTAAATCAGTAGGTCCGGTGGTTCCACCATGGTCTTCAAGGTCTGGAAGAACTTGAAGTAGTTTTCAAAATCACGTTTGCTCATGAGGCCCATATCGTGCAGGTTGGGAGCAAAAATATGTGCGTCCTCATAAATTGTCCTGTCCTGAATAATGGTTTCCGTACCGCGATGGATATCCAGCAATTGGTTCAGCCTACTGTTGAGGAAATATATCTGTAAGTTGAAGCTCCAACGTGGCATATCCTCATAAAAATCCATGAGGTAAGGGTTATGGTCCACATCTTCAAATTGCGGGATCCATTTATAATGCTTGCTCAGCATTTCTGTTAAGGTGGTTTTGCCGGCACCTATGTTTCCAGCGACTGCAACGTGTTTTGGTTTCTTAGCCTTTGCCATGAGGGGAGTTCAAAAAAGTTTAAAATCCCACTGTTCAATAATTAAACTGTGGGCGGTGAAAGTAGGGTTTCTGACCAAAAAACAAACAAATAAATATGCTTAGTTTTCAACTTTATCCCAATACAGCTTTCCTTACCAATTTGATGGTTTCATTGGCGCTGGCCCTTGCCTTATCAGCCCCCTGTTTCTTGATTCTGTCCAGCAATTCCTTATTATTTTGTAGGTCGGCAGCTTTTTCGCGGATGGGCTTTATAAAGTTCACCATATCCTCAGCTAATTGCTTTTTCATATCTCCGTAACGGATGCTGCAACCATTAAAATCGTCCTCAAACTTTTTAACTACATCCGATGTACTAACAATTTTCATTAGGGTAAAAAGGTTTTCTATATAATCAACCTTTACAGCATTAGGTTCGGTGGGGCCACTATCTGTTTTGGCCTTCATTATCTTTTTGCGGATGGCTTCATCTTCGTCTGCTAAATACAAAGTAGCCAATTGATTTTCGCTCTTGCTCATTTTACCATTACCATCAAGGCTCAATATCTTTACAAGTTCACCACCATAATTGAAACCGTAGGGCATAGGGAATGTTTCACCATAACGGTGGTTGAAACGCTGTGCAAAGTTCCTGGCCATTTCCATGTTCTGTTCCTGGTCCTTACCCACAGGTACTTTCACGGCACGGTGTATCAAAATATCTGCAGCCTGTAGCACCGGGTAGGTCAGCAACCCAGCATTCACATTATCGGGACTCAACCTTACCTTCTCCTTGAACGTAGTGGTCTTTTCCAGTTCGCCTTTATAGGAAAGCATGTTCAGGTAAAGGTACAGTTCCGCAATCTCTGGCACATCGCTCTGTACATACAATGCCACTTTATCCGGATCCAGTCCGCAGGCAATATTTTCAGCTACTACCCTGTTCACAGCAACGCCCAGTTCCCTTGTATCTGGATGCGTGGTAAGGCTATGCCAATTGGCCACAAAAAAATAGCAATCATACTCGTCCTGCATGCGGACATAATTACGCATCGCACCAAAATAGTTTCCCAAATGCAGGAACCCTGTGGGCCTAATTCCACTTAAAACAACCTCTTTTGCCATAGTTGGCGAAGATATGGAAGTGGATAATTGGACAAATGGCATTTTTTTATAGATACCCATCTCTCCGTACAATGACAATAAAAAATGCCCAGTGATGTTTGATCACTGGGCATTCACTTATAGGGCAGCCCCTTTTATTATTGTGTACCTGATTACAAATTAGGCTGTGGTGTAACCCTTAGGTAGGGCTTAATTTCAGTGTGACCCTTGGGGAACTTGGCTGGAATGTCTTCGTTCTTTACTGCTGGCACTATGATGACATCTTCACCATGTTTCCAGTCAGCAGGTGTTGCCACACTGTAGTTGGCAGTGAGCTGCAACGAATCGATAACGCGCAATACTTCCACAAAGTTTCTGCCTGTGGAAGCTGGGTAGGTAATGGTGAGCTTTATCTTCTTGTCGGGGCCTATGATGAACAGTGAACGCACGGTAAACTTTTCACTGGCATTTGGATGTATCATATCATACAAGGTAGCCACTTCCCTATTGGGGTCTGCAATGATGGGGAAATTAACCGTAGTGTTCTGTGTTTCATTGATATCGTTGATCCAGGTATGGTGGCTGTCCAATGCATCCACGCTAACAGCAATGGCCTTTACATTGCGTTTCTCGAATTCCTGCTGTAGTTTGGATGTGGCCCCTAGCTCTGTGGTACAAACGGGAGTAAAGTCTGCTGGATGCGAAAAAAGAACGCCCCAGCTATTGCCCAACCATTCATGGAAATTGATTTCGCCCTGTGTGGTCTGTGCCGTGAAATTGGGGGCTTCATCGCCTAATCTTAAAGACATGATCTATTGTTTTAATTGTTTGGAAATACATTATCCTACAAACTTAGTAGATTATGTGATAAAGAGGCATAGGAATGAAGATTTTTATTTGGGATTGTCAATTTCTGATTTACCAGAGCGGGCGGTCATGTTTGGGGTCAGGCATTGGGATTGTACTGGTTATGTTATTGGCAATAGGGGGAACTGGCCCAATAAAACATTCTGTACATCGGCTGGCTGGAGCACGAACCAGTTCTGCAGGATACTTGCATATACCGAGCGGAAATCATGCTGCATGGGCACATTATCGTTTACAGTAGCCGTTGCGGGAATGATGGGATTGGTACCTATTAGGCCACTCTTGACATTGTGGCCAAAATAGAACAAGGGAGCTGCTGCTCCGTGGTCAGTACCACCGCTGGCATTGCTCTTGATCCTCCTACCAAATTCGGAAAAAGTCATGCCCATTACCCTGTCTGCCACATTAAGGTATTGCAAATCGTCCATAAAAGCATTGATGCCTTCGGAGACTTTCTGCCAGAGCTTGGCATGATTACCGGTTGTACGGTCTGCATCTTCAACCTGCTTGGCATGTGTATCGAAACTGCCAATGTTTACCATGTACACTTTTGTTTTCAGCCCTCCTGCGATGAGCCTTGCTACAATCTTCAATTGATCGGACAAACTGTTCTTCCCCTGTGCAGGGTATTTGTCGCTCTGTTTGGTGACTTTGAGCGCAGCTTTCTTGATAACACTAGCGTACTGATCTGTTTTAATGCCCATTTCCTCAATATAATCCAATTGTTCGCCCCAACGGGTGGGACTGTCCACGTTTACCTTCCCTTCAATTAAATTATAGAAGCTATTGGGATTGCTAATGGCCAGTCCCATGGTGAAAGCTGGTCCCTGGAAGGTGGTTGACACCACGGACCCCACCTGTATGGCCAAGGGATCGGGCATGGCCTTATTAGGATAGTTGTTGGGAAATTCGGGATAGAGGTTATTGAGGTACCTGCCTGCCCATCCTGTGTTCACAATCTTATCGCTATCGCTGGAGGTCATCCAAATATCCGTTGCCCTGAAATGCGAGAAATTCGGTTTGGGATAACTTACGCTTTGTACAATACCCAACTTACCATCATTGAACAGGGCATGCATTTCCTTTAGCGCAGGGTGCAGTGCGGTGCCATCAAAACCATTTAGTTTGAGCAATTTATCTTGGGGCAAACCTATGTTTGGCCTTGCTGCTATATAATTGCTGTATTGGTCAAAAGGGACAACCGTGTTTAGGCCATCATTGCCTCCAGCCAATTGGATGATCACGAGCACACGGTCGTCATTCATGTAACCGTTCAGGGCACTGACCAAGGGTGTACCTGCCAATGCCTTCAAGGATATGCCATTTAGAAAAGATGGGAGAACAATGCCGCCCAAGGCTGCTTTCTTTAAGAATTCCTTCCTGTTCATGGTATAATTTTTAGTAGGTTAGCATTTGTTGTTACGTTTTATTCAACCGATTTGCAATTAATTTAAACCGCCTTCGACAGTGGTTCGACAAGCTCAGTATAATAGTGCTCTGACATCTAACAGATGCCTTCAATAAGCTCAGGCTGCCAGCAATCAACCACTAGAATAACAAATTTAATTCAATACCCATCCTCAACACAATTGGTACTGTGGCAGGTTCATCAGGTATTGGTACAGTTTTTTGAGCTTATTGGTAACATCTTTTTTATTTGCCGCATCATCGGGGTTATTGGACAGCTTGTTCCAGGCATCGGTCCAGTAATGGTCGCTCATCATTCCTTGCAGGCCAGACAGCAAGATCCCTTCCTTCAAATATTTTTTCTCCTTATCAGGAAGGTCCATCATGTACATCAATTTGACACTGTCACTTACCAGTGCATCCGGGTCTCCAGCATTGGGCAATGATTGGGCAAACTGCACGGGGTCTACCATTATTTTTTTTTCGGCCCTCGCAAAGCCACCGTTGATAATCATCTTGTCCGTAAAAATATTGCGTTTGGGAAGGGTGTCGCTATTGATCCATATTTTGTCGTACTGCGGCTCCTGGTAATAAGCTGGCCAGCCAGCCACATTGGGCGGGTCGCCAATGTTCTGCTGCATCTGCGATGCCTGCGTTTGCAGTGTAAGCCAGAAGCCATACTGGTTCACATAGTCTGTTGCATCGGGCAGGTTCACTTCAAATTCACGGCAAAGGCCCACGGTAAAATCAATAGGGCTCTTGATAATGCAGCCACGGTTGGCGGTATCAAAAAAATGCTGGCTGCTCAACAGTTCCTTGAGCACAGGCTTTATTTCATAATTGTTTTTTCTGAAGGTTCTTGCCAGGGGTTCAATAATGTTCTTTTCTGTTTGTCCATCAATACTATGGTAAACAAAAAAACGGTAGAGCTTGCGGCAGATAAATTTGGACACTTCTTCCTGGGCAAAAATCATATTGAGCATTTCATCGACTTCCTGTTCGCCCTCCTTCCCCTTTTTCCCCTTGATAATGGTATTTCCATAAAATGCGGAGAACTGCTTGTCCGTATCATCGTGCCTGCCTGCATCAAATATGCCATGTGCATCTGCCAGTACCTTGTTCTCTATGCGTATTCCGGTCAATACCCTTGCAGCAGCCTTGACATCCGCTTCGGTATAATGCGAACCGGGCCCCTTCCCCACAGTGAAAAGTTCCTGCAGTTCACGGCCATAGTTTTCATCCGGTGCCTTCTTCACATTATTGTAACCGTTGAGGTACTTGAGCATGGCGGGGTCATAGGTAACTGCTTTCACCATATCCCTGAAATTGCCCAGTGCGTACTGACGGAGGAGGACATTGTGCTTGTAGAGCCAAGTAGGATTGTCCACATTGTTCATTTCGGTGGAGAAATGGTTATGCCAGAAAAGTACCATCTTCTCCCTCAATGTCCGGCCCTGGTTGAGCATTAAACCAATCCACCAAGCTTTTAATGAATTCCTCCTCCTGCCACTGTTCATGCCGTTTTGTGTGGTGGCAGTGATCCATGTAGCGCCTAGCGGAATTTCCTCATCTGTATAATTTGCATCATTGTAATTGTTGATAGGTGGTTGGGGAATGTCTTCCCATGCATCAACGAGTTCGTTGATTGATTTCTTCAAGGAAGCTTCCGAGAAATATTCCACATCCTGCTTCCTTGCGCCGAAAGTGGTACGCTTCAGCAGGTGTATTGCTTCATCTTTTGTCCATTTGCCTTTGTACAGTTTCAGGCCCGTACTTACAGAAGGTATGCTCATAGGTTTGTTTGATGGTTTATCACAGGTAACAATGTTATGCTAATTGGAGATTCAATTTATAAAGAAAAGTTTAACGGGTTTGCACAAATCGGCAATAAATATTGAAGTGCAGGAAACGTTTTAAGGTACAAGCACGCCAATAAACATAAAAGGCCGATGTTATGGTAAACATCGGCCTTGCAATAAAAACAATCAACCAGTTATGGAAAAATACCCAGTTCCCCGTAGCTTGTTGCCACTTTGTTGATGGCATTTACATAGGCTGCTGTACGCATATCGGGTATTTCAGGATTCGATTTCCAGATATCCATGATTTCCCTTGTAGCAGCAATCATGGTTTCTTCCAGCCCACTATGTACCAGGTCCACCTCATCAGGGCCATGCATGATGAACAACCTTTCCTTCTCGCTTACTTTCTTGCCGCTTAGGCCCTCCATTTGGGAGAGGATATGCGTGTTCATGTTTTCAGTGAAACGCTTTTCCATCCTCCCGTAACGAACATGGCTCAGGTTCTTCAACCACTCAAAATAGGAAACGGTTACACCACCTGCATTCAGGTACATATCAGGCACCACCAGTATTCCCCTTTCTGTAAATATATCATCTGCTTCAGGTGTTAAAGGCCCATTGGCAGCTTCACCAATGATCTTTGCCTTCACATTCCTTGCATTCGTTCCATTGATTACATTTTCCAAAGCGGCAGGAATCAGTATATCGCATTCCAGTTCCAATGCTTCCTCACTTTTGAAGATATTGGTTGCCCCCGGATAGTTCAGTACCGAACCATTCTTTTGCTTGAATTGGAACACTTCTTCTTCATTCAGCCCATCAGCACAGTAAATGGCTCCGTTATGCTCTGCAATGGCCACCACTTTGGCGCCATGCTCACGGAAGAACTTGGCACTATGGTAACCCACATTTCCCAGTCCCTGTACCACCACCGTTTTTCCTTCCACGCCAACAGAAAGTCCTTGCTTGGCCATGATATCCGGCATATTGCATACCTCACGGATACCGAAGAACACGCCCAGTCCAGTAGCTTCCTTGCGTCCACGCACACCACCCTGTGTAATGGGCTTGCCCGTAACGCAACCAGCAGCATCAATTTCCCCCGGTTTCAATGATTGGTAAGTATCCACTATCCAGGCCATTTCACGTTCACCGGTTCCGTAATCAGGGGCGGGAACATCAATGCCCGGGCCAATGAAGTTCTTCTTTACCAGTTCACTGGTATAACGGCGGGTAATCTTTTCCAGTTCATATACACTGTACTTTCGTGGGTTGATCTTGATCCCCCCCTTACCGCCACCAAATGGCACGTTCACAATGGCACACTTATACGTCATCAAGGAAGCCAATGCCATCACTTCGTCCTGGTTCACTTCATCACTGAAGCGGATACCGCCTTTGCAGGGGCTTTTGTGCTGGCTATGCTGCACACGGTAGGCCTCGATCACTTCAATGCGCCCATCGTCCATCTTCACGGGGAAACGCATACTGTAAATACTGTTGCATGCTTTTATCTGTTCCAGCAAACCCTTGTCCCACTTGGTAAATTTTGCTGCCTTATCAAAGCTCTTCTCAACACTCTGAAAAAAGCTGTACGGTTGATTTGACATAGTCTGTCTTTTTAGTTTTTAAATATGTATGAGCAATCGTTATAGCTATTTGAGGAAACGAGAATCGTGAATCGCAAGTATGCATCGGGCTTGCGAATACCGATTTACGACTTGCGTTCCAACTTGGAAATCTTCTTATCCAAACTAACCAGGTACAGGAACAATGCCACCACAATGGTTACCACCACCGCCATTACCACATAGATTTTCCCATTGCTACGCATGAAATCTTTGGGGTCGGGTACCCTATCTTCAGCGTTGGCCAATACGGTGAACATGGCCAGCACCAAGGTGAGGCCTGTTTGTTTTAGTTTATTCATTGTTCAACTGCTTTTCTTTTAATAATGCTACCCTCACCCTTAATGTAGCAATCCATACGCCCAATAAGGACCATCCAATAAAGGCTGGCACCATTACCATTTTCATGGCGGAGGTTGTATCGTTTGGATTGAGACCGGGATTGCCCTCACTGCCCAATCCGCCTGGGTGCAAGGATTCTACCAATCTTGGCAGTATCCAAATGGTTGGGAACAGCATAAAGAAGGCGAAGATGTTGTACACGGCTCCAATCCTTGCTTTCTTTTCATCATCGTTCAGGCTGCCACGTAGTACAAAGTAGGCACAGTAAATAAGTACCGCAATAGCCGCACCATTTTGTTTGGGGTCGCCACTCCAAGGTGAACCCCATTGGTAATTGGCCCATATGGACCCTGTGGCCAGCCCCATGAAACTGAATATCAGTCCGGTCCTTGCAAATTCCAAACTGTAAATATCATAAGTTGAATTGGGCTTCCGCAAGTACAAAACAGCATACACAACAGAGGTGGAGAACAGGATCATCATCGAAATCCACATGGGAACGTGGAAGAAGAGGTTCCGGACAGAATGCTGCAGGCGGCCATCCAGTTTAGGAATATCAACCAAGAAACCCATGGTGCATACATACATCAGAATGATAAAGGTCAATATCTTCCACCAAGGCTTACGAATCATACGTTGATTTTACTACCACTTGTTAGTGGGTGCAAATGTAGGGCAAAGGGCTTCAACAAAACAATGGTTCATTAAAATTTTACAGGGAGTTAAACTGCCATGCCAGGTCTGACCACCACAGTCGGGCCTCAGTAACCAATCAGTGAAAACCGGCAATCCGGGTTTCCCACAAAGCCCGACCGGGGCAGCGGGACTTTATAAGAAATTATGTGCATTATTCAGTATAATGAACTTAATTAGCACATGCAAGAGCCATTGCTACAGATAAAGAACCTTTCCCTTGATTTTGTTACCGGCAATGCTATCACCAATGCTTTGCAGGATATCAATATAACGGTAAACCGTGGTGAAATAGTGGCCGTAGTGGGCGAAAGTGGTTCGGGCAAATCTGTTACCTCTTTGTCCATCCTGCAATTGCTGCCCTCCCCTCCTGCTGTTTATACAAAGGGTGAAATCCTGTTGAACACGGGCGATAAGGTGATTGATATTTTACGGTTGCCCAAAGGGCAACTGCCCAGTATCCGTGGCAACAAAGTGGCCATGATATTCCAGGAGCCCATGACTTCATTGAACCCTGTACTCACCTGTGGCACCCAGG
>JAHEZD010000169.1 GCA_023251255.1 Chitinophagaceae bacterium
CCAGTGTACCAGCTTGCAGCGTAGCAGTCAATCCCGATACGCCCGTGGAGCTAATGGCCGTACCTGCCGTATAGGAAACTGCATTCCCCCCACTGTACGCAATGGTGGCCGTGGCAACATAGGCACTGTTTATTTGTGCGGCCGATGAAAAGGAAGCGGTACCGCATGCAAATGCTGTAATGGAAGCCGATGAACCAGAAGTGGTATCGCTGCTTTTCTTGCAGAATGAAAAGGATACAAGCAATGCAACCGTAAGGGTAGGGGCCAAGATAGTAGTTCTCATAAAGTGTATTTTGGGTTTAGATGCGGCAATGGATTGAAAACCTTTGGTGCGGGAAATCTTTTTTCCAGAAACTGTCAACTTGCGCCTGTCGAAAGCCGCTTCGCTAGAAAAATCTTGAAACTGATCACGTAAAACTAAACGCCCAAACAACTTCATAATAAAAAAGCAAACTTTTGAGGTCTGCTTTTTTATTTGGTCGAGATAGCCACGCTTATTCGTGCTTCAGTTCTTCACTGGTGTCTTCTGCCACCTTTTCACGTACACGCAGGATGTCCTTATCGAAACTGTACAGGGCGCCCTTGTCCCCACCTATAACGGTCAGTTCATCCAGCATCTTGGAAGCCTGGTTCTCCTCTTCCAATTGTTCCTTCAGGTACCACTGCCAGAACTGGAAAGTAATATAGTCCTCTTCTTTCAACGCAAGCCCCACCCATTGGTTAATGCTCCTGGTTACTTCCTGTTCGTTTTTGAGGAAATGTTCGAATACCTCTTTCAGGTCCTTGAAATTTGTTTTTGGTTTGGCCAGTTCCGTAACCACTGCCTTGCCCTTGCGCATGGCTATATAACGCATGAGGCGTGTCATGTGCTCACGCTCCTCCTGGGACTGCTTGTAAAAGAATTCCGTCACGCCGTCAAGCCCTGGCTGGCTTTCCAACCAAGCAGCCGTTGCCAGGTATTGGTGGGAAGCATCTGCTTCAATTTTTACTTGCTTGTTCAGTGCTGCAAGCGATTGTTGGGAAAGTTCCATAACTATGTTTTTTTGATTGCAGTTCAAACGGCAAGCCATAATGATGGATATTGTTAATGATGATATTAGTGACCCCTAACCATGAAAGTTGATGATTATTTTACCCAGTGACTACCCTGAAAGGATTGGCGATTGACTGTTTTTTGATGGCATTGTTTTCGGGGAGAAGGACAATAGCAAAATAAAAAAGCCAATTATGAACAACGATTTAAAGGACAGTAGAAAGGATGAGGAACGTTTGCAGCCAGACACTGCAACGCTTGACCTGCCAGAAGTGAAGGATATTCCCGGTCAGGAAAATATCCGCCCACCAAAGTTCAGGGAATATGTAGATAGCACTGCTTCTTCGGACGATGAGGAAGGTAAGGGCATCCTGGATTTTGAAGAAGAAGATGATGATGTGGATGTTGATGCCGATGTTACTGAAGAAGAGAAGGATTTATTGGAAAGAACGGAAAACAGTATGGATGGTGAAGATGATGGGGACAGGCGTAACGCCACCTTGGACAACAAGGATGATGATGGGGAACTGCTGAACGAAGAAGTGGACGCATCCGGAAAGGACCTGGATGTACCCGGTTCAGAAGATGATGATGACAATGAGGAACTGGGGGAGGAGGATGAAGAGAACAACAGCTACAGTTTGGGCGGCGACAGGAAGGACTAGTTTGGCGACCAATAATTCCCGGATAGGATAATCATGTTCAACAGTTTAATACTGTTGTCGTAGTAATCGTAATCCTTCAGTTTGAAACCCAACAAATAGTCCCACAGCTTGTTCAGCCATAATTGGTTGCTGGTATCAACCATGGCAGCCACTGCAAAAGGTGCAATGAAACTGAGCGCTTCAAAATAGCGCCCCTTTAGATCATTACCGTTGAGGTCATAACCAGCGGAGATATTATCGGGATGGCCTTCTGTTGTTTCACGTATCCAGGTATTTATTTTCCCCACAAAAGCTTTTGCGTGTGTATCACCATATAGGAGGTAGTCAACAGCTATACGCCAGGGCACACGGCAGGCATTGTAGTTGTAATGCCCATCATGCTTTGATTCGAGGTACATGCCATAAGCAGGTGCGGGATTCTTATGGATATGCAGGATGAAATCGGGTACAAGCCCAGCATCCTCACTGAACCTGCTCTGTAGGGAAGCAAACAATTGGTAATTGTTGCCGATAACCTTGTCCCATTTGATATCCTTTGAAGCTTCCTTGAATGCCTTGAAATGCGAAGGCATGAAATCTGATGAGCGCATGTCAAAATAATCCTTGCTATCATGCTCCACGGCGTTGCTAATGATAACAGAAAATGTAACGGGGTTGATTTCCTGCTGCATAATGGCTGCTATCATTTTATGGGCTTCCTGTAGGTAATTGATGGAGCCGTTGCTTCCCCATTGCTTATTGGCCAGCAGTAAGGAATAGGCAATGTCCATATCGCCGTCCGTGGCGGAACTGCCATCCACATTCTTGAATACCGCAGTTTGTGCCCATGCCATCAAGTATGGGCTCCGCTTGCTGGGATGCTGTTTGAAGTAACCATAAAGCCCATCAAATATTGTTTGTGCAGCAGTATCATGACCTGCCATCAATGCCACGATCATCATCCCATAACCCTGCCCTTCAGAAACGCATTGCTTTCCGGTACCATCTGCCCAAACATAGTATTGGTTGTTACTTACACCACTTTTAATGTAACGGAGCTTCCAATGGTTGTAGAAGGAGCGCACACTATCATCCATGGTTTGTTGGGGCACCTGGCTTGGCAGTATGGTTCCAGCAAAATAGTGAACGTGCTGGGGAAATGATTTTGCAGGTTGGGCGCTAACCAGTGCATGGCAAAGCAGTATGGCAGTCAATAAAAGTAAATTACTTTTTCCTTGCATGGCATTGTTGGCTATTAATAAGTGCAGGACTGCGCCTGGTAAGCACCATAAAATTAGGCCCGTGATTCCAATATTGCTACCAGCAGAATATTTATGTCCAGCAAATAAAATATATCTTTTTACTTCTCCCCAAATCCAATTGTGGATAACTGTGCAAATGCTTTTTCTTTTTTAACACTGTTCCCATTTTTGTTATTTGTTCACGGGTGCTGGTTAGCTTTACACTGCTTACTAATCCGTTATCTATGAAGTCCAGAAAAATGTACATCCATTTTCTATGGATGTTTCTTTTAACAGTTTTAGTTGCTAACAGCCAATCAGGTTTTAACCCCATGGGTTATGCCTCTTCAGTGAAAGACGCTTTAAAAGAACCATCCGGGATTTCAACGGTAAGTATCTACTACAACCGTGGTATGATATTCGACGTGGAGCAAGGTAAAAATGCACCCGACGCACCGTTGGAAAAAATAAGTGAACTAAGTAACCTGAGGCAGTTCCGCCTGAATGGTTGCCCTGTTAACTTCAATCAGGAAAGGTTCTTTTGTGGGTTATCCAAACTCAAACAAGTGGAGCTCCTTGAAATCAGGATGAGCTTCAAGAAATTCGGAACGCTTTCCGAGAAATCCATTACCTGCCTCAAAAAATTAAAGACGCTAAGGCGCCTCAATTTACCAAATCAGTATCCTGACGAAGAACTCACCAAACTGCAGCTACTGCTGCCTAACTGTGAAATCATTCTTAATCTGTATCCCGAAGGAGAGTAATTACTCTCCTTTTTTTATGCCTATTGGTGCGAACTGTAATAGTCCCACATAATCCTGAACACCTTATCCTTCAATTCCTTTGACGTCGTATTTTCAGATGAAAGGGCAGGCAGGAAGTGTATCTCCAACTTGTACGGCAGCAAATAGAAGAAACGGTTTACAGGCAGTGCCTTGCTCGTATTGAACAGCACACAGGGGATGATGGATTTTTTGGTGACCGTGGCCAACTTGAAAGCCCCATCATGAAATGTCTTTAATGGATCATTCGTTCTGTTCCTTGTTCCTTCCGGATAAATGATCATGTGTATATGCTGTGCCAATGTTTTCTTCATCTCCTCAAAGCTTTTCCTGCGGCTTGCATCATTGTTCCTGTCCACCAGTACGGAACCCTTCCTGTAAAACAGGCCAAACAAGGGCACTTTGGTGAAGCTCTTCTTTGCAATGGTCTTATTGGCACCGGGAATGTAGGGGCATGTTACCGGTACATCCAGCAGTGTATTGTGGTTGCAGGTAACGATATAGGTTTCGCCTGCTTGGAAGTGTTCCTTTCCCTTTACGGTCAAGGGGCAGAGGATCAGGTTCAGCCAAACCTCCATCCAGATCTTGGAGATGCGTATAAACAATTGCTGGCCCTGTGGTTGGGGCAAGGCATACGTAACCATGGCTGGAAGGAATATAACGAGGAACGTAACAATGAAACTGATGATTCCCCAAAGGGCCCAGATCCTGGCAAATAGGTCTTTAATGAATTTCACTTTGTAAGAATTAGATGGTCCAATCAATGGGCGATTGCCCCTGTTTCATTAATAGTTCATTGGTCCTGCTAAAAGGCTTTGTGTTCCAGAACCCATTATGGGCGCTCAGCGGCGATGGATGTGCCGACTTGAGCACATGGTGCTTGGTAGCATCTATCAATACCTGTTTTTCCTGTGCGAACCTCCCCCATAAAATAAAAACAACGCCTTCCTTTTCATCGGATATCTTTTTGATTACTGCATCCGTGAAATTCATCCAGCCAATTTTGCTATGGCTTGCAGCTTCACCTGCACGAACGGTAAGTACGGCATTCAGCAACAGCACACCTTGCTCCGCCCATTTGGTCAGGTTGCCCGTTTTGGGGATGGCCATGCCGATATCATCATGGAGTTCCTTGTAAATATTCACCAAGGATGGTGGAGGGGGCACACCATCGGGCACACTGAAGCTCAGGCCCATTGCTTGCCCGGGCCCATGATAGGGGTCCTGCCCAAGTATCACCACTTTTACTTTGTCAAATGGGGTCTTGGCAAATGCATTGAAAATTAGCTGCCCCGGTGGATAGATGGTCCTGCCCGTGGCCTTCTCCGTTTTCAAATGCGTGGTCACCTGCAGGAAATAGGGTTTGGTAAACTCGCCCTTGAGCTTCTCCTTCCAACTTTCTTCTATTTGAACGTTCATGTGCGGTTGCTTAGATTATCCTTTCAATGAAGCAAGGTCAATTACAAAACGGTACTTCACAT
>JAHEZD010000170.1 GCA_023251255.1 Chitinophagaceae bacterium
CACCAGCATACATTTTTCCGAACCAGCCTTTCTTCACGCCTTTTTTCAAAGTGATATTGATGACCTTACCAACGTTGTTGATATTATCGTCCCCATTACGCAACATCTCCTCTTTGTCATCCACCACCTGTACTTTGTCAATGGCATTGGCAGGCAGGTTCCTCGTGGCCATTTTGGGGTCGTCACCAAAAAAGGTCTTACCATCCACCAATATCCTGTTCACTGGTTTTCCGGCAACAGTGATATTGCCATCCTTGTCCACTTGCACACCGGGCAATTTCTTCAGCAGGTCCTCTACCAAAGCGTTCGGCAATGTTTTAAAGGCCGATGCATTGAACTCTATGGTATCCTTTTTAATCATTACGGGAGGGCGTTCGGCAAACACCACTACATCATCCAATTGTTTGGAAGTAGTGTTCAATTGAACGCTATCAAAACGTTGGGCACTATTGCTAGCAGTCAATACAAAATCCTTTCTGTAAGCCTCATAGCCCGAATAGGTAACCATGAACCTCAATGGAATATCCAAAGGGAGATTGGGTATTTTGAACTCGCCTTCAGGACTACTTAAACGATAGGTGATGATGGAAGTATCCCTAGCCTTGAACACTGTTACTGTAGCCAATGACATAGGCTTCTTACCAGAGGTATCCGTAATTTTCCCTGTGATGCTTCCTGTTTGTGCAGACGCATAGAGTGCAACAAAAAGCATGGAAAATATAAAGGCTATTCTTTGCATAAGCAGTGGATTGATATGGGCAATAAACTGGCTTACCGTTACGTAACAGTAAAATTAAAACCGGTGATTGTAAAAGGGATTAAGGGGGCCTTACAATGCAAGGCCCCAGCTTGTATAGTTGGTTGTTTAAAGATTGGCGGTCTTCAATTTCTTGGGAATCTTGATATCTGCAGTTGCAGATTTGCCGTTCCTTTTATAGGTTACCTTAATGGTATCGCCTTCTTTCAGTTCCTGCGTTTTCGTTTTGAACTCGTCCACATTCTTCAGATCCTTGCCATCAATTTCTGTAATGATATCATCTTCTTTCAATCCGGCTTTTGCAGCAGGTGTTTCTTCATCCACATCCAGCACCTTTACGCCATTGCCTTCTTCCACATCCTGTATTTGCAGGCCAATCCTTGGTTTGCGAGACCATGAAAAAGAATCCCCATTGCCCCATGAAATTGTTTTGGCTTTTGTTAAAGTAGCTGTAGTTGTATTTTCCTTTCCATCACGTAAATAAGTGATTGTTACCTTGTCTTCGGGTTTGTATTTACCAATAACACTGTACAGGTCATTTGAATCATCAATAACAGCATCATTTATCTTCTTGATAATATCGCCAACCTTCAATCCAGCTTTCTCCGCAGCACTTTCTTTCGTTACTGTTGTAATTTTTGCACCGCTTCCTTCTTTATCGCTTGTTACACCAAGCACAGCCTTGTTGCCCCCAAAGCTCATTCCATCTTGGTTATAATTATAATTATAGCTATAAGCCATTGGGACGTTGATCTTGCTCGCTAAGTTAAGCCTAGGGGTGGTAGCTATTGCATAACCGTTCCTGCTTTTGCTGCGGATGATTTCCACATTTTCATCCTTGAACTCTTCAATTGGCTTTCCATTAACGCTTACCTTCTCTCCATCAACAACAATGGTTATCTTTTCATTGCTGTCGCCCTTCTTGCGAACGATGATACTTTCGTCTTTCTTGAGTTTTTTACCTTTTACCTCCTTTTCGGTTTCCGTTTGTTGGGCCATTGCTGAACCTGAAACCATCACTGCAAGTAGGGTTGCGGCCATCCATTTAGTATTCATTTTTGTAGATTTAAATTATGTACGAAATATTTAGTAGTTCAAATGTAGGAGTAAATATTTAATTACGAAACATTTCGGAAATGTTAAAATGATTGAAGGGATTTTAAAGGGATGGAAGGTTGTTCACATTGTTGGGGTTCATTGTGGCTTGTTGTTAGTGAAAGCAATGGAAAAGACCAGATATAGAATAGGGTCCTGTTATAAAAAACCTAACTGGTTGTTACAAGGCATCAGTTCACCTTTTTTAGTCAATAGATCAAGCAATTTCATTTTTGTGCCAATTTTTTTGTGCCAATTTTATTTTGGCACAAAAAAATTGGCACATTTTCCGGATCGCTTTTTCTATCCATCAAGACCAATTGGTGCATGACAATGGACCTCCTTACTGATAGATAAAAAACAATCCCTTATTGCTATCAAAAAATCCTGTTGCGGAATGCAGCAGGATGTTGACAATGGACACTAATTACCAAGTGTTTTAATCATAACACTTGGTCCATTGGAGGCCGCAGCCTTATGCAACCGGAAAGTGAACGTGGCCAGGAAATAGCGCTGCAATACATTGTAACGCTGGTCCTCGATATAGTTTTGATTGGCGCTACGCGTGGTACCAATGTTCTCATTGAGCAGATCGAACACGCTTAATTTAAGCTCTGCTCTTTTGTTTTTAAGGAATCCTTTTGCAATGGATGCATTCCAGAAGGGCACTTTTGTATTGTAGCCGTCTGCCCTGCCTGTATTGATGGTATAGTTGAAATTGTTGTTCAGCACCAAGCCCCAAGGAATGTAATTGGTGATTTCAGTACCGTAGGTCTGCGTGAGATAGTTACTGTTCAACTGCTCCTGCAAGGAATAAGCAGCCTTGCTGAAACGCAATGTGGCAGTGGCCCTTATATCAACCCTGTCGTCCTTGCTGTAACTTAATGACAGGGAGGGATTGATGGATGTATTGGTGATATTGTTCTTTGACCCATTGATAAACGAAACATTTCTGGTGGAATTGAACCCAATGGAAGCATCCAGCCTTGTCTTCAAGGCCTTGATGGGGAAACCATAATTTACATTGGTAAAATAGTTCACTAGGCCATTGGCATTCACAGGCCTGCTTTTCCTTGCACCGTTGCTCTGTATCTCATCCGCATACACGATTGCATTTTGCGTGATGTTGACAAATGCGAATGCAAAGAAATTCTTCCTTGTGGCTGGGTCCGCAGCAAAATAGTTCACGTTTAAATTATGGCTGAAGGAACGCTTCAAATCGGGGTTACCTTCTACTACGTTCAAGGGGTCGCTGATATTCTGCAATGGCTGCAATTGTGAAGTAGATGGTTGCTGGGTGGATGTGCTGTAATCAATCCGTACATTTTCATAGTTGCTGAACTTGTACTGGAAGTTGGCATTGGGTAGCACATCCGTAAAATTCTGCCTGATGGTATTGTCGTATGTCCTGTTGATGCTTTTCAATGTGGCGTCCTGCAATGAAGCCCCCATGCCATAATTGAACTTTGGTTGGTTGCTCCTGAAATTGATGCTCCCGCCCTCATAGGTGTAATCGCTTTTGAAATTGTTGCTGAGGTTATTGTTCAGCATATCATGTTTGCCGGACAAAGCGTTATAATCGTAAGTTGTTCTATTGCTCTCGCCAACTGTAGTGTTATAGAAAGTGCTGAACTCAATCAATGAACGTTTACCGATGGGCTCTGTATAGGTAAGGTTGCCACCAACACTCCTCGTGTTTGCATCATTATTGTTTACTTGGTTCAGCAAGGAGTCCTTTGCTGGCAATGACGGGTAGTAGAAAGTATTTTTCGAGTTCAATGTACCATCCTGCTCACTATGGTTGGTATTTACATTCAAGCCTATGGAAATGGTCCTTCCTTTCCTCCTGAATTTTTTTCTGAACAGGGCATCACCACTAAAAGTATATCCATTGGAGGTTGAAGTACTGTTCTTGTAGCCATCGTTCAGTTTTACCTTGCTATCATTTTCTGAAATATACTGGCTGTAGCTCTTACTGGTCTGCTGCTGGAAAGTCAATACTGGTGTAATCTTCAAGGAAGTGAAACTGTCAATCTTCTGGTCAATGCTCATGTTAACACGTTGCTGTTTGATGTCCCTGACACTATTGCTCGTGGATGAGTAATTGTAATTGTTACCAGGTAATAAATACTGCCTTTCTGTACCCTTGTCCGTTACTAAGTGTACATCACTTAAAGTGCCACTTGCATTCATGTCTGTTTTCTTATTCCAGTTGTTGTTATAGTTGAGGCCGCCAGCAAAGGTCTGTGCAATGCCCTGTTGGTTCTGGCCCAACCCTGTTACGGGCAGGCCATTACCAGTATCGTCACTGCCGCCAGTACGGATGCTGATACCACCTCCGCCGCTACGCATTCCCTTTCCCAGTTCGCCTGTGAAATTCATCACATCACTAATGCTGAAACCCTGCCTATTGGTATTGTTGCCCATACCAATCAAGCTCATTTGTTTGTCACCCTTGAACTTGTTGATATTTGTTTGCCCATCATACCGTTCATTGTCCCCGGCACCAGCAGCCACTCTCCCAAAAACGGCATTGTCCCTATCTTTCTTCAATTTGAGGTTAATGGCTTTTTGAGCATTGCCATCATCAATACCTGTGAATTCCGAACGGTCGCTTTTCTTGTCGAATACCTGCACCTTATCTATGGCATCGGCATCCAGGTTCTTGGTGGCCATCTTTGGATCGCCATTGAAAAAATCCTTTCCATTTACAAACACACGGCTTACTTTCTGTCCGTTCACCCGAACTGTCCCATCTGCATCAATCGTAATACCGGGAAGCTTCTTCAACAGATCCTCCACTACTGCATTGGGCTGTGTCTTGAAGTTCTCTGAGTTGAATTCCAAAGTGTCGCCATTAATTACGACAGGAGGCCGTTTTGACGCAACCGTTACGTTGCTGGCATTCGCTATATCTGTCAACACAATATTGCCCAGATCCACTTCCTCCCCATTGCTTACCTCAAGCTGTTGCCAAACAGGCAGGTAGCCTACATAGGAAGTGGAGAGCAGGTATTTGCCCTTACCAACTTGCCTCAAGATAAAATTACCAGTGGAGTCTGCCCTTGTGAAACTGATCAATGTCGAGTCCTTGGCATTCACCAAGGAAACGGTTGCATAGCTCAGTCCCTTCCTGGAAAGCGTATCATATACGGTACCTTTAACAGTACTGTTTTTTTGAGCATAAGAAAAAGTAGTTATCAAAAGAAAGGAAGCAAAAACAAGGATGCGTTGCATGTAGTGGTTTTATAGGGCCAAAAGTAGATGCCCACAAAAACAAAAGCGGTTAACCA
>JAHEZD010000055.1 GCA_023251255.1 Chitinophagaceae bacterium
CCTTTTGCGTAAGCTTTTGGCCTTACCTACATACAGTAGCTCATCTTTGGAATCGAAGTACTTGTAGATTCCTGGTTGGAGTGGGACCGTATGGGCTATTTGCTGAAACTGCGAAGCATTCATTACATTTTATTTATGCCAGGTAACGGTTGTGGTAGTCAGTACCCCTTTTGCATCCTTCCCTTCAGCATATTTCGTGATATAGAATTTTTGACCTGGCAACCAACAATAGTTCTCTGTAAAAGAAGAATCATTTTTAGATGAAATAACCCGGATGTCAACCCTGTTCAACTTTTTACCTTCCTCATCCATATTGGCATCCACTGATTTAATATCCAAACTGGGATTAATGGAAGCATAGTTGAACGTTACGCTGTTGGTGGCTAAGCTCCTGAAAATACTTTCCTTATAAAACCGTTTTATGGACAAACTGGTTATATCCTTTTCAAGAAATTTCTTTGCCAAAGCGTTGAATTCGGTTGAATCTATTGGCACAGAGTCTATTCTTGATTTGTCCATGAAAACAGCCTTATAGATTTTCGCTTTGGATTGAACAACTGAGCGGATATCCTCCCCAATATAAAAATTCACAGGGAAATAGTTGGTTGTATCTTCCACAATAGCTTTTTCAGCTTGTTTATTTGTTCCGCTCTTGCACGATATAGTACAAACCAATATGATAATAATGAAAGGAAATATTCTGCTCATGCTGCAAAAGTATTTATATGAACAATAAAAAACTGCTGCATAACTGCAACAGTTGTATTATTTTAAAAAAGGCAACCTGTTTATAATGATTTTGTAAAGCCAATCTTCAAGCCATAGTCAAGCCTGTATTCCTTTATTGGATATTTTTCGGTATAGGTTGGTAAATGCTGATACCTTACCTGAGGGCCAAAGTACCATTTAGTAGCACCTACTTTGTAGGTTATGTTCAACTCGGCACTGGAGTTTACATTCCACCTACGTAAAAAAGGCGTACCATCTGTATAAAGTTTGTAGTCAGTAGAAATGATATAAAGGTTTTTATTGAGTGTCAAGGTAGGTTGGATGCTTCCGCCAACGCTAAACCCTAAATGTCTACGCTGGAAAAAATCCCACTGCAAACCAACTGGCATTGATATTTGATAAAGTTTATTATCAAGCTGCGATTCCTTGTAACCATTTGTATTGCTGAAACTTGAGTACTGGGTAATTGTATCCAGTTTATTGTTGCTAACGATGGCTATGGTTGCCAATTTTGTGTTGGTAGAATATCCATCAATATAATACTGTCTAATATTGAACTGTATCCCACTCTTTAACTTGAGCCTTTTGGTCAGCCTGTACATAACGCCAAGGCCCACTTCCGTACCCATTGCCGGCTTATGCCTTACCACATCGTTTACGTTCACATTATAATTTAAAGCAGTAGGGCCACTTGTTGGAGATGTCCGTCCTGAATAATTGTTCCTTTCCTTATCATCTACTAGTTTCCGATAGCTTATGGATGGGGTTATGTAAACTTGGAAATCAAGTTTAGATGGTCCTTGTTTGGAGAGTAGCGACGGCAATTGATATATGTTGCCTTCTTCAAATGCGGGGTTATCGTCAATCGATTTTTTGAACAAACTTCTAGTCTTTATTCGATCCTGCAATGAAGCTATCGATAGCTTATTGTTCCTCTGAACAGCAACTACTTCCTGTGCCCCTGATTCCTTGTTGATATTATTGACTGCTATTGAAGACGATGGAGCATTATCCATAAGCCTCCTTTTAATTTCCTTTTCTATGTTCTTATTACCTACAGCGATTAATTTGTCAATATTTTCCGATGCCTTATTTGCATCAATGATATGCGGTTCATATAAAACAACTTCGCTTTTAGCTATGTTTGGAACAGTTGCTACCAAAGGGCTTTCTTCAGAAAGCCAATCTTCATAAGCTGCCATCTCTTCTTCCCTTGCCTTCTCTTTTAACAAAGTCAATGTTCTAGTGGTAATGTTATTAGAGAACAATTGTTCTTGATAGCTAATATTCTTATTAGCTGAAACAGTTTCGTTTGTTGCAGTAGGTGGTTTTGAAATATTCAGAGTTGGTTCTGCAGGATGGTTATTAAGTATTGTGGAAATAGTAAGTGCAGAAATGATGAACAACCCAAAAATGGTAAGGGCGGGCCATGCTTTTTTGGGGTGCAGTTCCTGATGGATGTTCCTCCAGATCTTATCTGAAGGATACATTCTATGCTGTTTGGTTTCATCTTTCAGAAACTGCTCAAATTCATTATCGTTGTAAAGGTTTTCCATTTATATCAACAGCCAGTGTTCGGTTATTATTTTAGTGCCATTAACCAATTGAGGTCCTCTTTTGGTCTTTCAATGATTCTTTTCTTGATCAGAACAGTTTCCAACATTGCTTTTGCCCTTGTGTACTGGCTTCTGCTGGTGCTTTCTTCTATATCAAGCATATTGCCAATTTCCCTGTGACTGAACCCTTCTATAGCATACAAGTTAAGCACCGTCCTGTATCCCATTGGCAATAACCTTATACATTCAACTACTTGCTTTGCCTGCATGATGGATGGCATCGTCTCCTCTTTTACGGATAGTGTTGTAGCATAGGCCAAATCAATACTGTCGCTGAATTTTTTATGCTTCTTCAAAAAATTAATGCAGGTATGCACAATAATCCTTCTTATCCATCCTTCAAAAGCTCCTTTATTTTGGAAAGTGTGCATCTGGGTAAACACTTTAATGAACCCTTCCTGAAGCATATCTTCTGCATCTTCTCTATTGTGAGCAAACCTGTAACAAACAGACAGCATTTTAGGGCTGTACCGGTTATACAATTCCCTTTGTGAGGCAGCATCACTATGCAGGCATCCAGCAATAATGGTTTGTTCTGTCATGGGGATTAATTAAGTAACCCTAAATATAGGACATAAAACTGTTTGATATGCTGCTTACAGGTTTTTGTTACTGCATCAAAAAAATATTTTTTTGCAACAATGATGAAATTATGAAACCAGTCCTATATTTGCAACAACGTATCAAATATAGTTTATGAATAAAATTATCTACTTCACCTTAGTCTTAGCAACACTTCTATTTAATGCCCCAGTTCAAGCAAATCCTTCTGGAACAGACAGGTTACCAGGAAAATCATCCTTATCAGGAAAAGTGATGGATGCAAAAACAGGAACTGTTTTGCAAGGAGCCGTTATTTTTGTTCATGACATAAAGGTTACAGCGGTTTCGGGTAGCGATGGCTCTTTTTCAACAACAAAATTTCCTGCTGGCAAATATTTGGTGGAAGTAAGTTTTATTGGATATGCCACACTTATTGAAACAGTTGATTTAACCAATGATGCAATTAAAAACTTCTCCCTGGCCGAATCGGTTGCTGAACATGAAGGCGTTACTGTTACAGGCGTAGGTTCTGCTACAAAACTGAAACAATCTGCTCAACCAGTAACCATTGTAAAGCGTACCGATCTGTTGCAAACCACTTCTACCAATATCATTGATGCTCTAGGCAAGCGTGTACCGGGCTTGACATCCTTGGGAACCGGTCCCGCCATTTCAAAACCAGTTATTAGAGGCCTTGGTTACAATAGGGTTGTGGTTATTAATGATGGTGTCCGCCAAGAAGGTCAGCAATGGGGTGATGAACATGGAATAGAGGTGGACGAAAACAGTATCCAAAAGGCCGAGGTGATAAAAGGGCCCGCTTCATTAATGTATGGCAGTGATGCCATGGCAGGTGTGGTGAATTTATTGACCAATGTACCAGTGGAACAAGGAACAATCAAAGGCAATCTAGGCTATAATCTAATTGACAATAACGGCCTCAACAATTTCAATGGAAACGTTGCGGGTAATTTAAAAAATGGTTTCAACTGGAATATGTATGGCACCTATAAATCTGCCAAGGATTATCAGAATAAATACGATGGCAGGGTTTTTAACAGCCGTTACAATGAAAGGAATTTTGGGGGATATATTGGCATCAATAAATCGTGGGGGTTCAGCCATTTATTACTGAGCAATTTCAATCAGCACCTGGGCCTGGTAGAAGGAGAAAGGGATGCAACAACAGGCAGGTTCACTATTTTTGGAGGCACGCCCAATGAAAGGGAGGCAACAAATGATGAGCTCAATAGCAGGTATTTGTTCACTCCTTATCAGCATATCAACCACTTCAAAGTTTCGAGTGATAACAGTTTTGCAGTTGGTACAGGAAGGTTGACCTTCAATATAGGTTTCCAACGCAACCAAAGAAAGGAATTCGGTGACCCAGATGCGTCCACAACACCGAACCTATATTTTGATTTAAAAACCACTACCTACAATCTCCAGTACCATTTTGCTGATAAAAATGGATGGAAAACGTCCATTGGCCTAAACGGAATGCAACAGCAAAACGAGAACAAGGCAGAGGAAGTGCTGATACCTGCTTACAAACAATTTGACGCAGGCATCTTCATTTACACCAAAAAAACATTTAATAAACTAACCCTCAGCGGCGGCATTCGCCAAGATTACAGAAATGTAAAGGGAGATCAGTTTAATGAAGCTGGCACCGTGAAATTTGCTGCTTTCACAAAGAACTTTTCCAACACAAGCGGAAGCGTTGGCGTGACTTATGAGGCAACTAAAAGCTTAACACTGAAGTTCAATGTGGCAAGAGGCTACAGGGCACCGTCTGTGGCAGAATTATCTACCAATGGCGTGCATGAGGGCACCAACCGTTATGAATATGGCGACAACAATTTACAAACAGAAACATCCTTTCAGTTGGATGCTGGCGTAGAATACAATGCAGAACATTTTTCCTTCGCAGTAAACGCTTTTTACAACAATATCCACAACTATATCTACTACAGAAAACTGGAAGGAGTGGGTGGAAGCGATTCAATTGTTATCACACCTGATGGACCTGTTACAGCTTTCAAATTCAGTCAGGCAAGTGCTTCCTTATTGGGTTTTGAAGTGAAATTCGACATCCATCCACACCCATTGGACTGGTTGCATTTTGAAAACAGTTTTTCATTTGTAGCAGGTACGTTCAACCAAAGCTTTGAAGGAACCAACAAATTACCTTTTATACCAGCACCTAGATTGCAGAGTGAGCTCCGTGGAGATTTTAAAAAACTTGGTAGCGCTATTAAGAACCTATACTTGAAATTGGAAATGGACAATGTAAGCACGCAGAACAGCATTTTTTATGCTTACAATACCGAGACTGCAACAAGTGGCTATACATTGTTCAACATTGGAACAGGTGCCGACATCAGCAATAAGGGCAAGAAACTGTTCAGCATTTATGCAGCCTTGAACAACATTACAGATGTAGCTTATCAAAGCCATCTAAGCCGTTTAAAATATACTGCCATTAACAATGTTACAAGTAGGGAGGGTGTGTTCAATATGGGCAGGAACTTCAGCTTAAAAATTGCCGTTCCTATTGACTTTAGACTGAAATGATTGTTGACGAACCGCAGGTGGAGGTTTCCTACCGATTGCCAAATAGTTGGCACCTGGAGTTAATCAATCAATTAACCGCTAAAGACATTAATTTGCATTAATTAAAATTATGGCACAAGGAACTGTTTATCTTATTCCGACCTTCCTGCATGAAGATGCTTTGCATACATTACCTGCTTACCTTATTGATGCCATAAAAAATTGCGATGTTTTTTTTGTGGAGAACGAAAAAACAACCCGCCGCTTCTTCAAAAGACTGTGGAGGGAAATGGTGATTGACCATTATCAATGGCATACCATCCACAAAGCAGAAGATGAGGTAAAATCTGCTTTCATCCAAGCTATCAAAGAAGGTAAAAATATTGGGATTGTAAGTGAAGCTGGCTGTCCTGGCATTGCAGACCCAGGCCAGATCTTGGTAGAGGCAGCTCAGCAAATCAACGCTGTTGTAAAGCCATTGGTGGGGCCATCCTCCATCCTGTTAGCCTTAATGGCTAGTGGCATGAATGGCCAATGCTTCCAATTTCATGGCTACTTGCCAATAGATGGTTCGGAAAGGAAGAAGAAAATAAAGGAACTGGAGATGGATAGCCATAAAAGAAAATGCACCCAGATTTTTATTGAAACGCCTTACCGAAACAATGCCCTGATAAAAGATGTGCTGGACAGTTGCAACGCTGTGACCCAATTGTGCATAGCGGTTGACATTACTGCACCAGCAGAAAGTATCCTCACCAAATCAATTAAGGATTGGAAGCAGCAAGTACCAGATATTCATAAAAGACTGGGAATATTCCTTATTCAGGCTTAATATTTACAAGCCGTATTTATCCACCAAATAAACCAGCCCTGCCATATTCACTGCACCTAAAAGCAGTTCACGCTTGTTCACGTTTTCAAATACATCATTCCTTGCATGGTGCACATCAAAATAACGTTGACCGTCGGGTTCCAACCCAGCTAAAGGGGTATTGAAAGCTTTATTCAAAAACCCAATATCGGCACCGCCGCCGCCAGCAAGCAGATCTTCTGTTCCATAAGGTTTCAACAATTTTAACCATGGCTGCATTTTTTCCATTTGCGCATTGCTCATGGTCAAGCCAAAACTTCTAGGTGTAAACCCACCGGCATCACTTTCCAGTGCGAAAATGTGCTTCTCTTTTTTTTCCTTAGCTACCTCAGCATATTTTTCAGCCCCTCTTGTTCCGTTTTCTTCATTGGCAAACAATACAAAACGGATGCTATGTTTTGGCTTGTAGCCTAAGGCTTTAAAAGCTCTTGATACTTCCATCGTCTGTACGACCCCTGTTCCATCATCATGTGCTCCTTCTGCCAAATCCCAGCTATCCAAATGCCCACCAATGGTGATGTATTCATCTGGAAACTCACTCCCTTTTATTTCGCCGATTACATTATGGCCAATCGTATCCGACAACATTTGCCCATGTGTAAGTAATGATACTTTAACAGAGGATTTCCTGCTTAACTGCCAAACATAGTCAGCGTCTTGAAAGCCCAAGGACACTGCCGGAATTTTCGGGAAACTGTCATTATAGACCATCGAGCCTGTATGGGGGTTATTGTCGGTCGATTCAGTCAACGAACGGATCATAATTCCAACAGCACCGTATTTGGCAGCGCGGCTTGCTCCATTTCTTCTATATATGCCACTTTCACCATAGCTTTTAAAGGGTCGTATATTAGTGGGATTGAACCCTGCATTGTAATACACAATCTTGCCTTTAACTTCATCTTTCCTTTTCTCCAGTTCGTCAAAGTCTGCAACAGCTATTATATCAGCAATAATGGTTTTACTACAACCAAGCGAGTTGCCCAGTGCACAAGCATCCAATTGTTTTGTAGCTATTTTTCCATCAATTGTTGAAACAAGAACCTTGTCCCCTGTCCCCCTGACCCAATGTGGCACCATACACTCCTGCAAGTAAGCAAGTTCGGCACCTTGCTCCTTCATGGTTTTTAATCCCCATTGTTCTGCTTGTACCATTTGTGGTGAACCAGCCAATCTCCCCCCAACTTGCTTTGTAAGTTGCCGCAACAAATTATAAGCTTTGCCATTACGCAAAATTTCATCCGACAACTTCTTGATGAAAATGGAATCTTCATCTTGGGCATTGGCAATAAAAGGTGCAACCAGGAGGAGGAGCAGTAATTTCTTCATGAGGTTAAAGTTAATTATGCTGGCAATATCCGTGCAATAAAAATGATGGATACACGTCAACCCTTTTTGAAAAGCGAAGTTTGTATTATTGATTTATGAACGGGATGTTTGCAATGCTTAAATAGTTGTTACTTGCAGAACTATTCATAGGTTATAGCCGATATTTCATCGAAGCGGCAATTGGCCATGTACTATTAACTAATAAATATGCGTATAGGAATTGTTTGCTACCCAACCTTTGGAGGAAGTGGCGTATTGGCTACAGAATTGGGAAAGGCCCTGGCCGACAAAGGGCATCAGGTCCACTTCATTACTTATCAGCAACCTGTAAGATTGAACGTATTCAATGCCAATATTTTTTATCATGAAGTACGGGTACCCACATACCCATTATTTGATTACCCTCCTTATGAAGTAGCTTTGGCAAGTACCATGGTAGATGTAATCATGAACCATGACCTGGACCTGCTCCATGTGCATTATGCTATTCCACATGCTAGTGCCGCCTACATGGCCAAACAAATTGTATTGAACAAAACTGGCAGGAGTGTTCCGTTTATTACCACATTGCATGGAACAGATATAACACTAGTAGGTAGGGACAAAACATATGAACCTGTTGTAACTTTTTCCATTAACGAAAGTGATGCCATCACAGCAGTGAGCGAGAATTTGAAAGAGGAAACTTTCAAGCATTTTCCCATTACTAAAGAGATCCAGGTAATAACCAACTTTGTGGACGTAAACCGTTTTGCAAAGAAACCCATTGATGCTTTCAGGAAAGTAATTGCACCCAATGGCGAAAAAATATTGCTTCATGCAAGTAACTTCAGAAAGGTCAAACGGGTAGATGACGTTATAAAAATATTTGCGGAAGTACGCAAACAAATTCCCGCGAAGCTGATGATGGTGGGCGATGGCCCTGAAAGGCCGTCCACAGAAAACCTGGCCCGGGAACTGGGTGTTGACGAGGACGTGCGCTTTGTGGGCAAGCAGGAGCAGATGGAAGAAATACTCGCAGTAAGTGATGTGTTCCTACTGCCAAGTGAGTATGAAAGTTTTGGCTTGGCAGCCTTGGAGGCAATGGCTGCCAGGGAAATTGTAATAAGTACCAATGCAGGTGGTTTACCAGAGATAAACATTCATGGAGTAACTGGTTTTATGGCAAATGTGGGCGACGTGGCTACTATGAGCGCTTTTGCCATTGACATCCTAAAAAATGAACATAAACTTTCGGCCATGAAAGAAGCGGCCTATGCACATGCTACCAAATATGATATTACCAACATCATCCCCATTTATGAAAAACTTTACAGGCAGTATTGCAGAACGGGTGACTGTTGATAAAGGCACATCGGTAAGCTATTATCAACAAATGCGCTAGTCTTGTTGATGTTGTTTATTTTTATCATAGCAATCAATTGAAGTCTATGACAAGATATTTACTTCTTATTTTCTTTGTTTCTTTTCTTACAGTAGCTAATTCGCAAATTGCTTATTTGGCAAGCAATGGACAAAATACCAATGGTACCTATACAGATTTGGGGACCAATGGAACAGCTATTACCAACAATTTTACCGGTGCGACCATGACCTATGACGATGACAATTCCTCAGTCCAAAGCATTGGTTTTAATTTTGAATTCAACAGCGCCATCTTCACACAGTTTGTATTGAACACAAACGGCTTTATCAAACTTGGGAGTGGGGCACCCTTATCAACAAATATTTTTTATACTACCACTTCTGGCACAAACGGAGGATGCATTAATGCTGTGGACAGCAACTTGATTTATCCTTTCAATCATGATTTACAAGGGGCAACTTCACCAGAGTACCGTGTTTATACAAGTGGCGCAGCTCCTAATAGAATTTGTACCATCCAATACAAGAATGTTAAGGACAAGATGAATACAGGTGGCACGGACCTGCAGTATGCCAATATGAACTTCCAAATCAAGCTTTATGAGACAAGCAATAACGTGGAGTTCATTTATAGTGCCTTTGCCATAACAGCCAACCCATCACTTTTCAAAACTGCAGCAGTTGGCTTAAAGGCAAGTAATGCCGCCAACTCCATTAACGTCACCAAGGGCTCATCCACATCGTGGACAGCAGCGACTTTCATCAATGGTGATTATGGCGGCAACTATTTCAACAACAGGAACAGCACGTTACCGGATGCTGGAAGGACCTACAGATTTGTAGCTTTGCTTGTACATGATATAGGCGTAAAGGCTATTTGGACGCAAAGTAAAGTGGCTACTTCGTTATCAAACCCATTGGTCATAACTGCAAGTATTGGCAACCTGGGCAATACCACCATGAACAATGTTACTGCTACATTGACGGTTACTGGCGCAAATAGCTTTACTGATACCAAGGCACTGAGCTCCATTATAACACCCTTTAGTCCGGGATTCTATCCAGTTGTTACATTCAATAGCTTTAATGCAGCAAATATTGGCACAAATAATATTACGGTAACACTTTCGAGCGATGATGTAAGTACCAATAACAGCATGACCGTTCAGCAAGAAGTTACTGCGGATAAAATGAGCTATATTTTTAATGGCATTGCCGATGGCGGCTATAATTTCGACAACCAATTGGCTGGCGATGTAGTAGCAAAGTTTAAAACTAACAGCAGTACCACTATCAATCAAGTAAAGGTTGGTTTTATCAGTGCAGGTGTTCCATGCCAAGCAGTAATCTGGGATGCAACAGGAATGATTGGAAAGCCGGGCGCTATTTTGTGGCAATCGCCTATTGTTACCAGTGTAGCAGGCATCATGACTTTTAATGTGAGCCCATTGGTAACAGTAAACGGAAATTTCTACGTTGGTGGAAGGTTGCCTAATGGAGGCTTTAGCGGTATAGCGTATGAGACAGAAAATCCTATAAGGGCAAGTACCTTTATGTACCAAAGCCCGACAGGCGGCACTTCATGGGGTGATTTCGGGAACTACGGGTATTACTATAGGCCAATGATCGAAGTGCAGTTTGGAGGATTGATTGTTCCTTTGAAATTCATTGATTTCTCTGCAAAGGATAATATGAACAATATCCTACTTCACTGGAAAACAACCGATGAAAGCAATAATCAAAATTTTGAAGTACAACGTTCAATGAATGGGGTAGATTTCATAACTATTGGCTCCGTAAATAGTTCTTCAACTAATGAGTACAGTTTTGCAGATGTTAATGTGGTCTCATTAAGTAGCACTATTTTTTATAGGTTGAAACAGAATGATAAAGATGGTCAATGCAGTTTTTCTTCAATTATAAAAATAAACCGCAAAGAAGGGAATAGTTTCTTGTTAACAGCAATCAATCCCGCGAAGGGCAGGATTGTTTTGCAACTACAAAACAGCGAAGCCAAAAAGATACAGCTTGTTCTTATGGACGAGAATGGAAAGTCAGTTTTGAAACAGGATGCAAATATTGAGGCGGGTTCTACTGTGATTATTTTAGCTGATAGCTACAAGTTGAACAAAGGGATTTATTTCGTAAAGGCCTTTACTAATAAGGAAGTCAAAACAATAAAGGTGATAAAAGAATAATCATTTTTTCCCTGTTGCTTCAACTATGCTTTCCATCAACCGATTACAGACCTGTGCCAGTTCTTCCTCTGTAATAATCAAAGGTGGGGCAATACGCAGGCAATTTGCTGCAAACAGGAACCAATCTGTTATTATCCCTTTTTCAATGCAATTTTGAATGATGGCATGGTTGGTTTCGAAGCTGTCGAATTGCACAGCCATCCATAAGCCAAAATTTCTTATGGAAACGATTGAAGGATGGCTAATACTGTTTACCAAGATTTCCTGCTTCCTCTTTACTTGATCAATACAATTACTCCCGAGCAAAACTTCCAATGCAGCCTTCCCTGCTGCACAGCTAACCGGATGACCGCCAAATGTGGTGATATGGCCAAGCACAGGGTCATGCGTTAATGTGTTCATCAGTTTCTTATCGGCAATAAAAGCTCCTAAAGGCATCCCACCACCAAGGGCCTTGCCCAGCAGTAAAATATCCGGTACTACATCAAACTGCTCAAAAGCCCAAAGGGTTCCCGTTCTGCCAAAGCCACATTGTATCTCATCCAAAACCATCAGCACACAATGTTCATTGCATTTTTTCCTGATGGACTGCAGCCATTCTTTAGAAGGAGCAATAATTCCTGCTTCCGCCTGCACTGTTTCCATAATAACACAGGCTGTATTGCTATCGATGGTATCAATGGCTTTTTGGCTTCCATAATCAACATGGTAGATATCCGGCAATAAGGGGCGGTAAGCAGTACGCCAATATTCATCACCCATTACACTTAATGCACCTTGTGTACTACCATGATAGGATTTGTTGAAAGAAATGATTTTGCTCCTCCCCGTAACACGTTTGGAAAGCTTCATCGCCCCCTCTGTCGCCTCCGCCCCGCTATTGGTAAAGTAAATGCAGTTCAATGATGGGGGGAGGTTATCAGCCAACAATTTGGCATAAGCCACTTGTGGCTGCTGGATAAACTCACCATACACAATCAAATGCATGTACTGTTCAGCCTGTTGCTTAACAGCTTCAATTACTTTAGAGTTGGAATGTCCAATGTTTGCTACACTGAAACCTGAAATCAAATCAATGTATTGCTTGCCATTTATATCCTGCAAGTAAATGCCATCTGCTTTCACCATTTCAATGCCAATTGGTGAAGGGGATGTTTGGGCAACATGATTCAAAAAAAGTTGTCGATGGGAAAGCATCATAAAGCAAAGTAAGTTGAGATTTTTCAGAACATAAAGTATTTGCACAAGTTCATAACTTTAAACTCGAAACATAAAAAATATGGCCTACATACTTACCATCCTAGATAAAACCCCTCAACTTGGCGATAATTGTTTTGTTGCACCCAATGCTACCATCGTTGGTGATGTGGTTATGGGCAACGAATGCAGTATCTGGTTCAATGCAGTAATCCGCGGCGATGTGCATTATATAAAAATGGGCAACAAGGTAAATGTGCAGGATGGGGCAGTTATCCACTGTACTTACCAAAAGAACCCTACCAATATTGGCAACAATGTCAGCATTGGCCACAATGCTTTGGTACATGGGTGCACCATTCATGACAATGTTTTAATTGGTATGGGAGCTATTGTAATGGACCGATGTGAAATACACAGCAATTCCATTATTGCTGCAGGCGCTGTGGTGCTTGAAGGGACCACAGTGGAAGCCGGGACCATTTATGCCGGCGTACCTGCAAAGAAAGTGAAGGAAGCCCCGAAAGAACTGATCAGTGGTGAAATCAACCGTATTGCAGATAACTATGTGAAATATGCAAGTTGGTTTGAGATCTATAATGAAGCAACCAAGAAATAGCTTCAATTGGAAAGCAAAGCATTTGTTCCATCTGAAGTTGCTTGCACAGCCAAAAGTGTTCATCCAATCGAGGAAGAACCGTTGCAAACATAAAAAGTCAAGCCGCAAAATAAATCTGCCCCTTTTCACGTTATTATTTACACGATTGTATTCTTCGCCGGATAATATGGTCCATTTGTTCTCATTGACTCAGCGTTAGTCAATGAACAAAACAAGGATGGCAAGTTTAATATTTGTACTTTAGCCAAGCACAAAACCCTTGAACAATGAAAAAGTTAAGAAGTACAATCCTTATTTCAATAATGTTTACCATGCTTAGCTCCTGCAGCTTTTTTCAAAGCATTTTTGGTGGCGGAGGAAATAAAAATGGCTGCCCGAGCAGTGGCAGGAACGTTGGAGCAGAAAGGCTGGTAGAAGATGACCCAAAAAAGAAAAGCAAAGTACCCAAGGCCCCTAAATATAAACTTGATAAATTTTAGTATCCACATTTAAATCCAATCCTTTATGAGCTACCAATTAACCACCAACATGGGAACAGTTGAAGCAGTTATTGATGACAACTGTGGCATCAAAAAATTCAACAGCATTGCCAATATGCTGATGCGGGAACTGAAAGTAAAATTCCTTGGCAAGATTGACGACAGCGATACAGTTGATTGGCATTTCAAGTATAAGGGGCATCCATTAACATTGCACTACAATATTTATAATGGTGTGTCTATCTTTACCCAGAACAGGAACGATAATGAAGCTGTTAATGAAGTGGCAAAGTATGTGGAAAGCAAAACTTACTAGTACTTTTTGTCTTCCATCGTATCGAGGATGTTCATATAGCTAACATACCTGTCAATTGCAATACTGCCGTCATTGACGGCTTTTTTTATGGCACAATCCTGCTCGTTCGTATGCATGCAATTATTGAACTGGCAATCATTTAAACGCTCCCTCATCTCCGGAAAATAACCGCTTAATTCCTGTTTGGTAATATCCACTAGTCCCAGTTCCCTGATGCCTGGCGTATCAATAATCCTCCCACCAAAAGGCAGGTCGAACATTTCAGCAAAAGTAGTCGTGTGCAAGCCCTTGCCACTCCAATCACTTACCTCTTGGGTCCGCAGGTCCAACTGGGGGAAAACTGCATTGATAAACGTTGATTTGCCAACACCACTATGCCCGCTAAGTAGTGTAGTCTTGTCTTTCAGTAACGATTTTATTTCTTCTACACCTTCGTTCTTGGCAATACTTGCAAGGATCACCTTATAACCAATGGCCTCATAAGTGGTTTTCACTTCAGCAAACCGCTCCATTTCCTTCTTGCGATAAATATCGGCCTTGTTAAAGACAATGATTGCGGGCAAGTGGTACATTTCACAAGCAACCAGAAACCTATCTATAAAGCCCGTAGATGTTTTTGGGTCACGCAAAGTGGCAAATAATAAACTTTGGTCAAGGTTGGATGCTACAATATGGTGCTGGTGTTTGTTGTGTGGCGACCTTCTCGCTACATAGTTCCTACGTACGTCAATTTTGGTAATAGTAGTGGTACTTTCCAGTTCATTTTCCATGTCCATTTCCACCTCATCGCCCACAGCAATGGGGTTGGTAGAGGTAATTCCGTCAATTTTAAGTACCCCTTTAATCCGGGCATTGTACTGCTTGCCATCATTGGTCTTGACAATATACCAACTGCCAGTGGATTTGTAAACGAGCGCCTTCATTGAAGCGAAGTTAGCAGTAAAGGCGTTTATGGAAACTTCTTTACAACCGTTAACCGCAGAAATAACTCCATCACAACCAGCCCCAAACCCACTGCCAAAAACCAAAAATATTGGTCCGTAAACCTGCTATAAGTAGTTAATTGTACCTTCGTTTTTTCCAATTGATTGATACTTTGGTAAACATTCTTCAAAGCATCCTTATCTGCTGCATGGAAATATTGGCCACCCGTTTCTTCCGCCATATTCTTGAGAAGCCCTTCATTGAATTCCAGTTTCTTTTTTTGTGTTGTGGTACCAAATTCCGTCTGCACCTGCACATCCATTTCTTTGTTGCTGCCAACTCCAATCGTGTATACTTTTATACCATAAGTCTTGGCCATGTCCTTAGCAATATCTGGAGGGATCATTCCACCAAAATCAACACCGTCCGTCAACAAAACAATTACCTTGCTTTTTGATTTGGAGCTCCGCAACCTATCCACGCTTGTAGCCACACCACTGCCAATAGCTGTACCCTCATCTTGTAAATAGCCACTTTGGATATTGTTGATTTGTGCAAGCACCGTATTATGATCAGTCGTTATTGGGCACATTGTAAAACTTTGGCTACTGAAAATGGTAACACCAATCCTATCACCGGGTCTATTCCTGACAAATTCACTAGCAACTTCCTTGCTGGCTTCCAATCTGTTTGGTTGGAAATCCTGTTCTGTCATACTTCCACTGATATCAAAGCATAGAACGATGTCAATCCCTTCTCCATCGGTCTGCTGTTCCGTAAACTTATGCTGAGGCCTAGCCAAGGCAATAATCAATGCAGTCAACGCCATACAACGGAGTATGAAAGGCAGGTGACGCATGCCCACTTTCCAACTTGTTCTTCGTTGTAGAAAATGTGTTGTGGTTACACTGAACGATGCCGTTTGCTGCTGGTGTTTTTTTACATGCCAATATATCAACAAGGGTACAGCCAATAATAATGGCAATACCCAAGGATAAGCAAAAGTGGTATATGTGAACCATTTGTACAGCATAAATTCCTGTTGCAAGTGTAAAACATTTTGAGTGCCTTAACCTAGCACTTGACTATTGTTGATGTTTATAAAATCTATTAATGGTTTCAATAAAGTTCTTGGCAGAGCCGATAGCAATATCATCTTCTTCTTTGGATGGTATGAACTTGGCGAACTTCACTGCGTCGGCCAAACGAAGCAATTGAAAATACTGTACCTGCGTTGGCTCTGTACCTACCATCCCTTTCATGCTCAATAAATATTCGTCTGTGGTTTTATTGGATGTATTCACCCTTAGCTGTGTGTCGGAATAGATCCTGCAGATACTTACCAGTTCTGTATAAAATAATTTCTGTTGTTTTTTCTCCAAAAGGTTTTTCTGCTGTAGTGCATCTATCTGTTGTAATGCCCAATCATAAGGGCTTTTGCTACTGTCTCTTGGGGGCTTTGCAACGATCCTTTTCTTTCTTTTAAAGAACCACCACCATAACCCTAATAAAACCAGTATCGATGCTGCAGCTATTGCAGCAATCACTAACCAATCATTCTTTACATCCACTTCCAGAATATCCTTGATGTCATGGTAATCTTGCAAGGAACTCACATCAACTGGCAAAACGGCCACGCCTAATGGCAATGCTAAAAGTGACTGCTGGTTGTTCAATAAAATATTCAGTTCAGGAAAGGACCAATAGCCTGAATCGAAAGAAGTAAGCCTTATTTTCTGGATGAAAGTATAGGAGTCATTTACCTTAATCGTATCAATAGGAAAACGCAACACCACTTCCAAATGATTGAACGTATCCGGTACATTGAACCACTTAACAATATCGACCTTGCCCCTATCCAAATCCTCCACTTTCAATTGCAGTTCCACTTGCTCACCAATCAATATTTTTTCCCTATCGATTGTTGCTGAAACCTTTTGCGAAAAAGCAACAAGTCCGAAGTGAAGGGTGAATGTCAGCAACAGTACTTTCAACCAGTGATTTTTCACCAGTGATTGTTGACTATTGACCATTGACCATTGACTTCTTTCTATCATGCCCTTCGGATAAAAAATTGTTGCAAGGCCTTTACATAATCCTGCCCCGTGGCTATTTGCATTAAATCTGCCCCAGCCAAGCGGAATGTTTCCTTTGCATCTTCTTGAATTTGCATGAACTGGTTTTGATAAGCATACTTGCTCATTGGGTCGCTGGTATCCAACCAAACTGTCTTCCCAGTTTCCGTATCTTCCATTTGTATTAACCCAATGTCAGGAAGCTTGGCGTCTGCCTTGTCATATACCTGCACACCAATTACATCATGCCTTTTTGCTGCCACTTTTAATGCACTGTGGTAACCGGCATCAGCAAAATCGCTCAGTACAAATACAATGCTTTTGTGCCGAGTGATATTATTCAGGAATTGTAATGCTTTTACGATGTCTGTTTGCTTGCGTTGAGGCTGCTGTGTCAGTAGTTCACGAACCATGTACAGTACATGTTCCCTTCCTTTCTTGGAGGGAATATATTTTTCCACCTTATCGCTAAAAAAAATAAGCCCTGTTTTATCATTGTTGTTCAATGCACTGAAAGCTAGCACGGCACAGATTTCAGTCATCAATTCCTTCTTGCTTTGCTGGTATGTCCCAAACAAACTACTGGCACTTGCATCCACCAACAAAAACACACTCAATTCCCTTTCCTCCTCAAACATCTTGCTATAAGTGCTGCTCATTCTTGCACTCACATTCCAATCTATAAACCTTGGGTCATCTCCTGCAGCATACTCCTTCACTTCCTTAAAGCTCATGCCTCGCCCCTTGAATGCCGAATGGTATTCACCAGTAAATAAATGATTGGTCAGCTTCTTGCTTTTTATTTCCAATTCACGGACCTTCTTTACTATTTCCTGTGTTGTAAGCATGTTCTTGTTTGTACTCAGTAGAGGTATTGCTATTAAACCAGTTAACTAATTTAACCTTCTTCTATGGCACCTGTATCGTTTTCAAAATATCATCCACCAGCATTTCACTCGTTACATTTTCTGCTTCTGCTTCATAGGTTATGCCAATTCTGTGACGCATTACATCCTTGGCAATTGCCTTCACATCATCGGGAATGACAAAGCCCCGTCCATTCATAAAAGCATGGGCTTTCGCAGCCAAGGCCAGGTTGATACTGGCCCTCGGAGAGCCTCCGTAACTGATCATGGCCTTCATCCTTCCCAAACCATATTGATCGGGGTAGCGCGTAGAAAAAACAATATCAATAATGTACTGCTCCACTTTTTCATCCATGTACACTTCACGGACCAAATTCTTTCCTATCAAAATTTCCTGTGTACTTACTATTTGATTGATGGTTGGCACTGCTGCACCTTGCACCTGCTGGCGGATAATCATTTGCTCCTCCTTCCTATCAGGATAACCAACAACAACCTTCAACATAAACCTATCCACTTGTGCTTCAGGCAAAGGGTAGGTGCCTTCTTGCTCCAATGGGTTTTGCGTGGCCAGTACCAAGAAAGGTTCATCCAGTTTGTACGTTTGCTCCCCAATGGTCACTTGTTTCTCCTGCATGGCTTCCAGCAATGCGCTTTGAACTTTTGCGGGGGCACGGTTTATTTCATCTGCCAATATAAAGTTGGCAAAGATGGGGCCCTTGCGAACTGCAAACTCGTTTTTGCTCTGGTTGTAAATCATGGTGCCTACAACATCTGCTGGCAATAGGTCCGGTGTGAACTGTATCCTACTGAACCTGCCATGAACCGCTTGGGCCAATGACTTTATGGTCAATGTTTTTGCAAGCCCGGGCACCCCTTCCAGCAGAACGTGGCCATTGCTTAACAAGCCAATCAATAATCGGTCCACCATGTATTGTTGACCAACTATGACCTTACTTAGTTCAGTTTTGAGTTTCTGTACGAAAGCAGCATGGTACTGTATCTTTTCATTGAGCTGCTGTATGTCTTCGGCTGTTTGCATGGCTACTTTTTTAGAAGTGTGAATGTACAAAGTAGCGGCCAAAGGGAAATTTTGAAATGGTTTTATTGGGAAAATTTTTGGAAAGGCAAAAGATGAAGGATTGAAAGCAGGAAAATCCTGGATGTTTTGTATTTGACACTCAAGGCATCAATAAAATAATTGGATTGTTGGAGCTTACTGTTAAGTACCAATATTAAAAAGCCCATCAAAAATATATTTTGATGGACTTTCATTTATATAGAAAGAAGGATATTACCAATTACTGAACCTGATACCAATGGCGTAAGGATATTGTTCCAATCTTGTAGCATCGTCATGCAATTTGTTGAAGCTATAGGAGCCATACAAACGCACGGGACCAAGGCCAACTTCTGCAATAGCCGCCAAACGGAAAGGCTGCAGGTTAAAGTCGCCCTTATACTTCACCTTACCACGGGCATCGCTCACTTGCTTATTACGGCTGCTCACCAAATACCCAGCACTTACTCCAGCACTGAAACTGAACCCTTTTCTCCTATCTGGCGTGGTATTGATGTTAAGCATTAAAGGAGCAGTAATATACCCTACATACAACTTATTTTTCGAGAAACTGATTGAATCATTGAAGATATACGGATTACTGCCATCCTTTCTGTAGCTGATGCTGTTCTCATAACGGAAATTATACATTTCCAAACCAAGTCCATATTTCAAGTTTACCACATGGTTAGTGATATTCAGTTTTTGCATGAAGAACCAAAGGTTAACATTGGAACTTTTTCCAGCCCTGAGTTTCATGCTGTTTTCTGTAACTGGGCCTCCAGACCCTATGGACCTTAAATAACCACCAGCTTGTGCATTGGCATAGTTGGTTTGATCACGGAGGTTAGTAAATCCAAGATCGAATATCCACCAGTTGGTGCTCACATTTTTCTTCTTTTTCTCACCATTGCTTGAGCCGATGCTTATCTGTACGGACTTCTTTGGCGTTTTAACGATGATGAAATTACCCACTTTAATCGTGTCCGCAGAATTGTTTCTGGTCGTGTCTGTTTGGGCAAAGCCTGTTACTGCAGCCATTAAAATGGCTGTTGCGAATAATGTCCTTTTCATGATTTGATTTTTTTTAAGCGTTTATCTTAATGCTCTTGAGTTGGATGCAATGCTTTCTTTTGCATCATCGTTCTGTTTCCTGCCAAATAGCTTTTTGGCTTTTTTGAAGAGATTGTCTATTTTATCTTTCTTGATTTCCATGGAGCCTATGTAAACTGTTTTGCCCTTATTTTCCTCATCGTCAGTATCCAATTCCCTGTACACAGCATTCTGGGCAAGGATGGGAGCATTGCTACTATTCACTGTTGGGACAACCTTATTAACAGTGGCATTGTTGCTTTTTACCGAAACAATAACCTGTTCTTTGGGTACTGCTGCTGCAATGATTGGCTCCTGCCTTTGAACAGGCACTTGATTTACAGCAATAGCGTTCTGCAGTGGTGCAATAGTAGTAAGTACCTGTTGACCATTGGTTACTGAACTTTTATTACCCTTTTTTTCACTAAGCTTCTTGGCATCAGTATGGTTTGCCTCTGCTGTTAACTGCTGAACATTCATTGGAACTTGTTGGCCAGTTTTTACGCCTTCCTTGGTTCCTGTACTCAACGGATTAACTGGTGTTGGGGTTACAGATGGAACTGTATTTTTTTTGTCTTGGTTAGCCGCGGTAACATCAATAGGGCCAATTGTTTTGCCTTTTGGCATAAGCAACCAGGCCATTACAGCAAAGAACAAAATGGCTGCTGCCACTGCTAACTTTTTGGCCCACATAAAAACAACTGGTCGGCGTTCCTCTTCTTTTTTGTACAATGCTTCCTTATCAGGATAAGCAATAAGTTCAGGTTGCAATTTTGTTTGTTTCAACAATGTAAATTCATCTTGCACGGCCGGGTGCTGCAGTACAAATGTTTCCACGGCTTCCCTTGAAGTTCCGTTCAATTCGTTATCTACATACAATAGGAAATTCTCTTGATAATTGGCCATATTGATAGCCCCTTCTTCAAAGGACCTGTATAGCGAAGCTTTATTGCCAAAAACCAATGCATCATCTATTTGAAGCACCGCTTCATTCAGCATATCCAGTTCTTGCTGCAAATCCGGATTGACCTGCACAAATTCCTCCACCTGCTGTTTTTGTTGCTGGTCAAGTTCGCCATCTACATAAAGTAGGAAAAATTCTTCGTAATTATTTCTGTTCAGGTTCATTGTAGAATGTTTGAGGTTTGAGTTTAAGGTGTTCTTACACTTTACATCACATTTTCAGGTTTCACTAAATAATCCCTTAAAGCCAATCTTGCACGGTGCAGGTAAACCTTTACCTGACTTTCGGAAAGGTTCATTATCCTTCCGATTTCCTCATAATTATAGCCTTCGTAGTCCTTCAGCATTACCAAGCTCTTCTGTGTTTCGTTCAAACGGTTCAATGCTTCCATTAGAACCTTTTTGATATGGGTGGATGTTTGATTGCCCACTTTCGTCTCTTCATGGAATTCCTCTTTCAATTGTATCCTTTTATTCTTGCGGATATGGTCAATCATCTGGTTGTAGGCCACAGTAAAAAGATAGGATTTGCATTTATCGTTCTCCACACTCTCCCTGTTTCTCCATAGTTTTTCAAATGCTGTCTGTACGATATCCCTAGCATCTTCCTCATGCCTAAGGTTTTTTACAATAAACCTGAATACGTTGTCGGCGTATTGGTTTACACAGTCATTATAGTTTTGCTCGGTCATAAACATCGGGGTTGTTTCTGGTTGCCTTGTTGGAAGTGTTACGGTACAGCGGCAATTATGTTACAAAATAAACAAAAAAAATCCCCTCGATCAAGGGGAAACAGTGCTTATTGCTTAAAAGTGGCTGCAATTGGGTGGCCACTTACCGATTCGTAGAAGATAAAATCCGTATTGCTGCTTTTGGGTTCGGGTTTGCATTCCTTTAGGCAACATTTTATGCAACCTGGTTTGCTATTGCTTTTTTTAAGCAGGTCAAAAGCTGCTAATACAATAACTGCAAACAGTGCCAAAGCAGAAAATTTGATAAGATTGCTCCTTTTCATAACAGTTTGTTGGAACAGTGAAGATAAAAAAGACTTCCTAAACACTGAACAGAAAATGTTGAACGGAAGGATATGGAAGCAATAATTGATTCAATTTGCATCAATTAGTCTAACAGCCTCGCCGTTTAATAATCGATGACCTGTTCTTCTATCATTTCAGGTATTTCCCTCCACTCATACTGTTGGTTACGTAGCTGCGGCTCGAAACCAGCTTCTTTAATAGCATCCTGAATGGTCTTATAAGTGAACCTATGCGGTGCACCTGCTGCACTCACCACATTTTCCTCAATCATGATACTGCCAAAATCGTTGGCACCGGCGTTCAAACAGATTTGCGCAGTCTGCTTACCAACAGTAAGCCAACTTGCCTGGATATTTTTCACATTTGGCAACATGATACGGCTAATGGCAATCATTCGAATATATTCTTCCGCCGTAGTTAGGTTCTGCACGCCACGTATTCTAGTGAGCAATGTATCCACATCCTGGAAGGTCCAAGGTATAAATGCCAGGAACCCTTTTGCCCCAGCAGGCTTCATGGCCTGCACGTCGCGGATCCTAACCAAATGGATGAACCTTTCTTCCAGGGTTTCCACATGGCCAAACATCATAGTGGCAGATGTGGTAATGTTCAATTTATGTGCTTCGTGCATGATAGCCAGCCATTCGTCAGCTCCACATTTCCCCTTGCTGATTAACCTCCTTACCCTGTCTACCAAGATTTCGGCACCTGCACCGGGCAAAGAATCCATTCCTGCTTCCTTTAATGCTTTTAGAACTTCATGATGCGTACTTTTTTCCAGTTTGGTTATATGCGCCACTTCGGGCGGCCCAAGCGTGTGCAATTTAATAGTGGGAAACTCTTCCTTTATTTCCCTGAAAGTCCTGGTGTAAAAATCAAGTCCCAATTCCGGGTGGTGGCCTCCCTGCAACAGCAATTGGTCACCTCCATATTTCAAGGTCTCAGTAATTTTCTTCCTGTAAGTGGGCATATCAGTGATATAGGCTTCGGCATGGCCCGGTATGCGATAGAAATTGCAGAATTTACAATTGGCGGTACACACATTGGTCGTGTTTACGTTCCTGTCTATTTGCCAAGTTACTTTCCCGTGAGGCACCTGCATCTTCCTGAGTTCATCGGCCACATACATCAGCTCTGTTAACGGTGCATGTTCAAACAAAAACATTCCTTCCTCAATGGAGAGGAACTCAAAATTCAATGCTTTTTCATATAAATCTGCCAGCTTCATATTCTTTTCATTTTATAGGCGCAAAGGTAAGGGGCGAAGCTGATGTCCTTATTTGAATTTCCGGTACTGGATAATCGCAAATAATCCTTTATTCAATATACATTTTACCTAGTTACGGTTTCCTGACAATGTCCAGGGCCTACAGACCAATAACTAGCAGCTTACGTTAATTAGAGAACTCCCCAAACGGAGGATTGATACAATTTGCCTTCCAGCAAATCCCATTGCCATACATCAAACTAATTTGCACAGAAGCAAATAACTATTGTCCAATTGCAACAAGGCTTACCTTCAACCAACTTTTGCATTTGTAACCATTGTATGCCTAGAAAGATTGTTGCGCCCTTATTTATCTTAATGGCTTTCTGCTTCGTGGCAAAGGCCCAGGAGGAATTTGTTCCGCCACAAGCAAAGCTTATTACTAAATTTCCGTTTATACAGCTTACAGGAGGAATCATTATCCTCAGGGCCCAAGTAGACACATTGAGGGATACGCTCAATTTTGTGCTGGATACCGGCAGTGGCGGCATCTCATTGGATTCCACAACAGTTGAAGAAAAGGGGTTTACCGTAACAAAATCGGACCGTACAATACGTGGTATTGCTGGCATGAAAACCGTTTCGTTCACTTATGGCCATACATTGAGACTTCCAGGGCTAAAAGCAGATAGCCTTTCATTCCATATCAATGATTATGAACTGCTCACCAGTGTATATGGAATGAAAATAGACGGCATCATCGGTTACAGTTTCATGCGCCGCTATATTATTAGGATTGATTATGACAACCAGATGCTGGAGATATACACACCTGGCATTTTCAAGTATTCAAGGGGGGGCTACCTATTAAAGCCCAATTTCAGCACATTACCATTGCCGATACTTACAGTGGAAGACGGGAAGGAAATTGTAAGCAGGTTTATTTTCGATACTGGTGCAGGGCTATGTTTTTTGTTGAGCAAGGACTTCATTGAAGACAGTAGCATCCTCAAAAAGCACAAAAAAATATACCCCACACAAGCAGAGGGCCTAGGTGGAAAGAAGTTAATGGATGTTACAGTGCTGAAAAGCGTGATGATTGGTCCATATAAATTCAGACGTGTTCCTGCTTATATTTTCAGTGATGATTACAATGTAACATCCTACCCGCAAATGGGAGGCCTTATTGGCAACGACCTTTTGAGGAGGTTCAATGTGATACTCAACTATCCCGAACAATCGATTTACCTGAAGCCCAACACTCATTATTCTGAAAATTTTGATTACTCCTATACAGGACTTGGTATTTACCTAATAGGGACGGAAATAACTGTTGTGGATATTATCAAAGGCTCCCCAGGAGATATTGCAGGCTTCAAAAAAGGGGACGTGATTTTTGCGGTGGACAATAATTTCTCCAAGAACATACAGGTTTTTAAAACCCTTCTGCAGAACACAGATGCACGCATTAAAGTGCTTGTACTTAGGGACAATACCCCTGTTGTTATTTCCTTGGATGTAAAAAATATTCTGAGGTAATTTTCTGCTGAAGGCCAACCAATACCATTATCGTTACCATCCCGTTTAACCTTCCTCCCAATCACTATATTTGCAACCAACAAGTACAAGTAAACCATGACGATTAGTTACAATTGGTTAAGTGAATATTTACCAGAAGTTATAGAACCTACGAGGCTCTCCAAGATCCTTACCTCCATTGGCCTTGAAGTAGAAAGCATGGAACAATATGAAAGCATTAAAGGGGGCTTGAAGGGGCTGGTAATTGGAGGAGTCGTGGAATGTGAGAAGCATCCAAATGCAGATAAATTATCTGTAACCAAAGTGAATATTGGCTCAGGGGAACCGCTACAAATTGTTTGTGGTGCACCCAATGTAGCGGCAGGGCAAAAAGTGGTAGTTGCAACAGTTGGCACAACTATCTATCCATCAACTGGTGAACCTTTGACCATGAAGATTGCCAAAATTAGAAGTGTGGAGAGCTATGGGATGATTTGTGCCGAAGATGAAGTAGGCATGGGCAGCAGCCATGCAGGCATCATGGTGTTGCCTGATGACGTTGCTGTTGGCCAGGAAGCTTCCTCCTATTTCAAGCCGCACAATGATATTATTTATGAAATTGGGCTGACGCCAAACAGGATGGATGCTATGAGCCATTATGGTGTAGCAAAAGATGTCTGCGCTTACCTGTCACATCACAATAACAAGGACATTAAGCCAAAGGCCATTTTTGCCAACGGTTTCAAAGCAGATAGCCAATCATTACCTATAAAAATAACTGTTGAAAACAATGATGCCTGCCCGCGTTACAGTGGTGTAAGCATTGCAGGTGTTATGGTAAAGGATTCACCCAAATGGTTAAAGGACAAACTACTTTCCATTGGTGTGAGGAGTATCAACAATATAGTGGATATCACAAACTATATATTGCACGAAACCGGCCAGCCATTACATGCTTTCGATGCCAATGAAATTGCAGGCAACCATGTAATCGTCAAGAATTTGCCCGAAGGAACAGCTTTCATTTCACTGGATGAGAAAGAAAGGAAATTATCGGCAAATGATTTGATGGTCTGCGACGGTAATGAACAACCTATGTGCATTGGTGGTGTTTTTGGCGGATTGAAAAGTGGTGTAAAAGAAACTACCACCAATATTTTTTTGGAGAGCGCTTGCTTCAACGCTGTATCCATCCGTAAAACATCCCTGTATCACGGATTACGAACAGATGCTGCTACAAGATTTGAAAAAGGAGTGGATATTTCCAATACAGTGAATGTGTTGAAGCGTGCTGCCAGCTTGATCAAGGAAGTGGCCGGTGGTGAAATTGCCAGTGACCTGATTGATATTTATCCTGTTAAAAAAGAGAAGGCGGAAATTGCCATTAAGTACCACTATATCAAAAAATTGAGTGGAAAAAATTACCATCCTGATGCTGTAAAGAGAATTTTGCAGGCATTGAGTTTTGAAATACTGAAAGAAGGCATTGATGAAGTAAGGATTGCAGTTCCTTTCAGCAAGCCAGACATCAGCTTGCCTGCTGATATTGTGGAAGAAGTGATAAGAATTGATGGCCTGGACAATATTGACATCCCCTCCACCATCACCATTTCTCCATCTATTGATGAAATGGGACTGAAAGAAAGCCTCCGTGAAAAGCTGGCCAACTATTTATCTGGCCAAGGCTTCAATGAAATATTCACCAATTCCATTACCAACAGCAAATATTTCAATGAGCAGCAATCTGCTACCATGGTTAAAATGATGAATAACCTAAGTGCAGAACTGGATGTGCTACGCCCATCCATGTTGGAAACAGGGTTGGAATGCATCTCTTACAATATCAACCGGAGGAATACCAATTTGCAGTTCTTTGAATTTGGCAAGACCTATCATAGCGAAGCTGTCGGCAAGTATGCAGAAAACGAGCATTTGGCTTTATACCTAACAGGCTCCAACCATGAGGACGTATGGAGCGAAAAAGGGAAAGCCATCAATTTCTATAAAGCAAAGGGCATGGCCAACGCATTGCTGACATTGGCTGGATTGTCGGATATCCATTTCGCCAAAAATGAAGGACCGGGGCTGAACATTGACATCTTCAACGGGAAGAAATTAGTTGGAAACATGCAGGAGGTTCCCTCTCAAAAACTAAGTGCTTTTGACGTCAAGCAACCTGTTTACTTTATTGATATTGATTTTATCGTTTTGTTGAAATTGATGGGCAAGGAAAAGATCACTTATTCGGAGGTTTCCAAATTTCCCGCTGTGCAAAGGGATCTGGCCATGGTAGTAAATAGGGGAACCACCTACGAAAACATTGAGTCCGTGGTTCATAAAACCAAACTTCCCAAACTGCAGAACATCCGTTTGTTCGATGTGTTTGAAAGCGACAAATTGGGTGCTGATAAAAAATCAATGGCCATTAACTTTACTTTTCTGGATGAAGAAAAAACGCTGACCGACAAGGAGATTGACAGCATGGTTACCAAACTGGTCCAAAGCTTTGAAAAGGAACTTGGGGCAGAAATAAGAAAATAATGCAACTGTACATTGACGAACAACTAGCTTCCATCAAAACAAAACTTCAGCAACTACTGAAGCAATACCAGTTACTTCAAAAAGAGAACCAGCAGTTAAAAAAGGAACTGGAAAAAACCAAGTCTACATTTGTTTCCAAAACCGAACACCTTGAAAGTTTGCAGAAACAGGTTGATGTGCTGCAATTGGGCAGTAGAGGGCTGAACAATGAAGAAAAAGCAGCACTGAACAAAAGAATAGACAGTTATCTAAGGGAAATAGAACAATGTATCGCATTACTTAATCCATAAGCATGAGTGAACTGATTCCTGCAAATATTGTAATTGCCGACAGGACTTACCGCCTCAAAATTGAGGCTGACGAGGAGGAATTGGTCCGTAAAACCGGTAAGATCATCAACGAAAAAATCCTGGAATTCAGGAACGAATTTGCAGGCAAGGACATGCAGGATTATGTAAGCATGGCCCTTCTTTGGTTTGCTACTGAACAAAACAAAGCCGGCGCAGAAATGATTAAGCTAAAAGAAACTGCTGAGAAGCTTACAAGTTTTGAAAACTACCTTGACAGAGTGATAGAAGAAGCAAAATAAAATTTGACCTATTTGCCAAAATATGAAGTCATCCCACTTTCGGTTATTTCATAAGTAGATTATCTCTTTCATTACAAAAATGAAAGGAAGTAAAATAAAAACCCCGAAAATTTCGGGGCTTTTATTTTGGTAGGTAGGTTACGGATCAGGTACTATTTAGTTACCACGTTGAAACTTTAAAACATTCGTATATCCCCAGTCGCCGTTGGCCAATGAATAGCGTATCATGTAGTACATGGTTTGGGCCTTGGGGGCACTATCTATAACAGTATAAGATTTTGATTGGGTGGAATTACCTGTAGGCACAGATTGGTAAATGCTGCAGAGGTAATTGGGGCTGTCGCCAGCCATTACCTCAATTTTGGTAATGTTCTTTTCGTAAACTGTAGTGAAGTTGATTTGCACTTTCCCACTTGCATTGCTTGCAACCATACTGGCTATGGCAAGATTTGCATCCCTGAAAAAGGAAGAACTGGTAGTTTGTTCCTGTACCAGCTCAATAACATCATTCTTCTTGCTACAAGATGCCATTAAAACGATTACTGCGATTGCTGAAAACACTTTTTTCATTTCCTGAAATATTGAGAGTTAGTTTTTACTCGGTTACTTTTCAGGTAATTCAATGGAATGATTGGATTGGAAATTCTATAGGATTGGATATTTCAAAAGTACGTTGATAGTTAGGCAAACGCAATGCCAATGCATAAATATGTCCTTTTTGAAAATTAAGTTATTGATTTTCAATACAAATTTACTTTCCCTCTTTTGGCAATTCTTCCCCGATTAACACTTTGTGTCCTAAAATGGGACCAAATACCAATACGATATGATGCCATGTCTTAAAAAATCTCGACTGTTGGTATCTATATCCCATAAATCCTTTATCCTGTGAATACCAATTGTCCAAAGGCTACTTCGGCGTATATGGATCAAAAAATCCCTGCATTTATGTTGTCTCTATTTAATTATCTTCGCCGTCTATCGTTCACCAAATCAATTCAATAATGAGGTGTGTAACGGAAAATACGATTTTGAACCATTTTAAAACATTCCACAAGCATGGAGCCAACAGTATTATATATTATCATTGGTGTAGTAGCACTAATAGCAGGGGTTGTAGCGGGTAAGCTGATTTTTACCAAGGACACAAAAAACAGGGTAGCAGAAGCAGAAGCACAGGCACAGGTTATTTTAAGGGAAGCCGAATCCAGGGCAGAAACAATTAAGAAAGAGAAGCAGCTTGAAGCAAAAGAGAAATTTGTACAGTTAAAGGCCGAGCACGATAAAGAAGTGCTGGAACGTAACAAGAAAATAAACGATTCCGAAAACAGGGCAAAGCAGAAAGAACTTGCCATCAACCAAAAAGAAACTGGTCTTGACAAGCAAATAAAAGAAAACGAAGCCATCAAGGAAACCCTCAATCGCCAAATTGAAGTGGTGAACCAGAAGCGTACCGAACTTGAAAAACATCAAGAGGAACATATCCGTAGGTTGGAGAAAATCGCTGGCCTCAGTGCCGATGAAGCCAAGAACCAATTAATTGAGAGCCTGAAAAATGAAGCCCACACACAAGCATTGGTATTGCAGCAGGAAATTATTGAAGATGCAAAGCTGAAAGCCAATAAAGAGGCCCGCAAAATTGTTATCCAGTCCATCCAGCGTACCGCTGCAGAGCAGACCATTGAAAATACAGTGACCGTTTTCCAATTGGAAACAGACGAAATCAAGGGACAAATTATTGGTCGCGAAGGCCGTAACATACGTGCCATAGAAGCTGCCACTGGTGTGGATTTGATTGTTGATGATACACCTGAAGCGGTAATCCTTTCTTCATTTGACCCATTACGTAGGGAAATTGCCCGTTTAAGCTTACAGCGTTTGGTGGCCGATGGTCGTATCCACCCTGCCCGTATTGAGGAAGTCGTGGAAAAAACCAGGAGGCAGTTGGAAGAGCAGGTGATGGAAATTGGTGAACGTACCGTAATTGAACTGGGCGTTCATGGACTGCATAAGGAACTGGTGAGAATTGTGGGTAAAATGCGTTTCCGTAGCTCCTATGGCCAGAATTTATTGATGCACAGTCGTGAAACCGCCAATCTTTGTGGTATCATGGCTGCAGAATTGGGCATGAACCCTAAACTGGCAAAACGTGCCGGTCTGTTACACGATATTGGTAAGGTTCCTGATGAAGAAACAGAATTGAGCCATGCCCTATTAGGTGCCAAACTGGCCGAAAAATATGGTGAAAACCCTGCTGTGGTAAACGCCATTGGAGCTCACCACGATGAAATGGAGATGCAGTTCGTCATCTCCCCCATTGTGCAGGCCTGTGATGCTATCAGTGGTGCAAGGCCAGGCGCCAGGAGGGAAATCATGCAGCAGTACCTGCAACGTATTAAGGACCTTGAAAATTTGGCCTGTGCCTATCCTGGTGTGGAAAAAGCCTACGCCATTCAAGCAGGTCGCGAATTGCGCGTAATTGTGGAAGCAGATAAGGTTACCGATGGCGACAGCGATAAACTCAGCTTTGAAATTGCCCAGAAAATACAAACTGAAATGACCTATCCCGGCCAGATCAAAGTAACAGTAATCAGGGAAAAGAGGGCTGTGAACTTAGCCAGATAAAATTTCAATCCTTTAAATAGGTAAATCCCAAATTTCGAAAGGAGCTTGGGATTTTTGTTTGCATTTAACCTCTGCTTAAACGCATTTATCAGCTTCCACAAACTCCATGGCAAGAAGTTTTTTATTGCCCCTACAGAATTTTACCAAAATTATTAATTCCTGCTCGAGCCGCTATAAATCACAATCCCACCAAGTTGGATATATTGTAGTAACATCAGGTCGTTGATAATTTTGTGACCAATTTTTTGCGACCGTTTAAAAGGTCGCAAAAAATTGGTCACAGTTCCTGTTAAAGGTTTTAAAGCTTCTAAATATAATCAGGGGTTCTTTTTACATAATTCAACAAAGCATTTGCATGCAAGCACGATATATTTGCTTCTGTCAAAAAAGGCTGAAAAAGGGATTATGACAAATGATGAATGGTGCAATTCCGAATAGGAGTGCTGCCGGTGAAAGACTTATTGAAATACTGCTGCCCATCCGCAAATTAGCAACAAGAAATTAGCAATTTATAATGATACAGTACAACCGTTTTGTTTTGGACAATGGACTTCGTGTCCTGGTTCATGAAGACCATAGCACTCCCATGGCTGTGGTTAACCTGATGTATGATGTGGGCTCCAAGGATGAGAATCCCGAACAAACAGGTTTTGCCCATCTTTTTGAACATTTGATGTTTGGTGGCAGTGTGAACATTGACGATTATGATGAACCCTTGCAGCGTGCAGGTGGCGAGAACAATGCCTATACCACCAACGATATCACCAATTATTACTGCACCATGCCAGCAGAAAATATTGAAACTGCTTTTTGGCTGGAGAGTGACAGAATGTTGAGCCTGGCTTTCAATGAAAAGAGTTTGGAAGTGCAACGCAAAGTGGTGGTGGAAGAGTTCAAGGAGCATTATATCAATAAACCTTACGGCGATATATGGCATAAAATGCGGGAACTGGCCTATAAGGAGCACCCTTATCGGTGGATGACTATTGGCAAGGAACTGAGCCATGTGGAAAATGCAAAAATTGAGGATGTCAAGAATTTTTTCTTCAAGCACTACCGTCCTACAAATGCCATTTTGGTGGTGGCCGGGAAAGTAAAAGTGGAAGATGTGAAAAAATTGGCTGAAAAATGGTTTGGGGACATTCCTGCTGGTGAAAAGTACAACCGTAACCTGCCACAGGAACCAGCACAACAGGAAGCAAGGTTACTGGAAATAAAAGCAGATGTGCCGCTGGATGCCTATATCAAAGCATGGCATATGGAAGCAAGGTTGAACAAAGGTTATTATGTAGCCGATTTAATCACAGAGATCTTGGGCGGCGGTGGCTCATCAAGGTTGTACCAAAGCTTGGTAAAAGAAAAACAATTATTTTCCAATTTGGACTGCCATCATTTTGGCACAACGGATACTGGTTTGCTTGCCATTGAAGGAAAATTGGTGAAAGGGGTGAAGATGGAAGACGTGGACAAGGCCATTGCAGAAGAAATAGAAAAAATAAAAACGGAATTGGTAAGCGAAGCCGAACTGCAGAAAGTAAAAAACAAAACCGAAAGCATCATTGCCTTTGAAGACATGAGTGTGATGAGCAGGGCCAACAGCTTGGCCATGTATGAACTGCTAGGTGATGCCTCATTAATGAATACCGAACTGGAGAAATACCAAGCTGTTACCGTGGAAGATATCCGCGATTACAGCATCAAGATTTTTGATGAAAAGAACAGTAATACCATCCATTATTACAGTAAGAATTAAATTGTGAACGTATCTCCAGCCTGGTTCACAAAATGTTGATAATAGATTAGGTTTTCAGACTAAACTGACATCCACAAAAAAGACAAAGAGGAATAATCCTCATTTCATTATCAGATTAGGAACAAACAATGTTAAACAGACAAGAAGCCCCTGAAATAGTTGATGCAGTCGAATTCAATCTTCAACTAAAGCAAGTAGAGAAATTTACACTAGATAATAACGTTCCAGTGTATGCCATTAATGCTGGCGCCCAGGATGTGGTTGTGGTGGAACTGGTTTTTTATGCCGGTAACTGGTACGAGGAAAAGAACATTGTAGCTGCCACCACCAATTTCATGCTGAAGAATGGAACCAAAAGCAAAACGGCCTTCTCCATTAACGAGCATTTTGATTTTTATGGTGCATATTTGAACCGTCATTGCTACAACGAAACATCAACCCTTACGCTCCATACATTGAGCAAGCATTTGCCCAAGTTGTTACCCGTAATGAACGAGGTTTTAACGGATAGTATTTTCCCTGACGATGAGCTGGCACTGTACAAACAAAACCAAAAGCAAAGGCTTGAAGTCAACTTAAAGAAATGTGATTTTGTGGCCAATAGGCTAATAGATGAATACCTATTTGGTATTGACCACCCTTATGGGAAATACACTTCCCCAGCAGATTATGATGCATTGCAAAGGGAAGAGTTGGTTAAGTTCCACCAAGATTTCTATACCAAGGGCAACTGCATGATATTTGTTGCAGGCAAGCTTCCAATAGATATACAGCAGCAGTTGAACAATGTGTTCGGTTCTTTGCCTTTGAACCAGACTCCTATCAATAACATCACCCATCACATTGCTCCTGCTGAAATCAAAAAACAGCATATTATCAATGATGAAAATGGTGTACAGGGAGCTATCAGGATAGCAAGACCATTCCCCAATAATCGCCACCATCCAGACTTCCAAAAAGCATCTGTGCTGAACAATATTTTTGGCGGTTTCTTTGGCTCAAGATTAATGAGCAATATCCGTGAGGACAAAGGTTATACCTATGGTATCCATTCCTATATCCAGAACCATATCCATGATACTGCTTGGCTTATAAGTACAGAAGCTGGTAAGGATGTTTGCCAAGCAACCATTGATGAAACCTACAAGGAAATGGATATCCTCCGCAATGAGATAATTGATGAAGAGGAACTGGACCTGGTCCGCAACTTTATGATGGGCAGTTTATTGGGCGACCTTGATGGGCCTTTCCAAATCATGACACGTTGGAAAAACTACATCCTCAACGGTTTGGATGACCAATTTTTTTACAGTGCCATCAATACCATTAAGACAGTTAGTGCTGAAGAACTGCAGTACCTGGCAAAAAAATATTTAAACCCCAGCGAATTTTACGAACTTGTGGTTATCTAAAAAACAGATGCTACATCCTTTGAAATGTGGCATCTGTTTTCCTCCTTAAATACCATTCCATGCAAAAGTTCATCACCAAAACATTGATTACATCCGTAGCGGTGCTTATTGCATCCGTCATGCTTTCGGGTATCAATGTGCCCGATGCACAAACAGCCTTATTGGTAGCCGTTGTGCTTGGTCTGCTCAATACTTTTGTGAAACCCGTTCTCGTAATACTCACCATTCCCATCACCCTTTTCACATTGGGACTGTTCCTATTTGTTATCAATATCATCATTGTAAAATGGGTGGCCACGTTGGTTCCTGGATTCGCCGTAAAAAGTTGGTGGGCTGCTTTATGGTTCAGCATCATCGTTTCATTTTTCACTTCAATCATAGAAGGTTTCATCAAAACCGATGACAGAAAGAATAATGAGTAATACGGACAGACAGAATCTTAATAGGCAAAAAAACGCCAATTTTTACCTTGCTGTTTTTTATCGGCTGGATTATAGGAAAGATACCGCCCTCTCCAAATCTTCAGGTGTGTCAATTTCCACACCCATATAATCCGTAACCACCATTTTCAATAGAATACCGTTTTCCAAGTAACGGAGGCATTCAATTTTTTCGGCAGCTTCTAACGGTGTCATTTCCCAGTTGGTAAAGTTGATGAGTGCCTGCTTGCGAAAAGCATATACACCAATATGTTCAAAATAGGTAGGTATTACTGTTTTGTCTCGATGATAAGGGATAGGGCTTCTGCTGAACATCAAACTGTTCATTTCTTTATCAACGGCAACTTTTACATAATTGGGGTCAGCAATGAATTGCTCTTCTGTCAGTACCTGCATTAAAGATGCTACCTGAACAGTTTCGTTATCAAAAACCTGTAACAATTTCTCCAATGGCTCACGTTTTACAAAAGGTTCATCGCCCTGCACATTTACTACAATATCCACATCCATCCCTTCAATGGCTTCAGCAATCCTGTCACTGCCACTTTCGTGCGGTTTTTTGCTCATCACCGCCTTGCCGCCATTCCCCACAATTTCATTGAAGATGATGTTACTATCGGTAACTACCCAAACTTCGTCAAATAAGCCTGTAGCAATTGTATTGTCATAAGTGTGCCGTATAACTGTTTTACTCCCTAGCATCTGCATAAGCTTGGCTGGAAAACGTGTAGCTGCATAACGGGCAGGAATGAATGCTGACTTTTTCATTAACGCTATTTTATTTAAACTCCTGAACCAAAAATTACGAACACTTGCCCTTCCTTTTCAAAAAATTCAAGTTCTGCTATATCAAAATCTTCTGAGTAAAACTTTATTGATTCTATGGCATAAGGATTGGGAACACCTTTTTCATCCAAGGTTTGTAGAACAGTAATTTTATGGGTGCTGTTAATTGTTTTGGATGAAAAGGGAAATGGCGAAGATGCATTAATAAACCTTTTGAATTCTGGCAGCGCTCTAAAAAGTTGGAACACATGCTGCAAATCTATATTGGGCAATATGTACATGCTTGAGCCATATTCATAACCAATCATTTCATGATGTTCGAACCCATTTTTATAAAAAGATTTCCGTATCCAACAAAGACCTTCTTCTTCATCATCTACCCCATTTCCTCCATTTTCAACAGGGGGGCCAACTAATGCAGAAAGTTGCTTGAAATAATTTTTCACCGAATCAGTCCCTTGTTTTGGTGGGGGATATTTAAAAAGGTAAATACTTGCCACATACCCTTCTTTTTCTTTGTATTTAACCCTTGCCCAAACAGTTTGGAAACCTTCCACCACAAGTGAGGAATCATAGCTCAAAACAGTCACTTTTTCTCCATAATTAATTTTGGCTATTAAAGTGCAGGAAGCGGATTGCCCACTCCTTAAACTAAGCCCACTTTTTGCGGCTATATACATTTCTTGAACCTTGCTTGCTAATACCGAAAAAGGAAGCAATAACAGTAGTATAGTAAACCTCATTTTTCAATTTGCCGATGAATGGGCAAAATAAAGGAAATCGGTGGTTTATTAAATTGTTCATGCAGATACTTATAGGCAATAAACCAGTATTTTTGTTAGCACCCAACTAGCGTTAACCATATAAAACTGATTATGAGCTCTCACAAGCCCAATGTAAAAGTAAATCCGGTCCTTTTTCCATTGATTGTAATACTAGTTTTTACATTGTCTTTCATTGGGCACCAAGCTTGGCTTCATCATGAGGGTAGGGAATTCAGCTTTTTTGGTGTTGTATATGCAACACTGTGTTTCTTTTTGATGCACCACGTGGACCCTGTTCCAGAAAACACGTACATATTGGCAGCTCAATACCTGGCCGCATTACTTATTTGCACCAGCATATTTTCATTGGTTTGGACAAAAGTAAAAAAGGCCTATCTCGTTTACAGGATTGGCATTACCTACAGGAACCATATTGTTATCTTCAGGTTGAACAATATTGGAAAGACATTGGCTTTGGAATTGTTGAAAAAGGGATACAAGGTAATTGTGGTGGAAACAGATCAACAGAGCCCGTACATAGAAGCAGTAAAAGCCCATGGCGGTGTTGTGTTCACAGAAAAACCTTCTGATTTCAAAACATTGGGAATGGCTGCTGTTGGCCATTCACGCATCTGTATTTTGACAAGCAATCGTGATGAAATCAACATTGAAATTGCTGGCAACCTTTCCAACTATCTGCTGAAGCATAGTCACAAGTCAAAGTCTGAAGCACACAAAATAATGGTTCACATCAACAATCCTGCAAACGAAAATATTTTGAAGGATTACTTTGACATTCACAATGAAGATGACCATTACGATTTGGAAACCTTCAATGTGTATGAATCGGCTGCAAAAAAAATCTACGATACTTATACACCCTACAAATACATCAACCCATCTGACAAGGAATCTGAAAATGCCATTGCTGTTGTGGGGTTCAATGATGTAGCAGAATCCTTCATAGTGGAAAACATGATTTTGAGCCAGTATCCGGATACCGGTAAGCTTAAGATTTATATGGCCGATGAAAAGGCCGACGAACATTTCAATTACCTCAACTACAAGTACCCATACTTTCATGAATTCATTGAAATTATTCCAGTGAAACTTTTGAATGGAACATTCTTTGCCAATTTTACTTGGTCCAAAACGCATATTGAGAAAATGAGCAAGATTAAGGCGGCTTATTTCTTTGGACCCAAGGACGCAGACCTGATAACCGCTGCCGCAAGCTTCAGGCAGTTTCTCTACACACAAACATTGAGCATTACACAGGTGCCTATTATTGTTTGCTTACCGGAAGATACAGGCGTAATTGACTTATTGGATAGCAATAGGCAATCAGGATATACGGTGAGCCAGGCTTTCAGTAGCAAATTGGGTATACAGACCTACAGGCTTATTACCAATACTTGCACAGCAGAAGGCTTAATAGAAGAATCGGAGTTTACCCATAAGCTCTCCAAAATGATTAACTTTTTCTATGCCATCAAATATGAATTTGCTTCATTGCTTGAAAGCAATTACAACATAAAGAATGCTACTGCCATTGCAGATAAGTTGGAAAATGAATTGTTGTCATTTCCTGAAGGAAACAAACCAATGAACGAAAGGGAAATGGAAAAGCATTTGTTATTGATGCTTGAAAAAGATACCAATATTTCCTACGACGAGCTTTACAAGTATTTTTCCATAGAAAAACATTGGCACCAATTGTCCTATCGTAAAAAGGACTCTAACAGGTATGCCGCAAGGCAAGTGGCCATGAAAGTCCACGCATTTAAGTATCTTGGCTGCTGGCCAATGACCAAGGAAAACATTACCAAGTTTTTCCCAAAGCTTGCACCTATTGAACATACCAGGTGGTGTGCAGAAAAAATGGTGTTCAACTTTAAGTATGGCCCTTATCCTGCAGATAAAACCGAGAAACTTTTGCTTAAAGAAGTGTTGAAGATTCATGACCAGTTGGTGCCTTATGAAAGATTGAGTGACCATGACCAAGAAAAAGACCTGAACATATTTTTGATGGTACCAATACTGAACATGATTAAGTCCATAGCTGAATAAAAAACTAAAGCCTTTACCAAAACTAAAATGCAGTTTCAAAAAGATATATTTATCAGTTATGCCCATATAGACGATGAGTCTCTGATTGCATCCCAAAAAGGATGGATTTCAGAATTTCACCGTGCCTTGGAAATAAGACTGGCACAGCTTTTAGGCAGAAGGCCGGTTATTTGGCGTGACCCATCCTTACAAGGCAACCATATTTTTGACCAGCAGATTGTAAGCCAGTTTTCGCAGGTAGCACTGATGATTTCCATACTTACACCACGTTATGTAAAAAGTGAGTGGTGCGTTAGGGAGGCCAATGAATTCTATGAAGCCTGTGAAAAGAATCTTGGTTTCAGTTTGCAGAATAGGGCAAGAATTTTTAAGGTTATCAAAACACCTGTTCGTGCAGACCTGCATCCTGAAAAAATACAGAATGTTTTGGGTTATGAATTTTACAGCACCGATCCAAGCAGCGGCAGGGTAAAAGAATTCGGCCAGGTATTTGGCCAGCAATCGGAAATTGCCTACTGGGAAAAATTGGATGACCTAGCTAATGATATTTGCTCCTTTTTGGAAGGAATTGAAAGCATTAACAGTGTTACTTCATCTGCTGGTGCCAACGCAGCCGATGCTTCTGCAGGAACCGTTACACCAAAGCAACGCAAGAAAATTTATTTAGCTGAAAGCAGTTATGACACGTTGGAATTCAGGGACAGCATTAAACGCGAACTGCAGGATTTGGACTATTCCCTTCTGCCCAATAAGCAGTTACCATTGGTTGCCCCTGTACTCAATGCAGAAATAACACATTTCATGCAGGAAGCAGATTTGTCCATTCATTTATTGGGTTCAGGTTATGGTGTTGTTCCAGAAGGGACACAGAAATCAATCGTTGAAATACAGAATGAAATCGCTTCTGCACAAAGTGCAGCTAAGGGTTTACCAAGATTGATATGGATGCCTGAGAGCAATATGCCGACAGATGACCGTCAACAAACTTTTGTAGACAAATTGGCCAGTGGCAAGGAAGGCATTGCGGGTGCCGATTTGATTGTGGGAAGCCTAGAAGATTTCAAAAGTATAATTTCCGACAAGCTTAAGCGTTTAGAAGAGGAGAAGAAGCCTGAACCTGTAACACTACTTTCTAATGCAGCGGTTGCAAGTGAAAAGAAAGCGAAATTGATTTACCTTATTTGCGACATGCAGGATATGGACCTAATAAAACCTTTGGAAGATGTACTGTATGATAATGGACACGAAGTGGTTATTCCCATTTTTGATGGTGAGGAATCGCAAATCCGGGAAGACCATATAGAGAACCTGAAAATATGCGATGCTGTAATTATTTTTTATGGCAATGCAAACGAACTTTGGTTAAGGAGCAAGATGAGGGACTTTTTGAAGATTAGTGGTTACGGCAGGGAGAAACCATTGGACATAAAAGCTGTTTATATTTCCCAACCAGACAATGCTTCCAAGCAGCGTTTCAGGTCAGTGGAAGCAGAAGTAATCAATGCAATCAATGAAGTACCAATCAATAAATTAAATACCCTGTTATCAAAATAACAACCTCAACCAATGCTAACAGATACAAATATTTTTAACCCATTCCCAGGTCTTCGTTCTTTTGAGGAGAACGAGGACGTGCTATTTTTTGGAAGGGAAAAACAAGTGGATGAGCTGGTGAAGAAGCTAAGGCTTGTTAAATTCCTAGCGGTTATTGGTTCATCGGGCAGTGGTAAATCTTCATTGGTAAAATCAGGACTGATTCCATCATTGCACAGTGGTTTTATGTCTGGAGCGGGCAGTAATTGGCGCATTTGCACATTTAGGCCAGGCAACAACCCTGTTGGGAATATGGCCAAAGCTCTAGCTGCAAAAAATGTATTGTATGATAACCTTGAAACAGAAGAAGACGAGTTTACTTATACCTCCATTAATGAAAGTACATTAAGAAGAAGCAGTCAGGGTTTAGTGGAAGTGTACAAACAAAGTGGCATTAATACAAAAAACAATCTCCTCATACTCGTTGACCAGTTTGAAGAGATTTT
>JAHEZD010000005.1:0-58878 GCA_023251255.1 Chitinophagaceae bacterium
TACATCTGTATTGACCGCCCACAGAAGAAAAGCAGGTAAAAGACGGTTCCCTTTTGGAAATGAAGACGCATTCAAAAGGTTCTTCTTTTCTATATACAAAACTGAAGGATCATTTAATTTACTGGCAAACCAAAACATTGCTGGCTCCAGGCCACCGATGCCGCCACAATCTGAATAGTTGAAGCAATTGCCTGCTGGACTTACCAGATTCTCATAAAAAGCGGCTGTCTTTAGAAAGCCTGGTTGACCAGAAAGCCCAAAATCACTCTTAAACAACCGTTCCAAGGCACTTATAAAAAAAACATTGAAGCTGGTGCCATACGCCCAATAGCTATACCCTTCGGGATAATTACCATCTGGGGCATATTCTTTCATGGGAATGCGTATGCTTGACAAAGCCCGTGTTAAAAGTTGCATACTTGTTTGCGGTTGATCTTCATATACTGCAATGGCAGCGTAAGAAATACCTGTATTGCATACTTGGTTCCAGTTGTTCTTTCCCCGCAACCAACCGTTGTATTTGGCATCAAGCGATGGTGTTATTGCTTTTTCGATAATGGCTTTGCCGATAAGTGTTCTTGAAGCTGGGGACAGGTCATTATACAACCAATCGTACCCAATGGAAACTGCCATTGACATCTCCGCCACATCCAAAAAGTGTGTGGGATTCCAATCACTAAATTTGGCAACAGCAATCATTTCTTCCTCACATTTTTTAAAGTACTTCTTCTTTCCTGTTAAACGATAGGCATAAGCAAGAAAAAAGATACGCCTCAATGATTCCCTTGATTTATCCAACAACCTACGCCCTATCAGCACCCTTTCTACAGGGTACAATCCCAGCATGACGTCACATTCGGCCAGAATACCATTATGCATTTTTAACAAAAACGGATTGTTGGCAATATTAGCGTTCAGTATATTTTCTTGGCCTGCTAATAACAAAAGCCTTGGGTGGCCCCCCATTTTAGTGCTGTCCAGTTGTTGATTCTGCCCATGGCATATTATTGAATAGGTTATGAAAAAAAGCAGTCCTAGCGCTCTTTTCTTTATCCTTTTTGGTTCCTTCCTTAACTGCATTCTTTTTTGTATTGAAAATTAGCAATGATTTTATTGTACTTCGAAGTTTACATTCATATAATTTGCTCTAAAAACTATACCTTGTTAAGGAGTAAGGAGGCACCGTAATATTCATTCTGCCCAATGCGTCCGTTGACACATTTGTTAAAGAATCAAAGGCAAGTGTATAATCGTCGATGTTATTGCCACTTACTTGTTTTACCTGCCAGGTAGTCTTGTTGGAAAGGTTCAAATTATTGAACTGGACAGGAATTGTCTTGCTGACACTATCCCTGTTTATAACCAACATGTTTGCCTTGCCCGAAACAGGGTCATAGAACATGTGAAGTTGATATTTTTTGCTGTTAGCAAGATCCGTAACACCAACTTTTTTTCCAACAACCGTTTCGTTCAATAATTGGGTTGCCATACCTATTGGTGTTATTTCATTATTACCTCCCAACAGGTTCCTAATGTTAAATGGCTGGTTATTTGTTTGTGAAGCAGTAAGGAACCAATGGCTTGTCCAAAAGTGCATATCCGTAACCCTTGAATTGGACAAAATGCTGGCAAACATATCAGCGGTAATGATTGCTTTGCCCATTGTATTGGTCTGTGGATTAATGGAATCTGCCACTCCTGGACTGTAAGGCCCACCTTCTGTTACAGCAATTTTTATCCTTGCTTTATCGGTAGCGTTTGTTAGATTATTTATAGCTGCATTAGCTTCTGTTACATTTTGGAGAATGTCTGTATTGTTGTTAATCATGGTGAGGTAGCTATTGTACCAAGAGTTCTTTGCCGTACTTATAGAAGACATGTCACGTAAATAATTATGGGCCACTAAAAAATCGGCTTTGTTAGAGGCAATCATCATAAGCGTATCATACCATTTTGTGTTAGGCCAGTTATGTCCATTCACCCCGATCTTTATAGTACTGTCTGCTGCTTTCATCAGGTTGGTAATCTCTACAGCCTGATTGGCATAATCGGTAGCTGTCCATACTTGACTTGTTGCCGTACCTGAAATAGGATAATAATTTTCATTGCCGATTTCATAATACACAGTCGGAAAGCCTCTTTGCTTTACATAATTTACCATGCCTACAGCATTGTCCAGTATCTCCTGTTTCGCTACATATTTTGTAACGCCGTTTGGTTTCATGATGGGATCGATAGGAACAATGATATAAGGTGCAAAGCCACTGTCCTTGCAAAGCGTTAAGAACTGCCCCAAGTCAAGTTGAGTGGTTGTTAATTTACCCGTTGTATCCGACAGATTGAATATGTTCCCCTGATTGAAAGGAAACAAACTTCCGCCCCACATTCCAGCATGTGGGTCAGGTGCTGAATAGGGCGGCTTGGACCATAGATACCAATCCCCAAACTCTCCTTCTGGAAACCGAAGGGTCCTCATATTCATCTGTTTTGCCGCAGTGATAAAGGGCGTTGTTCTTGGTGTCCCCGGTCCTTCCAAAAAATTATTGAGGGCAAGGCCAAGGCTTGCAGATGGATTGTTTGCCAAAACCTGCGTGCCATCAATCACAACCGCAGACGAGCTGTTGAATGTAGTTGTTGAAAGCAGCTTCACATTTTGTGCCAGTATTACATCAGATACATTACTTACAATAAATTGATTAACAAAATAAGAGCCGCTTCCGCTAATCGTTTGTTGCATTTCGCCACACATTAACAAGGTGGAGGCCGCTGATGTAGTAAACACACCGTTGTTGAGCATGTTGCCCGAAACAGGGAAAGGTGTAGTACTATTATTGGTAAAAGTGTTGCCACTCCAGATAGTAAAATTGCCGACAAATGCAGGGCTTGCCGTCGTGGTAATGCTTGTATACAATTCTATGTCCCCATATTTGAATCCAGCAAAAGAAGCACCTTTCGATGTTTTATACACCATCTTACTTCCCGGCTGCAAATCAATAACAGACTGAGGCCCTATGACGGTACTCCCAAATGGGACTTGGCTCTCTGCAACATTTGCATTTGTTGGGTTATGAACATATACACCCCCTTTTTTAAATTGTATATTATTATTGGTTGGTAACGCATTGGTGCTAAAAACATTGCCCCTGCAATTTGGCCCGTTTGTAAAAACAGCGGCAGAATCAACAGTGATGCCATTGGCTGAAAAAGACACTAGCCTGTACGCCTGCGTACTTTGTGGTATATAGTTGACATTACCCTGCAACAATCCTGAAGCACCTGATTGAACCGAGATTGCAAAAGGGGCATTGCTGATGGTAACGTTCAAAGTAGATCCAGCGGTTACATTCAATCCAGATGCACCAGTAATCCTTAAAGTAGCTGCTTTGTAATATGAGGTGCTCCCAAATGCTATATTTTCAGCAGTTGTAAGTGTGGTTGTACCAACACTTGTAATCAATGACATTTGTGCACCCCATTGCGAAAGTGCAAAAAAATCGCCGACAGAAAAGAGGGTAGAAAAATTGGTACCAGCACTTCCTGTAACCGTATTACCTGAACCTGACACAGTACCTGGCAGCACTGTTGCTGCCACAGAAGAGGCGCTTGCAAATGTTACCATTGCACTGTTTTGCAAAATCAATTTACCAATAGTTTGTGCTGGAATATTGTAGACTGTGGCTGATGTAGCCGAAGGGCTTCCATAGTTGGATCCGTCAAATACCAACACATCATTTGCAGCAGGCGAAACCCTGTTGCTTCCACCTCCACCGAGTATGGTATTCCAGTTAGAGGCCTGATTAAAATCAGCATTTGCTGTAGTGCCCCCTACCCAATAATAGGTGCTTTGGCCAAATAAATATTGGGTACCAAAAAGCAGAAAGAAAACAAGCAATGTATATTTCATTTTTTACTTTTTATAAATGTTCCGGTAACTGTATTTCCATTATTTACCAATTCAACCAAGTAGGTGCCAATGGCCATTTCTCCAAGTTTCATGGTTGATATTGCCTCTTGTGCAGGCACTTGTTGTTGTTTCAATAAATGTCCCTGCATATCATAAATATTCAAAAGAGACTGCTTGTCAAAAGCACTGTGTCTTATATACAAAACATCTTCAACTGGATTGGGGTAAAGTGTATAGATATCCATCTTCGGCCTATTAGCCATTTTTACAGAAATAATATTGCTGTACCGCGACAAGCCATCTTTATCTTTCATGTTTAGCCGGTAATAACTGGTATTGCTATTTGCATTTTTGTCTATCTTATCTATAAAAAGATAATTATTTATCTTGGCATTGTTATTTGCCATGACCTTGCCTAGGGCAACAAAGTGTGTAGCGTCCATACTCTTTTCTATATCAAAACCATCAACATTTACTTCATTCATGGTTACCCATTTCAAGGTAGTTTGGTGAAGTGTTGGAGTCGCCGAGAAATTGGTCAACCTAAGTGGCATCGATTCGCCGCCACTAACAGGAGCAAAGGCTATGCTTCGCCAAGAACCACCAAGATTAGCCCCTGTATTATATGATGCCAGCACAGTTGCAGTAGCGCTCATCGTAGTGTTGTAAGCTCCAGCATCTACTATTTTTACCAACTCGCCACCAGCCGCAGTCGTTGTTTTTCTCACTGCGTATAATGTCACACTACCACCATTGACCACGCCTGTCAGCCCTTGATAGATGTCAGCATAAGAACCGTAACCACCATTGCTTACCCAAGTGCTTCCAACCTTTGAATATTTTAAGATGCCTGATGAGCTACCACCAGTTTCTGCCACATACATTACATCTGCACCGGCTACGGAACCACTTGCATCCAGCATACAAAATTGTGTAGGCGACGTTGGCCAGGCTACTCCTGCATTAAATGGAAATGCAGTTGTCGAAGTTGCCGATACTGGCAAACCCGTACCTACTGTGGCCATCTTAAAACCAAAATCGTTAGATGCGTATAATTGACCGTCACTGATGTTTAAGAAACGTGCCGTAGTACCTGTGGTGCCCGCACTGATTGTACCGAGTGTATTATTGGTCTTATTATAATATTGAATGGATGTTTCCCTGCTACATAGCCAAAAATCAGTTCCATCAGATGTGATGACGGAGCCCGGGCTTTTGACATTAGAATAGTTGGGTGTAGCTGCCGCCATAAACTGGAAAGTACTACTACCATTGGTTCCACCACTACTTGACAGTGTAACTGTTGTGCCAGCAATGGCTGTTATAGTTGCACCATTTGGCACATAGGAGCCATACACATATTGCCCCACTGCAAGTGTTCCTGAAGAAACGCTGACATTCGTAATTGTAGTGGGGCTACCCGTAACAACCGTACCGCTCGCCGTTGCTATGGGTGCAGTTGCAGGTGGCACAATCACGTTGGCTACTCCATTGTATTTTATTATCCCAATTGACCTTGGATTAATTACCGAGGTATTGCCATTAACACCGCTGCTCCCAGTTTTAGAATAACCGGCAAGCGTGAGATACTGACCATCTTGCGAACGGGATAGCCGTCCCTCATCAATATTATTACTTTGCAAGAGCGCCGCACCAGATGTGGAAGGAAGTGCCAATGACCGCACCCAATTCCCTGTAGGAGTATACTCATCGAGATAAACATTGTTGGTGCTACTAAATGGCCCTGTTGTACCTGCACCCATACGTGATACCACAATATTCCCTGCAGTAAAAGGAACAGGTTCGCCTAAAATAAACGGCTTCTTCCCAATTGTAAATGCAGTAAATGAGTTGAACTTTTTCGTAGCAGTATTCGTCGTATTATTTGCATTGCCATCACAGTTACCCCATGCCGTTGCATAAGCTGCGACACCAATGCTGTCATCACTGGTAAAACTACTACCTTCTAATGTTTGCGGCCATTCTAGCGTAATATTGCAACTGTCTGTATTAGTGCTCGTCCTTACAATATTCCAAACCGCATCTACTATATTCTTTTTCTGGGCCATAGTAAAATCCGGGCCATTGGGTCTACTGTCTGTTGTAACACCTTCAAACACAGATACCTTATAATCAGAGACAGAAGCAGGATCTAATGTAATTGGCAAGTAGCTATTTTTACTACCAACTGGCAAAAGGTAAGTTGATGCAATTCCTTTTACTCCAAAGAAGCCTTGTGTTCCAGTAAGTGTATCTGCCAACGTGATGATGTGTTTTGACACATTAAAAGCGCTACCGGCAACAGCAGAGCCAGAAGTAACAATTACGCTATCGGAAGGCGGAATGGACAGGTTATTATTTACTGTAAGTATGCCAGATATGTACAGGTTCTTGTTTGTCGAAATGCTTGCGTTGAAAGTTATATCGCCAGCTAGGATTTTTATTGCCGAAGCGTTGGCAGATGCAGGGAAAGGTGTTTCGGTAGCATTATTAAAAATATAATTAGCAGCACTATCCAATTGGTACCAGCCAAACCCGGGCAAGCTTCCTTCCATACCGTCTCCATGTGCAGAAGCCACAGTTGACCGTGCACTTGATACAGACAACACAACGCCATTAGCACTGGCTGCCGTTATCATTTTTGAGACAATCAATGTACTTCCTGAAACAGCTACTATGACTGCATTTTGCGGTATGCCAGATCCTGCTATTGACATGCCAACCAACACACTTGTATTGTTACTAATGCCCGTAATATTGTAAGAATTTTGAGCAATATTGCCCGTAATAGCAATAGCAAAACTGCTTTTTAAATTAAAGGAAGCATTGTTATTCCCTATTAGTTGCTGGCTTCCCATATCCAGCTTTCCATAAACATTATTGGTTATTTGAGATTGCCCTTCAAGTAGCAAGAAAAGCAATACAAAAGCTAGCAATGAAATTTTTATAAGGCTGCCCTTTGTGCAGCAGTACTTCTTGTAAAGAGTATGCGGCAACTCCTTGCGCACAAGCTGGATTCTCATTAGTATGACATTTTAGTTATACAATCGTTGTAAAGAAAAATTAAGTTGGTCCGGTTCCAATCCACCAGTTCAGACAAAGCAAAGCCATTGCATAGTTTTGCTATACTTCTCACTTCTATCTATATGCGTATTATTATTTAGTCAGTTCCTTTCTACAACCCTGTAGCAACATTTTTTTCTCCGCCCATCATTTTATATCTATTGAGTGCCTCCAAAAAATAGTAATCAGCATATACCAATGGCACATCAATCTCAGTTTTATGGGCTATGCTGCCAACACAATGTTTGATCATAAAATCAGCGTTCTCACCAACTTTGGCCCTGTATATAGGGCTGCTTAATGAATGCAATATCGTTACTGCTGCATTGCGATATTTAGCTCCATCCTTGCCTAGGAAAGTACTCAGTTCTAGCAATGCCGAAGCTACCACTGCAGCCGCCGAAGCATCCCTGTATTTAGCAGGCGTTTCAGGTGCATGCGAATTAGAGGAAGGAATATAACCAAGGTCGTTCGCATTGAAATCCCAATAAGGAATCTTGTCTGCAGGTAATTCTTTGTTGTCGATAAAATAATCGGCCATTCGTCTTGCTGTTATTAAAAAACGTTCGTCCCTTGTTTCCCTGTAGGTCATTGTAAAACCATATATGCCCCATGCCTGGCCCCTGGCCCAGGTTGAATTATTTGCATAGCCTTGTGCTGTTTCTTTGGTGAGCACCTCACCTGTTGTTGAATCGTAGCAAACAACATGATAGCAACTGTAATCTGGCCTTATCTGGTTCTTCATTACATTCAAGGCATGTTTCGTTGCTATGTTTCTATAATAAGGGTCGCCTGTGGTACGTGATGCAAAGAACAGCAGTTCAAGGTTCATCATATTATCAATAATTACCGGAAAAGAATAGTTCTTGTTTCCATCCCACGAGCCAAAGGAATTCCAAGATTTTATACAACCCGTCTTTGCGCTGTACCTTTTGCTTAGAGACTTGGCCGATTGCACCAAAATGTCCTTATATTTTTCATTGCCCGTTAACCTGAAAGCATTGCCGTAACTGCAATACATCATGAATCCAAGGTCGTGATGCTCAGTAAAATTTTGAAGGGATTCCAATTTTTCGGTCCATTTTATGGCCTCATTCTTAAATAAATTATCCTTCGTGGCCTGATAAGTATACCATAATGAACCTGGAAAAAAGCCAGAAGTCCATTCATATTTATCCGTTAGTTTAAGATTGCCTTTCTCATCAGTTGTACGTGGAAAAAGAGTGTCATATTTATTGGCTTCTACCAGTAACTTCTTTAATTGTACACTGGCAAAAGAAAAATTATCCTGAAAGAATTTATTGTCTTTTTTGTCAGGGACAAAAGCTGCTCCCAAACACAAACTAATGAATATGAACAGAACCATTTTTTTCATTGAACAGTAGATTTTATTGCTTGAAACTGTATTATTTTTTAATGAACTTAAAACTCCCAGAAGCAGATTGGCCAACAAGCTCCAGCATATGCAATCCTGCACTATAGCTGCTTATTTCTATAACCAATTGCCCATTACCAGTGGGTACGTCTTGATGCCTAAGCAACCGTCCCCGTTCATCATAAATATTTAAAAAAGTGTTTGATTTTACTGCGTTATAATCTATATGCAACATATCGCTAGAAGGATTTGGATAGACATTAGTGATCTTGGCAGATGAGGTATCGCCAATTTTGATGGTTACAATATTGCTGTATGTATACCTCCCATCTTTGTCTTTCATCTTCAGGCGATAATAAACTGTCTTTTCAAGTACATTTTTATCTGTAAACGAATATTGGCTTTGCCCACCTCTATTATTTGCAGCCAAGCTTGCAATTGTTGTATAATTAACAGCGTCAGTGCTTTTCTCAATATCAAACCCAGCTATATCTACTTCCTTAGCGGTAGCCCATTTTAATACATTGTCTTTTTGTGTATGCATTGCAGCAAAGGAAATCAGCGTTAGTGGAACTGTACCCATTTCTGGTGCCATAGCGACGCCCCTCCAGGCACCCCCGAGGCTGCTGCTGGCCGAGGCGGCCAGTATGGCCTCCGTGCCCGACATCGCAGCATTGTAACCATTGGCATCCACCACCTTCACCAGCTCGCCGCTGGCAGCATTCGTGAGACCCTGCACCTTCCGTACCGCATACAGTGTCACCGTGCCACCGCTCAGCACCCCCGTAAGCCCCTGGTAACTGTCCGCGTACGTCCCGTACCCACCGTTCACCGTCCACAGCCCGCCCACCTTGCTGTACTTCACTATCCCGTAGTTCGTACCGCCGCCCACCGTTTCCACCGCATACATCACATCCGCACCGGCTTCCGAGCCACTGGCATCCAGCATGCAGAAGCCCCCGGCCGATTGAGGGGCAAAGGAGCCAGGAGCATAGGAAAGCCCGGAGACGGTGGCCGTGGCCGAAGGCATGCCCGAGCCCACCTTCGCCAGCTTGAACCCGAAATCGTTCGAGGCATACAACTGACCGTCCACCAGGTCAAGGGAGCGGGCCGTTGTGCCCGTGGTCCCGCTTGCTATATTGGTGAGCGTGCCGCTGGACTGGCTATAGTACTGGATGGACGTCTCCCGGCTGCACAGCCAGAAGTCCGTACCGTTGGCCGTAACCGCCGAGCCGGGGCTCTTTATGTTCGCATACTGCGGGGTGGCCGCAGCCATGAACACCATGCTGGTGCTGCCGGCCCTGCCACCGCTCACGTTCAGGGTGACCGTACTGCCCGCACCCGAACCGCTCATCCCCGCAACAGTGGCCCCGTCGGGCACATAGGAACCGTAAACGTACTGCCCAACCGCAACGCCGGTGGTATTGACGCCCGTGATGGTCGTGGGGCCGCTGCCGTTCAGCACCACCGTGCCCGAGCTGCTCGCAACGGGCGCCGTTACCGCGGGCACCACCACGCTTACCGTGCCGTCATATCTCACCACCCCTATGGACCTGGGCGTCGCAACGGCTGTCGTGCTGTAGACGCCGCTCCCGTTTGCCTTGGAATAGCCCACCAGCGTGAGGTACCTGCCGTCCGGGGACAGGGAGAGGTAGCCCTCGTCATTGTTGCTGCTCTGCAGCAGGGCAGACCCGGAGGCAGTAGGCATGCCGAGCGTGCGCACAAACGTGCCGGCGGGCGTGTACTCGTCCAGGTAGACATTGTTCGCACCGGTGAAGACCCCCGCACCCGACCCTATCCGGCACACCACCACATTACCACCAACAAAAGCCGTCTGGCACAAACCAGAACCCAAAAAAAGAACAAAGCAAAGCAGCATAAGCTGCCTAATCATATAGTTCATATTCAGCATTTATTGAATGACTATTTTTATTGAGTCAACAGTATATTCACTTTCATCACTGCTTACCCTTCCACCAGTAAATATTGCATTGTAGCTGCCAACAGAAGAATATCGATAATTAAACATGAGACCTGCCATGTTTTGGGAAACCGTTTTGACTACCATTCCTATATCTGGTGTTACCTTCTTTAAATTTATAGGCCCTATAATAGCCCAAGCCTCTGCAGGAGCAGTAGCTGCAGCAGTCGATGTGGCACCCGTTATTACTAGATTGGTGCCTATTGCCCAACTGTAGCTATTCTGAATTTTATAGGTAACAAATCCTGGGCTGTATGTAGAGACCCCATAATTTGTATAAGCCACATTATTGCTGTTCATATTGGCAATTGTATAGCTGGAGGCATCAGGAAGTGTATTGTTTATTCCAAACCCGGATATGGTCCATTTATTTTGTAGGCTTCCAGCGGATGCAACATATTTGAAAGCCACAAAAACAGGTTTGCCCAAGGCCGCAAAGTCGGAAAGGTCAACGCTCGATGTCACAAAAGCACCAGTAGAGAGCGTAGTACGGGCAGTGATATCGTTCCAGGTGGCGCTTGCTATATTGTTTAAAGTGGTTGCAGTATCATTTACAGCAACGCCGGGGAAATTATTCGATACAAGAATCGCCAATGAATTTGCTTGAGAGCCATTCTCCCTTTTGGTGCCAAAACTCAATACCGGTGTACCATCTGCCGATGTTCTGTTCCTATATTCATACCTTTTACCAATCTCACCTGAATAAAAGGTGACAACATCCGGGTTACCGGTAAAACTAAACATGGCCGTGTCGCCTATTGCCAAAGTAGTTTTTTGTGCTGCAACTTGAAAATCAGTATCACCCTTGCTCAATGTTTTTTTACACCCAGTAAGAACTGCAAAAGCAGTGGTTGCTAAAAGCATACTATATTTTATCATTGTGGTCCCTTTAATAGGTTATTTAAAACCAATGTTTTCAAAAATGCCATGTCCAGACGAAATTTTTATTACCACCCGGGGTTCTGTGTCATTGCCTTGTTCACATTTATCTCCAAAGAAGGAATGGGCAACAGCAAATACCGTGACGATGATACGGCTGTAGAATAACCCAATGCCCAGAGTGATTTGTTAGAGGCAGAGGCATTGGAAGTATTGATTTCGGGTATCATAGCAGACAGGACTGTATTGAAAGTGCCCCAGCGTATAAGATCTGCCTTTCGCAATCCTTCGAAGCATAATTCCCTTGCACGCTCATCCATTATGACCTGGCGGAACTGCACTTTCGAAAGCCCTGCAGGAAGGTCTGCAATAGCGCTAGCAGTGCCTACGGGCAGGTTATACCCCCTCCGCCTTACCTGGTTAATACTTGAGTAAGCAAGGCTGGTTGGCCCATTCACTTCGTTCTCTGCCTCAGCGAGCATCAGCAAGACATCTGCATATCTTAGAATAGGAAAATTTGTGCCATTATAATATTGTTGTTTAGTAGGTGAAGGCGGTTCAAAATACCTTCTCCACTTGGCGCTTTCCCTTGCTATTATATTGCTTGTAGCATAGTTGACCCTAGTGGCGGTGGTTGCCGTGCTGTTGAAATAAAAAGGTGCTATGTTCCAATCCCTTCTTAAATCCCCATTTCCGTATGAGTTATATAGCTTAATGGTTGTCCTGATATTACCACCTGCAAAGCCCGTATCCAAGTTTACACAAGCTAAACTCATAGTACCAAGTTTGCCATCTTCAAAGTAGGCGGTGTTGTTATTGTTCAAATAAAAATCAGCCTCCCACATACACTCCTTTACATCATAGATATCCTGGCATTCGTTTATAAATATCTGGCTATAGGCCGAGTTAGTGATTGCTGCATTGTAGGTTGCACGCAAAGCATGTTCGCCGCTGGCAACAACTTTATTTGCCCACGATAATGCTTCGGCATATTTTGATTGGTCTTGTAGGGGAAAGCCTGCCATAGTAAGGCAAACCCTTGCCAGTATGCCTTGTACTGCAGTTTTTGAAACATGACTGGCATTGCCGATTGTAGTTGCAGTATTTACTTTGCGTTCAGCATCCGTCATATCTTGTAATATCTGTGCATAGACATCCTTCATTGGTGTACGTGGCACGTCGACCGAGTTGACATTGGAGCTTGGTGTAAGTTTTAACGGCACATCGCCATAGTTGCTTACCAGTAAAAAGTGGTAATATGCCCTTAGGAAAAGAGCCTCGCCTAATATTGCCTGTCGCCTCGTTTCGTCCATCGAAGGCTTATTGATATTGGCAATTAAAAGATTTGCTCTTTCAATGCCAATGTAACATTGTTGCCAAAGACCAACAATGTATGCATTCGTATAGTCATATTGGTAGAACATCGGGGCAGAATAAGCACTGGAGCTATAATAATAAAATGCCTCGTCAGTGCAAATCCCCAATTGGTACCAAAGCGAACTACAATAAAGATATTCATTGCCAATAGGGTCATAAACACCCGCCAGTGCAAGATTCAGCTCGCTTTCGCTATTGTAATAGTTACTAGGCTCTATAAAATCAGAGGCTTTCTTGTCCAATACCTTGTTGCAAGAGCAAAGAGCTATTGAAATGGATAATATAAATTGAAGCAATCTTTTCATATATTAATTTATAACAGTGTACAATAATTCCATTAACTAAAAAGTAATGTTTGCCCCTAGTGTAACAGTACGTGGGCGTGGATATGCCGAATAGTCAACGCCTGGTGTTAACACCGAATTGAAAACACTCACTTCTGGATCCATGCCCGAATATTTTGTCCAAGTGGCAAGGTTTTGTGCCGCCAAATAAAAACGGCAACCTTTTATCTTTGCTTTCTTCAATAATTTTTCAGAGAAACTATAACCCAACGACAATGTTTTTAATCTTATGTAAGAACCGTCTTCAATTACACGCGAATTGGTTCCCGTGGGAGTAGTAGGGCCTCCACCGTTTGTACGGTAAAGTGTTGAGCCCGTGTTTTGCGGCGTCCACCTGTTTTCATAACTGGCAAATTGGTTGAGGTTGGCACGCCCAAACATGTTGCCTTCAAAAATATAGCGGTTGGCATTCATAATGTCGTTGCCATAAGACCATTGAAAAAATATGCTTAGGTCGAAATTCTTGTAAGAAAAATCATTGGTGATACCACCAGTATGTATAGGAAGGCCCCTGCCAATAATGGTATAGTCATTTGAGTTAATGGTGAGGTCTCCGTTAATATCTTTGAATTTAATGTCGCCCGGTTGTATGGCGCTTCTCAGATTTCCATTGGTGGTTATATTATCTTTTAATATATAATTTCCATTAGCTGTCTTATTAAAATCGCTATATTGATAAACCCCTTCCCAAATGTAGCCGTACATCATGCCAAGTTGGTTCCCTACTTTGGATATGTAGGCTGGTATGTTCCGGAAATAATAATCAATAGGCGCTGTCGAAGTAATGGCTATCTGGTTTTCCGTTAAAGACAGCAATTTGTTCTGGTTAAAAGATATATTAAACGAGGTACCCCATTTAAAATCTTTGGTCTTTATATTAATGGTACTTAAAGTAAGTTCAAGTCCTTGATTTTGTACACTGCCAATATTCCTCAACGCCTGGCTATACCCCAACGAAAGTGGCAGGTTAGCATATATTAAAAGGTCGGTGGTCTTCTTCCTGTATATATCGGCTGTAAGGTTGATGCGGTTCTTAAAGAAACTCAAATCGGCACCGATGTTCAGTTGTGAAGTTGTCTCCCATTTAAGGTTAGCGTTGCCAAAATTGGAAATGAATGCACCCGATGTTGTGCTGTTCCCAAAAGTATATCCCTGCGAATTGGCGGCAACTGCAACAGAAGATTTGTAGGAAAAGTCCCCTATCCTATTATTGCCCGTTACGCCATAACTCACCCTTAACTTGCCATCAGACAATGCCCGGAAGCGCTGCATAAATTTCTCCTGCTTAAAACGCCATGCAAATGCACCAGATGGAAAATAACCCCAGCGGTTGCTTTCGGCAAATTTGGAAGAACCGTCTGCCCTGAAGGATAACGTTAGCAGATAAGTTGACCTTAGTTTATAATCAATCCGGCCCAAGAAGGACATGAGCCCCCAAGAAGAAGAAACCGCTTGGATAATTTCGGGTGTGCCTTCATTTAAGCCACTTATGCCCAGACTTGGATTAGGTAAGTTGGTTGCACTTGCACCATAGGTGGAAGTGCTATTGCCCGATTCTGTCATGCCTGCCAATAAGGTCAACTGATTATTGGCATTAAAGCTTTTATTGTATGTCAGCGTATTCTCATTTACCCACGTCGCATTCTTATAAAAGACAACAGAGCCGTTAGGGCCTTTGGCAGCCCCCACAAATGTATGTTTGTTGCCATATACCGTAAATGTATCATTGAACTGATTGGCCTGTGTTAGGTTATTGGTAATGCCGCCTGTAACCCGCAGCTTAAGGTTTGGCATTATGCTATATTCTGCATACGCGTTCACTACTGTGTTTGTACCAAGGTTTTCCCTTACCAAATGCTGTTGGTTGAGGATAGGATTTATTCTCGCATCGATGGTTGGGTCAATAGACGGATCAAACAAATAGTCCTGCAAATCAGTAGCGCCGCTAACTGAAAAATTTTGGTATCCCCATACACTGTATAATGTGCCGGTTGTTACGCTTCCTGTTGTAATGCTTGATGGGGAGATGCCCGATTGATTAAGAGAACTATAATTGATATAGATCCCTGTTTTCAGCTTTGGATTGATGACCTGATCGAGGGATATAGTACCTTGATACCTTTTGTACCCTGAATTGATGATAGTGCCATCCTGGTTTACTAAATTACCGGATATATAATACTTGCTGTAGTTATTCCCTCCAGAAATAGAGAGCGAGTAATTGCTCATTGTAGCCTGTCTAAACAATTTCGATTGCCAATCTATCTCAGGAATATCCCTATAGGATTCCAACGTTTTGCCATTTCCCAAAAAATTATTGGCACTCTGTTGTGTATAGTCCTTCTCCAATTGATATTTCACAAATTCATAAGGACTCATCAAATCCATGGTTTTAATATTCTTCTGGGTCCCTACAGAAGCATTAAAGTTGATGACAGGTGGGCCAATCTTTCCTTTTTTGGTGGTGATAATAATAACGCCGTTTGCTCCCCTTGCCCCATAGATAGCTGTAGCTGAAGCATCTTTGAGTACCTCTATGGATTCTATGTCCTGCGGATTTATATTGTTATTATTGGGGCTTTCCATAGGAAAACCATCAACTACATACAAAGGTGAGTTGTCCTGTGTGACCGAGTTGGCACCTCTTATCACAATATTGACGGCAGAGCCAGGCTGCCCGTCAACAGAGGACACATTTACACCTGCCATCCTACCAGCAAGTGCCTCATCGAAGGACCTTACAGGTGCTTTCTGGATATTTTCAATAGGTGCTTTCGATACTGAACCCGTTATGTCGCCTTTCCGGGAAATGCCATATCCTATTACAATCACGTCGTCAAGATCCTTCACTTTGCCCCTTAGTATTATATTGTATTGATTCCTATCGTCTACCTTCAGTTCAAGTTCCTCATTGTTAACAGAAGAAAATATAACCACATCCCCCTTTGCGGCACTTAGTTTGAACCGGCCTAACGAATCTGTTATTACAGTTTTTGCCCCCCCCTTTATGGACACGGTTATATCCCTAAGTGGTCTTCCTGACGTATCCTTTACCGTACCCGAAACCTGTTTTTGAGCAAATACTACAATCGGGAAACACAACATTAATAATATAAGGCAACGTTTTGCAAATACACCGTATTGGTAACGGGGAGCATCAGAATGGCATTGTAGCAATATCATAAACAATCGTTTTTAAATCCTAAAGCAAATTAAACATGGTCAAGTTCCAAGTTTATAGTACAAATTTGAGGTGTTCCAGCAAGTCACTATGGTCGAAAAATCGACAGTTTGTAGCATTTTTATAAAACGTTTCCACTTTTTTGAACCAATAAGGCCGAGTAGCTACAAAATCAGGCCCTTATCCAAGTAAGTTTAATTAACAGAAGCTCAAAATGGATTTTTGCCCCTTTTTCTTGCATGCAGTTTCTTGGCACCATAGCCTATACCTCCGATGATCAGCAATGACATACCTCCATCTATGGGCACATCGTCCACGTCATCACCAAAACCAGGTTGGGCATTGGACAAGGAAGGGAGCATAAAAAGTATACAGATCAAACCAAGGGTAATTAGTTGGGATGTTGATATTTTCAGTTTCACGGTAATAATATTAATGAGTGTTAATTGGTGAACAGTGCTTGAAAGTGGCTTATGGTTTTACAAATTATCGTTCCGCACAAACCCTACCCATATTGGCTATGCCTTTCTACTACTGTATTACTAATTTTTCTGTTCTGGCATCTTTCCCCTTACTTATTTGTACAAAATAAGTTCCACCACTTAGTTCGCTCACATCAATTGTTTTGATGCCATTCAACACTTCGCCAAGGTTTATTGATTTTATTTTCCTGCCTGTTGCATCCGCAATTGAAATAGTGGTGGCTCCAATTGTCAAATTGCTGTAATTTACTGTTACCATACCTTTTGCAGGGTTTGGGCTAAGTGATAATGTAAAGCCAGTGGCAGCAGTTGCCATAGCCAATGGTGCCTGTTTAAACAAAAGCTCAAAACGGTTATTGCCTTGTGTAGCAGTATCCGCAGTAACATTAAACTGGTAAGAATAAGCATCCACAAGGGCTTCTTTTTTTTGTAGTAACTTGTCTTTCAAATAGGCCGTGGTACCTGCAGGCAAATTGAGGCTGGCTATTTTAATGGTTAAGCTTTTAGGTGCAGTTGTGTAAATACCGAGCGCCACTGTTTCATTTGTTTCTTTTAAGGGAAGGCTGTTGATAGCTGCTTTTACATTGTCTTCGGTGATACTGTAGATGCCAGTTTCGTTCAGCAATTTACCGCCATCGCTTGATTCAAATTTATTACTTGAACGATTGTTTTGCTTGATAATGGTATTATCCGTAACGTTTCCGTTGCTATCCAGTAGTTCCAATCCTAATAGGTGGTCGTCCGCCGTGTTCCTTCCAAAAATAGTTACCGGTGCCGTGGCTGCATTCTTGTCGCTTTCCGTAAAAGCCAGCACTGTATTATTATCCAGGGTTGTTTGTACAAGTACCACAGCATTCATGGGCAAAATATATGTACCAGTAGCTGTTAGGTCAATCATGTCATAGCCTCCCCTTGTGGTACCAACCTTGCCAGCGTTCCATACATAAGCAACTGCCCCAATATTGCTGTTGGTGCCACCTGTATTTGTTTCCCTCAAAGCTTTTAATTTGGCATTTATTTCTATGGGGGCAGGCAAGGGGTTACCTACCAAATTCCAGCCTGTGCCAACTGTGCCATTTGTTCTTAGATTAACAGGGACGGATGTGTTTATATTGACATTGCCAGACATGCTCAACGTTACATTGCTTGCAGTATAAGCACCACCAGCCAAACCTTCTCCCTTTGCACCACGGACCAACACCCTGATACCCTGACCAACTTTCCATGCATTGGCATCGGCGGCATTGGCTGGCAAACTGTTTGTAAAGGACTGCCAACCTGCATCGTTGGGGGCATTGGCTGCCAATAAAGGATTATACCAATAAGCTGAAGCTGCACTGGTAACGGTTTGTGTAAGATTGGCATTGGTTGCTGGCATGGTAGCACCAGCGCCTGTAATATCTATTTGATTGGTTAATTGGGTAAGGTTAGTAAAAGCGTTAAAGGGATGACTGAAAAAACGGTAAGCCCTCTTGCCGGGTGTCCCATTAGATGCCCCACCCTGTATAAAACGCTGAACAGTAACATTGCCTGTTATCGAACCAGCCGAGCTGGCAATAAAAGCAGTACCAGTATTATCAGACCTTAACGTAAATACCCCATTATTGGTGATTGTCTTGCCACTGGGCACTGTAATTGATATGCCCGGCCCAATGTTCAATGCACCCGTCAGGGCTATAGTGGTATTGCTCACACTGGTGTTCACATCTAATAGAACCGTATGACCAGCTTGAATAACAATCGTGTTAGCATTGTTGCCTGGCGCCAGCGTAGCAGCACTCCAATTGACATTATTGTGTGAAGATTGCCAAGTAGATATACTACTCCAAACACCGGTTGTACTAGAACGGAAATAATCTGTTGAAGCAGATGTGGGGTCAGTTGGTGCCATAGCGACGCCCCTCCAGGCACCCCCGAGGCTGCTGCTGGCCGAGGCGGCCAGTATGGCCTCCGTGCCCGACATCGCAGCATTGTAACCATTGGCATCCACCACCTTCACCAGCTCGCCGCTGGCAGCATTCGTGAGACCCTGCACCTTCCGTACCGCATACAGTGTCACCGTGCCACCGCTCAGCACCCCCGTAAGCCCCTGGTAACTGTCCGCGTACGTCCCGTACCCACCGTTCACCGTCCACAGCCCGCCCACCTTGCTGTACTTCACTATCCCGTAGTTCGTACCGCCGCCCACCGTTTCCACCGCATACATCACATCCGCACCGGCTTCCGAGCCACTGGCATCCAGCATGCAGAAGCCCCCGGCCGATTGAGGGGCAAAGGAGCCAGGAGCATAGGAAAGCCCGGAGACGGTGGCCGTGGCCGAAGGCATGCCCGAGCCCACCTTCGCCAGCTTGAACCCGAAATCGTTCGAGGCATACAACTGACCGTCCACCAGGTCAAGGGAGCGGGCCGTTGTGCCCGTGGTCCCGCTTGCTATATTGGTGAGCGTGCCGCTGGACTGGCTATAGTACTGGATGGACGTCTCCCGGCTGCACAGCCAGAAGTCCGTACCGTTGGCCGTAACCGCCGAGCCGGGGCTCTTTATGTTCGCATACTGCGGGGTGGCCGCAGCCATGAACACCATGCTGGTGCTGCCGGCCCTGCCACCGCTCACGTTCAGGGTGACCGTACTGCCCGCACCCGAACCGCTCATCCCCGCAACAGTGGCCCCGTCGGGCACATAGGAACCGTAAACGTACTGCCCAACCGCAACGCCGGTGGTATTGACGCCCGTGATGGTCGTGGGGCCGCTGCCGTTCAGCACCACCGTGCCCGAGCTGCTCGCAACGGGCGCCGTTACCGCGGGCACCACCACGCTTACCGTGCCGTCATATCTCACCACCCCTATGGACCTGGGCGTCGCAACGGCTGTCGTGCTGTAGACGCCGCTCCCGTTTGCCTTGGAATAGCCCACCAGCGTGAGGTACCTGCCGTCCGGGGACAGGGAGAGGTAGCCCTCGTCATTGTTGCTGCTCTGCAGCAGGGCAGACCCGGAGGCAGTAGGCATGCCGAGCGTGCGCACAAACGTGCCGGCGGGCGTGTACTCGTCCAGGTAGACATTGTTCGCACCGGTGAAGACCCCCGCACCCGACCCTATCCGGCACACCACCACATTACCACCAACAAAAGCCGTCTGGCACAAACCAGAACCCAAAAAAAGAACAAAGCAAAGCAGCATAAGCTGCCTTGCTAGGTATTTCATAGCTACTGTTTTACTGGATGATGATGACTTTGATAGGAAGCGGCACTGTTGTGCCAATAAACGAAACGGAAGGGGTATCCCATTAAAATGGCATGGAAGGAACATCATAAACAATCGTTTTAAAAACCAATAATCTGAAGGGGATTAAGCCCGCCTCAGCTTTTCGGCACAAAACTGAACTGTTTCTACAGATCTGTATGGTCGAAAAATCGACAGTTTGTAGCATTTTTATAAAATGCGGACACATTTTCGCCATGTTCTGCTATTTGATTCATTTTTTATTTTTTTTTGTCAATGCGCATTGAACAAAAGTCATTTAGGTACCTATTCAATTCAAGGCACTTTATAATAGTCATACATTTATAACCGGTATTTTTTGTTACGAACAAATCCGGCTACTTAATTTAATCAAAACGGTTTTGCCATATACTGCGATTATGAAAACTTTTTTAACGGCTATATTGTTGTTTGTTTTATCGTATGCTTATAGTCAGGAGCTTACTTTTAACCATCTTGGTGTAGAAGACGGGCTTTCACAAAACTCGGTATTATGCATAACGCAGGATGCCCGTGGGTTTATGTGGTACGGAACACGGCAAGGGCTCAATAAATATGATTCCAGAAAATTCACCGTATATAAAAACAAGCAAGAGTCCGGCTACAGTATTTCCAATAACTATATCCTCTCCCTTTTTTCCGATAGTCAAAAGAACCTTTGGATAGGTACACGTGATGGGCTGAACAGGTACGTTCCTGAAAAGGACCATTTCAACAGGATCCCATTTGCAAAAAACCAGCATCAATCAGGAAATGACAAATTTATCAACTGTATTTATGAAGATAAAAAAGGAACGCTCTGGGTAGGCACACAAAGCTCACTTTATGTAATTACAGACAGGGAAAAACCGCAACTGGTCCCGTTCAATGCATTTACCAATAATAGTTTTTCAATTGGCAGCGTCCATTGCATTTATGAAGACACACAAGGCTTGTTGTGGATTGGCACAGATAACGGCATTGTGCAAATAAGCAACCCCAACAACCACTTTGAGGCAAAGAGAATACAGCATACAGACAATAACATTACCAGCCTGACCGACAATCAGGTTAGCAGCATTGTAGAAGATAGGCAACACAATATTTGGATTGGTACATTCCATAACGGTTTGAACCTGTACAATGCAAATAATCAATCCTTTACCCATTTTTTGAGCAGTGGCCAAACACAAAACAGTATCATCAATAACCATATCAGGAAATTGCTCATAGACAAAAATGGCAACTTATGGATCGGTACGCAGGAGGGGCTGTCCGTAATGGACATGGCAACCAGTAGAATTTCATCCTATCATAACGAATCATGGGACAATAATAGCATTAGCCAGAATTCCATACACAGTTTGTATATGGACAATGTTGGCACAATATGGATCGGGACTTTTTTTGGCGGCATCAATAGTTATTTCTCGTACAATACCCCTTTTACGGTTTACTCGAACAAATCCTTTAACAGAAGGCTTAGCAACAATGTGGTAAGTTCAATAACCGAAGATGAAAAAAGGAATCTCTGGATCGGAACCGAAGGTGGTGGCCTGAACTATGTAAACAGGCAAGCCAATACTATTAATTACTTTACCAATAACCCTGCAGATACTACCAGCATTGGGTCCAACCTAGTAAAAGTAGTGTATAAAGACAAGCAAGGCAATATATGGGCCGGTACCCATGGTGGCGGGCTCAACCTTTATAACACTAACAAAAACAACTTTACAAGGTACCTGTACGACCATAGGGACCCGGGTATGCAAGGTTTTGAGATAAGCTGCCTTATGGAAAACAGTAAAGGGTTATTCTGGATAGGCACTGAAATGAGAGGGCTACTGTTATTCAAAAAGAAGGGAACTACTTTGACCCCTTATAAGGAAACACAAAATATCTGCACTAAGACAGAAAAGCTTTCCATATTATCGTTACTTGAAGCATCAAACAACAATATCTGGGTAGGCACTACAACGGGATTGTTTGTAGCCAACAGCAAAGGGGAAGAAATTGGGGCCAGCAAGGGCTCTGCATCACTATATGTAAACTGCCTTACAGAAGATAAGGATAACAATGTATGGGTCGGCACCAGTTATAACGGTCTCTTACTGTATGATAAGAATGGTATCCGTCAAGCAGCCTTTACCCAGCATGAAGGATTGCCAGATAATAATGTGCTGGGCATATTGCAGGACGAGAAAGGCCTATTTTGGATAAGCACCAGCAATGGCCTTGCTAAGTTTGACCCAGTAAGCAAAGCAATTAAAACTTACAACAAAGAAGACGGCATTGCTGGCAATGTGTTCAACAACAATGCCTACTACAAAAACCTGAAAGGCGAATTGTTTTTTGGTGGATACGATGGGCTTACCAGTTTTTATCCAACACAGATACTGGAGAATAATATACCTCCACCAGTTATCCTTACATCATTGAAACTGTTCAATCAAACAATAGAGACAGGTGGGAACCTATTATCGAACGACATCTCGTTTACCCAAGAACTCAGCTTCAAGCATGATCAAAATGTGTTGACCATTGACTTTGCAATTCTCAATTTTATAAAATCCGGCAAAAATAGATATGCTTATAAACTGGAAAAATTTGATAAGGACTGGAACTATACAGACCTCCCTTCGGCCAACTATACCAATGTGCCACCAGGGAATTATAGGTTCGTGGCCAAAGGCTGCAATAACGACGGCATTTGGGGACAGCCAGTTTCCATCGGCATTACCATACACGCACCTTTTTGGAAAACGTGGTGGGCCTATACGGCCTATGCTTTAATAATAGTAGTACTTGCGTTCTTTATTTTACGGTACTTTTTCCTAAGGGCACTGTTAAAAAGGAACAATGAGTTGACACAATTGAAGCTGAACTTCTTTACAAATATCTCCCATGAAATACGGACCCATTTATCATTAATCATTGGTCCAGCCGAAAAATTGATCCGCATTGCCACCAATGGCCAAAATGAAAAACAGGAGCTTCAGACCATAAAAAGCAATTCGGAGAGCCTGCTTCAATTAGTGAACGAACTAATGGATTTCAGGAAGGCAGAAACGGGCCACCTTGTGCTGCACCTTTCCAATTATGACATGGTTGCTTTCATCAATTCCATCTATACTTCGTTCTTATATATTTCCATGTCACGTAACATAGAAACCAAGTGTACCGCTCCGGCAGAAAGTATAGAAATCTATTTTGACAAGGAGCAAATGGAAAAGGTGTTTTATAACCTACTATCCAATGCTTTCAAGTTCACGCCAGAAGGAAGTTCAATTGCAATAGAGATACAACAGACAGCCACAACCTTAACCGTTACGGTAACCAATAACGGAAAGGGGATAGCTAAAGAAAATATAGACAAGTTATTTGACAACTACTTTCAGGAAGATGACAATGAGCAACAGAATACGGGCTATGGAATTGGACTTGCTTTATCCAAAAGCATTATAGAAATGCACAAAGGAAAGTTGAGCGTAACCAGCAAAAAACAGGAGGGTACCGATCAATACCTTACCGCTTTTACAGTAACCCTTTTAAAAGGGTCAGCACATTTTAGCCCTGAGCAATTAGCGGTTCCAATAACCCAGAAAGCTGCAACGGAAAAACCTATATTGCTGCAACAGGAAGCCCCGAAAACCATCCAGTCAATTGTTCCAACCGTTGAACTGAAACAGACTGTATTATTGGTGGAAGACAATAAAGCTATCAGGTCCTTTATAAAAGAATCCTTGCAGAACCAATATATCATATTGGAAAGCACCAATGGCCTGCAGGGATGGGAGCATGCAACAGAGAATATGCCGGACCTGATCATAAGCGATGTCATGATGCCGGAAATGGATGGATTGACCTTGTGCAACAAACTAAAGACTGACATACGCACCAGCCATATACCAGTCATCCTACTTACAGCCAAAACAGCAGTAGCCCATCAAGTAAGCGGTCTGGAAACAGGTGCGGACATTTACCTTACCAAGCCTTTCAGTATACAGGTATTGGAACTGCAAATACGTAACCTATTTGCCGCTAGGGAAAGACTTTGGAAACAGTTTAGGGCATCATTTGCCCCATCTGCAAAAAGTGATGGAACCGGATTATCACAAGGAGAAACAACTAAAGAGGATGTTGGGAAAGCAGTACAGGCACCTGTACCATTGCATCCATTAGATGAAGCCTTCCTGAAGAACATAATGGAGATAATTGAAACAAACATGGAAAATCCCGAGTTTGGTATTGCCATGTTATCAAAAAAAGCTGCAATGAGCCAACCCGTGCTATTTAAAAAAATAAAAGCCATCACAGGAATGGCAGCCAATGATTTTGTCAAATCGCTAAGGTTAAAAAAAGCCGCAATATTGCTACAGGAGAACCATTACACGGTATATGAAGTGGCCAATATGGTAGGATATGAAAGCAGTAGGTACTTTGGCCGTGAATTCAAGAAAGAATATGGCATACCCCCAAGCGAGTATACCGGTATTGACAAGCCTGGAAACTAATGCTCAAAAGGTTGCTTTGAAGCAGGGCCCAACCTATAGAAGCATTAAACAAATGAATTGAATGAATCGAAGGTTAAGGTATCCAGGGCATATTTACTGAAAGTATTTCGATATGAAAGGCTGCCATACAGTTACACAATGAAAATACTTTAACTACGCTAAGATTATTTAGGCGTTCATAGCGTCTTTGCGTTCCCGTCAAATGTTAGGCAACAGTTCCCCCTCCATTCACCATACTGCCCAAGGCAGGCCTCCTATCCCTGCCGAGCAGCATGAACCCCAGTGCAAAAAGACAACGGGCAGGATTGAAAATAAAATGCGACACTTTTTTTGCGACATTTTAAAATGTCGCAAAAAAAGTGTCGCATTTTTCTCTTGCCAGATTGGTGTTCGGGCCCTCCAATGAAACACAAAAATGAACAAACGCCTCCGTTGGTGTCTGAAACAAGGCAGAGCCGATAGCCATCGGCTTTGCAGGCATAGCTGGTTGCCTATGGCGAAAAATCCAATCCCGCAAAATGTGGAGCAGCCAAAAAGCGGCACATATAAGCCATTGAATTAAATTTAGGCAGCTTCTTAGAGTTGAATCTGGTCGATTGCAAGAAAGATAAATTGATTATAAGAGCTTATTCAAAACTGCAAGAATTTATTGCATCCTTATAAATATAGATGCATTTTGAATTGTACAAACAGTTTCTGTTGTCTATTTCCTATTCTTTTCTCCTCTTATCTTCTTCACTCCGTAGCCCACACCAGCGGCCACTAACAGTGATAGGCCACCATCAATGGGCAGGTCGTCCACGTCATCGCCACCGAAGACCGGGGGCTGTGCATGCACAAGGCAGGGAACAATGATGCAGGCTGCAAGGATCAGGAGATGTATGGTTGATATTTTCAGTTTCATAATTTGAGGGTTAATTGGTTAACTGGTTCATTCGTTAATTGGTATAAGCGTGGCCCACTCCCTTGGGCGGGCCACGCTTTATGATGCTTTCCCTATTCAACAATGATTGTCCTTGTTTCCTTCACATTGTTTCCAATGATGCTTAGTTGGTAGGTGCCTGCTGCCACATTGCCAAGGGCAATGGTTTCTGTGGCAGAACCTCCTGCATGGCTGATGGTCCTGCTGGCGATGGTTTGCCCGAGGCTGTTGAACACGGTTACCGTATAGCTTCCCTTCTCAACGTTCTCCATCTGCAGGGTGATGGTCTTGTTCCTGACCGGGTTGCCAGCGATGGCAAAGCTGTTCTTCATGCCTCCAATCTTCACGTTCACCACCTGTGTGTACCTGGAGGTCCCGTTTTTGTCGACCAGCTTGATGCGGTAGTAGTTGCTGCCGTTTACCGGATTTGCGTCGAACCAGTTGTATGTTGAAGATCCAGTTGCAGTTACCGTTCCGGCCTTTGCGAAGCTTGTTGCGTCAGTTGATTTTTCCACTTCGTAAGCAGCCATGTTCAGTTCGTTCACCGTGTTCCATTCCACCTGCACGCCTGCATTCTTCTGGAACGCTTTCAGGCTGGTGATGCTTACCGGCAATGCCCCATTGCTCCTGAACACGATCCTGAACCTGTTGGCTGCCATGCTTGCTGCCACTGCTGTGGTGGTGAAGTTCACATCGCTTGTTCCATTGAGGTCCAACTGTGTCTCGCTGTTCAAATAAGTATCCTGCAGGAAGGCGTCCATGCCTGCACCGAAGCTGGCCGAGGCAATCCTCAGTGTATAGTTGCTCTGCGCCAGTTGCCATGCTTTGAGGAACACGGTATCGCTTGGATTGGCAGGAAGGTCCCTCCTTTCAATGCTCATTAGGCTATTGCCCCTTTCCACGGCTATGTTCTCGTCTATATTGGTGAACTTGCCCGCATCGTCATCGTTCACTGCATTGCTGAACGAACTGTTGAACAGTACGTTTGCACCATCCTGGGAGGTACCTGCTGCTGCATTGCTGGCAAGGAACAACTGTATGCCCATGGTGGATGTTCCAGTTTGTGTCCTGAACACGTTTGTATTGCCCGTTGTCTTGTTGGCCTCCGTTATTACCAGTGACCTAGCTGCCACATTGCTTGAGTTCACCACGAAGAATGCCTGGCCCGGCTGTATGGCCGTTGTTACCGCCGATGAGCCATTGCTCCTCGTCCCATCGGTGAAGCAGGAAACATAGGCACCGGAAGTGGCCAGTGTGGGGTCCCATATCCAGTAGTAGCCCGTAAGCTCCGTCCTGGACACTGCGTTCCAGTCTATTGGGGAGGCATAGGGGTTGCCGATGAAGCTGTAGAGGCCCACGCCACTTGCCAAGGTTGGCAAACTAGCTGGTGTGCCTGAAGCACTTCCAAAGGTCATGGTCCCTGTAAGCAGTGAACCTGTGGCCCTCAAGGTGGTGGCCGTGTTTGTTGCTGAAGTGGTTGCCAAATCGAATGAACGGTTGCCACGGACCAGCAAGCGGTAGGCATTGCCTGCCACAAGGTTGGTGGCGTTGGTGCTGGCAACGTTGCCCCAAACCTGTGTTGTGTTGTTCATTTGGAACAGTGACGGGTTGCCGGATGCCGTTGCATCGAAGCCATTGGCCTGGTCAACGGTGCTGCCCGTGATGTGCGTACCGTAACCTGCAACCGGGTTGGCCGTGCTGCTTGTTGCCCCTTCCTGCCAGTTGGCCTTGATGAAGTTCGTTGTTGTCACTCCAGGTGACAATAGGCGGAAGGCACGCTTGCCTGCTGGGATGTAGCGTTCCACCGTTACATTGCCCGTGATTGCCCCTACAACCGGGGCAAGCCTTGCCGTTCCTGAAGCACTGCTCTTTAATGTTAAGAATCCACCAGTAGTCAATGTGCCTGCGGTTAGCGTTAATGTTCCTGTGATGGAAATATTGCCACTGCTTATCGTTGCTCCTGTGCTATTATTTAAAGTTAAGTTGGCTGTAGAACCTGTACCAGCAATGGTTTGGGCTGATGAACCATTTAAGGTTACAGTACCTGTTCCTGTAACTGTTCCATCATTTGTAAATGCACCACTAATGCTCAATGTATTGTTGGCAGTAAGTGTGGCACCACTGTTTATATTGATACCAGCAAGTGATTGTGCATTGGTAATTGTGGGTGCATTGGTGGTACCAGAAGGGATAATTATATTATCTGATGCACCAGGCACGATACCAGTGTTCCAGTTGGAAGTTGTTGCCCATGCAGTACTTGTTGTACCTGTCCAAGTAGGGTATAAAGAAAGGTTCCTGAACACCCTAACATTACTACCAAAATCAGGGTTCAGCAAATCTGGTTTGCCATCGCCGTCAAGGTCAGCAATTTCACCTCCAAAAGAACCGCCTGGCAAAAAGTCAACCCTAGTTGCAAAATTGATGGTGCCACTTGTGCTGGTGTTTTTAAATATGCCCATGGCTCCTGAACCTGCTGAAACAAAAAGGTCTGTTTTGCCATCACCATCAAGGTCACCAAATCCAAACCTGTTTACTGCAGAAACGGAGGAAAAATCTTGGTGAGCTCCAAATGTAATGGAGCCGATTGTTGTAGTGGTATTCCTGAAAGCAGAAATACTGCCACCGTTGTAGTTTGAAACGACAATATCCAGTTTGGTATCGCCATCCAAATCTCCTAATCCAATATAGGCAGACTGTGCTGAACCTGTTACCAATTCAACATGGGTGGCAAATGTTACGGTTCCTGTTGTTGTGCTTGTATTACGAAGCAATGAAACATTGGTTATATTGGTATCGTAGTTTCCTGTAACTATGTCAAGCTTGCCATCCTTGTCCAAATCGCCTATTGCTATACCGATAGGCGTATTTGAAACAGCGAAATCTGTTTTGGTAGAGAAGCTTACAACACCCGGTGTGCAATTATTTAAAAGTACCGAAACCACATTGCCATTGGCCACTGCAATATCCAGTTTGCCATCGCCATCCAAATCGCCTGTTGCAACGCTCCATGCACCTGTACTGTTCATGGTAAGGTCCACTTTTGCAGCAAAAGTGATGGTACTTCCAGTAGTGGTGTTCAGGTAAACAGAAACCTTATCTGAACCAGAACCTACGATAACCATATCCAGTTTGCCATCTCTATCAATGTCGGCAATAGAGATGCCACGGGAATTGACATTTGCTGCCAAATTCAATTGTGTTCCAAAACTGATGGTACCAGAAGAACTGGTATTGGTCAATACAGAAATGGTGCTGTTGTTATAATTGCACACTACCATGTCTGGCTTTCCATCCCCATTCATATCACCCACTGCAGCAGTAATAGGGGCAACGCTAGAGCCTGTAGAAATATTTTGTTGGGTACCAAAATCCGAAGCAGCTATTGTGCCCTTGCTTGGACTAAATGTTGGGTTGAACCTTGCATTGCTGGTAGCTCCCAAAACAGTTCCTGTATTAAGTAAGCTTATCACATCATAATTGGCTCCTTGAGGTACTGTTACTGTAATGCTAGTAGAAGTTGGGGTTCCTGTAACAGTTGCCTTGGCTGCACCAAAGAAAACAATATTGTTGGAAGCAGTGGTATTGAAGCCAGTACCTGTAATGGTTACAGAAGTACCAACGAGGCCTGATGTTGGGGTGAACGAAGTAATGGTTGGTGGAGCTGCTTGTGGATTATTTCTTACTGCTATGAAATTAGTGCCTGAATTGTTTGCAGCAACTATATCAGGCTTACCATCACCATCAAGGTCTCCAATGGCCACTCCATAAGGTCCATTATTGGTAGTAAGGGCTACGGAAGTAGCATAAGCTAAACTGCCAACGGTACTGTTGTTACGGAAAGCCGCAATGCCACTGTTGGCTGCATCTATTTTACCATCACCGTCCAGATCGCCAAAAGCTGGACTATATCCTGAGCTTGCAGTATAACTTGATACTGTTGCAAAATTAATGTTGCCGGTGCCTGAACTTGTGTTTTTAAGCACATTCAAATTGCCAAAGCTAAGGGCTATATCTAATTTGCCGTCTCCATCCACATCACCTAAAACCACACTAACTATGCCTGCTGCTGTAAAATCGGCCTTTGTTGCAAAATTTGCAGTACCGACTGTGCTTGTGTTTCTTAAAACAGACACAGAAGCGTTGTAGTTATTAACAATAATATCCAGTTTGCCGTCACCGTCCATGTCACCAATGGCACCACCATAAGGACTGGAGCCTGTGCCAAATGTTGTACCTGCATTGAATGCAAGGCTTCCAGGTGCAAAAGTGGTATTCAAGAAGGTTTTTATGTTGTTCCCACCGTTTGACACAGCCGTAATATCTGCCCTTCCATCTCCATCAATATCGCCAATCATTACATCTAAGGGGTTCGAAAGACCTGTTAAGTCCAGCTTGGTAGCAAAAGTTATTGAACCCACAGTTGTGGTGGTATTTCTGAAAACAGAGACTGTATTTGCACCATAGTTTGCAACAGCCATGTCCAACTTGCCATCCCCATCTATATCACCTAAGCTTACATGATACGCATTACTGCCTGTGGCAAAATCTGCTTTTGTTGCAAAACTGATTGTTCCATTTGTACTTGTATTGAGGAATACGGATACATTGTTTGTATTTTGGTTTGATACAACTACTTCAGGCTTACCATCGCCATCCAAATCGCCAATAGCAATGCCAACAGGATTGCTGCCCGCAGTGAAATTGGTTCCACTTGAGAAATCGCTTGCCGCAAACCCGGTTTTAACAGGGGTGAATGTTGGCGTAAAGAATGCAGAACTCATTGACAGCAAATTAGTGCCTGTATTTAAAACTGTAATTGCGGAATAAGTTGCACCACTTGGAACGGTTACTGTCATGCTTGTAGCAGTTGGTGTACCTGTAACTATAGCTTTGGTAGCACCAAAGAATACTATATTGTTAGCTGCTGTTGTATTGAAACCAGTACCTGTAATGGTTACTGAAGTGCCTACTACACCTGATGTTGGTGAAAATGAAGTTATTGATGGGGGATTAGCAGCCCTTGTGACTGTAATCGTATATGTTTTTGTTGTCGTTCCATCTTCTGCTGTCACCAGCACATCAATGGTATTGCTGCCCACATTCAATGACAATGAACCTGATGGGCTGCCGTTGGTAACGCTTGCATAGCTTCCACCATTGACCCTTGCCTGTATCGTTGCATTAGGATCATTCCTTGTTGGAGTTACCGTTACACTTGCAGTGGCATTTGTAACGCTTGCAGTATATGTTGTTGTTGCAGATGCAAATGTTGGGGTTATCGTTCCCGCTGTTGTTGCAAGCCCAGATAGTGTTGCATCAGTAGATGTTATAGCAGTTAGAACACCTGTTACCCAGTTACTGGAGCTTCCAGATAACGCAAAACCAGATAAGGTTCCGGTATTTCCATTTCCAGATGCATCAATTGCCGTATTAATACCAGTGTTGGTTCCACCAGCAGTACCTTGGTTAAAATGGTATAGTCCGATAAGGCCAGCCTGGGAGTTCAACTCCACATTCATATTAGCCGAAATCTGTGCCTGTGTGCGAACTACATTCCAAATCCTTACCTCATCTATCGTGCCATTGAAAAAGTATCCGTTGTTGTAAATCCTTCCGATATTGAAATGGGTGCCAGCTGGCATTACCGAAGGTGAAAGCGTTGAACCATTTGTGGCAACCGCTACACCATTTATGTATAGTGTTTTACCAGAAGTAGTACTATTGGTTATTGCAATATGATACCATGTATTCGTATTAATCGTTCCACCTCCAAATGAGGCTGTAGAGCCTGCAGCACTTTGGTTGTAAGACCATAACTGCCCTCCATTTATTTCAAGCTGCAACCTTTCATTTAATGTTCCATCACAGAAATTTAATACCCATTGAGCACCTCCTTTATAATATACGTTTGCCTCAAGGGTATAATTGCTGATGGAAGACATGCCTGTGCCTGCCTCTACATAATCATCGCTGCCATCAAAATCCAAAGCATTAGCAGGAGCCGCAGCCCTAGTTACGGTAATGGTGTATGTTTTTATAGCTGCACCGCCCTGGGCTGTTACCCTTATATCGATGGTATTAGTTCCTGTAATCAATGTTAAAGATCCTGAAGCGGAGGCACTTGCAACGGTTGAATAACTGCCTCCGTTCACCCGCACATCGATAACAGAATTGACATCCGATTTTGTAGGGGTAACGGTAACATTTGTAGTTGAGTAGCTAACGTTATCAGTATAGGTTGTGGTTGCTGAAGCAAATACGGGTGACAATGTTCCTGCTGAAATAGCGAGAGCAGACAGATCAGCATTGGCAGTTACGGCATCGTTGCGGGTCACATAGATTGCAAATCCACCAAAATTAGGCTGAACGATATCCGGCTTGCCGTCAGCATTCACATCACCCATAGTTCCTCCTTCTGGATATGCCCCGATATTCACTGTTGAAGCAGTTGCAAAGCTGATCGTGCCACTCGAACTAGTGTTAAGATACATAGCTGCAGTTCCGCTAAAAGCGGGGATCAACATGTCTACCTTACCATCACCATTAATATCGCCAAAGCACACATTTCTTGAGTTGGACAAGCAGGTCAGGTCTTGCCTGGTGCCCATGGTGACAGTGCCTGCTGTAGTTGTTGTATTTCTGAACACCGAAGCAACAGTACCAGTTTCATAACATATGGCGAGGTCATTTTTCCCATCACCGTCAATATCTGCTGTAGAAAGCCAGTATCCGTTACTTGCTGCCAGCGTAAAATTCACTTTGGTTGCAAAGCTGATAGAAGATGTGCTTGTGTTGAGTACAATCGACACTGCACTGCCGCCACGGTTGAGGATGGCAAAATCCAATTTCCCATCTCCATCATAATCGGCTACACCTATGCCATGATAAGCAGCACCACCAATGGCCACATCTATTCTTGTTCCAAAGCTTATGGTTCCGGAAGTGCTGGTATTGGGGAATACCGATGCACTGGTAGATCCGTTATGTGCCACAATCATGTCGGGCTTCCCGTCTCCATCAAAATCGGCAAAAGCTATTGCGTATGGAGTTCCTAAAGTTGAAACGGTTTGTCTTGTGCCAAGGCTGAGCGAACCGCTACTACTTCCGTTCTTGAAAATGCTGACAGTACCTGATCCGTTATCTCCTACAGCAATATCTGGCTTGCCATCTCCGTCGAGGTCGGCAAATGCAGGTGAGCACATCGGGCTTGTACCTGATGCTCCAACATTATAAGAAGTTTTTGTACCAAATGAAACACTGCTTCCGCTACCGTTGTTCAGTAGAATCGAGATCTGGTTCGTGTATGGGTTAGAGGCAACCATATCGGGCTTGCCATCACCGTCCACATCACATAACACCACTCCAGATGACTGGTAGTTAGTACCTAAGTCATAAGAGGTTTGTGTGTTGAAATCGCTGGCTGCAAAAGCAGTTCCCTTACCACCTGAATATGTGGGAATAAATTCCGTTCTGGTTAAAGCCGCCAGCTTGGTTGATGTGTTCAGTACTGAAAGGGCGGCATGTGTAGCTCCAGAAGGAACTGTAACCGTGAGACTGGTGGCTGATGCACTGGTAACCAACGCTTTTGTTGCACCAAAGAACACGGTATTACTGGCAGCAGTTGCATTGAAACCTGTGCCTGTAATGATTACAGATGCACCTACATTTGCAGTAACAGGTGTGAAAGAAGTAATCGTTGGTGCCTGTGCATTTGATACATCATGCAGAAATGTTAATAGGAAACTTGTAATAATGAATTGGTAAAATAGTTTCATGAGTTAAAGTTGGTACGGATTAAAAAAGGCTTGATTCCGCCAAAATAGTAACCATTAAAGACTTATTAAAACAAGTGGGACAAAGTGCAGGATTTTGTATATAAAGTGTCGCAACGTTGACTTATAAAACATAATTTGTAGCCGTACAGTTTTTAACCTGCATCAACAGGCTTGAAGTCGATGGTGAAGCAGGCACCCTGATTGGTGGCATAAGAAAGGGCACCATTTAACTGTTCGGTAAACAAACGCACCAGCTTTAAACCAAGGCTGGTTGCTTTTTGCGGTAGTACTCCATTAGGGAGGCCTGGGCCATTGTCCCTTATCTGTAATTGGTAGCCGCTATTACCAGTAGCATTCAATTGCAAAACAATCTCCCCTTTTTTATTATCATGGAAGGCATATTTAAACGAATTGGTCACTAGTTCGTTCACAATCAATCCCAGTGGTATGGCCGTGTCCAAATTGGTGGTGAGTGCGGTATTGTCCTGAATGCTGCAACTGAATGTTTGCCCCATTTGCTGGTACTGCTTGGCCAGCACATCCATTAGTTCCTGTAGGTAATCCTTCAAGGCAACCTGTCCCCGCGTTCCGGACTTATAGAGCTTTTCATGCACCATAGCAATGGCCTGCAACCTGTTTTCGGAATTGACCAAAGCTTCTACCACCACCTTGTTGTCCACCCCCCTAGCCTGCATCCTCAGCATGGCCACAATGATTTGCAAATTGTTCTTCACACGGTGGTGCACTTCGCTCATGAGCACTTTCAATTCTTCTGACTGCTTCAGGATCTTTGCATTGTCCTGTTTCTGCCTCCTATAGTTAAGGAAATAGTTCAATCCAAAGCTGACGAACACCAGCAACAATGCTACCATTAGCCAGCGTACCAATGACTCCATCTTGCTGTTCCTTTCCAGGAGGCTATTTTCAGATTTAAGTGTTTTGTTCAGCAGGGTTTCCTGGGCAAGCTCGCTTTTTTTAAAATTGTTCTCCCTTTCCAATGCTTGGCCAAGTAAGTGTTCCTGGTACAGTTTCCCTTCCTTTAACAGGTTTTCATTTTTCAGGGCCAAGGAAAGTTGGGTTTCCTTGTTCAGTTTTTCCTGGTTCAACCTGTTCTCCCTGTCAAGAAAGGAAATCTGCTGCTCCTTTTTTTCTGTTTCGTACTTTTTGGCGAGGTCGGAAGTGCCCTTGGCCATATCTGCATTGTACAGGCTATCTTTCAAGGCACTTATTTTCTCACCCATAATAAATGCATGGGCTGTGTCCTTTGCTGCCATATAAGCCGAGAAAAGGTTGCCATAAGCGGCACTTTGCTTACGCTGGTCCTTTTCCTTAATGGCAAAATCAACCAACAAATTGCCCACCGCAATAGCTGCTGCATATTCCTTGTTACCGAGGATAATTTCAAACTTCAATTGGTTAATGTAGTACTGGTACACCACATCATCTTTCGAAACACTGTTTATTTTCAATGTTTCGTCAATATAATGATTGGCTTTTATGTAGTCCTTTGTTTTCAGGTATATCTCCGCAAGGTTGTAAAGGGCTATACGCATTCCAAACAAGCTGTTTGCCTCCTTGTAGGTTTGGTAGGATGCTAGGTAATAGTCCACAGCATGGGGGTAATCTTCTGCAGTATAGGCATATCGGGCCAAAAATGCATAAGTCCTTGCAAGGTCATCCAAAGCATGGTGCTGCTCAAAATAGTTCTTTGCCTTTAACCCATAGTTCTGGGCTTCGGCCATGTTTTTCTGCTTGGAAAAAATAATGGAAAGGGTTATCCAGCACTGGCCAATGCCTATATCATATTTCTCCGATAGTTCCAACGCCTTGAACGCATATTGCTGGGCATTTTTATAATCGGGCAGGTAAGTGTACAGGTCTGCCAACGCCGTATACGTGTAAATATGTGTTACATGGAGGCCCCCATCGGTCACCAGTTCTTTGTTGGTTTCATATATACCGATGGCCTTTTTCAATAGTTCTATCGCATCAAGATGGAAGCTCATGTCCCTGGTTACATATCCCAAAGCAATGGTTGACTTGAACGACCCTTTGGGAAAATGTATTTTATCCGATAGCTGCAATGCCTGCAATGCATATTTCTTGGCATTGGGGTAGTCAATTTTTTCTGTCCGGTATCTATTGGTGATGGAAACCAGGTTCAGGACTTTAGTCGTATCATCCTTCCTGTTTTCCGTTGCACGGACCAAGCTATCCAAATTCATGTTCTGGGTAAATGCATTGAAGGGCAGCATAAAAAGCAGGGGCCAAATAAGTATTTTCATGTAGCTAAATGGTTTTATGCTTCAGCTTACCCAACACTTCTTCCTGTGTGTTCCTGCTGATGGGGATCTGGTGACCATTGATCACCACGGCATCCGAGCTGAAACTTTTGGCATGGTGGATATTGATGATGAACTGCTTGTAGCATTTCACGAAATCCCTATCAGGCAAATGCTCCAGTAATTTTTTTAGGGAACTCCTTATCAAGTATTTCCGTTCAGCCGTTTTTACTTCCACATAGTTTTTATCAGATTCAAACCAGAGTATCTCGGCCAATGGCACTTTAATAAAACGGTGATTGTCCTTTACCAATAATTGATTGTTGATCACCAAATCCGTTTCATCATTTAACGGGATCTTGGTTTCTATTGGCAGGTTGGCCGCATTGTGTTTATTGGAGTAATTGAACAGCGCTATTTCAATTGTTGCCAGCAGCAAGTCCTTGCTGTAGGGCTTGAGCAAAAAACCTGCAGGTCTTGTTTGCTTAACGTCTGCAATTGTTCCGGCATCTGAATAGGAAGTAATGTAGATAAAAGGAACCTGCTGGCACTGATTGATATGGTTGGCCAAATCAATACCCGATGAAGAATGATTGAGGTTGATGTCCAACAATATTAAATCAATGCGCTGTGCATTCAATACTTCAATGGCTTGTTGATAGTTACGGACCCTGAAAACCTGGTCATAACCAACTTCTTCAAGGATTTCCTTCAAGTCCTGGGCGATAAGGATTTCATCCTCAACGATGAGAATGGAGATGGGTTGCTGCATTCAATACGCTTAATAGGGTACATCCAAATATAAATGAAATGTTTGTTCAGGCAACGTTTGCTAGTGATTGCTCAAGCTTTAAGTCCAGCTTTTTCGTAGCTAACTACGGATGTTCAATGATAGCCAGTTAGCAGGGACCCCGGTCAAAAACTATGTATTCAAGGGTATTGCAATATCTATTTCACATCCATTTCCTAAACTGCTCTTAATCGTTGCTTTTCCATTGTAGGACTCCACCCTGTTTATCATATTTGAAACACCTATACCTTTCCTTTTGGCATTTACGTCAAAGCCCTTCCCGTCATCTGCTATGTTGATGTATACTGTCTGGTTACGTTCCTTAATGGAAATATTGATGCATCTTGCTTCGGCATGTTTTAAAATGTTATTTATCTGTTCCTGAATAATCCTGTAGATGTTCAGCTTAAGATCGTCTGAAAGGAGTTCCTTGGGCACCAAATAGATAAGCTCCTTGTTTGCTACGGTGCTTTGGATAGGCATATCATAAAGAATTTGACGTACCAGTTCCTCCAAATCGATATTCTTGAGCGGTGTTACCACTTTACGGCTAAATTGCCGTATTTCTTCAATCGAATTATCAACCAGTTCCATCGGATATTTCAGTGACTCCCTAATACTTTCATTTTTCTTTACAACAATACCCAGGTAGATCCTTGTGCTTGCCAATGTTTGGTTCACACTGTCATGAAGTTCCTGGCCTATATGGTTACGCTCCTTTTCCTGTGCCCTTATAATGGCCCGTGCTATTTTCTTCTGTTCCTGTATCCTTTGTTCCATTATTTGCTGTTCCATGAGCTTCAGGTCCTCTGCTGCTTTCTTCCGTTCACTAATGTCCACCGAAACACCTATGATGCCCGTCAACTTTCCTTGTTTGTCATAAATGGGCGAGTAGGTTACGAAAGCTGGGAAGCTGCCCCCGTTCCTTCTTTGAACCAGGAACTCGCCACTCCAAAAATTGCCCTTCTCCAATTCTTCCAGTATGTCGGCTTCCAAGGCCTTGCTTTCTTGTACAGGTGTCAGCTCAACAATGCTTTTTCCCATTGCTTCTGCCGCAGGCCAGCCATAGATCTTTTCAGCCGCACTATTCCAATAAATGACGGTCCCTTGCAAATCCGTTGCAATGACTGCTTGTCCAACAGCATTTAAAAGGTCCGCATTAAACTTGATCTTGTCGGCTGCCTTTTTCCTTTCAGTGATATCACGGATAAACGCACAGAAAAAATCGCCTCCTGTTTGCTTTACGGACACGATGGCCAACTCAATAGGGAATTCATGTCCAGCACGGTTCAGTGCTGTCATCTCCAGCACTTTGTTCAGTACCGGGCCTTCACCTGTTTGAAGATAATGGCTGAACCCTTTTTTATGTGCTTCCCTGTATGGGTAGGGTATAATAATTTCGACAAGTTCCTTCCCCATTATTTCCTCCGCTTCCCATCCAAACATTTTTTCGGCCTGCTGGTTCCATACAGTAATTGTTCCAGAAGTGTCAATACAAATAATGGCGTCCAGTGCAGCATTCATGATCTGTTTCCTAACATCTTCACTGTGCCTAATGGCGGCTTCTGCCTTTTTCTTCTGCAGTGCTGCATCAATGGCCGCTGGCAGTCGTATAAGCCTGTCTTTTAAGATATAGTCATCTGCACCCAATTTCATGATGCCTGCAGCAAATTCCTCGGAAACGGTACCGGTAACAAGGATAAAGGGGATATGCAATGAACGTTGGACGAATATCTCCAATGCTTCGGTGGCATTGAACTGTGGGAGGGTATTGTCGGAAAGGATAAGGTCTGGATGGAAACCATCCAGGGCCTCCAAGTAATCCTCCTTGTTCATGACAAGCTTGAATGTGCAATGGCCATTTATTTTCAGCAGTGTCCGTTGTATGATCTCAGCATCAGTGGCACTGTCTTCAAGCATCAATATGTTTAATGGTTTCTCCATTCCTTAGGCTATTTAATGGGTGGTTGGTTCAACAATAGCCAAAAAAAGCCAAGGTTCTTGATTGCATTGGCAAACCCCTCAAAATTTACAGGCTTTACAATGTAACTATTCACGCCAAGGTCATAGCACCGCTTGATATCCGGGTCTTCCTTTGAAGACGTAAGCATCACTACCGGCGTATTTTTTGTTCTACTGTCCGCTTTGATTGCCTCCAACACTTCAATGCCATTTACTTTTGGCATCTGTATGTCCAGCAGCACCAGTTTGGGGGAATACAGCACATTCCTCTCGTTAGCATATTTACCTGTTGCAAACATGAATTCCAGCGCTTCTTCCCCATCCGTAACATGGAAAAGATTATTGGTCATGTTGTGCCTTTTCAATTCACGGATGGTCAATTCGGCATCATTGAGGTTGTCCTCAACCAATAGAATGTCTACTGAATTATGGTTCATGGCCTTATGGTTTTAAGTTATACCTGTTTAACGGTTGCATTGGTACCTATTATTTTATGGGCAAGCTAAAATAAAAGCATGCCCCTTTCCCCTTTTCTGCCTCTGCCCATACTTTGCCCCCATGCTTGGAAACGATCTTTTCCACAATGGCCAATCCTACCCCGGTACCTTCAAATTCATTTACGCTGTGCAGCCGTTGAAAAACCTTGAATAATTTATCCTTGTATTTGGCATCAAATCCAACGCCATTATCCTTTACAAAAAAAGTTGCCTGCCCCCCATCGGCCATCGACCCAATCTCAATACAGGGGCGGGCCGAATTCCTCGAATATTTGATGGCATTGGAAACAAGGTTTATCCATACCTGGCGGATGGTGTTGATGTCACCATAAGTACTGGGCAAGGATGCAATCTTCCACGCAATGGCATGGTTATCATTTTTGGTATCAAGGTCCCTGATAATTTCTTTCAGGATTGCATTTGTATCAATAGTGGTCTTTACTATGTCCTGACGTCCCATCCGCGAAAAAGCAAGCAGGTCATCAATCAACTGGCCCATCTTTGACGTATTCCGCTTGATCACTGAAATAATCCGTTTGGCCTCAGTATCCAACCTGCTTTCATACTCCTCTTCAAGAATGGATGCAAACCCGATAATCCCCCTCAATGGGGCCCTCAAATCGTGGGAAATGGAGTAGGAGAATGCTTCCAGTTCCCTATTCACCGTTTCCAATTGTATGGTCCGGTCAATAATCTTTTGCTCCAGGTTCTGATTGAATTCATGTAGTGAATGGTTCTGTTCCTCTATCCGCTCCAGCATTTGGTTAAAAGCATCCGTAAGCAGGCCCACTTCATCCTGGCCCATCTTGATTGCACGCACCGAATAATTCTTCTCACTAGAAATGGCCTTGGCTGTTTTTGCCAGCCCCAGAATGGGCATGGAGATGCTTTTCTGCAGGATCCTGGACAACAGGTAAGCCAGCCCAAAAGATATACCGATCACGGAGGCAACAATAATGGCATACAACCGGAACCGCTGGTACATCACCTGGAGGTCGGATTTCAGGTATAAGGTTCCTATTACCTTTCCGTCCAGCAGGATAGGCTCAAAACCTTCAAGGTTGGTACGCGTGAAAGAATATCCCTGCCCTGAAGAGGGTGGGAATGGGCTGGTATCGGCCACGGCATGGTATTGTGCAAAGGTTATCCCATTCTTGTCATAAAGGCATGCAGCCACAATATGCTGTTCTGTTTTCAATGCCATGAGTATTTCCTTTGCACCGTCTTTATCCTCAAAGGCCAGTGCAGCCGTACAGTTAACGGAAAGGACCTTTCCTATGGTAGTAAGCCTTTCCACAGTTCCCTTTCGGGATACATAGAATTCATATAGGAAGAAGGTGGTGCAGGAAATAAGCAGCACGATGCCATTGATTAAAAAAATAACCCTCAATAGTTTTTTCCGTATGGGCATGTCCCTAAACAGCATGGGCTAATTATTTTCTCTTGGGTCAAAAATTTCTGCCAGCCGCAGTAACTTGGAACTGATAACAAGGTCAGCAGCTTTTGAGGCTGCCAGGTTTATTTGGATCTTGATCCTGTTTTCCTTCTTGAAAAATTTCACCACCCCCCCATATTCCGGAAACTTGGGTGCATCGCTCACGGTAAGGATGTTCCGGCCCCTCAGGTCGGCAACAGCCTGTTCCTGCCTTTTGGGTTCCCTGAAATTAATGAACAGGATATGGCATGTTTTGATTTCTTCTGTTTTTTTGTAGTACCTCACGGTAACAGGATGGCCATTCACTTTTTCACCCGCCACGGTCTCTTCAAGGTATGAACCAAAAGGGTTATCGCCCAGTATGCCAATAACCATGGATGCTTCATCGGTGGCAAAACTGCTTGGTGGCCATTCAACAAACTGGGTGAAGTTAAAAAGGAAAACTGCTTTCAACTGGTACTCACTAGAAGCGGTTGTTTGGGCAGGTACGGTCAAATTGGCCATCATGAACAATATGGCAAGAACGGACCTGGTATTGAATATATTTTTTGTGTGTATTTTCACTAATTGATTGGGTGTTGCTTTAAAATCGGCATAATATTTTTCCGTATACGCTGCGTTCCAGCTCACGGGGCGAAGGTGAGGAAGGAATGAATTCAGGATGGCGGCTATCCAATAGGTCGTGCCCAACAATATCCAGTTCCAGCACTTTGCCCAGTTTCCATCCAATCCGCAGATCCAGCCCCATATACCCTGAAACGTAAGGTTTGGGTAGCTTGTCAACATAGCGTACAATGGTTCCCAGTTCAATCCCACTTGGAAGCTCCATGTTTGATTGAACAAGGAACTGGTGTTCCGGATCGTCGCTTTCAGCAGTTGCCCCGTTCAGGTCCTGACTACCTGGCTTGATGGAAAGCTCCTTTTTCAGGAAGGTATAGCCGGCCCGGAGGCTCCACCAACTGGCCAATTGGTTGGTAGCAGCCAGTTCTATACCATACGTTTTTCCTTTTACACCATTGGCAATGGTAATTGGAAATGGCGTAAGTGGTGGCGGTCCCGGTTCCGCACTTCTTACATTGTCATAGAAGTTAAGGAAGGATGACAGGGAAATGGACAGTTTTTCATGCGGCTGGGTACGCCACCCAAGTTCATAGGCAACGAGTTTTTCGGACATGAAATTACCGGGCAAGAAAACGGGGAAGGCCGGGGCGAAATTCAAGTAAAAATCCCGGTCTATCCGGGAGGGCGTCCTAACAGCCCTTGACACAGCAGCCCAGATGGTCTGCCGTTTGGTAGCTGTCCATGCAAGGCGGCCATTGGGCTGGTATTCAAACCCTGTATAGCTATTGTGTTCAATTTTTGAGCCAACGGTAAGGCGCAGCTTTTCTTCAACCAGTGTTATTTCATCCTGCACAAATACATTGTAAAGGGAAAGTGTTTTCTTGTCCGGAAGGAAGGCGAACAATGGGAGGTTCGTAACCTTATGGTCCATCAGGCGCAAACCCAGGCCATAGGTCAGTTCCTGCCTGTTCCATTGGTAACGGTGTTGCCAATCCACATCGTATGTTTTCAGGTCTTCCGTGAACCCATTGCCAAAGTCGCGCAAGGTATGGTCATAATATGCCTGGAGCTGGAAATCGGACTTTTCGGAAACCATCCGGTTCCACCGGGCCACCATATTATCACCCTTTGCGGCAACCACTGTATCACCCGCATCAGGATTGGGCTTGCCGCTGTAAATATTCGATTGCAGGGTAAACCTGTCCTTTTTGGTTGCCTCCCAATCAAGCCTGTAACCTCCTTGTGCCATTGGCCATTCATCCCCAGCCTTTGCACCATTTACCAGAACGGTGTTGCCCATCTTGAACCCCGTCACGTAAACCCTGTAAGAAAGCTTGTCGCTAAACTGGTCCCCGTAACGCAGGCTCCCCAAAAAAGGGAAACCGGTACCTACTGCCGCTTCTGCAAACATGCCCTTTGTATCCTTCGAATTCTTTGTGATGATATTCACCACACCATTCACCGCATTTGCACCCCACAATGTTCCCCCGGGCCCACTTATCACTTCTATCCGCTCCACATCTTCCAGTACAAGGTTCTGCACGTCCCAAAACACGCCTGCATACAGGGGGGTATAAACAGTACGGCCATCTATCAGTACCAATAGTTTATTGGCCAGCACATTGTTGAACCCTCGGGCACTTATTGCCCATTGACTGGAATTCACCTGTGCCACCTGCAGGTTGGGCGCAAGCCGCAGGGCTTCGGGAAGTGTTTTTGCTCCGGAACCCCGGATGTCTTTCTGGGTGATTATCTGAACGGCCGAAGCAGCTTCCTTCAGTTTCTCCGGATGCCGGGAAACAGACATGATCTCTATATTCATGAGTTCTTCCAGGCTCATTTTCTTCAGTTTGTTGGTGGCAAGGCTATCCTTCACCTGACAGAAGCAGAGGTTGGCCAATAAGGTCAAACCAATGGTTAGGGGCATTTTCAAGGATAGCAAACAATTGCTATGATGGTGGTTCAGTTCCACATGTAGGATATTAAAATAAAAAATAGGTTACCACAATTTAACCATTTTTTGCTAACTGATGTTACGCAACGATTGTGGGAATATAATACCAGCCTGCGGAATGTCATAGTGAACTTGCCGAACTACCCGAAGGCAATCCGGTTTCCTATAAGCTATCCTTAGTTAGCCATCCACAAGCCTGACCAAAACTAAGGATAGCGGCTCCGGTTTAAGGTCAACCACCAACTACCAACAGTTGGGGGTACTAACCAATCGATTGTTGGGACCTGGTTCATGGGTAAGGATTAAATTGGAGTAATAGGGAATACTATCGTTATGCAAGCTAGTAACAGTAATTGGTGTTTGCAAGCGTGTAAATACGGTATTTATAGGTGATTTCTACGCAGATTTGAGCCTGTGTAGGTATACAACAGGATAGGGTCAATGCTCAACCGGTTCTGGTTTCCCTTCTCGATTGCCGTGCCGTTCATAGGCAATGCTGAACTGCGGTTACCAGTTTACAAACTGCCTTCTATAAGCCATCGTTAAGGTTTTTAAGGGACTGTGTTCCCTTTTCCTTATACCAAATACAAATAAATAAGCACCATCAAAAAAAGGAAAAGCCCCGTCAGCGGCTTTGGCCCTGAAGGTAGTTGTAGCGTGAATGGAAGCTTCAGTTTAAAGTCAATCCCAAACTACCAACAAATGGGGGCCAGAACCAAGTTTCATCTCACTGAATTTAAGCATGCCTCAAATTTTCACACCAATGAGTTCGGATATGGACGGCTATCCTGAGAACATTTGCCCCTTTTTGCTTTTGTACCCTTTCGATTTTTTTGAAAAAAAAGCAACCTATTGTAAGGTTATCAATGAACCTTTCGTCAGTATCCGCAACCATTACTATTGGTATGAAAATATTTTTCCTTCTCCTGCTCGCTGGATCCATGCTCGTTTCCTGTAAAAAGGAATCAAGTTCCTCCATCAATTTAATTGAAACAGCAGATTCTGCCGCAGTCCTAAAACTCAAAGGTGACTTTATCAACGGGCCTTATGGCAATGTTGCTGGCACTGCAAAGATCCTTTTAAAAGACAGCCTGTACCAGTTATTATTGGACAGCAGTTTTACCTCCAGTAACGGGCCCGACCTGAAAATCTACCTGTCAAAAGAAATCCAACCCATAAATTTTGTCAACCTCGGTTCATTGAAAAGTATCAACGGCAGTCAATTGTACAACATACCTGCTGGAGTGGACTTTGTTCAATACAAATATGCGCTGATTCATTGCCAACAGTACGATCATTTGTTTGGCAGTGCCGAACTAAAACCTTAACAGTTTCCATGAAACGGATATTCCTTGTTCTATTCCTTTCCATCCTTATGCAACAAGCTACAGCACAGGGTTGCAGTGATGCAGGCTTTTGCAGCCTAAGTGTTTTAAAGACCCAACAAAATAATAATCAATACGAGAACAGTTTCACCATTGGGCTGAATTATGGCAACGGTGAACAAAGTACCAGTTCGGTCAATCCATATATGGAATATACAAGGAAACTGGACAGCCGGTTCAGCTTGCAGGCAAAGATTACCGCAACATATGCCACCGGTTTCCTTGGTAGCAACTTCAATTTGGGAGATGTATTTTGCTTCGTCACCAACAGCACCTTATCAAAAAATAAGCGGCGCACTCTTATTTTATTGGGTGGGATAAAAATTCCACTTACTGTTTCCAATGACAAGAACAACAGTGGTAAGCCGCTGCCGTTGGACTACCAAAGCAGCTTGGGAACATTCGATGCCATTGCAGGATTCAACTTTATAGCAAACAACAAATGGGAAATAAACGCAGGGATACAGTTGCCAATTGCCAATACCAACAAGAACACCTTCTTTCCTGATGAATATGCCGACATCAAAGCCAGCGGTTTTGCACCCACCAACAATTTTGAAAGGAAAGCTGATTTGCTCCTACGTCTGGGCTATTATATTAAACTATCAAAGTCGTTGACCATAAAGCCCAACCTATTGGTCATTTATCATACCGCCAATGACACTTACGAAGACCGTTTTGGCAAGCGGCAGGCCATCAATTATTCTAAAGGCACCACGTTGAATGGTGGAATGGTAGCCACTAAATCCTTCAATCAGAAAAGTGAACTTGAGCTGGTGCTTGCCACACCTTTTATCTACCGTGATATAAGACCGGATGGCCTCACAAGAAGTGCCGTTATCAACCTTCAGTATAAATTCTATTTCTAATACAAAAAACATCACACAACCATGAAACATTTCATTGCTACAGGTTTATTGTTGTTAGCTTTTACAAACAGTTTTTCACAAACAGATGCAACCGCTTTACGTCAGCAGCAGTTCAACATTTCCAAGAAGCAGGTGGCCATTGGTGGCTACGATGCAGTGGCCTATTTTATTGAGGGCAAAGCGAAAGAAGGCAAGCCAGATTTTACTGTATACCACCAAGGTATCACCTATTACTTCTCAAGTGCTGCTAACAAAGAGGCATTCAAAGCAAACCCCTTCAAGTATGAACCTCAATATGGCGGTTGGTGTGCCTATGCCATGGGCAATAATGGAAGTAAAGTAGAGGTGGACCCTGAAACCTTCAAGGTCACCAACGGCAAGCTTTACCTGTTCTACAATAAGTATTTCACCAATACCCTAAAAAGCTGGAACAAGAACGAGGCAGGCTTGATGAAAAATGCCGATGCCAACTGGATGAAATTTTTCCACTGATTTTTTAAACAATTCATCACCCTTTTAAAGAACGTTATTTTGAAAACACAAACAATTATCATTGGAGCCTGTAGAATCCTAGCAGCCGCTATCATGCTCCAGACACTGTACTTCAAGTTCTCGGGTTCAGCAGAATCCGTTTACATATTCTCCCAAGTGGGAATAGAGCCTTGGGGAAGGATTGGCACAGGCATAGCTGAACTTATAGCCAGTGTTTTAATACTCATTCCACGCACATCCGTTTTTGGTGCAGTAATGGCCATTGGTATAATGCTCGGTGCCATCGCTACCCATATATTCATTTTGGGTATTGAGGTAATGGGCGATGCTGGTCAACTGTTCTTCTATGCACTAACTGTTCTTCTTTGCTCCATCTACCTTTTCTGGGTGCAGAAGCAGCAATTATTCAACCTGTTAAAACCTAAAAGACCATGATTGCTTTTATCACCAATAACCTACTTGCTTTTTTGCAGGAAGTGGATGACAATGATTACAGCAGGATGGACGGAATGCTAAGTGGTTCAAGCATCGGCCAGCATATCAGGCATTCCATAGAAATGTACCAATGCTTGATGGGTGGCTATCACACTGCTAAGATCAATTACAGTAACCGCAAGCGCGACGTGCTGCTGGAAACCTCTTCCATGTATGCGGTGCAGTGCCTACGGGAAATCGCAAGTAACATGCCCATTGACGACAAAGCAATCCTTGTAGAAGAGGGCGGTGAAAAAATCATGTCAAGTTTCAAACGTGAACAGCTCTACTGCAACGAACATTTGATACACCATCTGGCATTGATAAAAATGACGGCACTGCAGATGGGTTATACTTTACCAGAAACATTTGGCGTGGCCCCATCAACCATAAAATACAAGCAGCAATGTGCACAGTAAGTTTTGTTCCTACAAGTAAAGGAACAATCATCACTTCCAATCGTGATGAAAACATCATAAGGCAGGCAGCTTTGCCACCTCAACATTTCATGCATGAAAATCATGAAATGTTCTGCCCTGTAGACGGCAGGGCAAAGGGTACTTGGTTTATAGTGAGGAATGACAAAAGCGTTGGCGTTCTCCTGAACGGAGCTTTTGTTGCCCATGAACCTAAAGGGAATTACAGCATGAGCCGTGGAAGGGTTTTACCTGACATTTTCAAGCATAACAATCCGTTGAAAGCCTTAAGGCAATTCGATTTGGGCAATGTCGAGAACTTTACTTTGCTTATGTTCCATCAAGGTTGTTTGCATGAATGCAAATGGGATGGTGAAAAACTTTTTATTATACAGCTTGACAATAACCTGCCACATATCTACAGCTCAGTAACCTTGTACACCACAGAAATGATACGTATAAGGGAACAATGGTTCGATAAATGGCTCGATGCCAATCCATTGCCTACACAAGCGGATACAATCCACTTCCATGAAACGGGTGGCAGTGGGAACAACCTTTTTGGTCTGCAAATGAACAGGAACAACCACATGCAAACAGTCAGCATCACATCGGTAATGCTGGAAGAAAACAGTGCTTGCCTCTTCTACAGGGACTGTGCTAACAAGCAAACCGTACAATCGCATCTTGATTTTATAAAGCAAACAATACCAGCCTGCCATGAAGCATAAGCTACTTTATCAGCCATTCCTTATCCGTTTGCTCCATTGGGAATATTGGCCGTTCCACTTGGTGTATGCATTGATCTATCCGGTCTTTATCTGGTATTGTATCAGGGCAAGGAGTTTTTTCTTCTATTCAGCCGCCAATCCCACCATTGAAAATGGCGGCTTCCTGATGGAATCAAAAAAGAGGATACACGACCTGATCCCTCAGGCATACCAGCCATTCACACTGTACTATGAAGCAGGAACAGGTGCTGGAAGGATCCTGCACGACATGCAGCAGCACCAACTGGCCTATCCACTGATCATCAAGCCAGACATAGGGGCCAAGGGACGTGGTGTAAAAAAGGTAAATACGTATGGTGAACTGCAGCAGGCCGTGGAGCAGTTTCCCTTTGCATTCATTGTGCAACCCTTTGTACCCTACGAAAAGGAAATGGGCCTGTTCTATATGCGTTATCCCAACCAAGCAAAAGGAACCATTACAGGTATAGTGGAAAAGGAATTCGTGAAAGTGAAGGGCAATGGCAGGAGCACCATCAAGGAACTGTTGTTAAGCAACAAACGTTATGTACTCCAGATGGAAGCATTGCAGCAGTTGTGTGCGGAGAGGATGGGCTCTGTGCTGGAACAAGGCGAGGAGATAGTACTGCTGCCATTTGGCAACCATGCAAGGGGCGCTTTGTTCACGGATGCGTCGCACTGGGCCAATCGGGAACTGACGGCAAGCATGGACAAAGTTTGCCAGCAGATTAAAGGGTTCCATTACGGCAGGATGGACATCAAATATGAAAACCTTGAGCTGCTAAGGCAGGGAAAGAACTTCAGCATCATAGAACTGAACGGTGCAGGCAGCGAGCCCACGCATATTTATGACCCCCGGCATTCCATCTTCTTCGCCTGGAAGGAAATCATCAGGCACTGGAAAATGCTCTATGAAATTTCTGTGCTGAACAAAAAGCAGGGCAACCGTTTCATGTCCTTTAGGTCGGGCAGGCAAATGTTCAGGGCCAATGCCCATTATGAAAGGCAGTTGAACCTGCTTTGAACTGGGTCCAGTAAACGCACCCACCCATTATTTACAAACAATAGTAAACCAAGAAAATGAAATATTTATTGATGCAGGTGATGGCCTTGGGCCTAACCTTAAGTGTACATGCACAGAAAGCTGCTGTGTTTACTGTAGAAGGTAAAGCAATCAAAGGCTATGACCCTGTTTCCTTTTTTACAGATGGCCTAGCCCAAAAGGGACTTGACAGCCTGCATTGTGAATGGAACCATGCAATATGGCTGTTTGCAACAGCGGAAAATAGGGATAGCTTCAAGAAAGCCCCTGAAAAGTATGCCCCGCAGTATGGCGGTTACTGTGCGTATGGCGCTGCCGATGGGCACAAGGCACCCACCGAAACTGACACATGGTCCATTGTGGATGGGAAGCTTTACTTCAACTACAACAAAAAGGTGAGGCAGTACTGGGAAAAGGACAGGGGAAACCTCATCAAAAAAGCAGATGCCAATTGGCCAGCCATTAAGGACAGGGAATAACAGCCATGGAACACCGACAAGTCCCTGCTATCCGTTGTTTGCGCCAGCTCTGTGCCTAGCTAACTACGGATGTTCAATAAAAGCCAGTTTACAACTGATTAAACAAACTACTTCATAGTTGTGCCGTTCCCCGCCCTCGATCACAGCAGGGCATCCCCGCCTAACCTAATGAGTTTAAACAGGATATTTACAATACCCACCTTGCCCAAAACAGAAGGGCCACCTTTTAAGGTGGCCCTTCCACAATACTATACAATAAAGGAACTGGATTTCAATACTCCATGCTCATTGGTACCTATACCATTAATCACTTAGTTATCATGCGATACCGCTGCTGGCAATGGCGGATGTGAGCCGTCTGTGCCGGGGGCCATCTTCCCTGAGCAAAGTACAAGGTAAGTCTGGGTAAAGCTTGCAGTGTCGCCTGTTGCGCTTGTTACGGTAAGCGTTATCTTCTTCTCCGAACCGCAGGAAGGGAAGAAGAACGTGGTAGGGTTCTTCTCGGTGGAAATGTTCCCGTTGCCAAAATCCCATTTATAGCTAGCAGCATCCTTCGAATCGTTCCCGAAATCAAGGATATTGCCTTCCTTCACGATCAGCGCATCGCCTTCTGGGTTGGTCACCTTGAAGGATGCGGTCGGGATGATGGGCGTTGCTGTGTTTCCCTTCTTGCAGGCATAGAGGGACATTGCTATGAGCAGCACACTTAAAATTCGTTTCATGAAATCGTTTTGAAAAACCAAGGTAGAAATTTTTTAAACATGGTTGCAAGTAATCGGTGAATGAGTGCGCCATCAGGGAAATTGCGTATATTCGGACTCTAACGGAACCTAAAGGGAAAAGAAGCCATGATTCATATTATGGCTTTTTTATTGTGGCCGGGCTGTCATCAGTACTGTACCGTTGCACTACCCGATAGGTCCTACCTGTAGCATTTGTAACCCCATCACCTGAAGCATGAAAAAGTCCCCCCTCTCAAAATTGATGGGTGCAGGGAACGAATTTGAGATTGCGGTAGCAATCGCCCTCGTCCTTGCACTCTGTGCAATTGTTCCTTGTGCCGTACTGCTCTGGAAGTTGTGCAGGCACTTTGTGGCACGATAACGGAACGGTAACTGGCCCCTACATGGTGGCCGTTCCTGGGCAAGGAAGGCAGCAATCCATTTTGTTAATACCTTGCATATCCTATGCGTGGCACTTGCTTTGCCATGCATCGGGTGCGGCTGCGGGCATAGTGACCGTTCAGTAAAGGGCACGCTGTTCACGCTTGAAACCTCCAATACCATGAAACCACCAGACAAAAAACGAATGGGCCTTCCCCGTACCGCCACTGTCTTCAGGATTGTCCTCTGGGCGGTACTCCTTGCGGAAATTGCCCTTGCTATCGCTGTCTGGTTAAAATGAAAGCTGCTGGCCTCGCATGAACGGATGTGGAACATAAGCAACATTAGAAACGCCTCGTAGACACGAGGCGTTTCACACCTAAACCCTAAATCAATTAGGATAGGCATCAAAAATAGGGTATTTCAGTAGCGGTCCATTTTAAAAATGTAAGCTTGCTAAACCGAATTAGCATCACGATAGAAGGCCGCCTTCGGCAAGCCATGCCTAACGGCAGATAAACTGCCATTGACACCCAGCTCTCGTTAGTCTGTCGTGAAGATTAAACCGAAGCTGATTTCTATCCGTAGATTCTGTGCAGCGGCCAAGTGCTAAGCTATCTACGGATGTTCAATGATAGCCAGTTTGCAACTGGCTACAACCACCCACCTTATAAAATAAAAATAGTCCAAGACAAAAAAGGGGTGAAGTTGCCATCATACAACTTCACCCCCTCTCTTTTTCCCTCCCGCAGCATCCCACCTTATGGGCACGGCACAATGCTGCGGGGGAGAAAACTAAGCTGCTGGCGCCTGCAGCTTAAAGGATAGATACCTTGAATATTTTTGTTTCGCCTATAGTTACTGAGTTATGCAAAGAATCATGGGAATAAATGTCAGTTGAGGTACTCTACAGAAACCCGGTTTCAAAAGGGGTTCAACAAGCCCGCATGAACAGAACGGGCAGGCTGCCAATGACAGATGGAATTCCGACTGGTGACTGCCTTCGACAGGCTCAGGCTGACATGGTTCTTCGTAAGTTTCTACTGTTAAAAAAGAGCTTGCCTGTTACAGAAATTGATTTACTCAACCTAACATCAGTATGTAATTGCGTACACTTCGATTAGTTAAGTTAAAAAACAGGGCCACTGGCTGGCCAGTGGCCCTGTTGCAAATCAGCCGGCCTTAGCCCTGCTGTTCCAGTTCGACCTTCCTGGCTTCAATGGCTGCAATCAATGCATCCACTTCGGTCAGGTCGTGTTCCACACGGGCCAGTTCCCACTCCTTGTCCAGCACGGCAATGGAGCCGTAAGCCGCTTTCTTGGTGGTAAGCACGTACAACTTGCTTTCCGCCTTGCGGAGCTGGTGCTTGTACAGTTCCTTTACAGAACCTTCTGGAGCACTGGCCACGGAGGCTGTTTTGGAGGCCACTTCGGCCTGTACCAAGGGCAGTTCCGCTTCCACATCCACAGCGGTTTGCTGGTAGCGGGTCTTGGTCAATTGCAGGTCTGCCTGCTTCAGCAACAGTGCTGATTTGTCATTGTTGGCCATACTTAGCATCGTATTGCAGTCGGCCACGGTCTGCAATGAGCTTACTGAATAGATCATACATGTCTATTTAGAGGTTAAGAAATATTGTTGTTGTACAGGGCAGCTTCCTGCTCCATCAGTTCCAGTGCGCGCAGCTTCAGCCACAGCAGTACCTGTTCGGTGGGCTGGCACTGCCTGCTGCGCTGCATGGCCCTGGATTCCAGCATGTTCAGCCACATGGTCCGCTGTTCGATCGGTTCCAGCTCCTTTTGCCGCAGTAGGGTTACCAGGGCCAGTGTCTTGATGGCTTGATCGTACTGCTGTTTCATTTCTACCAGCCGTTTCCGGTATTTCAGCACGGAGTGGCTTTGCTTAAGGGTAAACAGTTGCAGCAGGTCGGCCACGGGCTGCTGGTCCTTGTCCCGCAGTGCCGCTTCTATCGGTTCCAGTTCGGCATCGCTTTCCAGGCTATCCGTTAGTTTTGACCATTGGGGTACTGCTTTATAAGGAATGTCTCTCAGGCCCTTTTCCAGCATGGCCAACTGTACCCTGTGCAGGCCCAGGTAGCCTGCCATTTCCTGTTGGGTAAAACCTATGTCTTTCCTGTTATCCTTGATGCTCATAACGCCTCCATTTTTTTGGGTTCATGAATGGGTACCTGCCCATGGCCGGTAGATAAGTAGTCAATAAGCTGGTCAGGATCACGGCGGTTATAACCGCCACCAGTAACTGCATGGGCAGGTGCCGTAACCTCCAGCCAGTGGTGGGCCCGTTAATGGCCGATAGTCCCTTGGCCCTGAAATCCACTAGGGGCGGCTTGCCCCCCGGCGGGCTACCGGCCACCAAGAAGGCCAGGGCTATTTTCTCCATCGGGTTCAGCGCCGCCAGTTTCAGGTTATAGCTGCTGGCTGCCAGCGAATCCTGCAGGTTCAGTGTGGGCGAGCCCTTGAGTTTGAAAGCCATGATATGCTGGCCGTTAAACTGTATCACCCCCTTGATGTCTTCCAGCATATCGTCGCCATCGTTCAGCAGTTCCATATGGTAGATGCTCAACTGCACGGAATCCTTTTCAATGGGCTCCGATACATGGCTGCAATAGCTGAGGTGCTGCTTCTGGGATGTGCAGTAATCGATCAGCCAAGTGTTCACTAGGGTAATGGCCCCCGTAACCAGGGCACTCAGTACAATGGGCCCCAGGTTTGCTTTTTGCGTTTTCATATACTTTGTTTTTGTTTACAACACAAAGGGCAGAAAAAAAGCAACAATGGATGGGTGCCATTGTTTGAATGCGGGGTTTCATTGTTTGAATGCAGGGTTTCACTGTTTGAATGCGGATATTGCGGGGGTATTCTTGGCCAAAAACCGGTGGTGCATCATTTGGATATCCCCTTGACATTCACGGCGCATCGGTTCAGGACAGGAATGGGGTGTATGGATGTGATTGGAAAAATGGTGGAGAATTGGAAGAGGATAATAAGGCAAAGCAATTAGTAAAAGATCATCTTATGACCAGTTATCAATTAAAAGCGGCAAAAGGGTTTAGGATACTCTTTTTTGTTGTTTCAATATTCAATATTTCAACAAAAGCCTCTTGCCAAATTTCAAAAAGATACCGCTTTTTTATATCGATATGTGTCAGATGGTCTATACAACGCAGTCTATATAGATTACAATAAAGAATCCAAATATTATGACGAACTGGTACGCTTAATTTCAATTGACACTACCGTTTACAACAACAGTATAATGCAATTGAAGGATTCCGGGTTTACCCTAAAAAATAATTTCACAATAAATTTTGCGGCAGAGTGGCACAGTTTATACCTATTTAAGCATAAGTTTTATGTTTATTCCCCTTCGGAACCATATACAAATAGGTCCTTTAGTTTTAATGATTCGTGTATGGTAACCAATAGCTTCAATGATGGCTGTGTACCAGCATTTATTAAAAGTATCAATTGGCTCAACAGCAAAACTGTTGAAATAAAAACCAATGGATTGTATAAAAAGAATAACAATCTAAGGATCCATTTCATTAATAAGGCTAAAGACCTTGCAGTATTTGAGTTTACCTCATATCCAAAAGAGAGCCGCTATGTACTTATGTCAACAAAAAGTGGTTTACATAAATACCCATTGATCGTAAACTATTGTAAGGAAAGTAGAGTAGCTGAATGGACTTTCGATAAGCCCAATTTCAGCAAATTACTTACATATTAATATAACCTGTTGGCGGAGTTAATTCTTCCAAAATCAGCGTAAGTAGGTATTCAAATCATTGCCCTTCGGCTTCAGACAAGGGACAATGATATTGGGTGGGCGGTATTGGCTTTAGCCCAAGCGTTACGTTTTGGGCTAAAGCCCAAGTTGTGATAGTTCTTTTCATAACCCCAACCTAAAGGATCGGGGCAATGAATCTATTGTACCTATTGACACATCATTCTATTTTGAATTTCAAAGGCGAAGGAAGATTAACTCCGCCAACGAGTTAACATAAGTAACTGATTTACGCAAAAAAACTGTGGGAATGATGTCAGCCTGAGGTCCTCTAAGGCGATTTCGGTTTCAGGTATTTGGCTGGCAGCAGTTATGAAAAAATCGCAACCAAGCGGCATGTTACCAATTTACTTGTTACAATTTTTTTTGTAACAATTTTTTTGTAACACCTGTCCTGTTACAGTTCTGCCACGTAAATTTTTTTGTAACAATTTTTTTTACATTTTTTTAAGATTTCATATTTGGGCTAGCATACCTCTTTTGCTTAATTTAACCCAGCAATCTATTACGATTAAAAATACCCTTGCCCTTACGGCCGCCATGGCTTTGGGCATGCCTATGCATGTACATGATCAGGACCATTATCATACAGGATGACACGCTTATGCTGGACCACCTAATGGGGGTACTGCGGGCAAGGTTCAACCAAGTGGAAGTGGTGGCCACGGCCACCAATGCCGCAGACGGCCTGCAGCAGATAGCCGCCCACCAGCCAGACCTGCTGCTGCTGGAAATAGCCCTACCGGACGCTACTGGCTTTGACCTGCTGAACAGCCTTGGCGGCCATTCCTTTGCAGTGATCTTTATGGCTTCCCAAAGGGACCATGCCCTTAAGGCCATCCGCTTTTCGGCAGTGGACTACCTGCTGAAACCCCTATCGGAGCGGCAACTGTCCATTGCCCTGCACAGGGCGGCACAATGGATGCGGCAGCGGCAACTGCATGAAGTGCAACAGCTACAGTTGCAGATACGGCAACAGATGGATGACCTTATCCTTATAATGGAGCGCACCCTCAATCATGACCAAGCCATCAGCATTGCGCTTGCCAATGAAAAAAGGTCGATCCGTTCCAAGGAGATTCTTTATTGCAGGGCAGAGGGCAGTTATACGCATTTCTACCTGAGCAACGGTGAGCACCTGGTATCGGCACAGGGCATGTACAATTACCAGGAACTGGAAAGCCATGGCTTCATGCAATCCAGCAGGGGTGTGATGGTGAACAAGGCACATATCCAAAGCCTGTGCAATGACGACTATACCCATGAACTGTTATTGGTGAACGGTACAAGGGTGCATGTATCCAAAAGGCGTGTGGAAGCCGTTAAGGCCATCTTCAATAAGATGGACAAAAAGTGAATGGGCTTGGTCTGTCTTGCTCCGCTTCCATCTCCGCACCGCTTCGCCAATGCTGTCTGTTTTCAGGAACATCGAATTTCGATATGCCTCCTCCTCAAATTCATTGATAAAACCTGCCTTTGCCAGCAGGCAGGCACCAACAGCAAAAGGCCTTCCAGCATAAGAACTGGAAGGCCTTTATTTTGGATCATTATATACAAATGCAAGGAATAGAATAACTGTATTAGCAGGAGATTCCACAACCATGTATCTCAAGCAGTATCTATATCCACTCAAGCAAGCTGGTCAAATCCTTACCTATTTTCCCCCTGCCCTTGGCTGCCAGTACGGCGTTGCGCTCATAAGGGTAGGTATCAAAAGGGGCCGCCCTTTCTATCAAGTGGATATTGGCACCGAGCGCATGGGGCATGGCCAGGTCCATTTCCCAGATATCCCCGCAAAAAACAGTGCTGAGCAATCTGTCCATATTATGGCCAAGGGCCGCGGATATGGCTTCGAAATAGTAGCCCCTTCTTAGGTACACGGGCCGATAGATGCCCATGTCTGCATGAACGGCTGGGACTTTCCCAAAGGCTTCCTGCGCCTGATGGGGAATGGATGAATCCCATAGAAGTTCGGCAATGGCATATTTGGATGCACCGCTCATCACGGAAATGCCCTTGGGAAGCTGCTCAATAGTCTCAACCGCAAACAGGGCCTTCAACCGTTCATAGATGGTGGCAGAATCCGTATTGGAAATGAAACTAATATGGATACCATGCTTCAATAGTGTGTCAAAAACCGATCTTGCTTCATTGCGCCAAGGGGCCATGTTATTGCTGGCCGCATTTTGGAATACCGATAGCGGGATATCTGCCTTGATCTGCTTCTTCCTTAGCACATGCTGGGCACATTCATAAGCAAGGATATAGGGATCGGCAGCAGCAGGGGATGCAGGGGCAGTCTTGATGGTCCAAGGGGCTGTTGGTGAGTGCTTTCTTACTTCCTGCTGTGCTTCCCACCATTCGGCTTTCATTATAGGGGCTTGGGCCAATACGGTGGTATTCAGTCCCACCAAGTATTGGGCAAGGAAAGCTTCGTAGATGAGGGGAATCTGCGTGCAGGTACCGTCAAAATCCATGACAATATTGGTAATCTTTGATGGGTGCTTCATGACATTTTCTTTATTTTAAAATAGCAGTTTGTAGCTAATGTTGTCTTCGTCTTGTCAATGGTGAATATTTGCTACCAATACCGGAATCAATAAAATCCCCGCGCCGTACCTGTTGGTAAAAAATAACCATTCGCCAGCAGGTAGTACCAATGGGGCTTTCGTTAGATAAATTCGCTCTGGTAACTGCCTTCGACAGGCCCGCTATGACATTGCTCTGTGTGACATTGCTTTGGCTTACAGCATTCTTCGCCGATGTTGTGTGTTTTCAGCAACATCAAATTTCGATATGTCCCCCTCCTGAAATCCATTGGTGAAAATACCAACAGAGGCATTCACTTTTTTTATCAACTATTCATGAGCGGGTAAGTTCCGTTATCAATGCTGCCTGTTCGGGGTATTGTTTGATCAGCTCTTCACGGTTTCCAAGGCTATAGTCGGCAGGGTCAAAGCCAGGCGACATAGTAACGCCCATTAGGGCATAACTACCAGCGGCTGCTAAACGTGAGCCCATCCAGGTACCGCCGGGTATCAGTTTCATGGGGCTTCCTCCTGCAGCAATATCATTGCTGAAGATGCATACTTCGGAACGGTTGGGCGAACCCTCCGGATAAAGCAGCAGTACCTGCACTGGGTCACCACTGTAGAAATGGTAGAGCATATCGCCCGTTACCCTGTGCATGGCCGAAAAGGTGGTTTGGTCAAGAAAATAATAAATGGCCCCGCAAATGGGCCGTTTGTTGTCAATGGGCTTGAAACCGGGCAGGTCCTTGCTGCCTATTTGCAGGGCAGAAGTATAAGTGCCAGCAAAATAACCGCCTTCCAGTTCGTTGGGCTGCAGTTTAAACCAATCAATAATTTGTTGGGGGTCCATAAAAGGTAATTTAATTGTTGATGCTTTTAATTTAATATGGTTAGGTGCAAGGTTTTTCTAGTGAAGCCGCCTTTGCCCCTTCTACAAGCCATGCCTAAGGGCAGGCAAACTGCCATTGACACCCTTTTATGAAGCGTTGAAAACCATTTGTAAGCAAATGCTTTTTATTTTACCACAAAGGCACGAAGACACAAAGGAAAAAACTTCGTTTTTTTGAACCCTGCCTTTGCCGGCAGGCAGGGTCAACTTGTTTGTTCCGCAACCGATGGCAGGTAAGCAGTTCCACCTTATTCATTGCTCTTGAACAGTTTGTTATAGGATGTTTGTATGTACTCCAGCAAACCTGCTGATTCAGGGGCAGGCAGGTCAGTAAGTTGTTCCATTACGGACCCGATCAACTGGTGCAGTTCGTTCACCTTGTTTTCACTGCCAGTTTTCTCCCAGGCCAATGGGGCCACTTCCGGTATACCTGTTTTACGCGGGGCATCCAGGGTGAGCAGGCAGGAGAGATCGGGCGCAGCCTTGTCCCTTTCGGTAAGGTAACCTTCCAGCCCAAAGCAGTGCTGTATGGTTTTGATGATGGAAGTATGGTCAAAAGGGGTGTCCCCTGCCGCCCTTGCAATGAGTCCCGGTTGTATGTAGGGGTTCACCACCACGCAGGGAACCCTTACCCCAAAGCGGTTGAAGGTGAAGCTGTCCTGACCAGCGGGGTTCCTGCTATCGGGGTTCTTGGCCCCGCCCGGTGGTGGGTAATGGTCGTAACAGCCGCCATGCTCATCATAGGTAATGATGAACAGGGTATCCTCAAAAGCAGGCGACTGCTTGATCATATTGTAAATGTCCGCAATCAGTTGTTCACCCGGGCGTATATCGCATGGAGGGTGCTGGTCATTTTGGTCGGCCCCGCCGTAGGTGGGTTCCAAGAAGGAATAGCTGGGCAGTAGCCCGCTTTTGCATAGCTCCCCAAAACGGTCAAGCGTTGAAAAATTGTCATTGAAACGGGCATCATGCAATTGTTTCATGATCAACCGGGTGAGGGAGAAATGGTCATCCCCAAACAGGCCATCCTTGTCCTGCGCGCTGGAGGAAACGTTGTTGCCAAAAATTCCCCAGCTCAGCTCCTTTCTGCCATGGTCTATGGCATCCTGCATCTGGTTGAATATGGTAAAGGCATCGCAAATGGCCACGGGGTTATTGTTCACATGCCCGGTTGAAGTGGCCGCATGCACAAAGTCGCGGTTGGGTATGGTCTGGCTCGGCACGGAGCAGAAATAGTGGTCGCATACGGCAAAGTTCCTTGCCAGCGCACTCAGCACAGGGGCCTGCACCGGTGTATAGCACTTCATGATGGCCCTTGGATTGGTGGGTTCGTCACCGAAACTGAAAGCGCTATAGAGCATTGCTTTCTGGTAGTTCTCCACAAAGCCCATGTTAAGTGCCGGGGGCGTGTACTGCTGCGCCACGGTATAATGGTGGAACAACTGGTAATTGGTATCCCTGAAACCTTCGCCCGGGTCAGGGTTGGGCAGGGTAAAGTCAACGGGATTGGGTACCGCCTTTCCCCATTTTTTCTTGGGTTCCCCATTTTTTTCAATGGGCACTTTTTCCGTAAATGCTATGCCATCGGCATCCACATTGCTTAAGGGGTTCCAGAGACTGTAGTTGAGGCCTTCGTACTGCTGGCCCTCCGGTGGGCGGTCATAGGGGGCTTCGTCGGCATATAGCCAGCCCAGTAGGTTGTCAAATGACCGGTTCTCCAGCATTAATACAACCACATGCTTAATGGTGGCCTTCAATTTGTCCACGTTGGGTTTTAGGTACTGGTTCAATTTGTTTGGTTTATATGATTAATAAATTTAATTATTAGACAGTCTATCATTTTGATTATACATGCTTGAAATGAATTGAAAACCATTTGTAAACAAATGATTTTTATCTACCACAAAGTCACGAAGACACGAAGGAAAAAACTTCGTTTTTTAAAATCCTGCCGGCCAACTGGCACGAAAATTCAAACTGATACACTACCAATCATTCTTATATGCATCCTGTTTAAGCAGTCCGCTTTGTCCTGCTTTTTGACGGTACTGGAACGGCTTTTTTAGCAGGCGTTTTACCAACAGGTACTTTACTAACCGGTGTTTTGCCGGCAGGGACTTTAGTGGCGG
>JAHEZD010000005.1:58888-107108 GCA_023251255.1 Chitinophagaceae bacterium
TACTAACTGTCGTTTTACCAGCAGGCTTTGCGGCTGTTCCGTGCGTGGCCTTGATAAGGGCCCTTGCATCCGTTCTTGTATGCCCGGGAGGGGCTACCAGCAGGTCCGTTTTTGACAGGGCTGCCCATAGGGGCTTGCACTGGAATGCAATGGTTCCGCCGCCCCGTTTCTCCTGCGATACCATCCGGTTGATATCTCCCACGCATACCCAATCCGCATCGGTGGTTATTCCCCATTTGGCATGGTCATGTGTTTCGGGCCAGGCCCAGGGTGCATTGATGTTCAGTGGGCTCAGGTCTATATATTTCACATCAAAGGTTTTGTGTATGCCATCGCTGTCCAGCGTGGGCGGTATCTTTCCCCTTATCCATGTTTCATCATCCATATGTGCTTTAAGGGTGGGTCCTACCAGGTCGTTCCAGAAATCCTTGTTCCACTTCCTGTTCTTGGCAATGACCTTGAAATCAAGACCGCCCTTTGACTTCAGTTCGATCACATTGGAGTCCCCTGCGGCATCGGGGTTCAGGGGTTGTGTTAGCAGGTACAGGGAATCTGTTTTGCTTAGGGAAGTGGGGACCCTAGGCAGGAACACCTGCGGCTCCTGGTGATTGGCCATTTGGGCAGCGATCTTACTGGCAGTGGGCATGTCGAGCGAAATGCAGAGATAGGTTTGCCCATAATCCGGCGTGGGCATGCCCTTTGCCCCGGGGTCCGGGAATTTGGGCCAGGAATGCAATAACCAGAAGGCCGTTTTGGATGCAGTATCAAAAGCAATGACACCCTTGGTATGGCCAAAACTGTTCCCATCTGTACGGTGTGCACTTTCCGGCATTTCATCGTTGTAGAGTATCCAGCCCGTGGTGGCAGACGGCTTGGTAAAAACAGTATCCAGGGTAAGGTCAAGCGCCCCTTTACCGCTGGTGAGCAGGTTGGGCGACTTTGTTAGTTTGCCTATTTTGGGATCGAAATAGATATACTCATAACCGGACGCACTATCAATGCCGGCTTCCTTTACAAGCTTGGGTACCTTATAGATAAACCACCAGTCCACAGGCTTGCCGTTCTCGTCCAATGCTGAAATATTCATGGTACTTGTTTTAAGGTAAAATGCAGTTAGGTTCTTTTATTGGGTAGTGGGCCATTTTGAATAGCTGGGTTGTTTGTTTAATCGAATGCTTTTTTTGTATCGTAACACCAATCCGGCTTCGACAAGCCCGCCTGAACGGAACGGGCAGGCTGCCAATGACAGATGGAATTCCTACTGGCAAACTGCCTCCGCTAGCACTTCGACAAGCTCAGTGTGACATCGTTCTTCGTAAGTTGCTGCTCCTTAAAATGATTTATATTTTGGTAGTGACTCATTTTAAAAAGTAGGGTGTCAAGCCTGAGCAATGTCAAAAGTGACTTTCTATCGTAATTCCAATTCGGTTTCGACAAGTTGAAAATCCCGACTATTCGGGGCTCAACCCCGATGAAAAACCGAGGACAATCCATTAAAATGAGTCACTGCTTTCGTTTGATTAGGCACCCGGCTTGATCTGTGTCCTGTTCAACGGGCTCAAGTCCGTAACAGGCCCTGCTGGCGGATTGAACGTGGAACCGATACTCTGTTGGAAATGGAAATAGTTGTGCGGGTCCACCCTTTGTTTGATTTCGAGCAGGCGGGCATAATTATCGCCGTAGTACATTTTTGTCCAATCATGCTGCAAGGGGTCAATATAGTTCACGTATGCACCCGTAGCGTTCCCGGCTTTTCCGAATGCTTCGAAGAAGTCATGGGCCCACTCCACATTCTTGAGTGTATCGCCCGGTTTGTCCAGGTCCCATATCGCTTTGATTTCCGGAATAAAGCGGGCATGCCTATGTACATAGGCAGTGCCATCTGGTGCCACATTTTCCATGGCCCCGCCTGCATGTGTCCACACAGCAAAACTGTCTGGTGAGGGAGCATTTGTGATGGCGTCAATGATCACTTTGGCCACATCGGTGTTCATGCCCCCTTCTGGAAGAACGGTGGAACGTATATAGGAACTTCTTCCGGCTACCTTGGTGGTATTGCCATTGAAGAACTCCCATTCTGGCAGTGTCATATTGTACAGGTCGGCATTGATGGGCTTCAATTTTAGCAGTCCCTGTACCAGGTTTATGCCCTCTGCAAAGTCACCATTGAACACAGGGGTTAAACCCAGCACTTTTACATTGGTGGTTTTGTCCACCAGGTCTTTTTGGTTGCCCATAAAACCGTACACGGCCATTTCATTGGGGAAGTTCTTTTCACTTACCCAGTTGTTATAGTAGCCCAGTACCTCTTCTGCTTTTTCCAATGGGAAGCGTATCTGGCCTACCAGCATTTTTTCGGTCCTAGGTTTCCTTACGGCCATTTCCATTTCGGTAACAATACCAAAATTGCCGCCCCCTCCGCCACGGCAGGCCCAGAAAAGATCGATATCCTCCTTAGCTGTGCTGTGGAGACCAATATGCCTCATTTCACCATCGGGTGTCACTATCTTCAAACTGACCAGGTTGTCCACACTCATGCCATAAGTACGGGACACAAAACTGTACCCGCCGCCCAGCATGAAGCCCGGAGGTGCTACCGTGGGGCATCCACCACCAATGGGTATCAGGCCCGTGCCCGTGTTCTGCATGAACTTGTACACATCGTACCAGATAACGCCCATTTCCGCGGTAACGGTTCCCTCCCCTGTTTCCGGATTGGGCCTGAACGTTATTTTGTTCAGGTTCTTCATGGCCATTACTACCCCACCTTCGTTCATGCAGTAGCCTGCTGCACTGTGGCCGCCTCCCTTAACAGAGAAGGGAAGGTTATGGGTGATAGCGAACTTGAGGCCTACCCGCACGTCTTCTACTACGGCAGGGAAAATGATCAGGCGTGGCCTGAACTGGATCCTGCCATTGTCTATGCGTATGGCTTCTTCATATTCAGCTTCACCGGGCAACAGCACATAGCCACTTAAATGACGCACCAATTCATTAATTGCTGTGGAAATCATATATTGAATTTATGGTTGATTGATATTTTTGTTCAGGCAACTGCTTTGCTGCAACAGCCTTACCTGGTAAGGGAATACACTTTTGATTGGTAACGGAGGTAGGAATCAAAAATGTAGGTATCCGTGATCATACCGGCAGTAGCGGGAAAAAATTCATCATGCAACTTGCTCTTGAGGTATTCATCGTAAGCTTGCTTGCTTTCATAAACAATATCAACCCCCACATCAAAATTCCTTACGGAAACATCCCTTTTGATATCGGTAAGCCCACCCGTGGCAAACAACTGTATGCCCGGATGGGTGGACAGGTACTTTACGCAGATATCCGTGAACTTGGCAATATTGGCGGGTGATTTATCTGCCAGTGAAAAATAGAGGCTGTGGAACAGGCCCTGTGGCAGGTTACCATCAGCACCAATATGCTGGGGCTTCGACGTATTGCCCCCTATTACCAGGTTGGTCAGGTTGGTATCCATTACACGCCTCGTGGTGCTGGGTGCCCACCTGTTCACATCGGCCACGAACTGGTTATGGCTGGTGTCGTTGGAATTGTACAGGTTGAACGAAGCCTCGTCCTTGAATACCTGGTGCATGGCAATATCGTAATGGAGGTCGTTCTGCGGCCGGGTCATGTCCGTGGCCCGCAGGCCTATCCAGAAAGAAATCAATCCTTGGGAGGTGGACAGGTATTGCAGGGCTTCTGCCATGTAAGCAGCAGCCACATCCGGCGTATTGTTGGCACCCAAATTAAAGTAGGTACTGTGCATGAGCATTGGTGGAGTACTTGACATAAGGTTATTTTTTTAGTGATTACCCGTATGAAGGAAAGTATGTCAGCGCCCGCCCCGACCGTTCGGGGCTGAAATTGTCGCAAACCGTCAATGCTTTCCTATATGCGGATAATCTGTATGTTTAAATGCGTACTTTATTTATTCAGTTGCGATTCTTGATCAAGGTTGCAAACGGAGTGTTGCCACGGAGATATGCGGCCATTTAATATCAACTGCTGTTTTGCCGTCTGCACCAAAAACCGGGAAATCAAGGATTACGGTTTGTGTGTATTGTAACTGTAAGAAAGTGCTTCCATCCGCATTCTGTACGGTTTCAATCCAGAAGATGGCCGTGAAACTATTGGCATTGGCATTCACATTTACAAAGGGGATATTGGTGATGCCGCCCGTTGCAGGCTGTGCGCCGGGATTGCATACGCCTTCTATGGGGTTTGCATCCAGTAATATCACCACCATCTCCGTGATGTTCTGCCCCTTGATGGCATTTTCCAGCAGGATATTGGGGTTCATGATCACCTCTTTCGGAATGCCCGCTGGGGGCACCGCATTATTGAGCAGGGAAAGGTAGGGAGCACTGGTATCGTTCTGCCGCTTGCCATCCACAATGGTAAATGGTGTGGGGTCTGCTACGGTGAATGTGGGCCCTCCTTTCACCGAAATCGCTTTTCCCTGGGCAAGCAACGAATCGCCATGCGGTATGGAACCAAGGCGGGCCACAGAGGGTTGCACGTCTGGATCGGTACCGGCAGGGAGGTTGAGGAACAAACCTGTTTCCAAGTGTATGCCTTCGTTCGAAACGATGTCTGTTACCTGCTGCAGGTAATGCAGTCCTTTGAAGGCAATATCGCCCTGTGCATTCCCTCGATTGATGATGTCGCCACCGATGGTCGAGAAAGTCAATGTTTCCTGTGTGGAGTTCAATATGAGCTTGAACTTGTCTGCTGGTGGTGGGCCAGGCTTTGCCTGGTTCATATTGGGTATCTCGATGAGGTTGAACCCTGGTCCTGACCATGTGCCAGGCAGTGTTGCAATGGGGCCAAAATCAGGGGTTGGCACTTCCACTGTTTCCAGGGTCCTTGCTTGGGCCCTTCCTGCTTTCTGGAGTACTGGTTCCGTTGTTTGTACTTCATTGTCCCGTAAACCGGAAAGGTCCAAGGAGCCTAAGGGGTTCTGCTTCGCATTTGCCATAATGGTATGTGTTAGAGGTTATTTAATCTGCGTTTACTTACCGGAATGGCCGGCAGGTTTCGTATTGGTGACCGCCTTCGACAAGCTCAGGCTACAGCATCCTTCGTAGGTCTCTGCTCCGTAAAATGATTTAGTACTTTTTCATTTTCCATCTATTCGTTTCTTATCAATATACTGCCAATGATAGATGGAACCAGCACTGGTGACCGCCTTCGACAAGCCTGCCAATGACACCCGGTAACTATCGGGTTAGTATAAGCTGTTGAAAACCATTTGTAACCAAATGATTTTTTTTACCACAAAGACACAAAGCACACAAAGGGAAAACTACGTTTTTCAACCCTGCCTGCCGGTAGGCAAGTTAGTGTCCTTAGAGTCTTGGTGGTTGTCATCCTCAATGTGTTTGTTTGCGAAGCAAACATTTGATACTCAGGCTGACAGCAGCATCCTTGATTTCTTCTTACAATAGATCAACATATTCAAACGTGGGTCCTGCACATTCACCATTGCCCAACGGTATGTTCAATAGTTCCAGCGCCTTGTATTTAAGGTCGTACATAACAGTAATGCCCTCAATCAACAGTTCAGGATTGCCACTTACTGCCCTGTTGATATTGTTCAGCAGTTGCACGTATGTCCTGTTGAAGCCCTTGGCCTTTTCCAGCAAGGGAGGGTTATTTTCGTAGTCCTTCATTTTGGGGTTTTCCTTCATATTGAAAACAGAGGACCAGCTTACATCAAAGTGCTTTCCGGTAGGTATGCTTTTAACCGGCATCTGGAAGTTGGTATCATTGGCACTGTACATCCTTCCACAGGCAATTTCCTGGAACTTGAAATAATGGGCGTATTCAATACCCTCGCCAAACATGACTTCATTTGCCGCAATGGTGCCATCGATACCCTCCCCTTGACCAACGATTTCCTCAATGGCACTTTCGGCATCTTCATAATTTTCCACTTTCAATATCTTTCCGCCACTTCCATAATAATGTTCCGGTGTTACCTGGCGTTTGGGGTCGCCCGTAAATATGCCGTTCTTGTTCCCTTCCCTGATGGCCTTCTCGTTCATGTGTTTCAGTCCCCACCTAATGGCCTGGTAAAACTGCCCGATACCATCAAAAGCAGTGGGATTGGTAAGTGACTCATCCGGATCCGATGGCCTTTCAATGGTGCAGAAACCATCAATCGCCTCCCTGGAAAATTTTCGCAGGTTAACGGTAAAAGCTGGTTTGCCTGGAGGCATTTTTGGAACGATGTTCCCTGGCAGCGGTGTTGGATAGTTGGGGATAATATTTTTTACATCAAATAGCAGTTCCCCTTCCTTGATGGTTTTGGGGTCCGTAATGGCATTGAGGATATTGGCCACCAGGACCATGTGCAGCATCTCTTCCACTGCCACGCTCCTAACCAGTGCCGCAGCCTGCTGGCTGCTTCCATCCTTGATGGTATAAAGGGCGCATAGGTAGGGTGGTATGGTAGAAAGTTCCAACTGCAGTGCCGTAAGCAGGCAGGCCCTCAACTGGGGCAGGTCCTTGATATAGTTCTTTACATCTACCATGGACATTTTGAGCACTTCCGGTGCTGCTGTCACCCTACCAGCAGTTTCAACAAAAGCTTTCGGTGCCGGCGCTGGTTCAGGTGTTTCTTCCAATGGCCGGATGAGCTTTTGGCGCTTGGGATTGTTTTCTTGAAAGAGTTTATTTTCCATGGTATGGTTTATTGTTCAAGTTGTTTAAGAATGGCTTCTGCTGCCTTGAAAGTAATGGCAGCCATGGTAAGCGTGGGATTGGAAGTGCCCAGGGTGGGCATATTGCCACAGCCTACCAGGAAAAGGTTTTCATGGTCCCAGGTACGCATGTCGGCATCAACCACCGAATCCTCTTTATTGGCACCCATGCGGTGTGTTCCCACAATATGGCCCGCACCGTCAAAGCGGTAGCCCTTGCCTTTGTAGGTGACATAATCAGGGTTGGTAACCGGGTTATAGTAGGTGAAGTCCTGTATATCGCATTGCTTGAATAACTGGTCAGACACTGTCTTGGCTGCTTCAAAGGCCTTCAGCATGTATTCCGTGGCCTTGTAGTGTATAACGGGCCTGTAATTGCCAATCTGGTCCTTGTATTCGGGGTCGATGGTTACCCTGTTATCCGGGTCCGCTATCTGCTCACATTCAAAGTGTACCAGGAACTGGCGGGTAATGACGCGCTCCATTTCGGCACGCAGCTTCTTCCCGAACATGCCACTTACAATGGCAGTGTTGACGTCCGAGCCGGGGGAATACACGGGCCATGACCATCCCCAGTTATCCAGTGGTGATATCCATGCTGCATGTTCCTTGCGGAAATCGCCGTCGCGGAAGGTGGGGATATTGGTGGTGGACCCGGGACCACGATAAGGGTAGATGGGTTCCTTGGTCAGTCCCCAGCTTAACAAGGTCATGTGGTCCATCAGGTTGCGCCCTACCTGGTCGCTACTGTTGGCAGCGCCCGAGGCCAGTAGCAGCTTGGCATTTTCAATGGCGCTGGCAGCCAGCACATAGATGGTTCCCTTGGCCACCTGCGTTTCGTACTCGTATGAGTTGCCGTTCTTGTAGGTCTTGTATTCCACCCCGCTTATCCATTTGGATGTGTCATTGATCAGTAGTTTGGATGCTACGGATTGGGTCCTGATGGTGAGGTTGGACATATCGCACTTCTTCAGCGTTTTCAGTGCATTGTACTTGGCCTGCACGGGGCAAATGGGCACGCAACTGGCATTCCCTTCACAACGCTGTCCGGTGTAGGGGTCCCAGTTGGAGCCTACCGGTTGGTAGCTGTCCTTCCCATCGGCCCTTGTCTGTACCAGTTTCTTGCTGGCCGTATCCCATACCACGCCGGTAATATTGTAATCGGGATTCGGAATGGAGTTCCTTCCCTGTGGTGTGCTGATGCAGTACAGTTCGTAGGTCTTATCGTTCAGGACCACTTCATTGTTCTTCATGATGGTCTCGGTCATTACACCGTCCAAGTAACTGGTGGGTATGCCGCGCATGGGAAAAACATAATCCTCGCCAAAAATGTCCTCCCCCTTGATGGGGTAATGCTGGTCGCCCACCTCTCCCGATACACCTATTTCATTTTCGGCCATTTCGTAATAGGGCCTGAGGCTTTCATAAGGGAAGGGCCAGTCGGCACCTACCCCATAGGTTGTTTTCATTTTGAAATCATTGGGCAGCATTCGCAAGGTGGTGCCCAGCCAGTGCAGGGTGGTGCCGCCCGGGGTGCGGGCACAGTCACTGGCAAAGGGTATGGGTCCCATTTGCACCAGGTACCCCTTTGTGGAAGGAACGTTCTTCTTGATTACTTCAATGTCCAGCACATCTATGGACGGTGCATCCTTTATATTGGGGTATGGGGAGTTGGGCACCTTAGCAGATGCATTGTAAAAAGTATTGAGGTAGCCCTGATAGGTTTTGTAGGCCTCTTCAGGGTCCATGGCTATGCCTGCCTGGAGGCCCGCTTCCAGCAGCAGCACTTTTTTGCCGGCATTTGTTAGCAGTTTGGCCACTATGGAACCGGCAATGCCCGAACCTACAATGACTACATCATATTCGTTGTTTTCCATCCTAGTTAGTTTTGCTGTTTAACGATTGAGAGAGGGGGATTCGCCCATGAGCCATAGCCTGGCTGCTTGGCACCCGGCGGGTGCGTATGGCCCGCTTCCCACATGAGGCCCTGTATATAGGACGCTGCCGATACCACTGTGCCCACCCAATTGCCCGTGTACCAGAGGGCAATGATGTTCTTGGCCAGTCCGCTGTAACAGGAGTCGGGTATCAATTGCATGGCAATAGCCTGCTCAATGGTAGCATCGGTACGTTCCGGGGCGGAGAGGATATCGCTGACGTTTTGGAAAAAGTAATCAATATCGTTACCATCGGTATTTGCCAGGATGGTATTGTAGTAGGTTTCCAGCATCCCCGTTGCCTTGAGTTCGGTTTCACTGAACCCGGTAAGGAACGCTGAAATTTCCAGGAATAGTTTTACATTGGAACTGGCGTTGATCATTTGTACCTATTTTAAGGGTTAGCAATATTTTATTGATGGAGCGTGCCATTATAAGGCCCATGGGAAACTGGTCTACTATCACACACTGTCAAACACCGGAAAATCTTCACTGAAAACTGGCTGCTGGTCCATTGGCGGCATATCCTTACAATCTATTAGGTACACTTCACAAAACCCGTATTCTACCTAGGCTGATTGCAGTTGCTTTTGGTTTGAGGATCCTGCAATGCTATTGTTCTGTCCTGTTCAACAAACGACCGTTATTTTCTAAATACCTGCCGTCAATTGTCATACAATAGTAAATGCTTGTTTCCATGGGTACAAGCGTGCTAGCACGCATTTTATTTGCGGGGATTACGCAGTAAAAACCGTAAAATCCGCAATAAGCTATCGTATACCCATTTGAATTTTTGCGTAAGGTTGGGGCCTGCCTTTACCAGCAGGTAAACTTGTTGAAATCGATAGTCCCCATATTAAAACACCTTCAATAGGCTATTATTGACACCTATGGCCATTGGGTTACGGGGTCATTTGCAAGCAAATGATTTTTTATGCTATCACGGCTATTGGTATTGGGGCCAAGCTAAGTGGCCAATTAATTCCTGTAAGCCCTTACTGGATATTGATTTTGGGCACTTTTATAGAAGTTTTGCAATCCATTTTCCTCCTGTACCAAAGCCCAAAAATCTAATTTGGTTTTATTGCTGCCCAAAAAGAGCAGATTTATGCGAAAGAGGCCAAATACAGCGTTATAGATAAGCAGTATCCCCCGCAACTGATTTATGAGAAAAGCACGTTCTGGCAAAAGATATTCATACAGGCAATTTATTTCCATACCATGGCTTCTATTTTTGAAAGGGCCCATGGGGTTGTTGGCCCTTCCCGCTCCTTTTTTCTTTGAGAAAAAGCACTGGAAAATGGGTATTCCAGTGTTGGCCTTGGGCATATTGTTATTCGTTTCGGGAATAGCAAAAGGCCAATCCTGTGCAAGTTGCGATGCTTCGGTCCCAGCGGTAACCATTGATTTTTCCAACAACCCCGATACTTCAACTGTTATTTCGGGCATACCAAGGGATGGCCATTGCTGCAGTGCCACGGGTGGAAGCAGGTGCATCAGGTTTAATATTACCGTAAACCCACAGTCTGCCAATATTTCCTTCTCAACCAGTGACCATGGTGTTTCCGGCTTCTACCAAATAAACTGCGGCACCCCTTACTCAACAGGCAACCCCATGTGCATTACTGGTTTGACCACTTTCTGTTTGACCTATTGCAAAAATGGTGGGGATGCCCCCGACTATACCATCAAGGTCAGCAGGGGATTTGGTTCGTCAAGCGACATACAGGTAAGGGGTGATGGTACCTGCCCAAAGCAATTGTCCGTATCCGGACTGAATGAATCTTCCATCGTCTGGAACTCCATATACCCCGGCCTACCGGGAGCCTATAATTCCTACCTGAACACAACGGTTGCTAGTGATACCGTAATTGTTAACCCGACAACCATTCCCCCAGGAGGGTATATTGATTACCAAGTATGTGGCCAAGCAGTAGGCTGCAGTACTGCCAACCTATGCGATACGGTAAGGGTGTATGTTTATTCCTCCCTGGCATTGTCGCTTTCGCCCGCAAATCCTGTTATTTGTACAGGGTCCGCAGGTACGGGCAGTGTAACGCTAACGGCAACACTTACCGGGGGGAAACTGCCCTATACCTATAGTTGGACAGGGCCTGGAGGGTTTACCTCCTCCCTTCAATCCCCTACTGTTTCCTCAGTGGGGACCTACACTGCTACAGTAAACGACAGTCTCGGTTGTGCTTACCTAACAGACACGATCCTGGTTACGTCCAATTTAATTCCTGATGTAAACAGTAGCGGTACAGGAACTGTCTGTAGTGGCCGACCGCTCAATTATTCAATTATTTCTACCGTATCAGGGGCCACTTATACTTGGAGCAGGGCCGCTGTAACGGGCATTAGCAATGCCCCAGTAAGTGGGCAAACAAGTAGCACAATCACAGAAACGCTGATCAATACCACAACATCGCCCATTAATGTTACCTACCTCATTGTTCCGAGCAATGGGGTCTGCGCAGGCGGGGTGTTTACCTACGTGGTAACCGTGTATCCCAAACCCACTGCATCTTTTACAGTGAACAATGCCAATCAATGTTTGAGCAGCAACAGTTTGGCATTCAATAGTTCCTCCAGTTTGGCCGATTCCTATAGCTGGACCTTTGGTGATGGGGGAACCTCCCTTTTGCAGAACCCCACCCATAGCTATACTGCTGCTGGAACCTACCAAGTAAAACTGGTGGTCACCACCAACAATGGCTGCAAGGACAGCACCGCTCAGGTCATCACCATCAACCCACAACCCTCAGCCGTAACCTATACCATCAATGCAGGCAGCCAGTGCTTAACTGGCAACAGTTTTGCATTTGCAACTGCTGCAACAGTAAGTGGCGGAACAGTAGGCTATGCATGGAACTTTGGGGATGGGGGCACTTCCACCACACAGAACCCAACACATGGTTATACAACTGCTGGTACCTACCAAGTAGGCCTGGTAGTCACCACCAACAATGGATGCAAGGACAGTACAGCGCAAACGGTTACCGTCTATCCACAACCTGTTGCAGCTTTCACTACCAACAGCAGCTCACAGTGCTTAAGCAACAATACTATTTCTTTCACCAATACATCCACCGTAAGCAGTGGAAGCATTACTGGCTATAGTTGGACCTTTGGTGATGGGGGGAGCTCCCTTTTACAGAATCCCACGCATAGCTATGCTACTGCTGGTACTTATCAGGTAAAATTGGTGGTTACCACCAATAATGGCTGCAAGGACAGTACCACACAGGCCATTACCATCAACCCACAACCCACAGCCGTAACCTATACCATCAATGCAGGCAACCAGTGCTTGACTGGCAACATCTTTGCATTTGTCACCAGTGCTACGGTTGCTGGTGGAACTGTTGGCTATGCATGGAATTTTGGGGATGGGGGAACTTCCACCACACAGAACCCAACACATGGTTTTGCTGCAGCCGGAACCTATCAAGTAAGCTTGGTGGTCACCACCAACAATGGATGCAAGGACAGTACAGCACAAACCGTAATTGTCTATCCACAACCTGTTGCTGGCTTTACTACCAATAATAATCCACAATGTTTAAGCAATAACAATTTCCCTTTCACCAGCACATCCACCGTAAGCAGTGGAAGCATTACTGGCTATAGCTGGACCTTTGGTGATGGCGGAACATCCACTGCACAGAATCCTGCGCATAACTATACATCCGCTGGCACCTATCAGGTAAAATTGGTGGTATCCACCAATACTGGCTGCAAGGACAGTACCACACAGGCCATTACCATCAACCCACAACCCACAGCCGTAACCTATACCATCAATGCAGGCAACCAGTGCTTGACTGGCAACAACTTTGCATTTGCAACTGGTGCAACGGTGAGTGGTGGAACAGTTGGCTATGCATGGAACTTTGGTGACGGGGGGACTTCGTCCTTACAGAATCCCGCACATAACTATACATCCGCTGGTACCTACCAAGTAAAACTGGTGGTAACCACCAACAATGGATGCAAGGACAGCACCACACAGAGCATCACCATCAACCCCCAACCCATAGCCGTAACCTATACCATCAATGCAGGCAACCAGTGCTTAACTGGCAACAGCTTTGCATTTGCCACCAGTGCTACGGTTGCTGGTGGAACGGTTGGCTATGCATGGAACTTTGGGGATGGGGGCACTTCCACTACACAAAACCCAACACATAGCTATACTGCTGCTGGCCCCTATCAAGTGCAATTGATGGTAACCAGCAACAATGGATGCAAGGACAGCACAGCACAAACCATAATTGTCTATCCACAACCTATTGCAGCATTTACTACCAGCAACAGTACACAATGCTTAAGCAACAATAATTTCAATTTCACCAGCACATCCACTGTAAGCAGTGGAAGCATTACCGGTTATAGCTGGACCTTTGGTGATGGCGGAACATCCACTGCACAGAATCCTATACATAGTTATACAACTGCAGGAACTTATCAAATAAAATTGGTGGTCACTACGAACAATGGATGCAAGGACAGTATATCCAACAGCATAACAATACATCCCCAACCTGTTGCAGCATTTACTATCAACAATACATCCCAGTGCCTAAGCAATAATAATGCTGGTTTCACTAACGCATCCACAATAAGCAGTGGAAGTATTACGAACTATAGTTGGAACTTTGGCGATGGAGGAACCTCCACTACACAGAACCCAACACATAGTTATGCATCGGCGGGTGCCTATCAGGTAAGCTTGGTGGCAACCACCAACAACGGATGCAAGGACAGCACCATACAAACAGTTACTATATATCCACAACCAACAAGTGTAAGCTATACAGTCAATGCTGGCAACCAATGTTTAACTGGCAACAACTTTGTGTTTACCACCAATGCAACAGTAAGCGCTGGAACAGTAAGCTATGCATGGAACTTTGGTGATGGCGGAACTGCTACTTTACAGAACCCCACACATGGTTATACAACTGCTGGTACTTATCAAGTAGGCCTAATAGTAACCACCAACAATGGCTGCAAGGATAGCGCTACACAGCAAATAACTGTTTATCCGCAGCCAGTAGCCGCATTCACAACCAACAATAATCCACAATGTTTAAGCAATAACAATTTCTCATTCACCAACACATCCACTGTAAGCAGTGGAACCATTGCAAGCTATAGTTGGAACTTTGGTGATGGCGGAACTTCCACTGCACAGCATCCTGTACATAGTTATGCTTCTGCTGGTTCGTACCAGGTAAAACTGGTGGTAACCACGAACAATGGTTGCAAGGACAGCACCATACAAACTGTCACCATTAATCTCCAACCAACAGGCGTAAACTATACGGTCAATACAAACAGTCAATGTTTGAGCGGCAACAATTTTGTATTTACCACTAATGCAACGGTAAGTGGCGGAACGGTAAGCTATACTTGGAACTTTGGTGATGGGGGAACTTCCACTGCACAGAATCCTATACATAGTTATGCTGTTGCAGGAACCTATCAAGTAGGTTTAGTGGTCATCACCAACAATGGTTGCAAGGATAGTGTTACACAAACCATCACTGTTTATGCCCAACCCATAGCTGGCTATACAGTAAACACCATTCAGCAATGTTTTAGCAATAACATTTTTCTATTTACCAATACATCCACCATAAGCAGCGGAAGCATCGTACAATACAATTGGAACTTTGGGAATGGGGCAACATCTTCCGTTCAGAACCCCACCTATAGTTATACCATACCTGGCACCTATCAGGTAAAGCTGGTGGTAACATCCAACAATGGCTGCAAGGATAGCCTAACACAAATTATACTCGTAAACCCACAACCAGTTGGCATCAACTTCACCATCAACAACAGTTCACAATGTTTTAGTGGCAATAGCTTTTCATTTAATGCCACTGCCTCTGTAAGCAGCGGAAATATTACCAGCTATAACTGGAATTTTGGGGATGGCACAACGGCTACTGGTGCAACGGCAACACACAGTTATACAGCAGCCGGCACGTATCAGGTAAAATTGGTGGTTACCACAGACCAAGGCTGCAAGGATAGCATTGTTCAGAACGTAACAGGTTTTCCGCAGCCCATTGCAGGGTTTACCATCAACAACAACCAGCAATGTTTAAATAACAACAGCCTTGCGTTTGCCAATACATCCACTGTGAATACAGGGACTATCGCAACCTATCATTGGAATTTTGGGGATGGGCAAACATCAACGCAACAAAATCCCACACATGTTTATACAACTGCTGGCAGTTACCAAATAAAATTGGTCATTACAACAGACAATGGCTGCAAGGACAGTATTTCACAAACAGTAACTGTCTATCCGCAGCCAACAGCCACCAACTTTGCAGTAAATGCTGGAAACCAATGTTTGAGTGGCAACAGTTTTGCATTCACTACCAATGCCACGGTAACCTCAGGAACGGTAACCTATAACTGGAATTTTGGTGATGGACAAACGTCAGTACTGCAAAACCCAACACATATTTATGCAGCAGCGGGTGCCTACCTTGCTACATTGGTTGTAACAACGGACAATGGCTGCAAGGATAGTGCATCCAATAACCTAACTGTTTATCCACAGCCAACTGGAGTAAGTTTTACCATCAACAGTACCTCACCATGTGTAAGTGGCAATAGCTTCGCCTTCAATACCAATGCCACGGTAACCTCAGGAACGGTAACCTATAGTTGGGATTTTGGTGATGGCTCCACCTCTACCTTACAGAGCCCAACGCATACTTATGCAGTAGGGGGTACTTACCCTATTAAATTGGTGGTCACAACCAATAATGGCTGCAAGGACAGCATTGTTCAAAATGTTACCCTACACGCACAACCTACAGGTGTTGACTTTAGCGTTAATGCCAATGCACAGTGTTTGAGCAGTAATAGTTTTGGGTTCGCAACCAATGCTACAGTAAGCACAGGGAGCATTACCTACAATTGGACTTTTGGCGATGGAGGCACCTCTGCCTTGCAAAATCCAACCCATGCTTATGCTGCTGCAGGTACTTACCTTGTTAAATTGGTAATAGCCACCGATTATGGATGCAATGACAGTGCAACACATAGCATAACCGTTTACCCGCAACCTGCAGCAGGGTTTACCATCAATAATAGCCAGCAATGCTTTAGCAATAATGGATTCGCCTTTACCAATACATCTACTGTAAGCAGCGGGAATATTGCCAATTACAGTTGGAGCTTTGGTGATGGGCAAACATCCACTGTGCAGAATCCAACACATAGTTATACAATTACAGGCAGTTATACTATTAAACTGGTTGTAACCACCAATCAGGGTTGCAAGGATAGCATCACACAAAATGTAACAGTATACCAGCAGCCATCAGGAATGGACTTTACCATAAATGCCGGAAACCAGTGTTTAAGCGGAAACAGTTTTGCATTCACCACCAATGCTGCTGTTACGTCAGGAACCGTAACCTACCAATGGAACTTTGGTGATGGGCAAACATCCATTGCACAGAATCCAACACATGCCTATGCTGCCACAGGCACTTACCAAGTGAAATTGGTGGTCACAACCAATAATGGCTGTGCAGATAGTGTTATCAAAAGTGTAACTGTATATGCCCAACCATCAGGAGTGGATTTTACATTCAATTCAGGTACACAATGTTTAAGCAGCAATAGTTTTTCATTCAATACCAATGCAAGTGTAAGCACTGGCAGCATAGCTTACAGTTGGGATTTTGGCGATGGGCAAACATCCACTTTGCAGAACCCAACACATGCTTACGTTACAGCAGGAACCTACCCTGTTAAGTTGGTGGTTACAACCAATCAGGGTTGCAAGGATAGCATTGTAAAAAATGCAATAGTCTATCCGCCACCAACAGGTGTGACCTTTGTTATCAATACAAACAACCAATGCTTAAGTGGGAACAATTATGCATTCAGCACCAATGCTACAGTAGCAGCGGGAACAGTGAGCTACAGTTGGAGTTTTGGTGATGGAGGAACATCTGCCTTACAGAATCCAACACATAGCTATACTGCTACAGGAACCTACCTTGTTAAATTGGTAATAACCACAAACAATGGATGCAAGGACAGTGCAACACAAACCGTAATTGTTTATCCGCAGCCATTGGCAGGGTTCATTACCAACAACAATACACAATGCTTCAGCAGCAACAATTTTATATTCACCAATAGCTCTACTGTAAGCAGCGGAAATATTACAGGTTATAGTTGGAACTTTGGTGACGGGGGAACATCTGCCACTCAGAACCCAACACATACTTATACCACAGGTGGAACTTATTATGTAGGTTTAGTGGTAACTACCAATAATGGATGCAGGGACAGCATCACACAAACGGTAACTGTCTATCCGCAACCTGTGGCAGGGTTTGCCATCAACAACAACCCACAATGTCTAAGCAACAACAATTTCGGTTTCACAAATACGTCAAGCGTTAACAGTGGAAGCATTGTAAATTATGATTGGAGCTTTGGTGATGGAGGAACTTCAACTGTTCAGAACCCAGCACATAATTATGCCGTTGCAGGAACCTATCAAGTAAAGCTGGTGGTGACAACTAACAATGGCTGCAAGGATAGCACCACACAAACAGTTACAGTATATTCACAGCCAACAAGCGTGAGCTATACTGTTAATGTAGGTAGCCAATGTTTAAGCAGCAATAGTTTTGCGTTTGCTACCAATGCCAGTGTGGGTGGCGGAACAGTGACTTATACCTGGAACTTTGGCGACGGAGGAATTTCATCTTTACAGAATCCAACACATACTTATACCATAGCTGGAACCTATCAAATAGGCTTGGTAGTAACTACCAACAATGGATGCAAGGACAGTGCTTCTCAAACAGTAACTGTCTATCCACAACCCATTGCAGGATTTACTACCAATAACAACCCACAGTGTTTAAGCAATAACAATTTCTTGTTCATCAACACATCCACGGTAAGCAGTGGAACGATAAGTTATGCTTGGGCTTTTGGTGATGGGAGCACTTCTACTGCACAGGACCCAGCACATGCTTATACAACTGCTGGAACCTATCAGGTGAAATTAGTAGTAACCACCAATAATGGATGCAAGGACAGTACCATGCAAACCATCACCGTCAATCCACAACCAACAGGTCTTAATTTCGCAATCAATAATGGCAACCAATGCTTAAGCAACAACAGTTTTACTTTTACAACTAACGCAACAGTAACTGGTGGAACAGTAACTTATAGTTGGAACTTTGGTGATGGCGGCACATCTTCTTTACAGAATACAGCTCATAGTTATATATCAGCAGGTACCTATCAAGTAAAATTGGTGGTAACCACCAACAATGGGTGTAAGGACAGTATCACACAAACGGTAACCGTTTACCCACAGCCCGTTGCAGGGTTTACCAGCAATACTCCACAATGTTTGAGTAACAACAGTTTCTCATTTACCAGTACATCAACTGTAAGCAGCGGAGGTATTGCTGGTTATAGTTGGAATTTTGGTGATGGTGGAACATCCACTGCACAGAACCCTACACATAACTATGCAGCAGCAGGTGCTTACCAAGTAAAATTGGTAGTGACAACCAACAATGGCTGCAAGGACAGTTCTATACAAACGGTAACCGTTTATCCACAGGCTGTTGCAGGGTTCACGACCAACAACAACCCACAATGCTTGAGCAGCAATAATTTTGTGTTCACCAATACGTCGACCGTAAGCAGTGGAACCATTACAAGCTATAGCTGGAGTTTTGGTGATGGTGGAACTGCTACAATTCAGGGCCCTACACATAGCTATGCAGCAGCAGGTGCTTACCAAGTAAAACTGGTAGTGACAACCAACAATGGTTGCATGGACAGTACAACCCAAACCATTATCATCAATCCACAACCAACAGGCGTAACCTATACAATCAACTCAAGCAACCAATGTTTGAATGGCAACAGCTTTACCTTTACCACCAATGCCTCTGTAGCTAGCGGAACGGTAAGTTATGCTTGGAATTTTGGTGATGGGGCAACAGCTTCCTTACAAAACCCTACGCATAGCTATGCAGCGGCAGGAACTTATCAAGTAAAGTTGGTGATAACCACAAACAATGGTTGCATGGACAGCATAACCCAAACGGCAACTGTCTATCTACAGCCTGTTGCAGGGTTCACTACCAACAATAATGCACAATGTCTAAGCAACAATCATTTTGCCTTCACTAACACATCCACTGTAAGCAGTGGAAGCATAAGTTATAGTTGGACCTTTGGTGATGGAGGAACATCCACTGTACAGAACCCAACACATAATTATGCCGCAGCAGGCACTTATCAAGTAAGCTTGGTGGCAACCACCAATAATGGTTGCAAGGACAGCATTACACAAGCAGTAACTGTCTATCCACAACCAACAAGTGTAAGCTATACAATCAATACAGGCAATCAATGTTTGAGTGGCAACAACTTTGCGTTTGCCACCAATGCCACTGTAAGTGGTGGAACGGTAAGCTATGCCTGGAATTTTGGGGATGGGGCAATATCCTCCTTGCAGAACCCAACACACAGTTATACTGCTGCTGGAGCTTATCAGGTAACGCTGGTAGCAACAACAAACAATGGATGCACGGACAGTGTGTCACAAACAGTAACGGTCTATCCACAACCCGTTGCAGGGTTCACTACCAACAACAACCCACAATGTCTGAGCAGCAACAATTTTACCTTTACCAATACATCTACCGTAAGCAGTGGAAACATTACTAACTATAGCTGGAGCTTTGGTGATGGAGGAGCTTCTGCCGCACAAAACCCAACACATAGCTATGCAGCAGCAGGGACCTATCAAGTGAAATTGGTGGTAACCACCAACAATGGTTGCAAGGACAGTGTAACGGGCACTGTAACAGTATCGCCTCAACCCCTTGTATCATTCACCACAAACAATAGCACACAATGCTTGAGCAATAACAATTTTACATTCACCAGTACATCCACTGTTAGCAATGGTAGCATTACCAACTATAGCTGGAGCTTTGGTGATGGAGGAACTTCTGCCGCACAAAACCCAACACATAGCTATGCAGCAGCAGGGACCTATCAAGTGAAATTGGTGGTAACCACCAACAATGGTTGCAAGGACAGCACTGCACAAACATTTACGGTATATGCCCAGCCTACAAGCGTCAATTACACAGTTAACTCAAATAGCCAATGCTTGAGTGGCAATAGTTTTGTGTTTGCAGGCAATGCCTCGGTAAGTGTAGGAACGGTAAGTTATACCTGGAATTTTGGGGATGGGGGGATATCCGCTTTACAAAACCCAACACATAGTTATACTGTAGCCGGTACCTATCAAGTGAGCTTGGTAGCCACAACAAACAATGGGTGCAAGGATAGTATTGTACAGAACATAACAGTCAACCCACAACCCATAAGTGTGGCCTATACCATCAATGCGGGCAATCAATGCCTAAGCAACAATAGCTTTGCATTTGCTACCAATGCAACCGTAGGAGGCGGAACGGTAACCTATGCTTGGAACTTTGGCGATGGAGGAACTTCTGCTGCACAAAACCCAACACATAGCTATACATTAGCAGGAACCTTCCAGGTAACGCTCCTTGTGACGACGAACAATGGATGCAAGGACAGCACCACACAAACAGTAATAGCTTATCCACCACCTGTTGCGGGCTTCACTACCAACAACAACCCACAATGTTTAAGCAATAACATCTTTGCATTCACCAATACATCAACTATAAGCAGTGGAACTATAAGTTATGCCTGGAATTTTGGGGATGGAGGAACATCCACTGCACAGAACCCAACACATAGTTATCCAGCAGCAGGAATATATCAAGTGACACTGGTGGTGACAAGCAACAATGGTTGCAAGGACAGCACCACACAAACCATCACCATCAATCCACAACCAGCAGGTGTTAGTTATACCATCAATAATGGTACGCAATGTTTGAGTGCCAATAGCTTCGCATTCACGGCCAATGCCACCGTAGGTGGTGGAACAGTAAGCTATGCTTGGAACTTTGGGGATGGTGGTAATTCCTCTTTACAGAATCCCACACATAGTTATGCAGCGGCGGGCACTTACCAAGTAAAATTGGTGGTAACCACCAACAATGGATGCAAGGACAGCACAGCGCAAACAGTGACCATTAAGCCAGATGCCATTGCTGAAATAAATTTCAATAACCAGCAAGGTTGTGCACCCTATACCATTGCGCCAGCAAACATCCAATTGATTAACCATCCTACGGAAAACATTTCATACGAGTGGTATGTAAATGGGCTTTTGATTGGAACGAGCATTACCTTCCCTGGCTATACCATTACCAACGACGGTGATACTGCGAGGATAACATTAAAAGCAATCAGCAGATTTGGTTGCTTCAATGATACGGCAAGCGTTAAATTCTGGACGGTAGGCAAACCCCATCCAAACCTTGCACTGTCAGACACAGTAGGTTGCGGTCCCTTATCCATCAATATCCTCAACACAACTCCTTCCAGTGGCCTTTTCCTGTACCAATGGAGCTTTGGTCAGGGACAAACATCTACCAATACCCAACCTGGTACAATTGTTTTCCCCCCAAGCCCTAACCATATTGATACCATTTACACGATTGCCCTTACTGCTAGCTCGGTATGTGACACCATATCCTTCATAAAAAATGTGCTGGTAAGAACAACCCCCAAAGCTGCATTCACAGCCAGTAACCTTACAGGTTGCTCGCCCATTACGGTAACATTTACCAATACATCTTTCGGAAGCAATATCCAATCGTACACGTGGCTCTTTGGAGATGGTACTACCCTAACAGCAATGGCCACGACTGTTTCACATACTTATACAGTCACTACCAACACTACTTTCAATGTACAGTTGATTGCAACCAATATTTGTGGCAACGACACTGCCACAGTTCCTATTGTGGTTAAACCAGACCCCATCAACCTCAATATCCAAATATTGAACAACCAAACCTCTGGTTGTGCCCCCCTTACCATAAACCTGAGCAATGCATCTGCAGGTGCCACTTCTTATCACTGGGATTTTGGTGACGGCAATACTTCAAATACAACCACGAACGGCATTATAACGCATACTTATGCAACAGCAGGAAATTATACAGTAACTATTGCAGCAACAGATAATTGCGCTTACGATACCATGCGGATTCCAGTATATGCTTTGCCATTACCCAACATCAACTTTACGGTTCCAACAAACCCAGTTTGTATCGGTGACCCTGTACTCTACAATAACCTCTCCGAGATCGGTCTATCTTACCTATGGGATTTTGGTGACGGTTATAGTTCTACATTGTACAGCCCAACACATAGTTACACTGCAGCAGGTACCTATACCATTACATTGAGTGTTACAAGGCCTGCCCCATCGGGCAATGGTTGTACGGTAAGTTTAACCAAGCAACTGATTATCGTAAGCCAGTTACCTGGTGCATTTACATTAACGGATACTGCTGGAAAATGTCTCCCGTTCACCGTGTCATTTGCCAACCAAAGCCTGCCATCAGCACAAACCACCTGGAATTTTGGTGATGGCAACACAGGAACAGGAAACAATACCAGCCATACTTATACCCAAAACGGCAACTATCTGGTAAGCATGCAATCCATAAGCCCTGGTGGCTGCACCTATACTGCTTCAAAAAACATTAGCGTAACAGCGCCTGTTGGCAATTTCACTTATTCATCAGGTTATCAATGCGCCAATACGCCCATTTCTTTCCAGTCGCAGGCACAATATGCAAGTTCTTATGTTTGGGATTTTGGTGATGGAACCACCATCACGACCACCAGTTCGCCTATTTCCCATACCTATACCACAGCAGGCACTTACCATCCTACAATAACCTTAAAGAACAATGACGGTTGTGTGGTGCTAATTCCAGGGATAGATTCCATCAAAATAGATAAAGTAGTTGCCTCGTTTACTGCCCAGCCCCTGCAAACCTGTTTGGGGAGCTCCACCAATTTCACCAATAGCTCAACCGCCTATTTCGGTATGCAGCAATGGGAATGGAATTTTGGTGATGGGGGAACTTCATCCACCCAGCATCCAAGTCATCCATATTCAAGCACAGGTACATTTCCTGTTCAATTGATCACTACTGGCATATCTGGTTGCAAGGACACAACAACACAACCATTGAACATACAAGTATACCAGGTGCCCATTGCAAGTATTAACAGCGTCAATGATGCCTGCATCAATAGCAGCGTCTCATTCAATAGTGCTGTTGTTGGCAACGACCCAATAGCCAGTTACAATTGGACATTCAGCAATGGCAGTAGTTTCACCACAGCCAATGTTGCTGCAAGCTTTAGTCAAGCTGGCGCAGTGAATGCTACGGTTATAATTAAAACCATTTATGGTTGTGCTGATACTGCCACAAAATCAATCACCATAAGGCCATTGCCCAATGTAAATGCGGGTAACGATGGAATGGTTTGCTGGGGCAGCAGCAGACAGCTCAACGCCGTTGGGGCAGCTACCTATCAATGGGCCCAGTCCTCAAGTTTAAGCTGTACCAATTGCCAAAGCCCCATTGCAACGCCTACTAGTAGTACCTATTACAATGTCGTTGGCACATCAACATATGGTTGTGTTGCAAATGACTCTGTGTATGTAAGTGTAATAGATACCTTTGCCCTAACAGCCAACAATGCCGTTATGTGTAACGGTGATAAAACAAGCCTACTTGCCACAGGTGCAGCCACCTATCAATGGACGCCATCCAGCACATTGAGTGCAGCCAATATTGCCAATCCAATGGCCAGCCCAACCGGCACTACAACTTATACGGTAACAGGCAAGGATTCCCATGGCTGCTTCACACGTACTGCCGACGTAACGGTTACCGTAAATCCATTATCAACCTTGTACATTGGAAAGGATACTGTAACCACCACGGAGTCTTCCTATCAATTTGTTACAACAGTGGGTGTTAGCCCTGCAGTTACCTGGAGCTGGGCACCTGCTACTGCCTTAAGTTGCACCAACTGCCCCAACCCCTTTATTGCTGAAGTTAAAAAAGACATTACCTATATAGCCACCATTACCAATCAATGGGGATGCCGGACAAGGGATACCCTACGCATAATGGCATTCTGCCCCGATGCACAGATCTTCATTCCAAATATACTTACACCGGATGGTGATGGCTACAATGACATGATGATTGTTAGGGCCAAGGGCATAAAGAAAGTCAACTCAGTGAAGGTATTCAACCGTTGGGGCGAATTGGTATTCGCAAAGAATGATTTTATACCGAATGACAAAACTTATGGTTGGGATGGAACCTATAAAGGCAAACTGGTGGACCCTGATGTGTTTGTGTATGTATGTGAAGTAATCTGCGAAAGCAACAGGATTGCTTTCTATAAAGGAAATATTACAGTAATACGATAAAGACAGTACCATGAAATATATTTTTACACTTTTGTTTTTGCTGTATGGCCAGTTCCTATTGGCACAGGACTATACTTTTTCGCAGTTCTACGAACAGCCCATACTCCGCAACCCGGCACTGGCAGGCATCTTCACGGGTGATATCAGGATAAGCGGGATCAACAGGAACCAATGGGCATCTGTTACGGTACCTTACAGAACATCTGCGTTAAGCGTGGAATACAAGCTTCCCGTATCCAACCAGAACGATTTCCTCACCTTGGGGTTTCAAAGCATTTTGGATGCTGCTGGGGACCTCAATTTAAAGCGGACACAGCTTTTGCCCTTCCTCAATTTCCACAAATCATTGAACGACGAAAAGGATGAATATCTATCGGTAGCCGTGATGGGTGGGTACATCAGTAGCCAATTTGACCCTTCCAAAATAAGGGGAGAGGAGCAGTACATCAATGGAGCATATTCCCCCAACAATCCCACCATACAAAAATTTGACAGGGTTGGTTATAATTATTGGGACCTGTCCACAGGCATCTCCTACACCAACTCCTTTAGTGATGGTTCAAGGTACTATTTGGGCGCTGGACTGTTTCACGTAAACAAGCAAACAAAAAGTTATTTCAATAAATCCAATTTCGATTTCTTTAAAAGCAAGCTGTCATTGAATGCCGGGTTTACCGCTGGCCTTACGGATAACACAAGGGTAATTGGTTTTATAGATTACTACATGCAAGGCGAATACAGGCAATTGCTTCTGGGTGCATTGTACCACTACGACCTTGATGAATACGACGAGCAGGAAAAACTTTCAGTAGGCTTTGGGTCTTTCTATAGGGTGGGTGATGCGGTGGTGCCCGTTGTCAAATTGGATTACAAACAGCTAACATTCGGCATCAGCTATGATGTGAATATTTCAGCATTGAAATCGGCCTCCATGTATAGGGGCGGTTTGGAAGTGACCATGAACTACAAAACATACCTCAAGACACCTAACAGCACCCTTGACAAAATGCGTTGCGTAAGGTTCTAATTGAATGAGAGCAATAGGGTCCATATAACCCCTTCCCATTATTAATATAGGAGCAAAAAGCCATTGGTTTTGTAGCCATAGAGACCGCTTATGATGAAAAAATCAATCTCGCAAGTGCGGGAAGGCCAAAAATTCAATTCGCTGATTTCCTATAAACCATGGAGCGGCTTCGGAAATCACACCCAGTTCCGGCTAGTCTGTTCAAGAAAAGAACGTTCGCCCTAGCAATGTATTTTACCTACTTGTTTCGTTAACCGTCAACGAAAGCCGCTGATTACTTACCGATGCGGCATTGGTTAAGGATATATGATACATTATGAAGCAGTATATTCCCAACAATTATGACCCTGAAACCTTGTTGATCAAAAAGGCACAACAAGAACGTTCGTTTAATTAGTAGGCCATGGTTGAATGGCGCATCAGCCAATCACCTTCAATGCTTCGTTCCTGAATAGTTTCCCTATGGGCAATTCTGTATTATGGATTTCTATTAACTCCGATGTAAAGGATTTTATATGACGGATGGAAACAATAAATGAACGGTGTATCCTGATGAAATCCTTTTCGGGTAGCATGGCTTCCACTGAACTGATGGATTGTTTGGTAACGATAGTGCCATTTTGGGTAAACACTTTAATGTAATCCTTCATGCTTTCAATGTAGAGGATATCCTGCAAGGTTACTTTTACCATTTTCCTATCGGCCCTGAAATAAACAAATGAACCTGTTTTACGTTCTTCCTGTGCCGCTAGCGGCACATCGGCTTTAATGGATGGCTGCCCATACGCTTTGTTCACTGCTTTAAAAAAACGGTCAAATGGAATGGGCTTCATCAAATAGTCAATGGCATCCAGTTCATAGCCTTCCAAAGCATATTCAGAAAAAGCGGTGGTGAAGATGATCTTGGGGGGATTCTTCAATGCTTTCAAAAAATCATTGCCATTTAATTGCGGCATCCGTATATCCAGGAATAATAGGTCAATGGATTGCTGCTGCAAAGCCGTAAAGGCCTGAATGGCATTGCCGCATTCGCCTGCCAGTTGCAGTGTCGGTATCTGCTCTATGTACCTGCGTATGATTTCCCTTGCAGGCGGTTCATCATCAACAATCAAGCATTTTATGGTATTGTCTTCAGGCATAGGCAGGTTGAAGGGTTTGCGGAATGGGGGCTGGTTTTTCTTCTGTTGTTTTCCTTTGCTCCAGCACCAGTTTCAAATTCACAATGAAAACCTCGGTGTCATTGGTAATAGAAAGCTCATGCTTTGCGGGATAGATCAATGCCAGCCTTTTTTCAACATTGCTGATCCCTATTCCATGGTCGCCTGTTTTACGTTCTTCCGAAACTGTTTTGCCATTAATGAGCTTCATGTGCATTTCCGTTCCACTGATGGCAATGCTTAAGCTGATCCAGGGATGCTCAAGCATGGTGCTGGCGCCATGTTTAAAGCTGTTCTCCACAAGGGGCAATAAGAGCAGGGGGGCAATGTACAGGTTATGGGTTTGTTCCGGCAAATCAAGGTGTACCTCCAATTTATTGCCGTACCTTATTTGTTCCAATGCAGTGTAATCCTGTATCATCTTCAGTTCATTTGATAAGGGGATGAACGGGTGGTTGGCTTCGTACAGTATGAACCGGAGCATATCGGAAAGCCCGGCCACCATTTTGGCTGCTACAGGGGAAGAATTTTGTGTGTAGGAATAAATATTGTTCAATGTGTTGAACAAAAAATGTGGATGCACCTGTGCCTTCAGTAATTGCAGTTGCGATGCGATGTTCTCTTTCTGCAGTTGCAGGTTGCGCTGTTCCTTTGCATAGAGGAGCTTCATCAGTTTAATGGCTGCTGCTATGCCACCAATGGTTAAACCTCCCCTTAGTCCCGCCAGCATGGATCTGTAAAAGTCTTCGTTGTATATTTTAACGTTGTTCAGTTTATAGGATTGCCCCAATAGGCTAAACCTTATGGGTGCAATAATATATTGTGTTACCAGTACGGACAGCACGGAAGTGAGCAGGATAAACAAGATGGTGGTTACGCCAGTAAGCCAATACTTCTGTTTGATCAGCAAATGGGGAATTACAAAGTACATCAATGAGTAAGCAAGGAAAATATGGACGAAAATGTATATGATGGAATCCAGCATTGAATAGGGAAGCCCGGCCCAGAAGCCCTGTTGGATATTGGCAGGGGTACATGCATACAGGAACCCCTGGAATATTACCCAGAACAACCAAAATGACGCATGCCGCAAAATGCGGTACTGCCACCTATCGGCAAATATGAATGGGTATTGCTGCATGTTCATTTGCTTAAAATTAAGCAACGGTTATTAGTGTACCATACTTATTTGATAAAAATCGCTGGACGGAATGATTTGGGCGACAAAAGCATTTTATCGACAAACCCCCATTCCTTTCATGGAACAGGGGTGGTGCGGGGCAACATAGCTATTTGTTGGTTGCCAGATTGTCTTTACTGTCCTTTTCTTTCTTGTTCCATGCCGTTACGGAGGTTTCCAATGTTCTCTTCAGTTGCATTTTTACTTTCTTCCTTTTGATGTTAAGTACGGTGCCGCTAACTGTTTGTTCATAAACCAGTACATGGTTGTTGTTGTAATAGAAAACGGTTTGTTCTGTGGGCGCTTTAATATTGCTCTTGATTACCCAATAGCCTTTGGTGGAAACCCAGTTTGGGGCAGGGTCCTGCATGGTTGTTTCCTCCTGTGCTTCCTGGGCAAAGGAGGCTGCTGTAATAAAGGCCAACATAATTACTGTTACGGTGGTTGCAATTGTCTTTTTCATGGTGTGACTGTTTTGAGCGTGATGAATGATTAACAGTGTAAAATTGGCATCATGAACAAAAGGGAATTCTGATAAAGGACGGGGGAAGCTGCTGTTTGGACAGAAGGAAAGGAAACGTAGATGAACAGAACGAAGGGGATGGAAAAGTGCTTTGTCGATGACTAAAGCAGTAAGTAGGCTTTAACAGTGATTTTCAATCATACAGTAAATACCTCATTATACAAAAAAACAATGAATTGAATTTAAATAGACGCTGAGGCCCATGCGGAGTTTTGACTGGAAGTTGGTCCGCGTTTTCCATTTTTTGACATCAATCATCCGTAATTTGACCTGTGACCAAAATTTTGTGAACTTTTAAAAGTTCACAAAATTTTGGTCACAGGTCTCTTTTTCTATTTTCCGCACAATGAAAGAGGCTCCTTAAATTTCATTCACTGTGTTTTTGTACAATTGATTATATTCTTCTATGAGCCTGTTCAAATTTGATTTCAGGAATTTGCTATGCAAGTTCAAGCGCCTCTTTTAGCCACAGCCTGTCTCGATTTTTCTGGGAATTGCATTGATCTACACGATTTTTTTTCACTAATTGTTGCCGCAAGCGGCAATAATGAACAAATACTGGATTATTCGTGCAAGTTCGTATGGCCTGCCGGCAAAGGCAGGATTGCAGCCCAAAAGCAACACATATTAGCCATTGAAATGATTTTAGACAGTTTCTTAGGCAAAACATGACCTATATCAGTCCCCTTTCCCCATCAATCATACCGCCTAATGATCACCATCATTGAACCCCAGCCACGGCCAAAATATCTTGCACCCGTTATCGGCCACGTTAAATAGGCCATTTAAATAACTTAAAAATATTTTATCATGTTACTGTTTCGTATACAAAAAAAACACGCTTTCCTATTGCTCCTCATCCAGTTCATGGCCCTCGTATCCATGGCACAAGCAAAATACCACAGCAAGGCCATGCAGGTACTAATAAGCGGCACCTCCACCCTGCACGACTGGACCATGAAATCAACTGCTGGCGAATGCAGCGCAACCTTTGCACTCAATGGTTCCGGTCAGCCAACGGCCCTCAGTTCCATGAGTTTCACCATACCTGCAACCAGTCTCAAAAGTGAGCATACCAGTATGGACAAGAATGCCTACAAGGCGCTGAAGACAGACAAGAGCGCATCCATTACCTACACGCTTACCTCCGCAACCGTTGCTGCCAATGGCAGCATAAACTGCCTGGGCAAGCTCACCATTGCTGGCACCACCCTTGATGCCCCGCTGGCCGCTACTGCAAAAGTGAATGCAGACAGGAGCATTGCCATCAATGTAACCAAAAAGATAAGCATGAAGGACTTCAACATGTCACCGCCAACTTTTATGCTGGGTGCAGTAAAGACCGGTAACGAAGTAACCCTCCAGTTCGACCTCACACTTATAAAACAATAATATCCACTAACTATTTAAACAAGAAAACATGAAACTACACATTAAGAACAGCTATCCCCTGCTGCTATTGCTTACCGGCTTGCTGCCGCTGGCCCTAATGGCCCAGCAGCCCAAAATAGCCAACCTTAGGCCTTATGACAAGAGCGGTATCAATGTATTTGAAACAGTCAAGGACACAGGTTCCACATTCGATGGCCTCAAAATCAGGTTCGGCGCCGGCTTCACACAGCAGTTCCAGAACCTCAAGCACGAGAATCCCAGTGCCCTGAACAATACCGTTGGCTCATTTGCTAACGGCTCATCAACACCGGGCAACAAGTTGAAAGTCATTACAGCAGGTTTCCAAACAGCACAGGCAAACCTGAACATGGACGTACAGCTCGCCGATGGCATCAGGCTCAACATTACCAGCTACCTTTCCACAAAACATCACAATGAAACATGGGTAAAGGGCGGTTACATCCAGTTTGACAAGCTGCCATTCAAAGGACAATTGTGGAGCGACATCATGAAAATAACCACCATCAAAATAGGCCACTTTGAAGTGGATTATGGCGATGAACACTTCCGCAGGAGCGATGGCGGCCAAACATTGTACAACCCTTTTATGGAAGGCAATATCATGGACGCATACGCTACCGAAATTGGGGGCGAAGTATTTGTGCAGAAGAACGGCCTCTTTGGAATGTTCGGGGTTACAAACGGTATGATAAAAGGCAATGTTGACTCCTTGTATGCAGCCCAGAACCCAGATGGCAACCTCCACAAATCCCCTTCCCTCTTACTCAAGGCAGGTTTTGACAAAAAGCTCAATAAAGACCTGCGGGTACGCGTAAGCGCATCCTATTATGGTAACCAGAGCAGTGGCAGCAATACATTATTGGGAGGCGACCGTTCAGGTTCCAACTACCAATATGTAATGGAACAGAATTCCGCCAACCCCAGCAGCACCACTGGTGCCGGCACACCCTTGGCCTTCTCCGGACGTTTCAATCCGGGCTTCAGCAAAAAGATAAATGCCTTCATGTTCAATGGCTTCCTGAAAGCCTATGGCTTTGAACTGTTCGGCACCTATGAAACCGTATCAGGAAGGACCGCAAAAGAAGCATCCACCAGAAAAGCAAACCAGTATGCAGTAGATGGCGTGTACAGGTTTGGAAAGGACGAAAACCTCTTTCTTGGATTGAGGTACAACGCAGTTAGCGCAAGGCTGGCAGACAATGCTGCTGGCACAGGGGCTGGGGCCATCACTTACACAGGCAATGTAAAGGTCAACAGGTTTGCAGTAGCCGGCGGATGGTTCATGAGCAAGAACATTTTAATGAAAGCAGAATATGTGGTTCAGAAGTACAACGACTTTCCCGTTGCCGATTACCGTGCCGGTGGGAAGTTCAATGGTTATGTTATAGAAGCTGTTGTAGGTTTCTAATACTTACAAGGCATGTTCTGCAACACTATGCAATAACGAAAATGAATGATGGGCCAGGATGTTGATTCATCTTGGCCTTATTGATTAATTATCCTCTATTTTTCACATGCTGCCAACACGCAACATACTTATGCTCGTCCTGTTCATAACAGTAGCAACAGCCTTTACTGTTGCAGGGCACCGCAATGCCCCCTATAAGGCAAAATGGCTGGTGACAAAAGAAGGCGCAGTAAGGGTGGAAGGCAGCACCAATGTAAACAGGTTCAGTTGCAGCGTCAGTGGATATGCAAATGCAGATACCATTACCTGCTACAAAAAGAACAGTACCGATATGGCAGTGGCCCTGGAAGGCAGGTTGAGCATTCCTGTAGCAAGTTTTGATTGCCTCAATAAAATGATGACCAAGGACCTCCGCAAAACATTGAAGGAAACCGATTTCCCCATGCTTGTTATCCATTTCATTTCCATGGACAAATACCCAGAACTCAAGCTCGGGCAGGAACAGGTCAACGGCATTGTAGATATTGAACTAGCAGGCACAAAAAAAAGGATTGCTGTCAATTTCAACATTTCCGTCAACAACCAGCAGGTAGTGCATTTGTCAGGAACACAGCATATCCACTTTTCGGATTTCAACCTTGTACCACCCAAAAAACTCGGTGGCATAATCAAAGCAAATGACAAATTGGAGGTAACCTTCAATATCAACTTCAAAGTAATGGCCGATCAGAATTAGAAAATCTACCCGTTTTTAAATAACAGTGCCGCAACGGTATCCCCTTGGCACCCCTCTATCCTTGAAAAACACAAAGCCTCCGATGGGAACAATATCCCAGTCGGAGGCTTTTGCAATATATGGGGGAACCACAACTACCTAAATAAGGCATGAACCTAGCAAATCAAAGAAAGGCCGCTTTAATGGACCATAAAATGACGCAAATCATACCCATCGCTATCCCTTTTATAGCATTTTCTCCCACTTTTGCAGGAAATTATGGATGCCATATTCAATGCAAAAAAAAGTACCTTTAGCACCTATGCCGCAAACATTTACTAGCGAGGAGCAATTCAGGGCCCTGTTCGAGTACGCTACAGAAGGCATCCTGGTTGCCGATGCTTTGGGAACCATACAGGTAGCCAATCCATCTGCAGAAGAACTGTTCGGGTACCTGCATGGCGAATTGGTGGGCAAGAAAGTGGAAATACTGATACCGCAACGCTACAGCGGCCATCACAATAAATTGCGCGAGGAATTCGAACAGCATCCAAAAGCAAGGTCAATGGGTACAGGTAGGGACCTTTTCGGCATCAAGAAGAACGGCCAAGAGTTCCCGGTGGAAATAAGCCTCAGCCCATACACCACTGGTTCCCGTAATTATACCATCGCCTTTATCATTGACATAACCTTAAGGAAGAAGAATGAGCAATCCATCCAGCAACAGAAAAAAGAACTGGAAAATATTGCCCAGAACCTGGAGAAGCGGGTAAAGGACAGGACCATGATACTTGAAGAAGCACTGCAGCAGTTGGAGATATCCAGGAAGGAACTGCACATAGCACTGGAAAGGGAAAGGGAACTGGGCGAAATGAAATCAAGGTTTGTTTCAATGGCATCCCATGAATTCAGGACACCATTGACCACCATACAGTCCTCCCTGTCATTGGTAACAAAGTATGGAGAAGCAGACAACAAAGAGAAGCAGCAATTGCATATCCAACGCATCAAGGCTACCATCGGCAATATGACGGACCTACTGGACGATGTACTCTCCATCAGCAAATTGGAAGAAGGTTGGGCAGATACGGAGCCCCAATTGATTGACCTCAAAGCTTTTACCGAATCCATTGTGCAGGAACTCCATGGAATGCTGAAGCAGGGCCAGGCAATCAATTACACACACCTGGGGCCACTTCAAGCCTCCGTTAACCCAAAAGGCATACGCACGGCACTTGTAAACCTGGTTTCCAATGCCATCAAGTTTTCCCCCACCAACAGTACCGTTACTGTTTGCAGTACTGTGACTACCGAACAGGTTACCCTTTCCATAAAAGACCAAGGCGTGGGAATTGAAGAAGACGACAAGCAGCACCTGTTCGAACGCTTCTACCGTGGGCACAATGCCACCAACATACAGGGTACCGGGCTAGGCCTCAGTATCGTAGCACGTTATGTGGAACTGCTCAGCGGCAAGATAGAGGTGGAAAGTACCGTAAACAAAGGAGCTACCTTTACCGTAACCATACCAAACAACCAACACGATGCAAAAAAGGATATTACTGATTGAGGACAATATGGAGATAAGGGAAAATACTTCCGAAATACTTTCCCTTGCAGGCTATGATGTAAGCACGGCCGAGAATGGCAAAAAAGGAATAGAACTTGTTCATGCCAGCAAGCCAGACCTCATTGTATGTGATATCATGATGCCCGTACTGGACGGCTACGGTGTGCTGCACATGCTTGGCAAGAACGAGGATACCGCAAGCATACCCTTTATTTTCCTCACCGCAAAAACGGAAAGGAGCGATATCCGCAAGGGAATGGACATGGGTGCAGACGACTACCTAACCAAGCCATTTGATGATATAGAGCTATTGAGTGCTGTTGAAAGCAGGTTGAAGAAGGTAGAAATGCTCAAGAAGGAATTCAGTCAGGACATCAATGGACTAGTTGGGTTCATGTCCGATGTGAAGGACATTGCCGACCTAAAGGAGCGTTCCCGCGAAATGGAGCTCAAGGTATTCCGCAAGAAGGACCAGGTATACCATGAAGGCAGCTACCCTAGGGGAATTTATTTCCTGCATAAGGGTAAAATAAAAACTACCAAAACTGCAGACAATGGAAAGGAACTGACTACAGGGCTCTATAATGAAGGGGATTTCTTTGGCTACCTTGCCCTACTGGAAGAAGGCCAGTACAGCGATACGGCAACCGCTTTGGAAGAATCCGAACTCTACTTGCTGCCCAAGGACGATTTTTCCGCACTCCTGTACAAAAATGCAGAAGTGTCCAAAAAGTTCATCCGTATGCTCAGCAGTAACCTGCATGAAAAAGAAGTGCAATTGGTAAAACTGGCCTATAACTCCGTGCGTAAGAAAGTGGCTGATGCACTGCTGCAGTTACAGGACAAATTCAAAAAAGAAGGGGAAACAGTTTTTAGCATGCAAGTATCAAGGGAAGACCTCGCAAACCTAGCAGGAACGGCCACCGAAAGTACCATCCGTACATTGAGCGATTTCAAGGACGAGCAGCTAATAGGTATTGAAGGGGGCAGGATTACCATTATTAACCAGCCGAAACTCGTCAATCTCAAGAATTAGGAAAGTATATTTATCGTACCCGGTCTGCCAGCATCTCGCCCTGCCTGTTCTGTTCCTCCAACGTCCAGCTATCCGTTACGGTAGCTTCCAGCCATACATTCCCCGATTTGCGGTATACTTGGGTATGCAGCGAATAACTATTGTTGAAACTGTTCTCCAGTTCGCTCACCGTCATGCCCGGTTCAATCCACATGCTGGATTGTTCATTGTCAGTGCCCTGTTTGAAACTTCCCAATAAACGGCTGCCATCACCTATATGCTTACGGAGGGCATTACGAGCCTGCATCCGTATCCCCTTCTCAAAGAACTGTATCTTCAAAAAAGGGAAAAGGCAATGGAAAAGGTCCTGTATCAATCCTATGCTCATCTTATCGTCCAGCTCTAGTTTCATCTTACTGCTTTGGGCCCAAAAATATACCAGCAATACAGTGCAATAAATGACGTTCATCAGGGAAAGGCATGATTTAGAGGCAGTTTGAATGAATTGTCTAGAATAGAGTATTGCGGTTTTTTGAGCAGAACGGGCAGGACGGATACTAGGTTCATTACTGCTACTTATGGCGAAAAAACCAACCCCGCAATTGCTGAACAACCAAAAATTTACATGGGGAACAAACGAGATTTTGTAGGATGCCTGCGGCATGTGTTTTTGCCACTAACCTGCCTTTGCCAGCAGGCAGGTAATACGAATCGATAGTTATCGATTCAGCACGGATGGTTTCATGAATAATCAGGGTTGATTCATTATTGTCGACTGCGGCAACAATTAGTGATAAAGATTCGTGCGGACTCGTGTTCATTCGTGGCAAGAAAAAAAACAATGATATTTCCTTTTAAACAAGCGCTGAGAGATGCGCTAATTGATGGCTTCCCTTCAGTGTAGTTGTTTTTACCACAATGAAGGAATTTTCCGCTACATTTTTTTTAAAATATCAACTATACTCTATAAGGGCAGAATAAAGTCCCTTTGTGGTAGGGATTCGACAATAAGTAGTATATATTAGTGTTATACATCAACTTATTGGGGTCCAAGGTTTCCAATGCATCCCGTTCTCGTAAAAACACCAAACAATCAATACCTAGAGCTAACCACAATTATATAAACAAAAACGGCACTTAAATCAAAAACACCCGACCTCATCTCTTTATAAAACGCACACCTGGCCTAACCTTTAATATTCAACAATCCATTACAGTCAAGCAATGGATTACTAAAAGTTGAACCTAATTGCTAAACCAATTACCATGAAAAATATTGTTTTACTACTTTTTCTTGTTTGTGCTGCAAGCTCACCAGTATTTGCAAAATACACCATTACCAAGGCTACAAATCCAAACTTCTGTAGTAGCTACCCTTCCAGCTATTCAAGTGTAAGTTTTGCTGTTAATGAAACCTCCAAATCTGGGAACTCAGGTTTCACGGCAGGGCAAACAAACGTTACATTTATCGTTGGGTTCAGCAATGCATCGTTCCAGTTCAACCCCGGTGTTGGAACAGTTACGGCTACTGGAACCAATGTAACCATTGTATCGTACAGCATTACCTCCACAGCCATTACCGTTACCATCACAACCGCTGCAAGCAATACGGAATTAAATACCATCAATTTCAATAATCTGCAGGTGAGGGCCACTGCCGCCGCTACTGGCTATATTAAGAGAACAGGGGGAACATTTAGGATTGATAACAAAACAACCAACCCATACAATGCATCGTTAGGTGATTTAACAGCAGGCACACCGCTTGCTTACAGTTCAAGTACCACTACACAAACGGTTACATCTTCCATATTCTCCGGTTCCGCAGATAACCAAATTATTGGTGTGCAAGTTGTAATTAGTGGCACCTGCTCATCAATAACTGCAACTGCATTCAATTTCAATACTACTGGCTCAACAGCCGCTGCCTCAGATTTGACCAATGCCAAACTTTACTATTCAGGGACAACCAATCTGTTTTCCACTTCCACCCTTTTTGGTACGGCCACCAGTCCCAATGGGTCGTTCACTATAAATGGCAGCCAATCATTGAACCTCGGAGCGGGTACCTATTATTTCTGGTTGACTTACAGCATCAATGCGGCAGCTACCAGTGGCAATGTGGTAGATGCCCAACTGGTTTCATCGGTTGTAGGGGGTTCCACATTTACCCCATCTACTGGTAACCCAAGTGGAACAAGGACAATCAGCAGCAATGTCTATTATTCAATATCAGCAGGCAACTGGAGTACCGCTATATGGAGCAGGACTTCCGGTGGGGCAAACTGCAGTTGTGCCCCTATAGCTGGTAATGGCCTGGTGTACGTGAGCCATGCAGTAGTTTTGGACAATAGCTATACCGTTAACTATGTAACTGTTCAAAGTGGCGGCACACTAACCAATGCTGCTTCAAAAATCCTTACAATCAGTACCAATCTGGTAACAACAGGAACGGGTACTTTTTCAGCCTCCTCAACTTGGGTATTAAGCAGTTTGGCGACAGGGGGTGCAGGCACTTCCTCGTCTTCCAGTCCATTAACCTTTACGGGTTCATTGAATGTAGGAAGCGGTTCCACCTTTCAAATGACCGGAGGGGCAGCATTGACCGTAAATGGGAACATAACTGTTGATGGAACGCTGGCACTTGGATCATCCAATGTAACCAATTCAAATGCCGCAGGAACCATTGTAAATGGAACCGGTAGTATTACAGGAACAGGAACCATTACGCTTGGCACCAATAAAACAATCCCGTCGGGTTCGGCTCTTACCATTTCACCCATTATCAATATTACCAACAATAACACGGTTACCAACAATGGAACAGTGAACATGCAAAATGATATTACCGGTGGTGGCGTAAATGCGCAATGGACCAATGCAGCAAATGCTGTATTGAATATGGGAGGAACAACCTCAACCCTATTATCAACAGGTGTGCTGGATGCCAGTGCAGTTCCCAATACGATTAATTACAATGGCTCAGGCAACCAATCCATCAAGACCCCCTCCTCTTCAACTTACTACAACCTGTACCTAGCCAGTTCAGGAACCGGTACCAAATCCTTAGCCGCAGCAATTACTGTAAACAATGATATCCAGATTTCAACAGGGGCACAACTAAATGCAGCCGCCAATGATATTACGCTTAATGGAGACTGGATCAATAACGGCACTAATACCACTCCTTTTAATTCAACAGGCACCATCAATTTCAATGGAAGCAATGCTATTACAGGAACGGGTATCACCAGCTTCAACAACATAGCTATAACAACATCGGGCACACTTACATCCAATAGCTCCACAGGAAAAGTAATTGTTACTGGCAATTGGGCAAATGAGGGTGATTTTGACCATAACAATGGCGATGTCATATTCAATGGTACCACCACCATCAGTGGCAGCACTGTTTCTGTTTTCAATACAGCCATTGTCAATGCTTCCAAAACGCTTACCTCCTCCTCCACCGAAACAGATTTTGATGCAGATTTAACCATCAATGGCACACTTAACCACAACAATGGATTAATTGCATTTACAGGAAATGGCACTCCCCAAAATATCAATGGCTCTTCAAGTGCCTTGACCTTGTACCAGGTAGAATTGGATAACACGTCAGGCAGTGTAACATTATCAAGGCCGCTAATCGTTAATAACCTGCTCACTTTGAATGCAGGCAACCTAGTGATTGGCAGCAATAATTTAACATTGGGGTCAACCGTACCTGCAATAGCAGGAAGCCCATTTTCAGCAAGTAATATGATTGTGGCTTCGAGTACGGGTACCGTCATAAAAAGTGGCACATCGGCGGCCTCTGCTTCTTATACATTTCCTATTGGGGACAACAGTACAGGTACGGCAGAGTATTCACCCATCACACTCACTTTTAGTTCAGGTACCTATACCAGTGGCTCTGCAAGTGTGAAAGTGGTAAACGCAAAACACCCCAGCAATACCAATACCACCAATTATATAAACCGTTACTGGACAGTGAGCACAACTGGATATACAGTTACTGGTGCCACGGTTGCAGCCACCTATACCGACGCAGATATTGTAGGCACGGAAGCAAATATGTTGATGGGCAAATGGGGCGGCTCAAGCCCATGGACAACCTATACCTCTTCTTTGAACAGCTCCACCAACACGCTTACCTCCCCTTCCATAACAAGCTTTGGGGACTTTACAGGTATGGACAATGCTGCCCAATGGACAGGTGCCATAAGTACGGATTGGGCCACAGCAGGCAATTGGGACGGTGGTGCGGTTCCAACATCCTTAACCAATGTGGTTGTTCCTTCTTCAGCAGTAAGGATGCCATCTTTGGTAAGCAGTTCCTCCTGCAATGGCCTTACCATCAATTCAGGAGCTACCATTACCAATACTGCTTCCGGTACTTTGAACATTGCCAGTTCATTTACCAATAGCGGTACGTATACCGACAATGGAACGACTGTTTTTAATGGAACTTCTGGTCAGCAAACCTTTGCAGGAATAAGCTCCTTCAACAACCTGACCATCAATAACAGCAGCAGTGTTTTGTTGCCTGCTGCCATTACCATAAAAAGCAACCTGCTTATCAGTGCCGGCATATTGAACGCCAATAATTTTGATATTGCTGCAAAGGGAAACTGGACAAACAATGTTTCCACCACTGCATTTACTGCAGGAACCGCCACGGTAACATTCAGTGGTACCACTGCACAATCCATTGCCGGAACCTTTGCTACAAGCTTCAATAATTTAACCATTTCCAGTACGGCCAGCACAGTAACCCTATCTGTCAATGCAAGCATTGCAGGAAATTTATCTGTAACAAGCGGCACGTTTGATCTATCAACATTTACTGCCAATAGAACAGCTTCTGGTGGCACCTTAACAATTGCTAACAATGCAACATTAAAAATTGGCGGAACAAATACTTATCCTTCCAACTTTGCCACCAACAATTTGATTGTGGCCAGTAATGTGGAATATGCAGGCACCAACCAAACTGTGGCCAATGTGGTTTATGGCAACTTGATCCTCAGCAGTTCAAGTGGTGCAGCAGTGAAAACGATGCCCGGCACAGCCATGACCATCTTGGGGAACCTCAGCAGCAGTATTGGGTCAGGCACATCCGTTGCATTTACTGCAGCAGCGGATATTACGGTGAACGGAAACGTTACCATTGGTGCTTCTACCACTTTTGATGGTGGAAGTTTCATACAGAATATTGGTGGCAACTGGACCAGCAATGGCACGTTCAACGGAAATGCAGGCACAGCAACATTTGCTGGTGCAAGTACAACAGTGAGTGGGTCAGGTACGGAAAATTTCAACAATGTCACCGTTACAGGTTCATTGGTCTCCCTTTCATCAGGCAGTATCAGCCTAACAGGTAACTTGGCCACTTCGGGTACCGGCTCGTTTACACAGGCTTCAGGGGGAACAATCACCATGAGTGGCTCTTCCAAGACTATTAGTGGTTCATCCATTTCAATAGATAACCTTACCATCAGTGGAACCATTAGCACCACAGCATCGCTTACCATCACGGGTAATTTATCGGTAAGTGGCACCCTTACAGCCAGTGTGGGCACAATTACTTTTAGCGGCAGTTCAAAAACAGTATCAGGTGCAGGAACAATCAGTTTTGCAACGGTATCTGTTACGGGTTCTATTACCTCCACTGCAAATTTCTCCATTTCAACAGGACTTTCAGTAGCAGGAAGTTTAACTGCAACTGCAGGCACTGCTACATTTACGGGCACATCGGTTTTAAGTGGAACGGCTAACCTGTACAACATCACCATTAATGGAACATCCCTAAGGTTGTCTGCCAGTTCAGTTTTGGGCATTGCCAATACATTAACGGTTACTGCCGGTACTTTGGATGTTACTTCATCTGTGCCCAATACAGTAAATTTCAATAGCACAAGCAATCAAAACATCAATACACTTACCTACGATAATTTGATGCTCTCCAATGGCAACAACAAAACGGCCCTGGCAGGTTTAACCATCAACAATAGTTTCACAATAGGCACTGGTACCACTTTTATTCCCGGGGCCTTTACCCATACAATTTATGTTGACTGGAACAACAATGGCAGTTTTACGGCAGGCAGTAGTACCATAGAGTTTTCAGGAAGCCAGAACTCAAATATAAATGGGGCTACCACTTTCAATGTCCTTACGGTAAACAGTGCAAGTGCCACCACTGGTGTGCTTTTGCAAAGCAATACAACTGCCGCAACAGTGAATATGACCCAAGGAAAATTGCTTACAGGTACCAATACCCTAACCATCACAAGCACTAGAACAGGAAATGGTTTTATCATTGGAAACATCCAACGCACACATGCTTTTACAACTGGTGTGGATTATGCTTTTGAAGGCCCCAATAATACCATCAATTTCTCTGCGGTGTCCAGCGTAACAAGTGTTACCGTTTCAGTAACAGAAAGTTCCATAGCTGATTTCCCTTTTGGCGGTTCCATCAGCAGGGTATACAATATTGCTGTTCCCGCAGGCACCTATACAGCAACACTCCGCCTGCATTATGAAGATGATGAACTGAATGGCAGTGCTGAATCTTCCATGGTACTATGGCATTACAATGGTTCATCATGGGCATCTTCAGGTAAAACAGCCAACAGCACTACGTCCAATTATGTGGAGCAGAGTGGCCTCACAAATATCACCAACCGCTGGACATGCTCTGACAATTCCAATGTGGTACAATGGAATGGCAGTACCAGTACCGATTGGAATACGGCTGCCAACTGGACGGTCCTTCAGGGTTCTGCAACAGCACCACCATCCTCAACAGATATTGTTGACCTAGGTACTGCTTCCTTTACCAACCAACCAACCATTAGCAATGCAGTAACGGTTAAGAACATAAAATTTGGTAGCGTGCAGGCTATTACCTTATCCATGGCAAGTGGTGGTTCATTGGTTTCTGGAAACATAGATGGCACATGGGCCACCAATCGCACACATACCATTAATACCAACAACCAAACGGTAACCATTAATGGCGACCTAGTTTTAAGTGACGGCACAACTGGCCATGCAATTGATTTGAATATTGGCACGGGAACAGTAACCATTGCTGGCTCATTGATACAATCAGGAGCTGCCAACATTGTTTTTAGCGGTAGCGGCAATTTGAACATTGCTTCAGATTACACCTATACCAATGGGACATTTACAGCAGGCACGGGAACAGTTACTTACAATGGAATAATAAGCCAGGCAGTGGGCAACGTTACTTATAACAACCTCCAGATAAATAAAGCAGCAGCATCCGCTACCATTAATAATGCCACCACCATTGCAGGCAACTTGTCCATTGTTGCAGGGCAGTTGGATAATTTTTCCACCACTACCATTTCAGGGGATGTGTCCATTGCTGCTACTACTACTTTATATAATTACAGTGTACTGCATATAGGAGGCAATTGGCTCAATAGCGGCACCTATACTTCCAGTAGCACTGGAACCAGCGTAGTATTTGATGGCACAGGAACACAGACCATTTCCGCTACCACCTTCAATGATCTGGAGTTCAATAAACCAGTAGGCACATTGGCAGAACTTACAGGAGACGTAACATTAAAGGGGAACCTAATAGGCACATCAGGCACACTTGATATAAAATCGTTCTTTTTCAACAGGGATGTTGTTGGTGGCTCTGCTACCATGTTGGACAATGCCAAATTGATCATTGCAGCAGACAATGCCCCCAGTAAGTTTGCCAATTATTATTTATCCACCAACAGTACAGTTGAGTTTAATGGTACAGGAACACAGCATTTATTGCTGCCGGGTGTAGTTTATGGCAATATCACTTTTAGCAATACAGGTACAAAAATACTGTATACGCCAACAACGGTTAATGGGGATTTGAGCATTGGAACCGGTTGCACTTTTGATGGTGGTTCCAATGCCATTACCTTAAATGGCAACTGGACAAACAATGGCACTTATACCCCATCAAGCAGTACGTTGATTTGTGCAGGTGCCACCAAAAATATTACGGGCAATACCACCTTCAATAAGGTAACAGTTACAGGGTCCTATACAATCATCAATGATGTTACGTTCAACGGCCTGCTTAATATTACGAGTGCAGGTTCGTTAAGCGGTGGGTCAAGTATACATACCACATTAAATGGCGACCTGACAAATAGCGGCATTTTATATACGCTTGGCACAACCACTTTTACTGGAAATACAGTACAAACACTGAGCTTGATCAATGCCGTACAAACTGTAGCGATTACCGTTTACTTCAATGGTACGGTTGCTCCTGTATTGAATTCAACATCTGCCCCTCAATATGGATTTCTGAACATCAATAACACTGCAGGAATCAGTGCAAGCGTTGGTTATATCATTGCTTATGGATTAACGGTTGGTAGTGGTGCCTCGTTCAATGGTGGATCCTCATCGCATACCATCTTGGGCTATGTAACCAACAATGGTACCATTACAAGCAGTGGCACATTGACCTTTGTTCCTTCAACTGCTACTGCATTGAACCTTGGCAGCAGTTTCACCAGTACGGGCAATGTGAATTTTGCAGGAACAGGCGCTATTACACTTTCAGGCACACCAACTTCTTTTAAAAATGTAACTGTTGCCAATTCAAATGTTGCAGGTATTACACCTTCTTCGGATTGGACCATTACCAATAACCTTACAGTAGCAAGTGGAGCAACACTCAATGCAGGAAGCCATGCATTCCTGATTGGGGGCAACATTGCCAATGGAGGAACAATCAATAGCAGCACTTCTACTTTCACCATGAATGGTAGCGGGGCACAGAATATTCTTTCAGCATCTGCCTTCAATAACCTCACCATCAACAAATCTGCTGGCACAACAACTTTATCTGCAAATGCAACCGTTAATGGCACATTGAATTTTGTTGCAGGCAACATACAGACAAACAGCAATGCCGTTATTCAACCTTCTACAGGAACCGTTACCGGTGCCGCACAGAACACAGGATGGGTAAATGGCAATTTCCAGAAAGCCATTCCAACTGGCAACCCCACAAAAACATTCGAGATTGGCGACAATGCCACTTATGCACCTGTAACGACTGTTTTTTCAGGCGTTGCCACACCGGGCAACCTAACAGTGTCCACAACCATTGGCGACAATTCGGCTACCATTGGTTCTGCCATAGAAGAAACTGCAACCGTGAACAGGTACTGGACATTGACCAATAACAGCACAGCATTTACCAGCTATAATGCAACATTCAACTTTGCTGCAAGTGATGTGGATGCTGGTGCTACTACAAGCGATTTTATTGTAGGGAAATACAGTAGTGGCCTATGGGTCTACCCAACAGTGGGCACACTTACATCAACCAGTACACAGGCTACAGGGCTTACCGGTTTTGGTGATTTCCAAATAGGCCAGCCAGCAGTGTATGTGAAACTTTGGGATGGGGGTGCAGGAACAAATAATTGGAGCGATGCAGCCAACTGGAACAGGGACAGGGTACCAACAACAACCGATGATGTAAACCTGGATGGGGCCAATACCATCAATGTTGATATGGCAGCAGCAACCAAGGACCTATTGCTGAACAATCAAAGCCTTGTCTTGACCATACAAGCTGGTCAGTCCTTGAATGTAGCTGGAAACCTTACGCTTTCCACTGGCACATTGAATACTGCCAATGCCTTCCCCAGTGTTTCGGGAACTGCGAATGTAGCGGGTGGCACAGTTGGTTTTATTGGTAGCTCCTCCCAAACCATTCCTGCTTATCAATACAATAACCTTACAAGTAGTTCAACTGGTAGCCGGTTACTGGCCACTACTGGCCCTATTGGTATTGCAGGCACGTTCACACCTTCCACCAATTCATATACCACCACTGGAAGCACCATCCTTTTCAACGGTACCAATCAAACCATACCCGTATTCAATTACGACTACCTTTCTGTGGAAAACAGTGGCAGCAAGACTTTGACAGCAAGCATTGCTTTAGCAGGGGACCTGAATATAACTGGTCATTTGGATGCAGCTACCTATACAATTACACCTACTTCATCTTCTACAGTGAACATAGAGGGTACTTTCACCACTAGCAATGTGAATGGGCTAACAGGTGGCAGCAATACAGCTTTTGCAAATACCAATGCCTTTACCTTAAACCTAACTGGCTCAACCGTGGAATACAGTGCCGCCACAGCACAAGTTATTACAACAAGGACCGATTATAATAACCTTAGCCTGTCTGGTGGGGCAACAAAGAGCCTATCTGGGGACATAGCAATTGGTGGCAGCTTTAAATTGGCAACCAGTGCAGACAAGCTTTCCATTGGCAGCCATACACTTTCACTGAATGGAACAGTTGATGAAACAGGCACCGGTTCCATCACGGGTTCTTCCGGTTCCAACATCAGCATTGGCGGCTCGGGGCCGTTCGGGACATTGGTGATGGACCAGTCGGGTGCCGGTACCACCAACATGGTGAACAGCCTCAGCATCAACAGGGGCTCATCGGGCACCGTGGCACTGGGCAATGCCCTGAGGCTGTCCGGCGTGCTCACCCCCACAGCAGGCATACTTGCTTCCGGTGGCAACCTCACACTGGCCTCCACCGCATCCAATACGGCACGCATCGCACCTGGCCCATCAGGTGGCGGCTACATAACGGGTGACGTTACCGTGGAACGATACATCACCGCATCGGGCAACAGGGCCTACCGCCTGCTGACGCCTTCGGTCAACACGTCCACCAGCATCAATGCCAACTGGCAGGAAGGGCAGGCAAACCCCAATGCAGGGACCAACCTCCCCTCCCCCAAAGCTGGCTACGGTACCCATATCACCGGCACCGGCGGCAGCACCAATGGCTTCGATGCAACAATCACCAACCAGGCCTCGCTCTATACCTACAATCCCGCCGGCCCCTCATGGGATGCCGTCACCAGCACACTGGGCACACTGGATGCAAATACCGGCTACCTGCTCTATGTGAGGGGCAACAGGGACAACATCAACGTGCTGCAGTCGTCCACGCCCAGCAGCAACACCACCCTGAGGGCAACCGGCACCCTGCCGCAGGGCGACCTCTCCCTCACCGGGCTGGCCGGCAACACCGCTTTCAGCCTGGTGGCCAACCCGTATGCATCGCCCATATTGTGGGATGCCAATACTGGCGTGTATACCGGGAGCAATGCCAGCAATTTCGAGAACTACATCACCATCTGGGACCCCAATGTGGGCACGCGCGGCGGCTTCATCACAATAGACAAGGACAATATTGCCGGGGGCGGAACGACCAACCTCACCAATGAGGTGCAGTCCGGCCAGGCATTCTTCGTGCAGGCGAAAGCGGGCACCACGGCCCCCTCACTGGGCCTGCTGGAAACGAACAAGTCCACCACCAGCAACCTGGACGTGTTCCGCAACGGTACACAAACAGAAACACTGAAGACCTTCCTGTTCTATACCAATGCCTCCGGCAGGCACCCAGCGGACGGGGTCACCTCCCTGTTCAGGAACGGCTACAGTGCCGCAGTGGACGGGGACGATGCCAAGCAGATAGACAACTGGGACGAGGACGTTTCCATCGGCCGTGACGGGAAGTCACTGAGCATCGAGCGGAGGCCACTGGTGGATGCCAATGATACCGTGCCCCTGAAGGTGGCACGCCTGAAGGTGCAGGCATACGAATGGGAGTTCCGGCCAAGCAGCTTCAATGCACCCGACCTGCAGGCCTACCTTACCGACAGCTACACGGGAACGGAGACCGCCATCAGTTTAAGCAGCACCACGGTGGTCCCCTTCACCGTTACCTCCAATGCCGCCACATCGGCCGCCAGCAGGTTCAGCATCATCTTCAAACCAATCAGTATTACCAACTGGACAGGTGCCAACGGTACCGACTTTGCAGATGCCTCCAATTGGGACAATGGCCTGCCCAGCACCACCAGGAACGCAGTGGTGCCACAGGTGCCCAACCTGCCCGTACTGGCCAGTGCGCAGGCCATCAACAGTATTACATTGGCCACATCGGCCAATATAACGATTGCAACCGATTTGGACATCAGGGGCAACCTGGTGAACAATGGCAGTATCAAAGGCACCGGCACATTGGTTTTAAGCGGCCCCAGGGCCCAAACAGTTACGGGGAAGGGGAGCATTGGCAACCTCAGCATCAACAATACGGCCGGTGTTTCCATTGAAGCCGGTACCAGTAACATGCAGGAGGTTACGGGCGTGCTTGTACTGGTGGATGGCACCCTGTCCACCAACGGCAACCTCACCCTGAAGTCCACTTCCACCAGCAGCACGGCCACCATTGCCGCCATTGATGGCAGCACCAACAGGGGCAGCATCACCGGTAAGGTAACCGTGGAGCGCTACATACCGGCAGGCAAGCGGGGCTTCCGCTTCATTGCACCCGGTGTTACCAGTACAGCTTCCATCAGGGCCAACTGGCAGGAAGCTGCAACCAGCAATGTGGATGACCCAAGGCCCGGTTACGGTACGCATATCACCGGTAGCACCATTGACCAGCTCAACGGCTTCGACGGGACGCCTACAGGGGCACCCTCCCTGTTCCAGTTCGACAATGCCGCGCAGGCATGGAACAGCGGCATTGCCAATACGGACAATACACCACTATCGGCAGGCAGTGCCTACCGCCTGTTCGTACGCGGCAACAGGTCCTACAACCTGGCAGGCCCGGCCATGCCCACCAGTACCGCCACCGTCCTGCGTGCCACGGGCACACTGGTAACGGGGGAGGTGAAACTGAGAAGCACGGCAACCGGTGCAACGGCAGGCATGCCCCTGCTCTCGGGCAGTGCGGGCGGCTACAGCTTCGTGGGCAACCCCTACGTGTCGCCCATTGACTGGTCACTGCTCAGCAGGACGGACATCACCGGCTACTACTACATATGGGACCCCACACTGGGCACACGCGGTGCCTATGTGGCCGTATCCACGGACGGCACGAAAAGCAACCCCTCCTCCGCTGCCACAAGGGACATACAACCGGGCCAGGCATTCTTCGTGCAGAACAGCCCCGTCCTGGCGGCAGGGCCCGAACTGGCCATTGAGGAAACGCACAAGACAGGTACGCTCACCAATGTGTTCAGGACGGAGCCAACACCTGCTTCCATCAGCATGCAACTGTCCATTGCTGGCAGTACCGTATCGCAGGATGGTGCTGTGGCACTGTTCGCCAGCAGTTACAGCAGTGCCGTGGACGGTGACGATGCCACCAAGATGGTGAACCTGGACGAGAACATGGCCATTGAGCGGGACAACAGGGCAATGAGCATCGAGAGGAGGGCCATGCCCTCATTGAACGATACCGTGCACATCAAGATGTGGCAACTGGCCAATAGGGACTATGCCCTCAAACTGGATGCGGCCAATTTCACCGGTCCGTCCCCAGCAGCTTTCCTGCAGGATACCTATCTGGGCACCTCAACGCCCATTGACCTGGCGGGGACCACCAGCATTGCGTTCACTGCCAGCAGCAGCATCCCCGCAAGCACCGCCACCGGCCGCTTCAGGATCGTGTTCAGGGCATCGGGGGCACTGCCGGTAACCTTCACAGCAGTGAGGGCCTACCGCAAAGGCCAGGGTATCCAGGTGGAATGGGACACGCAGGACGAAGTGGACATGGACCGTTATGAAGTGGAGCGGTCCACCGATGCCGTGCGGTTCACCAGGCTGGGCACCGTGGCTGCCACCGGCAGGGCCAGCAACAGCTACAACTGGTTAGATGCGGCCCCTGTTAACGGCAGCAACTATTACCGCATCAGGTCACTGGGGAAATCCGGGGGGGCTGCCTGCAGCCAGACCGTGAAGGTGGACATCGGCAAAGCGGCAACCGGCATCAGTGCCCATCCCAACCCCATTGCGGGCAATAGCTTCCAGTTGCAGATGGACAACCTTGTGAAAGGGAACTATACCCTGCGCATCACGAACAATGCGGGCCAGGAGGTCCTCAGGCAGCTGGTCGGGCACGGGGGCGGTTCCGCCACGCAGGCCATACAATTGGGCAGCAGGCTAACAAGGGGCACCTACCAATTGGAACTCGAAGGAAATGGTACAAGGTTACT
>JAHEZD010000124.1 GCA_023251255.1 Chitinophagaceae bacterium
ATGGAGGCGTTCGTTCATTTTTGTTTTCGTTGGAGGGCCCGAACACCATCACTGGTAAAAGAAAATAAAATGCGACACTTTTTTTGCGACATTTTAAAATGTCGCATTTTTTGTGTCGCATTTTATTTTCAATCCTGTCCGTTGTCTTTTTGCACTGCGGTACATGCTGCTTGGAAGGGATGAAGACCCTGCCATGGGCGGTATGGTGAATGGAGGGGAAGTTGTTGTCCAACATTTGACGGGAACCCAATGGAACGTAGGCACGATGAACGCCTAAACAATACAAGTGTAGCGATTGTACGTTTATCCGCTATACGAATTATGCCGAATCGTTTTTAAATAGTCACCAAGAGACTCGCAACTCGCGTTATTGCTCAAACAGGGTTTTCGTCCTTTGTATAAGCTGCTGCAATCATGGTATCTGCAAGTACATTATAGCATGCGGTCCATGCATCTTTCAATTCATTGTTCCAATCCTTGCCCAAGCCTTTTTCCAGTGTCCACATCAATGCACTGCCTACCAGCTTATAATGCCCGGGCTTCACACCATACTGCTCATGCCGGATAGCCATTTCCTTAATGGTTTTGGAAACTTCATCCATTTTATCCAACCTCGCCACAATAAAGCTCAGCATATCGACCAACTTCTTGTACTGGGTATCCATGGAGCTGCTGAACATGGGTTTCAGGGAAGGCATCATTAGAAAAAGCCTACTGTAAAAAACTTCACCAATTAGCTCCGGTGCAATTGCCCTAAAAATTCTCCAACTGTTCTTAATGAGTACTATCTGCTTATCGGTCATAAAAGGATATTAGAAAGGCAAAAATGCGTTACCACCATCAATGGGAATAAATTACCTGCTTCAACAGTGGTATCAAAATAATAAAGCGTAGCTATCCATGATTAAGGAGGGCCTAAAGGATTTGGTCAATTTCCATTCAGAAAAACGATTGGCTTAAGCTTAGAAGAAGCAAATTCAGCATAAACCAGCATTTAATTTATCAAAAAATCAAGTATTCCTGCATCAAGTTGCATTATTGCTCCATATTTTTCATTTCGATTTCACATTTCCGCACTTCAATTGAAATTTAATGCGGCTGAACCTGTTAAGTTTCTGCAACAGGCATTTCCTGGACAATTTTACATCGTCAACAACAAATGAACATCCTTACAAGTAAACTTCAATGCCCAGAAAGATAAAAAAAACAAAGCATAGAAAACCGGTACTGGCCGCCTGCGTTAAATTGGTTTTCTACATAGCAGTTGCCCTGTTCGCCAAAAACCAATTTGATGAAATGGGCAGGAACAAAGAAACAGCAGACAACAGCATCCATGTAACAGGGCCAGTCCATCCTTTTCCAAAACCGCCATCCGAAAGCAACAAGGATAATGATGGTGCAACAGAAAGCCTAATGGCCAAAACGAATATCAAATAACCGCAAGAAGCTAACAGTCAAATTAAGATCCAATATCCTTTTAAAAGACCTATCCAATACCTGAAACCCTACAACACACAAGTGTACTATTAAGATCCAATATCCGTGAAATCCCATCCTTATCCTATATCCATTCTTTAATCCTATCCATTACACTTGAGAAATTGGCCAATATGCTACTGCATGTTGGCTTTTTTATATTTCCGGCAATGTGAGCCTTTTCCATTTGCTCAGTATCCGTAAGCCTACCACAATCATCACGCAAACAAAGAGGTTGATATTCTTGCTAAGCCCAGCTTCCTTCAATCCAATATAAGCTATGCCCCCAATCAAGCAGGCTGTTGCATACAGTTCACCCCTGCGTAGAAGTGTTGGAATTTCATTGCTGAGTATATCGGCCACAAGGCCACCAAATGTGGCGGTGATAACACCCATGATCACTGCATAGCCCTCATTCAACCCTGCACTTAAACTTATTTCAATGCCTGCTGCGGTGAACATGCCAATGCCAATGGCATCTGTAAAGAAGATGGTCCGCCTGAACTTGCTCACATTGGCATTGAACAGGAAAACAATGATAACGGCACCAAGCACCAGGCCCAATGCCAGGTAATCGTTCACCCAGTTTACGGGCTTTATACCAATCAATAGGTCACGTACCGTGCCACCACCATAAGCTGTGGCAAATGCTATGACCACGGCACCAAAAATATCCATCTTGTGGGTACGTGCCTTTAATGCACCGGTAATGGCAAAAATGAAGATACCTGTATAAGCAATCAGTTGGAGTATGTTCATACCATGAAGATAGAAAATCTGTTGGAGGCAGATCTCTTTGTGTGGTTATATTGCAACTACAAAACAAAACGATATGGCTTACCCAACTTTATTGACCCATTTGGAAAATGGGATCCTTACCATCACCATTAACCGTCCCGATAAACTGAACGCACTGAACAGGGATGTCTTTACCGACCTTGACAATGCAATGGATGAAGTATACACCAATGCCGAAATAAGGTCCGTTATCATCACAGGCTCGGGAGCAAAGGCCTTTGTTGCAGGTGCAGACATTACCGAGTTCGGCAACCTATCTGTTGAGGAAGGGAAGGCTTTGGCCAAACGTGGGCAGGATGTTTTCCTGAAAATTGAACAATCACCAAAACCGGTGGTGGCCTGCGTAAATGGTTTTGCATTGGGCGGTGGGTGTGAGCTTGCCATGGCCTGCCACTTCAGGATAGCCAGTGACAATGCCAAGTTTGGCCAGCCCGAAGTAAACCTTGGTTTAATCCCCGGCTATGGTGGCACGCAACGCTTGGTCCAGCTAATCGGTAAGGGAAGGGCCATAGAGCTATTGGTTAGCGGTAATATGATTGATGCAGCCACCTCTTTGCAATATGGCCTGGTAAATTACGTGGTTGCCCAAGAAGAATTATTGAATAAGGCACAGGCCATTCTATCTGTCATCAACACTAAGGCCCCGCTGGCCATTGCTGCCTGTATCACTGCTGCCAATGCAGTGTGGGATGAAAGCAAGGATGGCTTTGCGGAGGAAATACATGCTTTTGGCAACTGCTTCGGCACGGATGACATGAAAGAAGGAACAACCGCATTCCTTGAAAAAAGGAAAGCGGTTTTCACTGGCAAGTAGGACTGAATAAGTAATATCCCATATACGTCAGTAGCGTAAGGTCTTCCAAAGAGGCTTTTTATTATTATATGCGTATTGTATGCAACACTGTTTTATGTTTGCAGCAATTTTTAAGAACATGAAATTAACTGAACATATTGCCCAGGCCAAGGATACATTGGTTTCGTTTGAAATACTGCCGCCTTTAAAAGGGAAGACCATCTCTTCCATATACGGTCATCTGGATGCCCTGATGGAATTCAAGCCAAGCTGGATCAATGTAACCTACCACCGCAGTGAAAGCATGTTCAAGAAAAAAACGGATGGCACTTTCGAAAAGGTGGAAGTGCGTAAACGTCCGGGTACGGTAGGTATCTGTGCGGCCATCATGAACCATTACCGGGTTGATACGGTTCCACATTTTATTTGTGGGGGCTTTACCAAGCGCGAATGCGAGGATGCCCTGATAGACCTGAATTTTCTGGGCATCGATAATGTACTGGTACTCCGTGGCGACGCAGAAAAGAACGAAGCCAGCTTCATACCGCAAGTAGATGGACATGCTTATGCCATTGACCTGCAAAAGCAAGTGGTGAACCTGAACCATGGTATCTATTTGGATGAGGACATCCAGAATGGCGGCAAAACGGATTTCTGCATTGGTACTGCAGGTTATCCCGAAAAACATTTTGAGGCCCCCAATCTGGAGATTGACCTGCAACGTTTAAAGGACAAAGTGGATGCGGGTGCAGATTACATCATGACCCAGATGTTCTTTGATAACCAGAAGTTTTTTGATTATGTAAAAGCTTGCAGGGACATGGGCATTACCGTTCCGATTATTCCCGGTCTGAAGCCCATTACCAATAAGAAACAGTTGAGTGTCCTGCCACGGATATTCCATGTGGACATTCCAACTGAGCTTTCCAACAATATACTGAAATGCAAAACAGATATTGAAGTGGAGCAAGTGGGTACGGAGTGGCTGCTGCAACAAAGCAAGGAACTGAAGGCATTTGGCGTTCCCGTTCTGCATTACTATACATTGGGAAAACCGAAAGTTATTTACAATGTGGTGAAGGAACTGGTATAGATAGGTTCAAGTTCGGGTTTGTTAACTTGAGCCAATCGTGGCATTCTTATATTATACATTCCGCTTGTATAACCAACAAATATTCATAAAGAAAAAGGCTGCAATGAACCCTCATTTGCAGCCTTTTATATTGAACCCAAAACCTACCCATTTCCTTTAGAAAGCGCCCCTTGGGCAACTCATGTCACTATCCCTTCCGCCAAAGCGGATACCCAATTTGAAGAATACCGATAAATAATAATCCTTATTGGTATCATCGCCCTTTGCCTTGCCAATAAAATCAGAAACAGGCCTGTTCACCATTTCCCATCTTTTGTACATCAATTGCTGGGCTATTGGCACCTGGTCCTTGGTCAGGTATTTGGAGAAGAGTGCAGGATTGATATAAGTGGTACTCACATCGTCCACATAATCGGTAAACGTATAACGCTGCATTACTTCTGCACCCACATAAATATTGTCGTTCAAAAAGTATTTGAAACCAAAACCAAAAGGTATGCACACTGCATAATTGGAGTATTCCTTCCTATTGGGGTACTCGGCCATGCCCTCCCCTTCCAAACGTAAAGGTTTCAGGTCCACCCACCTTTTCCTTCCGTTACCATCCGTGTACTGGGCCTGTGGATTGAAATAGAAGCCACCAATGCCGCCAAAGAAATAGGGCCTGAAATTGGCGTTGAAGAAGCTTTCCTTCCTGCTGATAAACGCCAAGGGATATATTTCAAATGACAGCATCCCTTCCCTTATTGGCGAACGGAAACCGAGGTTCCTTTTCTTGCGGTCCGCTTCTACTGAAGTGGTTGTTTTGATGAGGCTATCATAACCCTGTACATTGCCTATGTTGAAGGATCCACGGATACCCAACCATTGATTAGGGTAATAGGTAATATTTGCACCATAGAATAGCTTGGTAGATGGCATATTGATATCCTTGAGGAACAGGGTCCCCTTTCCTTTATTGCCACCAACATCGCCGAGGAAATTGCTGAGCCCAACGTTTATATCAGCTTCCCATTGATGGTCGCTCCTATAATTGTTGTGGTAATAAAACTGTGATTTCGCAGTGACTGCAATGCAGTTCAAAAACAAGGTGAGGATTACCAAATGCTTTACAGCACCAGTTTTGGAATTAGTTTTCATAATGATATTGGATTTGGATATTGCAATTTGGGCTTCCGCCTTTTATTGCAGGTTTCTATAACGCACCAAAAAGCCCTTCTATTATAGAAGGGCCCAAAGTTTTACCAAAGAATTTTTATTTTCCAGTAATGGGAGGAAAAATGCAGTAGATGCACTAATTGAGCTTCGTTATTTTACGGTGCTCCATACAGTTTCTACTACTTTAACAGGATATTGCTTCTTCAGTTCTGCCAACCATTTTTCTTCCAGCACCTGCTGGTAGTCGTTAATCACCATGCCCCTTGCATCATCAAAGGTCCTTGGCTCCGGTTTATTGTGTACTTCTGTTATATATAAAAAAGTATACCCATCATCGCCAGCATTTTTTTCCGGGGTTGACAGGAAGCCCTTTACATTGTCTACTTTTTGTTTAACGGGCAACTGGTTCATTTCGTAACGGCTGCTATCCGCTACCACATTGTTGCCATTGTTGCTTACAATATTCCTCCAATCAGATGGGTTGCTTTTCAGTTTGCCAGCTATTTCAGTGGCCAGTTCCTTATTGGTGCAGGTTACCACCAACGCACTTACACCGGGGGCCCATGTGTACTTGGCCGCATTTTTTGTGTAATGGTTTTTCAGTCCGGTCGAATCCTCCCCAGCCTTGCTCCATACATGTTTGTCCATTGCACCAAACAACAGGTTGGCTTCATCAAACTCCTTGCTCTGCTGTTTCAGGTTCTCGTTGAAGTCTTCCAAATGGTCATGGTAGTATTCGCCTGTCACTATATTTTCATACTCCCTTAGCATTTCCAAAGGTGCTTTGTTGCCCAGGTTACTGCCGGACTGCTTGATGGCCTTTGCAAATTTTGCCCAATCACCAGCAGTTACCTTCTGCTTCGTGAAGGAAAAAAGAACGGTTTCAGGTGTTATTTTCTTGAACCCTGTTAATGAATGCCCAGCAATGGCACTATCCGTAAAAACCACAAACTCCTTCTCATCAAAGGCAGCAGGTTTGAACTTGCAAACGGCCATCCATTTCTTCACAAGGTTCTTCTTGGCAAAGCTCAACCGATTGTCCTTTTCCACTTGTTGTTTAATGAGTGCAGCAGTCACGGGATCATTGAAGTCCTTGCTTACTGGGGTCACTTCAACCAATTTCACAATATGCCATCCATAATCCGTCAGGAAGGGCTTGCTTATTTCATTCACTTTTTGAAGGGAGAATATCTTTTCATCAAAGTCTGCATTGTATTGCCCAACTGATACTTCGGGCAGGAGGCCATTGTTGTACAAGGAGGCCCTGTCCGTACTGTATTCAGTTACCAATTTCTCAAAGGGATAACCACGTTTGGCTTTTGCATAAACAGTATCGGCCAGTACAGCAAATCCCTTTTTCTGCTCTTCCGTAAAGCCCTTGGGTATTGTAATGAGTATTTGGGCCACTTTCCTTTTACCAGCCGCAGGCCTTTCCGCAATGTTCTTGAAAATATGGTAGCCAATGCCACTTTTATAAGGGGCAGAAAAAGCTCCTGGCTTCAATTTATACATTTCATTCTCATATTCATAGGGCATGGTAAATACCGTTATATAACCAAGGTCGCCCTTGGTCTGCTTGGTTCCTTCATCATTGGAAAAGGACAGAACGGTTTCAGTGAAGTCCTTGCCTGCCACCAATTGCTTGTAGGCAGCCTGGATCTGTTTGTAAGCGGCAGCAGTATCGGCCCCAGCCTTCACTTCTATAAAGACCTGTGCCACATGGATATCCTTCTGGCCCCGGTCAAAAGCCTCTTTCACCAGTTCCTTCACATTGGCCTCGTCATTAATGATATTGTCGGCCACCTGCTTCTTGAAATTGCTGCTTTCGTATTTGAAAGTTGCTTGCTCGTCCAATTTTTCATCATAGGCTGCCTGCACCTTCAACTTGTAGTTGATGTAAAGGTTCAGGTATTCCTTCAATCCATCCTTCCTATTACCAGTGGGGTTCGGGTTCTTGTTATAAGCCTTCAGGAACTCCTCCTTACTTACTTTCTTTGCGCCATAGGTAAACAATGTCTGGCTGTACAGTACCTGAGAAATGCCTGCACAAAAAGCAAGCACCATCCATTTTTTGCTCATAAACTATTTGGTTGTTGGGTTCTTTAGTTTCACGGTAATAACTTCATCAAACTGCTCTATGCTAAGCTGTTTGGCAATGATACGTTTTTTATCATCCAGCAGGTATAAAGTTGGGGTAAGCCTTGCATCGTACAATTGCCTGAAACCGGGCTGGTTGCTTTTTATTTCCGCTTCCCTTGCCTCCTTGGTCTGGTACACGTTCACCCAGTCAAACAGGCCCTTCTCATTAATGAACTTTTTCCAGTCGGGCACATTGTCATCGTAGATGTAAACGGAATACACTTTCAGGCCCAATGCTTTCCATCTTGCTTTGTAAATGGAATCGATTCTTGGTATGGTTTCCTTGCAGTGTCCACAATGCGGGTCCCAAAAAACAATAAAAGTAAATTTGGCATCCACATTGTACATGGGCCTTACATTGCCCAATGTATCAGTCAGGTTTAGTTGTGCTGCGGGTTCCCCCAATTGGCTGCCCATTAAACTGTAGGCCCTATCAAAAATCATTTTCCTTGATTTGGCATCCAGGAAAGTGGTATCGCCCTTTGAATAGAAATCATTGAAGAGGTAAAGGAAAACCTTGTCCTGCCCCATATACTCCGGGTTCACGTATTTATTGGTGAACTTGGTAAGCAGGTAGGGGTACATTTCCTTGCCGGTCCTGGCAGAAAGCAGCATGAACTTCACTTCGTTGATAATGGAATCCGGTTCCGGGCTTACATAGTACTTATAGTATTCATCCACTTTCTGTTCAAAGAAGGGTGTGCGCAACAACCTGTCGTCATAAAAATTCACATCGTCCCAAAAGTGGCCCTTCACAAAGTGGTAAGGATAAGTGGAATCTGCCTTGCCATTTACAATGGGAAGTTTGGTGGGTGCCTCCGGCCTGCGCATCACAGTGAAGAGCATGGCCAATAAAGATTCCGGTTGCTTCTCTATTACATTGTTCTGGTAGGCCCTTATTTCCTTATCGGTCTTGATGATTTCCGCTTTGATGGTGGATGAATCGGCTGCATTTTTTGCGGTGGGCAATTTATTCATTTGGTCAAACCTGTACTTGCCCTTCACGGAGCTGAACTTGGTGTATTCCTTAAAAAGGTCATTGTCCTTCGATCCGGAGATGATGGCATTGTCCTTCTGCGTGGTATCTGCCTGGATGCTGAAATGCTGGGCATCATCCATCAGGAGCTCAAACTGGATGGTGAGCTGCGGCTGGGAGGATACCACAAAATAGATGCCCCCCGTTAATTTGGTATTTGCCTTGAAAGTACCATGGCTGTTCCCATCCAGCCAGGCAGAATCCGCCAGGGTCCTTCCCTTGCCGTAGTAACAGCCCAGATAAACAAAACAGTTCTTCAATGGCTTAAGCGTAATGGAAATTTCCCTTCCGTCACCATCAGCCTTTTTCTGCGGCACTGCTTTTTGGGGGGCAGTTGGCTGCACCGTTTTTGTTACGGGCTTCTTGGTATTGGCCGTCCTGTTCTGCGCAAACGGAGCAATGGATAGGAAAAGAACTGGAATAGTAAGTAATAATTTGCCCATACTGTTCATAAAATTGAAAGCGTAAATTTAGGTAAATGAACAATCTGCGTTGTTAATCATTTGCAAAGTGGTACCTGTACAAAGGCCATTTTCAATGGCAGAAAAGGGTCCGGATGCTGTTTGGCCAATTTCTGCCACCCACTCATCCCATTCATAATTACATTTGCCGCAGTGAAAAAGAAAAAGCAACCCATCATTCTACAGGATATCACAGTGCAGGATTATGCTGCCGAAGGAAAATCCTTGGCAAAAGTAGACGGCAAGGTGATCTTCATTGAGAACACTGTTCCCGGTGATGTAGTGGATATACAACTCGGCAAGAACAAGAAGGACTGGGCAGAAGCTTGGCCCCTCCGTTTCAAAACCTATTCCCAGGAGCGGGTAGATCCCTTTTGCAGGCATTTTGGTGTATGCGGCGGCTGCCAATGGCAGATGCTGCCCTATGAAAAGCAGCTTCTTTACAAACAGAAACAGGTGTCCGATAATTTGAGCAGGATCGGCAAAATTGCCCTGCCAGCCATGCTGCCCATTGTGGGTGCCGATGAAACCAGGCATTACCGGAACAAGGTGGAATATACCTTCTCCAGCAAGCGGTTCATACCCATGGAAGAGTTCAAGCAATTGAAAGCTGCGGGCCTGCCAGTAATCCAGGATGGCGGCTTTGCAGGTTTCCATGCAAAGGGCATGTTTGACAAGATTGTGGAAATTGATACCTGCCATTTGCAGCATGAACCCACCAACCAGATCAGGAAGGCCATTGCGGCATTCTGTTTGGAAAACAACTACCCCTTCTACGATGCCAAAACACATGAGGGCTGGCTCCGCAACATGATGGTAAGGATCGCCACCACTGGTGAATGGATGGTGAACATCATGCTGGGCAATGACAACAGGAAAATGAGGGAAGCTTTATTGGATAAGGTACTGGAACTGTTCCCCCAGATTACCTCCTTGTTGTACACCATCAACCCGAAATTCAATGACAGTATTTACGACCTTACGCCCGTGGCCTATCATGGCAAGGGTTATATCATAGAGCAACTGGAAGATTTCCAGTTCAAGATCAGCCCAAAATCATTCTTCCAGACCAATACCAAACAAGCGGAAAAACTGTACAGCATTACCCGTGACTTTGCCGAGCTGGATGGCACCCAAAATGTGTACGATCTTTATTGCGGTACGGGAAGCATCGGTATTTTTGTGAGCAAGCAGGCCAAGAAGATTGTGGGCGTGGAAGCCATTGCGGAAGCAATAGCCGATGCCAAGGAGAATGCAGCACTGAACAACATTAACCATGCTTCCTTTTTTGCAGGTGATGTGATTGATGTTTGCAACGACGGTTTCTTTGCGGCCCATGAAAAGCCCGATGTGGTGATTACCGATCCACCAAGGGCAGGCATGCACGAAAAACTCGTGAAGAAGCTAATAGAAATTGCGGCACCCACTGTGGTGTATGTAAGCTGCAATCCAGCTACGCAAGCTAGGGACCTGGCTTTGCTGGATGAAAAATATACCGTGGAAAAGATACAGCCCGTGGATATGTTCCCGCACACGCACCATATAGAAAACGTGGTGCAGTTGAAATTGAAGAAATAGTGAAAACGAAATATTATGACACAATTCAGACCATCCAGATTTCAAATATTACCTACGGTAATCAAGAACCTGCTCATTATCAATGGACTGGTTTTCCTTGCACAAGTAACCATTGGCAAACAAGGCTCTTCCTTCGACATGGATAACCTATTTGCACTACATACCTGGCAAAGTCCGTTGTTCAAACCCTGGCAGTTAATAACGCACATGTTCATGCACGGTACCGTAGAACATATACTCAGTAACATGTTTGCCTTGTGGATGTTTGGTTCGGTACTTGAAAATGTTTGGGGCCCCAAACGTTTCCTCACTTTTTATTTGGTATGCGGATTAGGGGCTGCGTTATGCCATATGAGCGTTCTATACGTTGAAATGCAACCTATAGCAGAAGCTTTTAAAAGGCTGCCTTTCGAACAGCAGCAAGAACTCATTACCAATCCCTTGTTCAGGCTTAATGAAGCCACTTTGGGTGCATCAGGTGCCGTATTCGGCTGCCTTGCTGCATTTGGCTATCTTTTCCCCAACACCTACATCTATATCAGCTTCCTTATACCAGTCAAAGCAAAATGGTTTGTAATAGGTTATGCAGCTTTTGAACTATATGCAGGTGTAAGGAATTCAGCAGGCGATAATGTGGCACACTATGCGCATCTGGGCGGGGCCCTGGTAGGTATTATCCTGGTTTACTTCTGGAACAGAACCAACAAAAAAACGTTTTATTGATATGGGAGACAGGGATTACTTCATACAGCCACCGCCATCGCGCAGGCCATTGTTGGGTGCCACCAATAATACATTGATTGTGTTGATAGCCATCAATGCCTTCCTGTTCATCATACTCAATTTCCTCAACCTTGTTTACCGTGTATCCGAGGTTTCCTCTGCCGTTGGGGATACCATTTTTTACAGGGAGATTTCCGATTGGTTTGTACTGCCTGCACAGTCAGGCAAATTCTTTACTAGGCCCTGGACCGTTCTCAGTTACATGTTCACCAATATAGATGTATGGATGTTCATCAGTAACCTGCTGTGGCTTTGGAGCTTTGGTTATATACTGCAGGGCATGGCAGGCAACAGGAAACTCATTCCCATTTACCTATATGGTGGTTTGGTAGGCGCCATCTTCTTCTTATTGAGCGTACATTTTGTTCCTTCCCTGCACCAGCATATAGCCACTTACCAGCCCTTAATTGGTAGCGGCGCAGCAGTAATGGCCGTGGCCGTGGCCACCACAACACTGGCTCCCGATTTCAGGATCTTCCCATTGATCCAGGGCGGCATTCCTTTATGGGTGCTCACCGCTGTTTTTGTGATAGTTGATTTTGCCAGCGTGGGCAGGAGTTCCGGGGGCATTGCCATTGCACATCTGGGTGCAGCAGCCATTGGTTTTGTTTTTGTGAAGCAATTGGGCAGGGGCAGGGATATGGGCGCATGGATGGAAAGCTTTGCGGAATGGTTCAGCGACCTGTTCAACCCAACAAAAAAGCAACAGCAAAAAAAGGATCAATTTTTTTATAAGGTGGAGAAACAGCCCTTCCAAAAAACGCCCAATATTACCCAGCAAAGACTGGATGATATCCTGGACAAGATCAACCAACATGGCTACCCCATGCTTACTGACGAGGAAAAGGAATTCCTGAAAAGGGCCAGTAAAGAAGAACTCTAAATTATGCCGATAAAATTCAAGCAGGTTTTCAGTAAAGTCATTTTTGTAATCGGTTCCCTTTATTCGCTGGTATACCTATGCGGTTGCCTCACGCCGTACATTAACCCCGTTCATTTCTATCCATTTACCTTTCTTGCCTTATTGTTTCCTTACCTGCTTTTGGGCATGGTCACCTGGTTGGTCATTGCCTTGCTTGCTTACAGGAAGAAGGGACTGATTTTTCTGCTGGTCACCGCTTTGGGATTCCAGAACATCAGTGCAGTGATTGCATTCCATCCCAAGAAGGTATTTGTGGAACAGAAGGACCAGAACAGCATACGCGTACTTTCATGGAACGTGCAGGATTTCCTGGACAGCCAATACCATACGGACACGCTGGGCAATAAGCGCAGGGACATGATGGCCTTCATTAAACAAATGGATGCTGATGTAGTCTGTATCCAGGATTTTACCGAACAAATAAGTCCAGCCTACCGGTCCTGCATTGCGGATGTTATTGCCACCCGCAATTATCCGTACCATTTCTTCAGCAAGGACTTCGAGAAGCAGTACTACTATGCTTTCTCCCAATATGGCACCTGCATCTTTTCCAAACATCCCATTGTGGATTCTGGCAGGGTCATCTATCCCGGCAAGCACTATCCCGAATCATTGGCCTACGCCGATATAAAAATGGGGGCAGATACCATACGGTTCTACAATACACATTTGCAGTCCATGTATTTAAAGTTCCTGCCCGAGACAGGAGCTGAATCCGATTTCATAAAAGATGAGATCGATTTCCTGGAAACCCATCCCAAAGTGCATGACCGGCTCAGGCACTTCGATATCAAGCATGTGGCAGAAGTGGCTGTGGCCAAACCCGCCATGAATGCCTGCAGGTACCCCTATGTTTTCTGTGCCGACCTCAATTCCGTTCCGTCCACCTATGTCTACCATCAATTGAGCAAGGGATTAACGGATGCTTTTACAGCAAAAGGCTCCAGTATCCTGGCCACTTATGATGGCATTGACCCCACATTGAGAATTGATGTGGTGCTCATGAGCAAGCAGTTGGCACCTGTTCAATATTATTCCCCAAGGTTCCACGCATCGGACCATTTTCCCATTGTTACAGATATCCGGCTCCATTAATGTTTTTTAGCTACTTTAGGCCATGGCAAAAAAGTTCATCAGGCGTTCATTCAAAGTATTTTTCATTGCACTGAATGTATTGGTGGTGGCCCTTTT
>JAHEZD010000056.1 GCA_023251255.1 Chitinophagaceae bacterium
GGCCATGGTTATGGAACTGCGGGCTATGCCCAGGTAATCTGCCAACAGTTTCTGGCTGATGCCAAGCCTGCCATGCAGGCTGTCCTTATCTTTTTTCATCCCATTTTTTGACATCAATTTTTTGATAATTTGAACTGTGACCAAAATTTTGTGAACTTTTAAATGTTCACAAAATTTTGGTCACAGTCGTAAAAACCTGTTTTTCGTTACTCATTTTTGAATAGATGGCAGCTTTTTCACTTCTGGGTCCTTTTTGCTGCGCAATAGCTAGAATAAAAAAGCCACCCAATTACTGGGTGGCCTCGTTGGCACAATCGTTAGGGGCAAAGTTTATTCGTTTTTGCTACCTATGTAAAAGGCGGCGGCAGCCAATGCTATATCCTTTCCCAAAAAAATCACTTCGATCATCTGCTCCTTTTGGGATGCTGCATGGAACATGGAACTTAAATGTACAAATAGGGCAATGATCACAATCATGGCGGCAAGCAGGTACCCAGCAAGCTTTACTTGTTTATGCAGCATGAAGGCTATGGCTGCCAATATCTGCAAAATGCCAGTGAAATAAACCCAGAACATGGGTGCCGGAAAAAAAGCGGGTACCCATTCCACAATCACATTTGGAATGATCAAATGGTTCAGGCCAAAAAAGAATATAACGATAGCAAACAAGGTAGTAGCTATCCGGGGATTGGTTGTAAAAGACATGGTGTTGGTTTTATTCAGTGAAAACTATTGTTTAAAGAATAACCTGTTGGGCTATCAGTGCCAATGACAGATGGAATTCCTACTACTAATACCCTTTGACAGCACTTCGACAGGCTCCTGACATCACTCTTCGTAAGTTTCTGCTCCGTAAAATAATTTGGGCCTTTTTATCTGTCATCACCGCCTGTCAACGACAGATGGAATTCCTGTTAGTAACTGCCTTCGACAAGCCATGCCTAACGGCAGGCAGGTTCAATATGTTTGTTTGCTAAGCAAACATCGATTTACTCAGGCTGGCATTATTCCTACAACCTTTGCGTACCACCATCAGTTACTTACTGGTTCACCTTCACTGCTTTCTTCATACCAAAGCTCCTGTTCAAGTTGAAACCGAAGGCAAAATCTGCAGGCTTATTGGTATTCCTTGAAAGCTGTGCAATGTTGCTGGCACTGGATGTATTGCTGATGAAGAACTGGAATATATGCCCACCTGTATCCCAATCGTAACCAAGTGCAAGCAATATGGGCTTGTATTCGTAAACGGCTCCCGTTTCATTTATCAAATTCTTGTAGTTGTTCAGCAAATGGACAAACTCAAAAGTTACCGCTGATTTATGGGTAAGCTTGTACCTACCGCCAATACCTGCAGAAAAGGTATTGTTTGAATTGTTGTACCCATAGGGCACCAAATTGTAGTGTACCATGGAGCCTATGAACTGGAGCGACAAGCTTTCATTGAACTTCCTGGCTACCAGCAATTGGTCAATAAAGGAGAACCTGTTCCAGGTATTGTCTTCCGGGCTTGGCCCATCGGCAGCATCTACATGGAAGCCTGTCAGCACATCAACTGTTACGGGCACATGTTTCTGGCCTGTTTGCTGGCGCATGATCCTGAACTTGCCCCATCCTTCAAACTGGGCATTACCAGTAGCTGCCACCCCGAGGTTCATATAAGTGGTGGGCGAGTAATCAAATGATAGGTAGGTATTGGCCACGCCCGAATTGAAGCCAAACAACTGTGCGGCACTGCCCTTCAGTCCGGTTTCCTTGTTCCATATCTGGCCAAAATGGTGGGTAATCATGAACTGCAGGTTGCCCTTGCCGGTCATTTCCACACTTGGCATATTGATGATACGTGTTGATTTGAACGTGGCAATGGTAAGGTTCTGCTTTACCTTGCCAGAGTCTTCCTTCTGGAGTTCGTCCAGCAGGTCCTGTGCCTTGGCAAAATGGGCACCAAGGGCCAGCAACAAACAGATTGATAATTTTTTCATGTTTTGAAGTTTTTGGTTAGCGCTTATCTCAAAAGTCAAAAGTGAATGTCAAGCTGAGCAATGTCATAGTGAGCTTGTCGAACTACTGTCGAAGCAATTTTAAATGAGGATTCCGTTTGAAACACATTTCGACAAGCTCAATGTGACATCTTGCAAGCCTTTGAGATACACGTTAATTAATTTAATTGGAACTTGATGACTGTGGTAATGGGTGTCAGGTCCGCCAATTTGGGTTTCACGATACCTGGGATATCAATTTTGTAATCCTCTGCTTTGATACCGAAATCACAATAGAAAGTGGCTGTTTTTCCGCTTACCACCAATTTAACCGGGTTCTTGAAAGTCTTGGTTACGCCGTGCATGGTCAACTGACCGTCGGATGATAAATTATAGGTGCCGTCCTTTGCCAACAGTTCCTTGGTAAAGCCATTCAATTTGCCCTTGTAAGTGGCATTGGGAATTTTGTCTGTTTGCAAATAATTGTCGTTGAAATGTTCTTCCAACAGGGCATTGTTAAAATGGAATGTTTTCATGGGTACCAGCAATGCCACTTCGGCATTGTCCACTTTCAAAACGGCTGTTGCTTCCTTGCTTGCTGCGGCATAGTCCTTATGTGATTGGTCCTTGTTGGGATTGAAGGAAATGACTGCATCCCTTGTCTTGTAGGTCTGGGCATTGATGATGCTGAATGATAGGATGGCTGTGGCTACGAAAATGATCTTTTTCATATTTGCTAATTTTAGTGTGTTTTATAATTTAAATTGATGGGATTTTTTATTGCGGCATTCCTTGTTGTATCCATGCATTGAGCAGTGACCATGTACCTGTGGACAACGATAGGGTTCCACCGGGGTGGCTGCTCTGTCCCTTGCTGGCAATCATGGCCTGCAATGTGGTCTGCTTGGAAACCAATTTGGCGTAGTTCAGTACCACGGCCAATCCGCCATGGCAGCTTGATGCGGAGCAGGTGGTGGCCACCATTGGGGCAATATTTGCCGTATAGGTTACCGGACCTGTTACAGCAGCCGTTTGCCGATCGTCTATGGCACCTTGGTTGATCCAGTCCTTGATGGTCCTGTTTTCGTTGGGGGTCAATGTAATGGCTCCGCTACCGGGGTGGCTTCCACCGTTTACCCATGTGTTGAACAGGCTGACCCTGGCCAGGATGGCATCGTACTGAATGGTATCCACGCCATGGCCCAATTTGTAGAGGTTGGAAAATTGAACGGCCCTTGCATTGGCCCCATTGTTATGGCAGCCACATGGCCCGGAAGTTACAATGGGCACCACTTCCTTTTCAAAAGATACCGTAGGCAGTGTTTCAATGTCCTTCTTATTGTTGTAGCATGATGTTATGCTAAACACCGCTGCAGCCAGTAACACCATTATTGATAATTTCTTGTTCATACAATTTGTTTTTGGTATGGGTTATTTTTTAATGATGGTACCTGTTTTCCTGTACTTGAATATGCCGGCATTGTTGATACCATACTTCCATACATCCGGGATATTGGGATCGAGGAAGTACCAAGCTTTGACAATGGCTATTTCATTTTTGCCAAAGCCACCATCGCTCCAGGCCATATCACCCTGGTGTGTTGTTGCAAAAACACCGGTTCTTGGATTGGCCAATAAGATGGTTGAATCCACGCGTGAAATCAAGGAACTGCTGGCATTGAGGAAATCGCCTTTTGAGTTTACTTTTACGCCATTTACAGAATAGGTATTGGCAGCACTGCGGATTGATTTTGGGTACATCACATCCAAAAGGATGTCGTCGTAGGTGCTCAACGGGCCACGTCCAGTGAATGTTTTATATACCCTTGAGGAGGCATTGGCCAACGTATCGGTGTAGAACTTCCGTACACTGTCCTTGTAGGCTCCCCAAACAGTATTCAGTAAGGTGGCGTTATTCATAACAGGGTAATAGGTAATGGCACCTGTTAATTGGTTGGGCAGGGCAAATGAAACCGTATCGCCGGTAGCTACATTGAACATTTTGTTTCTTGCCCAATAACCTGCTGCTGTAGCTTCATTGTGGCAATTGGCAGATGTGCAGCCCGTTGTAATGATCCTGATGGCTGCTGGTAAAAAATCTTCCACTGCGGGATATTCCTTTGCGCCATTCTTGATCCAATTATAAATCAGGTTCTTCTCCGTATAGCTGGGTTCATTCAACTTGTTTACCGGCGGCATGGCCTTGTTAAGGTCATTGGTGGTTAACAGTTGCCAAAGCTTACTGTTCTCCGGACTTCCCGGACTTACCAAACTCCTGATGGCTGCATAGTTGTTCAATGTAGGCTTTACCGTACCGCCATGGCAATCTGCCGTGGCGCAGGTGTTGGTGATGAAGGAGAGCACACCAGCTTTATGGATAATATCATTCACATCTGGCAATGCATCGGAAACAGGGATTTTGGTACTATCGTAGAAGGGGGCCAATAAACTGTTGTCCAATTGCGCCATGCTGAACGACCTGTCCATGATGCTTGCGTTCTTCCCTTCCTTCTTGCACTGTACCAGGAGAACGGTCAATAGCAATACCAGTACAGTAGTGAACATTCTGGTTGGAAGCTGTATGTTCTTTTTCATAAACTAAGATTGATTTGTTTTGATCATTGGAGCTGTTAACAGGTAACGGCTTGTTTGAAAAAGCAAAACTATACTTGGCCGCATGACAGTTTTATGACTTATGCTTGCCACGGATATGACATCCGTCACTCCCAAATTTTTCTTGTGATCTAGTTTTGCGTTTTAAAAACTTGATATCTAGCACATAAAAAATATAATCATGAAAAGGTTCTTCAAGCGTAAAGTGGTATTGGCATTATTTGCAGCAGCAATCATTTTTGGTGGATGGACAACCTGGTATGTGTTCTTCAAGCCGCACAGGAACATTGCCAAAGAAAAAGCCAGTTTTTCTTTGACCACTGATCAATTATCCCAGGAATTCAAAGCGAATACTGCAGTGGCTACCGCTAAATACATTGATAAGGCAGTATTGCTGGAAGGGGCCGTAACACAAATAGAAGGCACCACGGTTTCCTTTAATAATGTGGCCTGCAATATAGATTCTGCTCAATTGGCAAAAATTTCTTCTGTAAAAACAGGCGACAAAATAAAACTGCAGGGGCAGGTAGTGGGCTATAATGATTTGATGGAGGAGATTGGGCTGGCACAGTGCGTATTCAAATAGGGGCCAGATACAACTTGTTATGAAAGGACGCACTGCTACTGTTTCAGTTCTTCCAGTACATTCTTGGCCTTGGCAGCATAGGAGAAAACGGGCCTGCTGTTTTCAACCGTTTCCAGAAGGGCTATTGCTTTTGCAGGGTCATTGGTTTTTAGGTAGGCCAATGACAGGTACCATCTTGCTTTGACCAATTGATGCTCGTTCAGCGGATTGTTGATGCACCAATGCAAATTGATGATGGCCTCCGCCTCATTATTGACCATTAAAAAAGCAATGGCTTTATAATAGTGCCCCAATGACAGGATCAAATGTTTATCCAGCATTTCCTTGGCATTGAGGGAGGCATCAATATTTACAAGGTCCAATTTCTTCAGGTAGATATAATCATTGAGGTCGTACCCGGAGAAAGCTTCCAAAAGGAACTGGGGATATTTCTGTGGCAGGGTGTCCTTTTCAAAGTATTTGGTGTACAGCAATGCCCCTTTGGCAGCAATAATACTATCGGTATTGGGCTTTATGGTTACAGTTTCTTTTTTGTGGGGGGGCAGGGGCACTGCGGTGGTATCCACTATTTCAACACTGGAGGAGCGCTTGAACGATTTACCAATTTTGAACACGGTCAATACAATAACTGCTACCAAAAGCAATGAAGCTATTACAATAACGATTGACCGTTTTAATTTTAATGAGCTGCTATCTTGTGCTTCCTCCATTTGCTGCAAAAAGTCCCTTTCCTGCCAATTTATTTTGAAGGCTTCCAGAAACTATTTGGCAATGATAAATAAAATTGCCACAAACACACCAATCGGCACCATCATTCGTGCTTATCTGTGCGTTTGTGGCAAAAAATGCATGTTTTAATAACTGGGCTATCAGCCAGCGTATTCCTTCCTAACCTAGATTTGGCAGATTACCAATGACACCCGATAGACATCGGGTTGATTGCAAAATGCCGATAACCATTTGTAAACAAATGCTTTTATTTTACCACCAAGGCACGAAGACACGAAGGGAAAAACTTCGTTTTTTTAAACCCTGCCTGCCGGTAGGCAAGTTAGTGGCCTTAGTACCTTTCCGATTAACTCGAAGGCTATCGGGTGACTATTACAACAATCCCTTCCCCACCAGGTACTCTGCAATCTGCACCGCATTGGTAGCAGCGCCCTTGCGGAGGTTATCGCTCACCACCCACATGTTCAGGGTTTTTGGCTGGGTTTCGTCCCTCCGCAACCTGCCAACAAACACTTCATCCTTTTCATGTGCCCATAAAGGCATTGGATAGAACTGTGCAGCATCATCCTGCTGCAGCACCACACCGGGGGCCGCTGCCAACAGAACCTTCACTTCGTTCAGGTCGTATTCGTTTTCAAATTCCACATTCACGCTTTCGCTATGCCCGCCCACTACAGGAATACGCACCGTGGTTGCTGTAACCTTTATGGAATCATCCTGCATGATCTTGCAGGTTTCCTTCACCATTTTCATTTCTTCCTTGGTATAGCCATTCTCCAGGAACACATCAATTTGGGGAATTACGTTCAGGTCGATCTGGTATTTGTAGGCCATTGGCCCATCAATCCCCTTACGTTCGTTGAAGAGCTGGTCAACAGCCGCTTTGCCTGTACCCGTAACACTCTGGTAGGTGGATACAACCACCCTCTTTATCTTATATTTTTCATGCAATGGCTGCAAGGCCACTACCATTTGAATGGTGCTGCAATTGGGATTGGCAATGATCTTATCTTCTGCAGTTAACACGCTGGCATTCACTTCAGGAACCACCAGTTTCTTTGTTGGGTCCATGCGCCAGGCACTGCTATTGTCAATTACTGTGATGCCTGCGGCTGCAAACTTTGGTGCCCATTCCAAGCTGGTGCTGCCACCTGCACTGAATATGGCCACTGCTGGCTTGGCATCAATGCCATCCTGCATGCTTACCACTTTGTACTGCTTGCCCTTGAATTCCACTTCCTTGCCAACACTTCTTTCACTTGCAACAGGAACTAGTTCCGTTACATTAAAATTCCTTTCTGCAAGCACCTGCAACATTTTTGTGCCTACCAAGCCTGTGGCTCCTACTACGGCTACTTTCATTGTTTGTTCCCCCCGATTTTGTTTTTTCTTTTGTCCGCCAACCAGCGGCAAAAGGTTTATGGTTAATAATAATTGGAACCTGCCTTTGCAGGCAGGCACAGATGAAGCTGATTGAAACGGATGTATTGTTTCACTTCATCCTGTTCCCTATTTCAAAGACATTCTTATTGTTTTTATTGACACTAAACCACCCCATGATAAATAGGCCTTACTGAAGCAATGCCTTTTCTATTAAATGGCTTCGACAAGCCCGCCTGAACGGAACGGGCAGGCTCAGCCAGACACTTACTTACTGATGTTACGCAAAATTTCAAATACTGATGTCAGGTTGAGCTTGTCGAAACCTGTTTGGAAACTGAAATCGCCTTCGAGGGCCTCAGGCTGACATTATTCCTACAAGCTTTGCGTAACATCAGTTACTTAGAACTTTACCAACAAACTCAAATGCACACCCGCTTCAATCTACTCCCTATTCCCCTTCAGGGGTTAGGGGGTAACAAAAAGCCTTCCTGTTTAGAGGAAGGCTTCAAACTGTTTATGTTGGTCATACAAACGGTTACGCAACTTCCTCCTGGGAGAATGTCTTCTTGGTAATCTTTGTATGTTTCTTTATCATCATTGCTGTGCGAATGTAGACGCTTAAATAATTTGTACCAAAAATTATTTGGCCCGGTAGTGACTCATTTTGAATATTCTTTCCTACAAAGAATGTCAGCCTGAGCCTGTCGGAGGCGTTTTATATGAGAAGCTATCGGTTTCGACAAGCTCAACCTGATACAAAAATTCAAAATGAGTCATCACCTTTGGCCCACACCGACCTTGCACAAAAATTATTGTACGGTCAATGATTCAGTGGTAGTAAAATTGGCATATTCATTATTCACGGTGTAGGTAATCACAACGGTTCCATAAGCAACACCCGTAACGATCCCACTCTGGTCAATTGTGGCAATGGTAGGGTCCGATGAGGTCCATGTTCCCCCAGCATAAGCATCACTTAATTGTATCAAGGTACCCACAGGTACCGTGTTACCACCTGCTATTGGAACAGGGATTGAATTGGGCGATACAGTAACGGAGTCATAAACAGAAAAATTGGCACCATTGATACTTGCAGTGTAAGTAATAGCTGCATTGCCTGCTTTAATGCCAGTTACTAAGCCTGTTTGCGTAACAGTAGCAATTGTTGGGTCCGAACTTGACCAAGCGCCCCCAGTAATCGTGTCGTTCAACTGGAGCGTTGCATTGACCATTACTGCACGGCCCCCGGTAATGGTATCAACAAGCGTTGGATTGGCCACAGCAACTTCATCTGTTGATTTTTTGCAGGCCCCGAAAAATAATGTTGCAATGAGTGCTAAGGATAGAAGTGTTTTTTTCATAAAAATTGTTTTTAGTTTTTTTATTGACATGGTTTTTTGAAAAAGTTTACTCATTGCAATTACAAAAGTTCTGTTAACGGAATTGGGTAGCAGCCATGTTTTCGATTGACTAGTTTCAGGTATTTCTTTTCGCGTTCCTAAAACAAGGGTTCATGGATAAAAAAAGCGCCTAGGACAGGAATGCATCCATTTGCTTTATGGTAAAGCATACAAAAAAGGTGATTTTCTTTTCACCGATTAGTTGTGGGGGAGTTTTTAGGCAGGATGTTATACGTATTGTTATTAAAGGGTAGGATGTTTTTCATAATCCGCATTTACTCTATTGTTACGATAGGCTCAATATAATAGAACACTGTTGGCTTGAGTAATCAATGTTTGCTCCGCAAACAAACTATTTGAATCTGCCTGCCAGTAGGCAAGGCTTGTTGAAAGCGGCTTCCACAAGAAGTTTCAACAGTTAATAGTCAGGAAGAGAAGGGACCTATAAATAAATGCCCCCACCGAAAGAGAGGAAATTATAATTTGGTGTGGCAATCTTCAACCGTTCATATCCTAGGGAAACAAAAAATTTCTTTTGATGGTATTTGGCCTGTACCTCAAACTGGTTCACAGGAAGGCCATTAACAGAACTCCATTTGATGGAGCTAAAAAGGCTGATGGGATGGGCGATAAAAATATCCGTATTGAAGCCTCCTGTAAAGCCAGCCTTGTTTACCCCATTGGCTACATAGTTCATACCCAAGGCCCATCCGAGGTTGAACTTTTCGAACCTGAGCCTATCGTAGCAAAAATTGATATCGAGCAGGGCCAGATTGGAATACTGTGCGGAAAAACTATTGAATTCCTTTAGCTGGATATAGTCCAGTTGAAAATGGAAATATTGGAATGGATGGATTTTCGCCCTTATATGGTTCCCGAATAAATCTTTATGGCTGAACAGGAACTGGTTATCTATATCTATCCTGAACCTGTTCCTAGCAGCGGTGCTGGAATCCGTACTTTCAAAATTCCCCGATGATTGATTGTAGTAGGGATACTTTGTAAGTTTACTATGCAAATGGTCTTCGCTACCATAGCTACCAATAATGGAGTAATAGGTCAGGTACAAAAAAACGTCAGCTACCAAATCCCCAAATCCATTCCTGCATGGTTTCTCCTTTGGGGGGTTGGTTGAAGAAGGCGATGTATTGTTGCTTCCCGTATTCTTTGGGCTGCCTTTTTTCAGTTCTTCTTTTGATTGGTCTATTTTGGTTTGGGAAAATGTATTGGATGCAGCTATAAGAAAAGCCAGTAAAAGAATGGGTTTGAATATGGGTTTCATAATAAGTTCTATTAGAGTTGCAAAAGCTTTCAATTGCTGCACGTAGCAGTGAAGTCTTCGGAAAATCAAGCTGGAACATGAAGAACACTACGTTGTACCCTTTGTGGTTCTTTCTGTTCTTAGAAGCTGTTCGTTGTAAAACCGGCCCTCCCTTCAAGACCCTGCTAATACATATCAGAAACGAGATTTCTTCCTACGTTGCAATGATTGCAAAGGCATCAAACCCCATCCACAGCTTTGATGGCCGTATTCAACCTCTCTTCATAGGTTCCACTAATTTCAACCCATGGCACAGATTGGTTAATGAGTATATCCTTGTAAATCCTGTAGAGTTCCTGTCTTGGTTTTTCATCGGGGTATTCGCGCAATTCATCTTTTACCCAAGGCAAATCGATATTGCATAGCAGGTACAGGTCGTATTTGCGTTGTACAATTTCGTCCAGTATCAATGTATGGCACTTGCCAAAAACATATTCGCACCAAACTTTCATCACGTACATGTCGGTGTCTATGAAGAGCAAAGGTGAATGGTGGGCAGACAATAGTGCTTTTGAATTCACATAGGTACCATCTTCGGCCATTGACCATTGACCTTTGACCATTGACAGTGCATCATCTTCCAACGCCAATTGTCCCTTGGCAATGGTTTCCAAATCCTCAAACGTATAAGCTGTTCCATGGGCCAACAAGTATTCCCTCGCAAATTCGCTGCACCATTCTGTATGGTAATGATGCGCCAACTGCTGGCACAATGTGCTCTTGCCGGTACTCTCCGGTCCTATGACCACAACCTTCTTTATTTTTTGCTGCTCCATGCCGGTTTGCTTTTCATCAGTTTCTTGTAAATGGAGCAATTGGCATCATGTGCCCCTGGCAGGTAACCTGTACTCATTAAAAACTCGTTCACAATTTCTCCGCCTGTAAACTTGAAGGTCTTCTTGAACAACTTTGTCCACTCTTCCCTTGTTTTTGGATGGTGATGGTCCAGCCATTTTTTAAATGAGCCAAATTCTTTCTGCAGCAACAGTATGGTCCTCGCATTTTCTATAGCTGCATTTACTTTCAACTTGTTGCGTATGATGCCGGCATCACCCAGCAAACGCTCCACATCTTTCTCCTTGTACCCAGCTACTTTTTTGATGTTGAAGTTATGGTAAGCTTTCCTGAAGGTTTCCTGCTTGTTCAAAATGGTTGTCCAGCTTAAACCTGCTTGGTTTATTTCGAGTACCAGCCTGCAAAAGAGCTCATCATCATCTTCAATGGGAAAACCATAATGATTGTCATGGTAAACTTTGTGAACATTCTGTTCATCGTTCAATGTTTGTATGTAACTACAATAGGACATATTTTTGAAGTTTATCTGTATAACAATTTGTGTTACCTGTGTTGCGCCTTCGCTTTCTGCATCCATGAAATTAATCCTGCAAAAGCCATGATTAATAAGATGACATACTGCACACTGGTAAAAACCAATGTTTTTACAAAGTACAAGGGTATGCTTGCTGTGTTGGTTGCTATCCACCACCACCAGCTTTCCACTTTTTTCTTTGCCATCAACCACATACCAGTGTACGCTGTGGCGCTTGCAAAAGCATCGGCCCAGGGGATGGCCCCTTCTGCAAAACTCCTCTTGGCAGCAGTCAGTGCAAAAAATATTACTATATAAAATACTGCAAAGAAAAGTAGCTGTTGTATCCATTCTCTCCGGTTGCTGTAAGTGATGTGCAACACAATTTCATGCCTCAATTTGTCCTTTCTTGTCCACAACCACCATCCATAAATGCTCATTACTGTGTAATAAAAGTTCACACTGGCTTCACCCAAAAGGTGGAACTTGAAGCTGATATAGATATAAATAACCGTATTGACCAACCCAACAGGATAGACGAGAATATTTTCCTTCCTGCTGTACCAAACACTGGCTATGCCTGCAAACACGGCCACATACTCGTACCATGTGGTTTGCTTCATGCCATCCAGGAACAGTTGAAAAAATTGATGCCCATCCATGTTACAATAAATTCCGCTAAAGATAACCAGCATGTAATTTGCAATGCCTAATTTCATCCAATAAAATAAATACAACATGATACGTAACGCTACTGCCGTTTGGAACGGCTCCGGAAAAGAGGGCAATGGTAACCTGACCACGCAAAGCACCACTTTGAACAAGACACAGTATTCTTTCAACTCCCGCTTTGCAGAAGGCGTGGGAACAAACCCAGAAGAACTGGTGGCTGCTGCCCATGCTGGCTGCTTTACCATGAAACTGAGCTTTGTGTTGGGAGAAGCTGGTTTTACCCCTGAAAGTTTGGAAACCAAATGTGAAATAACTTTTGAAAACGGTGTCATTACCAAGTCGCACCTGATTGTTACTGGGAAAGTGCCCGGTATTGACGATGCAAAGTTCCAGGAGAGTGTAAAGAGTGCGGAGGCCAATTGCCCGATCAGCAAGTTATTGAACACGGCCATCTCCAGTGAGGCCATATTGGTAGCTTAATAATAATAGTATAAAGAAACTGTTGCATTTCGGAGATTTCCATGTGACAGTTTCTTTGATTTTATCAGGCCCGGTAAACCTATTTCGCTTTCTTCTTCTGCATCATGCCCCTGATGGCAAATACCGCAATTACCACCAATGGCAACCATGCCATGATATAAAACCCCGTACTGCTGCTTCCTACTTTGTTTATTGTTGAATCGGTTAATAAAAACATGTGCTGGTTTTAACGGGGGATGAAAATATGATTAAAACTGTTTACTTTTAGTTGTTTCATTAAACCAAGGGTGTAGCTTACCGTCCCAACAAAAATTTAACCCAACCCTGTAACATGTTCAAACAGACCAAAGCTTGCTTGCTATTATTGCTCATAACGTCACTAACAGCATCTGCACAAGACAAAAAAGAAGAAGCAAAAGATTCATCCAGGTCCTACTTCAAAGCAGAAGGGAACTTTGTAAACAGTTCTGTTTATCTGGGCAGGAAGGATTCCCTTACATTACCCTATATCACGCCATCCATAGGCTATTACAATAAAAGCGGCGTGTATGTAAGTGCCTCCGTGGCCTATTCCACATCAGACAAAAGGATAGATTATTTTTCACTGGACGCAGGTTACGAATTTGATATCAGCAAGAAATTATCGGGCAGTGTGTATGGCAACAAAACCTTTTACAATGACAGCAGCAACAATGTATCCAGCAATATTGGTGGAAGTATGGGTGCAGGATTGACCTATGATTTTGATGTGGTGCAATTCCATACAGGCTTTGACCTGTCATTTGCCAGCAAACCGGATTACGGAGTGAACTTTTCCGTTGCCCGTTCATTCTATTTGGGCGAGGATGGCAAGCAATGGACCGTTTCACCAAGTGTGGTAGCCAATTTCAATACCCTTAATTTCTATGAGGACTATACCAGCAAAACTGCGGGAAAGAAGCAGAAAAAAAATCCATTGGTTACTTCCGTTACTTCGACTACCACCATCACAAATAAAAATGCCAATACACTTACTTTGATGGATTATGAAATAAGCATCCCAGTTAGCTATGACACCAAAAAATGGGGAGTCTACTTCACACCAACATTGGCCATTCCACAAAATGCCATTTATACAAGTACCACTTCTACCATCAAGTTCAGGAACCCGGCAACACCTACGCAAACTGTAACCACTAACAGTACCCCTGATTCCGAAAAAAAACTGACCAGTCATTTTTATGCGGAAGTGGGCGTGTATTTCAAGTTTTAACTTAAGCCATTACAGCTACAAGGTTCAAAGCAGTTTCTGCCAAAACAATATTCCCCTGTATTGCAATAAAAGGCTTTGCCTCTTGGGGAGTTATCCCTTTGGAGAAAAGTTTCCACGTAATACCTGGATCCATAACAATTGTTGAAGAAATACGATGAACCCTATTTTTCGACAATTGCCATTTATTGTTAGCCCTTGTAACAAACCATTCACCACCGGCATCTGAAGTGACCCTTATTTGAACAGTAGCCCCCTCATCTGCTATTGTATTCCTAAAAGTATATGGCATGCCCTGCATGAACGTATCAATAAAAGGGTAGAATAGCTCTTTGGTAATGAGGCCTTCTTTGCCAACAGCATCCCTTATCTGCTGTTGATGGATGAACTTCTCCGTGTATTCCCTAGCTACATGGAACCAGTTGTCCGATTGTTCCTCCCCGGCCCAGGCAACACTGAACATGGCTTTTTCATATGGTGGTAAAGAAGTTATTGCTTCCATGAATTCCCCACTGGTTGATTGGAGCAATGCAATAATCATTTGGGGACTTGCTCGCTTCATGGTATCTACCCAATCAGCATTCAGCTTGTTCAAATAATCAATAAGGTCCTTATAGGATTGAATATTTGCTGGGGGACCTGGCAAATACCTGTCCCTTTGAATGGAAACACCACGAATATTGCCATCCAGCAAATGGGCAGCAATATCCTTCACTGTCCAAAGCTTTGCAATGGTTGGCCTATGCCATTCTTCTTCAGTGAGTGATGACAGGAGCTCGATCAGTTTATCATCCAGTACCTTAAACAGGTGGTTTACTTGAATAGGAGGGGCTTTTTCCATTAAATTGTTCTTTTGTACCAGTTAACAGGTCGAAGGTATTTAATACCGATGCCACGGGTCAACGATGATTTTTTATACTGATAATTTCTGCAGCAATGCTCACTGCAATTTCTTCTGGCGTTTCACTTTTTATCTGGATGCCGATAGGTGTGTAAATGTGGTCCAGTTTGGTTTCATCAATTCCTTCTTCCTTGAAATCCTCAAATAATTTTTCCATCTTCTTTTTGCTGCCCAATACGCCGATGTATTTGAATTGCTTATGCAATAGCGCTTTGATGGCAATGGTATCTGTGCGGTACCCAAAAGTCATGATGACCACATAATGATTGCTACCTGAAGGAATAATTTGCATCAATTCGCTGTAATCATCAACAATTGTCTTCTCCTGCACAAAATTGTTCTGCCGAAAAGTGTTGAGGTTTTCCCTGTTGTCGTAGAGATGGATATAGAAATCCATCCTGCTCATCAGTTCAGTAAATGCCAGTGCACAATGGCCTGCACCGATAACATAAAGATGGTTCTTATGTCCAGTTCTCTCATGGTACAACCAATCATTTTCCGATTGCTGCACAAAAGAAAAATCACCATCCGGAATTATTGGAGAAAACGAGATACCAGTAGGTGATAGTTCCAATGTCCCATTTTCATTTTGTTCCAATGAGGCAATGATCTGTTGAACAGTTGCTTCATCTTCTTCCTTCGCAGGATACAATAAAATCGTTTGCTCACCACTGCAGATCATTCCGCTTTGGTTCATTGCAACAGATTTATCATGCACCTGTTTCTTTACATCTGCCTTCTGCACTAAGCCTCTTGCCTTCAGCCTTTCCTTGGCCATCTCCACAAACTTGTGTTCCATTATACCGCCACCAATAGAACCCTGCATATCACCGCGTACATTAACTGCCATACAGAAACCCTGCCTGCCCGGGCTGCTTCCATTGCTTTCCAGCACGTAGAGCAACATTGCAGGAATGTTTTGCTGCAAGCTGCTTCCAATTAATTGCCAAATGGGTAGTTGCTTGTTCATTGTAACGATAAAGATATTTGATTCATTGTCAGGTTGAGCCTGCCTATGTGGGCGGGCAGCCTTGTCAAAGCCTATTTGCAACGTTCGCTTTCGCAAAAAGTAAGTGAAAGAACCATTTTACCAAAAGTCAAGAAGGGAATAGTTGCGCCATCTTGAATTTAGTGCCTTTGCACCGTGTAAAACATTTTCCGACACCCGATAATTTACTACCCCTATCTCCAACCTGAATAATTTATTTTTGCCCAATAGGCCATGTGGGAACGATAAGGGCAATTGCAATAATTGCAACTGCCATAAAACAGTACAGCATGGAAACAGATATTGACATAGAACCTATAGATGAACAGCCTTTATACAGCAATCATATCGATAAACGCAAGATGCGTTTTGCGGTTTCCACCTTCTACTTCTGCCAGGGATTGTGCTTTGCCTCATGGGCCAGTAGGATACCGGACATCAAACATGCACTCCATTTAAGTGAAGCCGGTTTAGGAAGCATTTTATTGGCGTTGCCCGTGGGGCAATTGTTGACGCTGCCTTTCTCCGGAAGATTGGTGACCAAATACGGCAGTAAAGCCATTTTATCTTTTGCCATCATCCTTTATGCATTGGAGCTTACGAATCTTGGCTGGGCCACGCAAGCATGGCAATTGGCCTTGGCCCTATTTGTATTTGGCATCTGCGGAAACCTATGCAATATTGCTGTGAACACGCAGGGTGTTGGAGCGGAGAAGATTTATACAAGACCCATCATGTCTTCTTTTCATGGTGCCTGGAGCATTGCCGGATTCACAGGTGCATTGATTGGCCTGTTGATGGTAAACCTGCACCTTACGCCACACGACCATTTCTTTATTGTGGCAGCCTTGGTTATTTTGATCACTTTTTTTGCCAAGCAATATTTGATTGCTGGCAAAACAGCAGCAGGTGAAAAGAAAAAATTTTTCTCCAGGCCAGACCCTTTACTCACGCAATTGGGCATCATTGCTTTTTGCTGCATGGCCACTGAAGGTTCCATGTTTGATTGGAGCGGTGTTTACTTCAAGGACGTGGTAAAGGCACCCGAAAAACTGGTGATTGTGGGCTATGCATCCTTTATGGTCATGATGGCCACTGGACGTTTTGTTGGTGATAAAGTGATTGCCAAACTGGGAAGGAAAAAAACCCTGCAAGTAAACGGCATCCTCATTTTTACGGGATTGATGATAGCTGTTATTCTTCCTTACATTATTACGGCAACGTTTGGCTTCTTGATCGTTGGTTTTGGTGTAAGCTGTGTGGTGCCCACTGTTTATAGTGCTGCTGGCCGCCATCCTTCCATAGCTCCGGGAATGGCATTGGCAAAGGTTTCCAGCGTTGGTTTCCTGGGCTTTTTAATGGGCCCTCCGCTAATTGGTTATATAGCACAAATGGCCAGCCTACGTTATTCCTATGCAGTGATTGGATTAATTGGGCTTTGCATTACAGTGATGGTGAGCAAGTTAAAGGTGATGGATTAGGTTCCAATTACCCATCACCCAAACCATGCAAAAAATTTGCTCACTCCACAAAAATGAACCACTTTACTTGCTGTACAATCCCATCAACAGTTTTTCTGCAGTCATGGGTGCATCGAAAGCAAGTTTTGCATTTGGGTTAAAAGCCTTAATGGCATTATGCAGGGCAAAGTAGGCACCAATGCCATACATGAGCGGGGGTTCGCCCACTGCCTTGCTTTTGAAGATGGCCAAATTGTCCTTATCAGTATCCAGAAACTCAATGGTTATTTCTTTGGGTACACTGTAAATATCCGGTACTTTATAGGTGGAGAGTGCGTTACTGCGAAGCTTGCCCTCTTTGTCATAAATGATTTCTTCCAATGTCATCCAACCAATGCCCTGTACAATACCGCCTTCAATTTGGCCGAGGTCGATGGCTTTGTTCATGCTGCTACCAAAGTCGTGTACCACTTTCACACTATCTATTTCATAAGTTCCCCTAAGGCAATCAACGGTGGTGGTTATAATAGCGGTGCCATATACATGGTAAGCAAATGGGTGACCTTTTTCCTTGGTTTTATCGTAATGGATCTCTGGTGTGGCATAATGTGCATGTTCTGACAGGCTTACCCGTTTCATGAATGCCCAAGCAATCACCTGCAGCCAAGTTGTTTCTGTTTTTTGTGCATCCACAAAAACAAACTCGTCTTTCAGTTCAATCCTGTCAACACTGATGGTGAGCTCATTACTGGCTACTTGTTTCAACCTTTCCAAAATGGCATTGCAGGCAATAAGTGTAGCCTTGCCATTCAAATCGGCCGTGGCACTGGCCGCACTGGGCGATGTGTTGGCAATGCGGTAGGTATTGGTGCTGTTTACTTTTACTTTGGCTGGGTCGATGGAAAATGTTTTAGCAGCCACCTGCAAAATTTTTGTGTTGACGCCCTGGCCCATTTCCACAGCACCTGTACTCACAACTACACTACCATCACTGTACACATGCACCAAGCTCCTGGCATTGTTCATCATGGTATTGGTGAAGGAAATACCAAAGCAAATGGGCATTAGGGCAACCCCTTTTTTATACTGCTTGTTGGTAGCATTAAAATCAGTCACCTGTTTTTTCACCTGTTCAATATTGTACAGTTCATCTGCTTTGTTCCAGCATTCATTGGCTTCGCTCACTACTTTTTGCCCATAAGGTAATTCATCGTTGGTGACCAATAAATTCCTCTGCTGAATAACGCTTGCATCCACATTCAAAGCTTCAGCAGCTTTTGTAATGGCAGCTTCCATTACGAACATGCCCTGTGGGCCACCAAAGCCCCTGAATGCCGTATTTGGAGGAAGATGTGTTCTGCAGCTATAAGCTGTGGCCCTAACATTGGGCACATAATAGCTATTGGTACAATGGAACAATGTACGCTCCAAAATAGCAGGCGATAAATCCGCAGCGGCGCCGGCGTTTTGATAGAAGCTGGCTTCGTAAGCAATCATATTCAAATCCTTATCCAAGCCAATTTTAAAATCAGTGGAGTATGGATGACGCTTGCCTGTCATACGCATGTCTTCCATACGGTGCAAGGAATACTTTACAGGGCGTTTGAGTTTTTGCGTAGCCATGGCGCAGAGCGCAGCCCAAGTATTTGCTTGGTCCTCCTTGCCGCCAAAGCCACCACCCAAACGGGTTACATCTACTTCAATCTGGTGCATGGGCAGTCCAGTCACTTTGCTCACAGCACGTTGTACAGCAGTAGGTCCCTGTGTGGAAGAATATACTTTGATGCTGCCATTTTCCGCAGGCACTGTGTAAGCCCCTTGCGTCTCTATATAAAGATGTTCCTGCCCGTTGGTATCTACAACACCTTCAAAAATATGTTCGCAGGTTGACCATGCTCCGTCCACATCGCCCATATTGAACTTTCTTGGGGGCACGATCAAATCTCCTTTTGCAAAAGCTACCCTTGGGTCCGTAATGACTTCCAAAGGTTCTATCTCCACTTTTATTTTTTTTACGGCAGCCCTTGCGGCTTCATCTGTTTCTGCCACCACCAATGCAATGGGCATACCGCAGAAATGCACATGCCCATCAGCCAATAGGGGTTCATCTGGAACAATGCCGCCAATTTGGTTTTGTCCAACAATATCTTCATGCGTAAACACATGCACCACACCATGCATCTGCAAGGCACCGCTAACATCCAGGCTCAATATTTTTCCATGGGCTATGGCACTATCGAAACAGGCGGCATACAAAGTTCCATGCTGCACATTGATATCATCCAAGTAAATGGACTCGCCTCTAAGATGTGTATTGCTGTCTATGTTTTGCATAATTGTTTGTACTTATAGCTAGCCTGTACTAAATTCCAGCGGCATTGCATAATGGTAAAGTCAGGGTTCATTATACGATTGAAACTTTTATTGAGCAAGCAATTGTTCCACCTTCAATTCGGGAAACAGTTTCGTGAAATGTGCCTTTATCAATTGTCCAAGCAATAATCTTTTATATGCCTCTGTTCCCCTTGCATCACTAATAGGTGATACTTCTGTTTGTGCCACTTCTATCGTTTCTTGAACCAATGCTTCACTAATCGTTTTTCCTTTTAAGAACGCTGAAGCCTTTTGCAAGTAGGTTGGCACAGGGCCAACACCTCCTGCTGAAACGCCTGCATCCATAATAATACCATCAACTATATTCAAGTTGATGGCCGTGTTTACAGAAGCAATGTCCAAGTGTGTTCTTTTGCACACTTTTTCAAAGTTGAACCTGGTTTTGGTTGTTGGCAATTCAAAGCTTATCTGTTCAATAAACTCCATTGGCTGCTTATCCAATTGCTTATAGCCTTTGTAAAATTGACGAAGGGCGATTTCCCTTTTGTTTGTTCCATCACTCAAAACAAGTTGCGCATCCAATGCCAAAAAGAAAATGGTGAAATCGCCAATAGGCGAAGCGTTCACAAAATTGCCAGCAATGGTCGCAATGTTCCTGATAGGCGTGGATGAAACAAGTTTTATGTATTTCTTCAAATCGGGGAAATGCTTTTGCATGATTGTACTTTCAGCCAAATCCGTAACAGTTACTGCTGATCCAATGGTGCATTTGGTTCCTTCTTGAAAAATACCATTCAATTCGTTTTTTTGAATTAATAGATCAACAGCGGCATACACCATTTCTTCATGCTTCTGCACATACAGGTCCGTTCCTCCACCAACAAAACGAACAGGTGTTAAATGCTGACGGATTCTACTTTCCTGATTAAGCAGCTCAATCAATTTTTCTTTTATCCCTGTAAAATATTCAGGCAATATTTTTTGTTTGGAAACAAACACCGTTGGCTCTTCCTCAATTCTTTGCTGCATAATGGCAGCCACTTTTGCGGCTGCACGTTCAATGGATTTATAACCGGTACAGCGGCAGATATTTCCATCAATGGAGGCAATGGCATTTTCATAAGTTGGTTCCTTCCCGTTCAAACAAAAACCTGCAAGGCTCATTACAAAACCCGGGGTGCAGAAACCGCACTGAGTAGCACTTTCTTCTTTCATAGCTTGCTGAACAGGATTCAATTCATCTTGAAAGTTGATTCCTTCAACAGTAACGATATGTTTTCCATTGGCGTTGCCAATAGGTGTAAGACAGGATGTAGCAGAACGGTACCTTAATTCGCCGCTAACCATTTCACCTACCAAAACGGTGCATGCTCCACAATCCCCCTCACGGCAACCTATTTTCGTTCCTGTTAAGTGTTCATGGTAACGAATGAAATCCAATAGCAGCATCCCAGCAGGCTTTGCTGTCTCTATAATTTTTTGATTGAGTATAAAACGTATCAAGTTATCTTTCGTTTTTTAAGAAGTAATCACTAAAGTTAGGAGAAATACATCAATGAATCAAGCAACACAAAACACCAATTCCATTTATTATCGGCTCATTGCCTTATGGATTTTATGTGAAGCCATGCTTGGCGGAATCATTCATGGGTTCAAATTGCCCATTAGTGGCTTGTTTGTTGGTGGTGCTGCGGTTATCATTATTTCATTGATTGGTTATTATGTTCCAGCAAAAGGCAGCATCCTTAAGGCTACCATTATCGTGGCCGTTTTTAAAATGATGTTGAGCCCGCATAGCCCACCACCTGCATATATTGCAGTGTTCTTTCAAGGGCTACTGGGCGAGCTGCTTTTCATGAATAAAAGATGGTTCAGGTTATCTTGCTTCCTATTGGCTGTTTTAGCGTTGGTGGAGTCTGCCATACAACGGATTTTGGTATTGACCATTTTATATGGCACTACCTTCTGGAAAGCGGTTGACCAATTCTTGAGCAAGCTGACAGAAGAAAAAACAATCACCAGTTACAGCTTCTACTTCGCAACAGGTTATATCATTATCCATGTAATCGCAGGCATTTTAATTGGGTGGTTTGCGGGTCTGCTACCTAAAAAAATCGGCTTGTGGAAAGAAGGTACAGTGATCATTCCACCACCAATTGAAGTTTCAATGGAAACATCATTCCCAAAGAAAAAAAGAAAAAAACTAAAAACCAGCTTGCTGGCTGTATGGATTGTTTTAATTGCGCTGTACATTCAATCTGTAGTGCCTATTGGCAAACCCATTCTGTCTTCCAACGATACCTTACATGTTTTCATAAGAAGCGTTTTAATTGTATTGGGATGGTATTTATTACTTAGTCCTTTTGTAAGTAAGCTATTGCAAAACTGGTTAAGGAAAAAGCAGCAACAAGAACAGCCTACCATAAAAGAAGTGGGCTATGTTATGCCTTCTGTGAAATATTTGGTACAGCAAAGTTGGTTGCTGTCTACTTCCAACAAAGGATTCAGTCGGTTCAAATTATTTTGCAGGATTCTTACTGTAAATATTGTTCATGCAGCATAAAGTGTATATACTCACTGGGGTTATTCAGACCGGTAAGACAACATCATTGATGCAATGGTGTGAAAGCAAAGAGCATGTGCAAGGTATCCTTACTCCAGTTATTGATGGCAAAAGAATGTTCAAGGATATCGCTGCAAAAGAAATGTTTGCCATGGAGGCAGGTGAAAGAGAAACGAATGTATTGAAGGTTGGCCGCTTTATTTTTAGTGTACCTGCTTTCTCGAAAGCAGAACAAATAATCAATGGTTCAACAAACTACAGCTATTTAATTATTGACGAAGTTGGCCCGCTTGAATTAAGGCGGGAAGGTTTGTTTGCTGCTGTTCACCAGGCTTTGCAAAATCAAACCAGCCCTATCATTTTAGTAGTAAGGGAAGGCCTGGTCGATAAAACAACTGCGTTTTTCAACATCAAGGACCCAATCATCATTACTAAAACAGCTTTGGGGCTTCTATAAATTCTTCCAGGTTCTTCTTCAATGATGTTGGTAGGTAGGGAATAGCCAAAATCTGTTTCAATTGCTCCTGATTGTACCCATAGCTGTTATGGCAATCAACAATATCTGCAACGGTAATATTGTAAGGAGATGTTTCAAGCAATTCAATTGCATTACCGGCTTCTATTGTACCCTCCTCTATCACTTTGAAATAGATGCCATTCCTTTTTTGTTGGGTAAACAATTTAACCATGGAAGAATCATTGAAACGCATGTTCAGCTTCATGCAAGGAAACCTGGGTTGCATTACTTGCAACTTGGCCGTACCAATTTGATAAATATTGCCAATCCTTGCTGCACTGTCCAGCAGGCCTTCTGTGGTAAGGTTCTCACCAAACATGCCGAAGCTCCAGTCATCCCTTGGCAGTATCCTTTTCCAGTGTTCATAATGTGCAATATCGTAAGCATATACAGCTTTCGTTTCACCACCATGAAAGCGGGGGTCGGCCTGCTCGTCGCCACCAATCGTTAAATAATAAACTGGAAGCGGTTCATTAACTGGCGTTTTAAAGAAAGCTGTCTTGGTGAATTTGTTCTTCCATTTAATGGTTTGTGTTTTGCCAATGTTGAGGGAGAGCACTTTCATCACACTAAAATAAAAAAGTCCTGCGATATCGCAGGACTTCTCAAAATATCACTCATAAAAAACTATTCGGCTTCTGCTACTACTTCTGTCACTTCAGGAATCATACGTTTCATCATGCCTTCAATACCTGCTTTCAACGTTACCATTGATGATGGGCAACCACTACAGGAGCCTTGCAACATCAGGTTCACTACACCATCATTGTAACTTCTGAACTGTATGGCACCGCCATCCATTTCCACGGCTGGTTTTACATAGTTTTCCAACAATTCCTTCACACGTTTAACGATATCATCATCATCTGCACTTACGGTATTGCTCGACACCTGCTTCACTTTTGCCACTTCATCATCATTTACCACCACGCCTCCATTCTCCAGATAATCCTTCAGGAATTGCTTGATGGTAGGAATCACATCCTGCCAATCTTCTGTATCGTTTGTTTTGGTAAGCGTTACAAAATTGCTGGCAATGAAAACACTTTTTATAAATGGAAAGCTGAAAAGCTCTTTTGCCAAGGGCGATGGCCCGGCCAAGCTTTCGTCAGCAAAATCAATGCTCTTGCCTGGATACAATAATTTGTTGGCCACAAACTTCATTGTTTCCGGGTTGGGGGTCATTTCTGTATAGATGCTGATAATGGGATTGCCTGTTGTAATCATAACTCAATGTTTTTCCAATGCGAAAATAACCAAATGAGTTGGGTGGTTGTTATTTGCTGCAATTGAATTTCGCTAATCGAAACTAAAAAGCCCCATTGCTGGGGCATTTGAAAACCAACGACTGCTTGAGAAATATATGTGGGGTACTAATAGTCTAACTTGGATGATAATAACCAGACCCCAAAACCTTCTTCAGAAAAAGTTGCTTGTGCTGCAGATGGTACTTTCTTTTCGCAGATTGTTTTTACATGGTCCAAAACCGAACAGGAATGTGTTGGGTAGCTTGCTGTAATTACAGCTATTATCAATAATGTTCTAATAAGCATTTTCATTTTTTTCTCATTTACAAGACAAAAATATCAAGTTTTTGCGCTTATACAACCACACAAACATGTGAAGTTGGCAAAAAATAGAAAATAAATGCAGGTATTTGCAGTAATTATATTGAAATATTCAATTTAGGAAGCTTCAGTAGCCTATTATCTACCTCAATTGTTAGTCATGGAATTTTAGCGGTATCGAAGACTTACTGAAGCAGCATCGAACAAGAACCTAACAAGGCTATTTAAAAACATTCCATTGTCTGAAAACGAAATTGCCTCAAGCGCAATTGCTTTATCGTTCAAAAAAAGTAGGGGTATGATTGACATTAAAAATGCCGCAATAAAATCGCGGCATTTGGTTCAGAAGGTATAAGACTAATAGTAAAATTTAGTGACTTCAATATTGTCTGCCGCTCCTGGTATTTTTGTGGTCGATGTTCTTTGGATTGGCCTTCCATTACCATCATAAACATAGACGTGCTGTATTGTCAATACAATAGTCCCCAGTTCATTTTTATGTTCCTCCTTTAACGGATTGTTACTGGACAAGTTTATCCCAGGTAAGAAGCCAAAATCTTCCAGCCCGCTGGTAGTGTTTATTTTATTGTCATATTCCACCATGCTTATTTCACCTGTTTTGACCCATGCGTTGTTTAGATAATCGAAATACTCGGTCTTTGTGATATTACCAGTATTGTTATAAGTAAACTTTTCTTTGCCATAAGAAAGCAATCCCCCCGAACCATTGGGCCAGTATTCGGTCACTTCTGCCAATTTGTTGTTGACATAAGAAAACTCATTTTTATGCGTCATGGAGCCTGCCCCATTAAGGGTTTCCACTTTTGTGACAAAACCTGCAGTATAGGTGTATTTCAATTTTATTGATCCATAAGCGGCCTCCTTCAATTTATTGCCATCGTAAATGAAATTCAAGGTACCCGTGAGATTGCCGCTACTCAATTTAGTAGAAATGCTTTTTACCGTTCCATCTGTATTATAGGATATTTCCGAATAATCAGTGGAGTGTTCAATCTTGCTAATATTGCTAGCTGTGTTATTTACAGGTGTCTGGTCCGTTGTGCTTTTTTTGCAGGACATACAAGTAAGCAGTACTAAACTTAATACGGTTACCATCATTTGATTTGCATTTTTCATTTGTATTGTTTGTTTTATTGTGAAGAAGAAGCCAGACAGTTGCCTGGCTTCCAACTTTCCCGTGTGTGATTTTTTATGGGGAAAGTATCTTGGTGTCATTTGTTATTTCAAGTCTGCAAATGCTTTGGGAGCAGGTACCACATTGTTTACAGGCTTGGTGGTTTTCAGGAAAGCGTAAATGGCTTTAATATCATTGTCTTCGAGATTCTTGTAGTTGAACCAGGGCATTGGGGGCAATAGGCCCCTTCCGTTTTCCATTCCCTTCAGTTTGCCCTTGCGCAGGGCTGTAGTGAACTGTTCCTCGCTCCAAGTGCCTATCCCTGAGTTATCACTGGTGATGTTACCTGCAAAGGATGCTCCCCAAGGACCAACGGCAGAAGTTAGATCCGGACTAAGCATTGCCCATCCATTCCTTACTTGATTTGTGTCAATAGGAGGTTGTTTGCCGTCGTGCTGGAAGCCAGATAAACGCAGTTCCGGAATAATTTCCGGACCATTCGGCCCCATCCTCTTGGGTGAATGGCAGTCGTCGCAACCCATGATGGTTACTAAATAGGCTCCTCTCTTAACCAATGAGGCACTATCCATAATGGCAGCATTGGCACTGTTTTGCCTGTTACTATTGCAAGAAGATATGATTAAGCTACCTGCTGTTGCAAAAGCAGCAATGACAATAAACGTTTTACGCATGATAGAATTGATTTTTGCTTTTTAATGATGAGCAAATATCTCCTTGCGTAAAGGGCCGCACAACCACACAAATATGTAACTGTGATGGAAGGATTATTTCACGGATAAAAGAAAGCCATGCAGTTCGCATGGCTTTCTTCTTCGTTATAGTATTGAAAATCGTATTGTTAATTATCGCTTTCGAGGCTCCACGACAAGTATGGCTGTACGGGGTTGGAGGTCCATCAAACATAGCATAATGAGCCGCTTCTATATAATCCTATCCTTAAAGGCTTTAGCAACGGCTTCGCTCTTGCTGTTTACATGGAGCTTTTCATATATCTTCTTGATATGGCTCCTGACCGTATCAATAGCGATAAACATATCGGAGGCAATCATCTTATAACTGTAACCGTCTACCAACAGTTGAAGTACCTGCTTTTCCCTATCGGACAGATTATAGTCCTCGCCTTTTTCATTGTTCATGGACGAGAACATTTTCAGCACTTGCGTGGCAATGGATGCGGTCATGGGCGCACCACCAGTATTGGCTTCAGTAATGTATTCCAACAGTTTATTGGGAGGTGTCTTCTTTAAAATATAACCATTTGCCCCATTACTGATAGCTTGAAAAACATTCTTATTGTCATCAAAAACAGTGAGCATCAAAATCTTTACCTCACTGTTTACTTCGCGGACCCTCTTCAGGCCTTCAATGCCATTTACAATAGGCATGTCAATATCCATCAACACAACGTCAGGGCGAAAGGCTTCTATTTCCTGCACCACATTTTCGCAGTTCTTGAAAGATGCCATTACATCAAAGCCATCACTTCCCCCTATTAACATCGTAAGGCCCTCCCTTAATTGCGGGTTGTCTTCATACAGGATTACTTTTATCATCGGATTTTTATTTAAATGTTAAAATTAACCGTTTGCCTTATTGCAGGCAACCACATAATCATGTACGCCAATTTCATTCAACATGAAATACCTATTGCTTTAAAAGCCCCTTCCCCCTGTTGCCAACTTGTATACTTTAGGCAGCAAGGCCCTGAGGAGGGCTCCAAAAGCCATGCAAAAAAACATAACCATTAATGGAACCATTATATACGCTACGAGCCTGTAATTGGGTACGTTATAAAAGTACCTACAAGAAAGCCTGATTGCATAGGGGAGCAGGGGTACATGCATACCGTAAATCACAAAAGCAAATGCCGCCATCCATATAAACCATTTCCGGCCCATGCACCATTTCACCAATCTGTCCGTACTGAACCAAATAGCCATAACACCTGCTATAACAGAGCCTGCATACAGTAAAATAAATATCCAGGAGTGCCAGTTACTGCCATCATTTTCCAATTCAAAAGCAAGGAATGTCTTTATAACGCTTAATCCAATGAAGAAAAGCCAGCTTACGTAGCTGCTGAACCATTGTGGCTTCCTATCCAAGGGATAATTGTTTTTGCACAACCAGATACCCAATGAAAAAAACAGCAGCCCCATGCCTTCAATAAGATAGATGCCAAAGCCTATTATCCATAAAAAAGAGACGATGGAAAACCATATTCGTGGATACTTCAACACCATCCACTTCAGTACTGGATAAAGAAGGTTATAGAAGAACAGGCTTTTGATGAACCATAACTGGTAGGAAATCGGAACGACTATCCACCTTAACAGAATGCCACCCCAACCAATTTCATTATAGGGCCTGTTATCTCCCAATTGATCGAGTTGCGCATCTTTGACTGCCTTTGCTGTTACAGGAAACTGTTGGAACAAATAAGTGATTGCAAGCCCAACCGCACTCCATATCAGAAAAGGGATGATAAGCGTCACCAACCTTTTTTTTATCCTTTCTGCATAGGGCCGTTGGTCCTGTAACGCAAATATGTAACCCGAAATAATGAACAGCAATGGAAGCCTGAAACGCAGTACACCATTAGCCAAGAAATATTCAATGAAGGTGGTGAATGTAAGAGGTTCATTGACCAAACTGTCTTTTTGAAGATAGGTCTCATTAAGGTTATAGCCATGCACAAACAATAGCAATGCTATACACACAAAGGAATAGAACCTCAGTTTCTGGCTGATAAAACGGGTCATGTTTTATTGTTGATTAGTTTCATAGCTATCTTTTATCCCAGTGGAACCGATAACCTAATTTTTGTGCCTTCCCCTTCTTTGGAATGTATATCCAGCCTTCCATTAATACCATCAGCCCGTTTTTTCATATTGCCTATCCCATTGCCATTATCTGCATTGTCTGCTGTAAAACCAACGCCATTATCCTTTACGCAAAGGATCAATTTCCTATTCTGAACACTTATATCAATCCATACCGTTTCCGCTTTTGAATATTTAGCAGCATTGTTCACCGCTTCTTTGAACACCAGGAAAAAGTCCCTCCTTGCCTCCATGTTCAATTTTATATCCAATACGTCCTCTGCAATGTTGAACTTGATATCCATGTCTTTTGCTTCCAGCACATTGGTGGCAAACTCCCTCATACGGGCTGTGACTTTCTGCATGCTGTCGTTGCTTGGTTTGATGCTCCAAACAATATCATCCATTGCTTCCATCATCCTCTGGCTATTGTCTCCAATTTTACCTAGGTATTCAGCAGTTCTTACAGCATCTGTACTCATCTTGTTCTTTGCCATGGCGGTCAAGATATTGATGGTACTCAATGTACTGCCCATATCGTCGTGCAGGTCCCTAGCCACGCGTGTCCTTATTTTCTCCACAGCCAAAAGCTTATTTACTTTCATGGTATACACACTATAGATAGCCAGCGCAGTCAAGAGCAGCAATACACTCAGGAACCAATAGGTCCGCCAAAACGGGGGTTTGATATGAACAATTATCTCGGTTATGTTCTGGGACCTCATCCCTTCAATGTTCTCAGCATAAATCTTGAAAGTGTACTTGCCTGGCGGCAATAGGGAATAATTAATGTACAATGACTTATCGGCTTTTATCCAGTCTTTATCAATACCTTCCATTTTGTAATAATAACTAAGCTTATCATGCTGCATAAAACTCAGTGCTGCATAGTAAAGGCTGAAGGAATTCTGGTCATTCCTTAGTTTGACCGCTCCGCTTCCTAACAAAGAATCGACAGGAAGATAGGTATTGAACAATTTAAAATCTGTAATCGTAACATTTGGGGGGAGCTGCGTATTGGCAAAAATGGACGGATGGAAAACTACTAGTGCATTGCTACCTGCAAACATTAATAGGCCCTGACTACTTACGTAATCAGCAGACTTTGCCTGCTCGGCCGAGATGATGCCATCTTTGCTGCCATAAAAGGTAATAGCATTTGTTAGCGGGTTGTACCTACTTAATCCATTGGCGGTTATTATCCAAAGAAAACCCTTCTTGTCAACACGCAAACGTTCTACAGTATTGCTGGGTAATCCGTCTTCATATTTCAGCAAACGAATGGTCTGTCTTTTTTTATTGACAAAGTTCAAAGCACCAGCTCCTACAACAATAATACTATCGTTCAACTGTTCTATGTCGAATGCCGTATTTGTATAAAGATTGTTCCTTTCTTTTCCTGCAGTATAATGCTGCAGTACTTTACCCGTATTCTGGTCAATGGCAAAAAAACCTTTTTCGTGTGTGGCCAGCCAAAGCCATCCTTGATTATCTATAAATACTTTATAAATAATGCTGCCTATTTCCTGCACCAAGGTAAACTGGTTATTGCTGTACTTGATTAGTCTTCCCCCCTGTGTGCCAAACCAAAGTTGGCCTTGCTTGTCTTCTGTAATATACCGTATAGTGCTATTGTTGAAAATGGCCGGCCTTAAATATTCAGTTGTATTTTTTGTTGGGTTATGAACAAGCAGGACGCCAAAATTGCACCCGATGAAAATGCTGCCTGTGGATGATTGCCGCTGCATGCACCACGTCATTTTAGAAACCCCTTCCAGAAATGCTACCGAATCCTTCTTTTTGGGCTTCTGGTCGTATACATGATTGGCGACAGTATTGAAGTTCTTATCTAGCGATTTCACACCTTGGCCCCAGGATGTGAACCAGAAATTCCCATTGGGCATTTCCAAAATATCGGTAATGGATGTGGTAGATTTCGAATTATCGAAGAGGATATTGATGACTGCATACGAACTGCTGGCCACAGAGGTAAAATAGAGGCCCCTGTCTGTTGCCAACCAAATAGCACCATCGTTATCCTCCATTACCTGAAACACATAGTCATAGTTAATACCTATGTTATCAATGCTCAAATTGCTTTTTATGTAATTGAACCTTTGATCCTTCTTGTCATATTTGTATAGAACCCCTAGGCCCGAAATCCAAAAATCGGCTTTTCGTGTCTCATAAAAACGGCGGTACTCTGAATAGCCCACCGGGCCGGTATTGAGGCCAATGGTATCCTTGTTCAGGTAGTTACCATTGCTGTCCAAACAATACCTTACCTGTCCGCCTATTCCGGGCCAACCGCAAACCCAAATCCTCCTTTTTTTATCTATATATAATTCAGTTATTTTATCCTGCACTTTGCTGTTATTGAGTATGGCTATATGCTGGGGGTTATAGTTCCTGGTCCAGACTTCATGGGTTGGTTTGTTGTAAATACAGATGCCACTGTCACCACTGAACCAATATTGTTTCTTTACAACATCTTCAAACGTGGTAGCATATAGACCCTGGCCCCATCCCTTTGGAAAAGGGAAAGGGTTGTCCTCTATAAACGCATTCTCTTTTTTGCTGTAATGCAAAACACCATACCTGTGCAGGTCCAAATAAAGCTCCCCGTCACTGGCCTTCCAAATAAAAGGGTCGGTTCTAGGGCGTAGCTCCATGGAGGTCTTCAGTCCCACTTTCTTGTAGGTGGATTTAGAGGTATTGAAAATGCCGAATTCCTTAATGGTGGGAAAACTGAGGAACAAACAATTACTATCCAATTGGATAATCTGGGTCAAACTCGAATAAGGTATGGCCTCAAGGCCCGTGCTGAACTGCACAAACTTGCTGCCATCAAAACGTTGAAGACCGTTTGATGTGCCTACCCAAATAAATCCTTTCTTGTCCTGGTAAATAGTATTGATAGTATTGCTGGATAGGCCCATACCATCCTGTGTGCTGATATGTATAAATGCCTGCTGCGCCAAGGCTGCCTGCATTGAAAGCAACAACAAGGTGGATATAAAAAGTACAGGCCTCATGTATACCTACAAATCTAGCTTTTTGCAAACAGCAAAAAAAGAATTACCCCCAAACCACATGTTTATGTGGTGCCTGGTTAATTGCATAAAAAAGGGCTGTGTAGAAACACTGCCCGAACCTAAACTAAACTGCCTATGAGAATTTTAACTGTTATCCTGTGTTATAATACTGTCCTTAATTTTTTTCTTATAAACAATAAGGGATTTACTTATCCAATCTGATCCTGCATCAATAGCGCTGCACAGATGTTTGCAAGTAGGAACCTTTCTTCTGCGGGTAAATCACTCAAGTATACTACGCCTTTGTCCAACATACTGACTGCTGCTACTGGCTTGTCCTGCTTGTTCCTTATTTCCAGGCCAACGGCACCGAACAAAATGTTCGCAGCTTTACCATCCTTTCCCTGCATCTGTGTTATTGGCTTCAATGTGTAATAATTATCCTTGTTCATGGCAACAATACCTATGTATTTTTGGGGCTTTCCCGCCCATGCTTCATTATCAAACAATAGTTCCCAAGGCTTGCTGTACTTATTGGTGTACAGCCTGATATAGAAAGTGTTGCTGCTGGTGGAATTGTGCAGGAAGAGTTCTGTTGCAATGTTTACAATATTATTTTCATTCTTGCCAATCTGTAGGTAATCGGAACTGGCCTTGGTGAGGCAGAACACTTCTGAGGAATCCCCTTTTGCATCTGCCATGGCAAACTTCAATGTCTGCTTCTTTTTGGTCTCAACCCAGGAAAGCACGTTCTGATAATTGTAATCGGTTGGATTGCCAATGCTCCATCCATACCTGGATTCGTAGCCTTTTGTCCATGAGCGTTTTACTGAAATAGTCTGGTATTCGCCAAAGGCCATGGTTTCCTTTGCAAAGATTTTCCGGCGGTTGTTTACTTGGTACTCTTCCTTGTGCAACCAGTCGTTTTCATTGAGCGCCATCTTAGCAGGCGTACACTGTACCAGTACAAAGGCCATTAATAAACCAGGGAAGAAATATTTCATGGTGCAATATATTTCCTGCAAGGTGGGCCATTGTTGATTGCTTACATAGTTGAAGGGTATAAACGGTTCATTCTTTTGGTAACTGGCAAATGCCACCACATATTTATGTGGCAGATATAGTGAAAGAAAGAGTACCACTACAATGTTACGAAGTGCTTACAGTCTTACCCCTATTCCCATTGAAACATAAAAAAGTTGCTTGCCATTTTCGCCTTGGATGAGCTGTTGTGGAATTACATAGGAAGGAGTAACCGAGGCATTGAACTTTCCTGCCACAAAAACAATGGGGGATGAAAATTCATAGGCCAAAACATTGAAAGCTGTTACCTCTTCAGTAACAGTTTGACCTGTTGAGGGGAGGCCAAGCAAACCGGACGTATTCTTGCGATAGGTATTTGAAAATTGTTGGGTACCAGCATACAGGTAAGCTGAAGGATTAAAAGCCAGTGCTTTCTTGTTTCCCAGTTTAACAATGAACAAATGGTCAAAGCCTGCTGTGGCACCAATGTCTACTTTATCGCTGAACTTCAAATCGGCCCCAGCATTTATGTTCACAAACTTATTTGTGTACGCTGCATTGAAGCCTGCTTGCGACTTAAGTGCAGATTGTACGAGTTCACTTTTGTCCTTGTACAAAAACTGTGTGTAGAAAATGTTGCCTGTAAAATGCTTGGCATCGGGGAAACGATAACCAGCTTCTATTGTTGTTCCTGTGTAGGTTGTTGATTGGGCACTGTTCTGGATGAAAATAAAATTACCTGTTGCATATAATCCGTTCTTGAGCTCCACACTTAGGGTCGGAAATAAACCACTGCTCTGAAGACTGTCTACCCTACCGAAATAATGCAGCTTGGTCTGGTAATTCACACTTGCAGCAAATACATTTTTTTTGGTGCTATCTTCTTGGCAAAAAACAATCATTGGAAGAAGAATTGCCACTAAAAAGAAGTTGCGAGTTTTACGGGTATCCATAACCATAGTTTTGGGTTGTAAGCGTAATAGAGAGAAGTATGCTAATCATATCTAATTGAGCATACTTCCCCTATTCCATATTTCTGCTTATGCTTAATTTTTCTGAGCAGATACATTTCCTGTGGCATCTACTTGGCCTTGTGCGCTAACAGATGGCTTGGTACCTTTAACTTTTTCGGTTGCCTTCTTCACTTTTTGCTTAGCCGCACTTGATGTTGTTGTTGCCTTTTTCTTTACGGTGCTTGTTGTTGTAACTGCTGCGTCCTTTACTTCTTTTGTGGGCACTGTTGCATTTGCATTTACATCAGCAGTAGCTCCTGTGCTGTTTGTGGTAGTTGTTGATCCATTACTTGCAGTGGCTCCTGTACTTGCATTTACATCAGTTGCAACATTTGCATTAACATCGGTATTGCTGGCCACGTTCTTTGCAGTAGCTGCAGTTGATGTAGTGGTTGCTTTTGTGGCACTTGTTGTGGCCTTAACGGCTCCCGTAGTTGCAGTTGTTGTTTTATTCACTGCTTTTGTGGCCGCCGTGGTAGCTTTTGCTGCATTTACTGTGGTGTTACTGGTGGCTTTTGTCGTGCTGTTTAAATTTACGCCCAATTGCGCATTTGCATTCCCGAATATGAATACAGTAACTGCAAGGACAGACATTTTCATTAGCTTTTTCATAATTGTTGGTTTTTTAAATTGAACAATACATTTCCAAAAGCCATTTTTCAATTGCTGTGCCAGAAAAAATTATTTTTATAGAGATTACCTTTGTATGACAAAGGGTATATACGTTACCGGTCCTGAAATTGGTGCAGCATTGATCATGGGTTTCTGATACAATTTTGATTCAATTACTTTTTCATTGTATCCTTCGTTGTCCATCCCGTAATCTGCCTATGCTCCCGTGGGCTACCTTACATCCATCTTCGATAACCTTCTTGCATCATTCCATTTGTTACCATAAAGAAGGAAGTCTCTTTTGCCAACCTTTGGAAGCTGGATTGTTTCTTTCATTGCATCGGATAGTTCTAGGAGGGAGTTCCCTGAGTATTGTTAGTTATGATTTGGGGGCTCGTTCCCGTAGCAGCAAAAAGCCCCAATGGAAATCCATTAGGGCTTTTTTATTATTTATTGATACTTTACATTTCCACTATTCTTAGTTTGGCATAGTTGAGCATGATCTTCTTTTCGCCATTGTTCTCAAAGTTGATGGTAGCTACCGGATTATGTGCAGAGCCTTCCATCTTCGCCACTGTTCCAAAACCGAATTTCTGGTGCTCCACTCTTTGGCCTTCCTGCAAGTTTGTTGTGTCGCTTGCAACAAAATCGCTGCTGGGTATGTGCTGCACCACTTTTTGAACGGGGGGTGCAACAATAAATGCTGGCCTGCTTTCTTTTTTGGTTGGTGGTGCCCCGTATTTCCTTTCTGCTTGTTCAATATCGTTGTAATCACCAAAGCCTCCGCCACGGTTCATTCGCTGGAATGCTGAACCCATGTTGTTAAGCCCCTGATTTTTTGCGCCACCGCCTGCGTAAGATTTATCCAGGTATTCATCGGGCAGCTCTGCCAAGAAACGGCTGGGTTCATTCTGCACAAGCTGACCAAAGCGGTAGCGTGCATTGGCATAGGTAAGCCATAGCCGCTGCTTGGCCCTTGTTATGGCCACATAAAACAAACGACGTTCTTCTTCCAATTCTTCCCTTGTGTTAATGGCCATGGCATTGGGAAAGAGTGTTTCTTCCACACCTGCCACAAACACGCAGCTAAATTCCAAGCCTTTGGCTGCGTGAATGGTCATAAGTTTTACCACGTCGCTATTTGCCTTATCATCATCTGCATCTGTGAGCAAGGTAATCTGCTGCAAGTAAGCGCCCAAGCTCTTATTGCCTACCTCACCATCTTCATTACTGGGGCTTTCTACCCATTCCTTAATGGAGTTCAAGAGTTCCTGTATGTTTTCATACCTAGCAAGCCCTTCTGTGGTTTTATCATTGAACAGCTCCTTGACGATATTGGTATGCTTTCCTACATTGACCGCTACGTCATAGGCATTGTTCTTGTCCAGCATGCTCTGGAAATAGCGTATCATGGTAGTGAAGCCTTGTAAGGCTTCCAATGTTCCGGCCTTAAAACCATGTTGGGCTGCATTAAGCACCACATCGTACATGGATATGTTCTGCTCATTGGCTATGATGACCAATTTTTCGATGGTTGTTTTTCCAATGCCACGTACGGGATAATTGATGATGCGCTTTACGGCTTCTTCGTCCCTTGTGTTGACGATTACCCGCAGGTAGGCAAGTAGGTCCTTTATTTCCTTCCGTTGGTAAAAACTTACGCCCCCATATATCCTATAAGCAATTCCCTGCCTTCTCAGGCTCTCTTCATAGGCCCGGCTTTGTGCATTGGTCCTGTAGAGAATGGCAAATTCGCTGTTGTAATAATGGTTGCGGAGCTTCTGTTCCTGTATGGTGTCAGCGGTAAACTTGCCTTCCTCATTATCGGTCATTGTGCGTACCAACTTGATCTTTTCGCCTTCTTCATTGTCGGTCCAAAGGTTTTTGGGAATCTGCCCTTTGTTGTTACCAATAACTTCATTGGCTATGCTAATGATATTTTTGGTGCTACGGTAATTCTGTTCCAGCTTCACCACTTTTACATCATCATAATCTTTCTGGAACTGGAGGATATTTTCTATAGTGGCACCACGGAAAGAGTAGATGCTTTGTGCATCGTCGCCTACCACACAGATGTTTTCATGCACTGCGGCCAGAAGTTTTGTTATCTGGTACTGCACGGCGTTTGTATCCTGGTACTCGTCAATCAGCACGTATTTGAACTTATGCTGGTACTTGTGCAGGGTGTCGTTGTTGTTCTTGAGAAGTTCGTACATCTTGAACAACAGGTCATCAAAATCCATTGCTCCATTTTTAAAGCAACGGGCTGCATAGGCTGCATATACCTGTGCAATGGCGGGGCGGTTGGCCCTCATGTCTTCCTGCTGTATATAGTAATCAGTTGCATATTCTGCTGGTCCTACCAGTCCATTTTTTGCTCCTGAAATCCTGTTATGGACAACGCTTGGTTTGTAATGCTTGTCATCAAGGTTGAGTTCATTGATTACGGTTTTCAGGACACTGCGACTATCGTCTGTGTCGTAGATGGTGAAATTGTTGGGATAGCCAATTTTGTGGGCCTCTGCCCTGAGTATCCTGGCGAAAACGCTATGGAAGGTGCCAATGTAGAGGTTCCTTGCTTCATTGTTGCCCAGAATCTTCTCGATACGTTCCTTCATTTCGGCGGCAGCCTTATTGGTAAACGTTAATGCCAGTATATTAAACGCATCCACGCCATTTGCCATTAAATGGGCAATGCGTGTGGTGAGCACTTTTGTTTTGCCGCTTCCCGCTCCAGCAATAATCATTATTGGCCCGTTAATATGGGTAGCTGCTTCACGCTGCGGTCCGTTCAGTCCACTTAAATAATCAATCATGGCTGCAATTTACAGAGCGGCCAACTTGTAAAGGAATCTGTGGGGAAATAATTATGTACGTAGCGGCTCTTATATTCAATTTACTTGTTTCCTGTGTACATTTTTGGCTGCGACATCATTTAATTTTCCGTCATAATTAGATTATTGAATCCCATCACTAGAGTAGTTTCTCCAGTAGTAGTATATTAAACGGCTCAATGTTTGGAGGAATCCGTAAAAACTTCTCTGCTATTAAATGGAGTGTTTGATGATATTGTTTACCACAATATGGTAACCCTCTAAGGTTATTGGCTTTATCAAGTAATCGACAGCACCTTCTGCAAGGCAATAGTCTTTGTCATGCTGCGCAGAAGATGTTGTTAATATAACTACAGGCAGGTTTTTATAAGTGGCTTCACTATAAATACTTTTGAGTATTTGCTTGCCATGTATTTTAGGGAGATTAAGATCAAGCACCATAATATTCGGCAACGCTTCTTGGGCAGCCAGCCAAGGAAGTACTTTGTCCCCTTGCATAATTACATGGAAACTCGCAGCAACATGGCACTCACTAAAGGCCGACTGTAATAATTCCACATCATCCGGGTCATCTTCAACCAATAAAATCTGTAATGGTATTTGCAAGGGCAAATTTATTTAGGCGGGCAAATTTAAGGCAAACAAATTGCAATGCAGACAATAACAATTTGAAAAGGATGGAAGAAAAAAAGAACCCAGACCATTGTATTGTAGGCGTAGGTGCATCAGCAGGTGGCATGGAGGCAGTGCATGAACTGTTTGATAATATGCCAGCAGGCACAGGCTGCTCCTTTGTGGTAGTACAGCACTTATCGCCCAATCATAAAAGCCTCATGAGTGAGCTTTTGGCCAAGCATACATTGATGCAAGTGTTTGAAGCTACAGAAGGCATGACGGTAAGGCCCAATTGTATATATGTCATTCCCAGCAAGGATTTTATCACTATCAAAAACGGGAAGTTATACTTGGTGGCCAAGGTAAGTAACCATCAGCCTAACCACGCCATCGATATTTTTTTTGAATCATTGGCTACTTATAAAAAGAAGAATGCGATAGGCGTTATACTATCCGGAACAGGCACAGATGGGACTAAAGGCATACAGGCCATTAAAAAAAACGGGGGCTTGGTTATTGTTCAGGACCCTGTGACTGCTGCTTTTGACGGCATGCCGAACAGTGCCATTGAAAACGGATCCCCTGATTTGGTGCTTCCTCCTGAAATGATTGCTGAAGAATTATTGGAGTATAGCAAAGAGACTTCCTTGTTGAAAAATTTCCACAAATTTGACCAGAAAGAAGAAGTTTTACTACGCGACCTTCTACAATATTTAAAACAAATAACTGGTACCGATTTCAATTTTTATAAAAGGCCCACGCTTCTTCGCAGGTTGGCAAAAAGGATGGGCGAACTATCTATTAATACCATTGGGTCCTATAAAAAGTATTTGGAGGACAACCCAGAAGAAGCCAAAATATTGGTTAGCGAGTTCCTGATAAATGTAACCAAGTTTTTCAGGGACAAAGATGCTTTTGATACGTTGCGTACAAGGGTCATCCCCATGATTTTTTCTGAAAAGAAGAAAGGTGATAGTGTAAAGGTTTGGAGCATGGCCTGCAGTAGTGGGGAAGAAGCTTATACTTTGGCCATACTATTTTATGACTACATCAGCAGCAAGAAATTAGATGTGACCATAAAGATTTTCGCTACAGATATTGACGTGAAATCTTTGGATATTGCCTCAAAAGGCATCTATCCTGAAAGTATTTCCAAGGATGTACCTAACCGTTTCTTGCAGCAATACTTTATTCGTGAAAGCAATTTCTACCGCATTGCTCCCATTATTAGGAAGATGGTAGTGTTTGCCAATCACGATATTTTGAAAGATCCCCCCTTCAGTAAGCTAGATTTAATATGCTGTAGGAACATGCTCATTTACCTTACTACAGCTTTGCAGAACAAAATTTTGCAGAAGTTCCATTTTGCCATGAACATGCATTCCTATTTGTTCTTGGGTACAAGTGAAAACTTAAGTATTCTTTCTCCGGTGATGGAAGAAGTAAACCGTAAGTGGAAGATATACAGGTGTATTTCCAAATCGAGCATTGTGGACAAGAATAGCTTTATGTCGCCATTCTTGGACAGCAAGATGTACAACTATTCCATGCCTGTTCAGAAACCAAAGAACATATCGGGCAGCTTATCGGATATTTTCAAGGATGTACTAGTGGAAGAGCGTTCCATTGCAGGCATTTTTATAGACAGGGAATTCAATGTGAAGCAGGCTGTTGGCGGCTTCAAGGATTTTCTTCAATTTCCCGATGGGCACTTCAATTTCAATTTGCTGAAATTGGTGAATGCTGACCTTGCTGTGGCATTGGGCGTAGGGGTTCGCAAGGCAATAGCCAGCAATGAAAAAGTGGTGATGAAAAGGGTAACTGTTCACCGTAAAAAAAAGGAAGATGAATATGTAAATATTATCATCAAGCCTTACATGCACCATCCAGACCATCCACAACCTTTTTTGTTTGTGGTATTGGAAAAGGCAGATGCATTGGAAAGGTTGGGACAGGCCAAAGTCAGAAACACTTCGTATACGCTTACATCACCGGACAGGGTGGAGGAACTGGAAAAGGAGCTAAGGGATACCCGCGAAAACCTACAAGCAGTGATTGAGGAACTGGAAAGCGCCAACGAGGAGATGCAAAGTACCAATGAAGAAATGATTTCTACCAACGAGGAGCTGCAAAGTACCAATGAGGAGCTGCAGTCATTGAATGAAGAACTGCATACCGTAAGCGCCGAGCATCAGATAAAAATCAAGGAACTGCTGGAGACGAACGACGATATGGA
>JAHEZD010000125.1 GCA_023251255.1 Chitinophagaceae bacterium
TGGGAATATGGCCAAAGCTCTAGCTGCAAAAAATGTATTGTATGATAACCTTGAAACAGAAGAAGACGAGTTTACTTATACCTCCATTAATGAAAGTACATTAAGAAGAAGCAGTCAGGTTTAGTGGAAGTGTACAAACAAAGTGGCATTAATACAAAAAACAATCTCCTCATACTCGTTGACCAGTTTGAAGAGATTTTCCGTTTCAGCAAATTGGAAAAGGATGCCAAGGAAGGTAAACGGGATTCGATAGCATTTATCAATTTATTATTGAAAGCATCTGAACAGAAGGAATTTCCTATTTATGTGGTATTCACCATGCGTTCAGATTTCTTGGGGGATTGTACAGAGTTCAGGGGCTTGCCGGAAGCAATAAATGAAGGCCAATACCTTGTTCCAAGGATGACACGTGAAGAAAGGCGTGAAGCCATTACAGGCCCGGTAGCTGTTGGTGGTGCAAGTATTACACCACGGTTATTAAATCAACTATTAAACGACGTTGGCGACAATCCAGATCAGCTTCCTATTCTTCAACATGCATTAATGCGCACATGGGATGTTTGGAAAGTGAAGAACAATCCAGAATCCGCCATTGATATTGAGGAATATGAAGAAACAGGCACCATGGCTTTGGCACTTTCTCAACATGCGGAAGAGGCTTACAACGAACTGGACACTGATAGGAAAAAAGAAATCTGTGAAAGCTTGTTCAAAGCATTAACCGATAGGGGAAGCGATTCTAGGGGGATCAGGAGACCGACAAAACTCTCCGAAATATGTAAACTTGCCAATGCGGGGCCTGCTGAAATTATTGAAGTGATAGAAGTGTTCAGGCAACCAGGCAGAAGCTTTCTGATGCCCCCATCAAGCATCCCCATTAATGAAGAAACCATCATTGATATTTCTCACGAAAGTTTGATGCGCTGCTGGGCAAGGTTGATTAACTGGGTAGAAGAAGAGAACCAATCCGCTGAAATTTATCTGCGTCTTTGTGAAGCTGCAAATTTATATGAACTGGGCAAAGGTGGGCTTTGGCGTGACCCTGAGTTACAGCTAGCTTGGAAATGGAAAGAGGAAGCTAATCCAAACATTACCTGGGCGAGCCGTTACAATAATTATTTTGACAAGGCTATGTTGTTTTTGGGGCATTGCAAACAACAGAACGAGCTGGAGCTTCAACATAAAGAGAAGATGCAGAAGGAAAGGTTAAGAAGGGCAAGGATCATTGCCATCTTTATTTCCTGCGTTGCATTGTTGGCCTTTGTTTTGGCCATTTACTCATTCGACCAGCGAAACCAGGCAAACAAACAAAAAACAGTTGCCATTAACAAAACTGTGGAAGCGGAAAAGGAAAGGAAAAATGCGCTGGCACAAAAAAGCATTGCCGAACAAAATGCAGAAGAGGCCGAAAAACAAAAAGTCATAGCAGATAAAAACGCAGATGAAGCTACCACGCAAAAAAACAATGCTGTTGCCAGTGCCAAGGTAGCAGAGGAACAAAAGAAAAAAGCAGAAGCCAATGAAGAGGAGGCAAAGAAGCAAACTACCATAGCTAAAACCGAAAAGGAGAAAGCCGATGCCAATGCAGCAGAAGCAAAAAGGCAGGAAGCGGAAGCAAGGGAGCAAAAGAAAAAAGCTGATGATAATGCCGATGAAGCAAAAAAGCAAGAAAAAATCTCCGTTGCCTTAAAGAAATTAGCAGATGCAAGAATCTTGGCCAACAAATCCTTGCTGAAATTCAGGGAAGGAAACAAAGCAGAAAGCAAGCAGCTTGCCAAGGAAGCTTATAAATTAAACAAAGACAATAATGGCCCTGAACAGAACAGTGAAGTTTACGCTGCTCTAAATACGAACTGGGCCAATTCCATCAACAATAGGAATCAAGCTACCTACCACAAGTTCCCTGTAAAATGTATAACTGGAAAGATTGGAACCAACAATGTCTTCACCTCCGATGAATCCGGTATGCTATATGTAGCCAAAGCAGAAAATGGCATAGTGCAACCTATTGCCCCTCCGATCAACTTAAAGGAAGACATACGTGTATTGACCACTTCGCCTGATGGTACAAAATTATTTATTGCAACGGCAGTTGGAACAGGTTATGTTTATGATATTACCAACACAACTGCCATTAAACAAACACTGAAATTCAGTTTTACTGGTATTGCTAAAAGTGTTGTGGTCAATGACAATTCCCACTTTATTGTATTAAGCAATAAAGAAATAAAACGCTTCGTTACGGATGCATCTTCTGTCATGCAGGGAAGCATCACAAGAGCCAACCTAGCTGCTTTACATTTGGGCAAGAGTGGCAGAATTTATTTGGCAGGAGAAAACAAACTATGGATTTACTCCAACTATGATGAGTTAATAAAAAATAATCCATCACAAACCTATAGCCTACCTTCAAAAGCAGTAAGCCTAAGTGTGGATACAAACGAAAACTATATTGCTGTTGGCACTTATGATGGAAGTATCTGGTTGAAAGAAAATAAAAGCAATTCAACTGCAAGTGTCCTTGCCATCCATAAATCAAGCGTTAACGATGTCAAGTTCAACAAGTTAAATAGTGGCACATTGCAACTGGCTTCTGCTGGTGCGGACCAAACAGTAAAACTGATTGATGTGAGACAATCTTTAACATCAAAATCAGAAGAGGACATTATTACCTTGAATGAAGGTGGGCACACCAAATGGGTGTACGCTATTTGGTACAGCAATGATGGTGAACACTTGTATTCATGCAGCGAAGACAAGAAAATCATTGGCTGGAAAAAAACAACGGAAGCTTTGTACAAAGCCTTAAAATAATCATTCCATTGCCTAGGATTGCCTAGGCATGAATCAACAGCAATGAAAAACATTAATTGGCTTTGGCCAAATTTAAAACCAACATCAGTGTAATGAAGCAATATTTATTCATAACATTATTGTTCATGTTGGCAACAACATCAACAATTGAAGCCCAGGATTGTGGCCCAGCTACTATAGCTGAAGCTGAAAACTTATATAATATTGGGCGTTTCAACGAATGCATCAGTAGATTGGATACTTGTTTAAAACAGGTAAAAGGTTTTGCGTATGAAGAAAAAGTACAGGCGTTAAGGTTGTTGTCAATGTCTTATTTGGCAATAGACAAAATAGATAATGCTGATGAAAGTATTCAGCAGTTATTGATTTTGAAAGACGATTTCACAGCAGATTCCCGTGACCCAGACAGATTTAGGTACGAACTGATGAAGGTACGTTCATCGCAACGCATCAGTATTGTATCATCAGTATCAAAAAAGGCCGAAGATATCAGGAGAGCTCCGGCAACAATTAATGTAATTACCAAAGAAGAAATTGCCCAAAGGGGATATACTGATTTGATTGAAATGCTGGCAGACCTGCCAGGGTTTGACATTTCCATTTTGTATGGGGTGAATTATGCCAATGCCTATCAAAGAGGCTTGCGGACAACCACCATGGAAAAGACCTTGCTCCTGATTGATGGTGTAGAAGAAAATGATTTATGGACCAATACTGCTGATATTTCAAGGCAATATCCCATTACAAACATCAAACGTGTGGAAATTATTTATGGGCCTGCATCCACTATGTATGGACCCAATGCTTTTGTTGGTGTAATCAATGTTATTACCAAGGAACCAGAAGATATCATCAAACAGGGCAGGATAATTGGTATTCATGCCAATGCTGGTTATGGATCTTACAATAGCCGTTATGCAGATGTAACTGTAGGCCTCAAAAAAAACAATTTTTCGGCAATACTCACTGCTAGGCATTACCAATCTGATAGGCATGACATGAGTTCACAGAAATTCTTCGATTACGACCCATCCGTGTACGATGCGGTGAACTATAAAACCATCATGAGCGTTAAAACAAATGCTCAAGCTTATATTACCACAAACAATTTACCAGCAACGCATCCTTATTACACCATTTATAAAACAGGAACAATTGCTGATAGTATTGTGTTGACCCAAGCAGGTATTGATGCTGCAAGGGCATTGGATAAATCTGCATATACAAAGTCTGTAAACGGCTTGCCTGTGGGATTTGCCAATCCTACAACATTAACCTTACTAAAAGGAAAAATAAATGTTGGCGACTTTTCCATTGACATGCAGTATATGTTCAAGAAGGAGGGTGCAGGGCCATTGTACACAGACCTGGGACAGGCTATTAACAATGTATATTGGATACCAGAACGTACTTCCATTACAGTGAGATACGAGAAGAAACTTTCCAATCAATTATCATTTTCTTCCCTATCCAATTACAGGAACCACGGCATTGACAATGATACAAGGGTGGCCAGTATCTATAATTATTCAAGGGCAAACCTGGGCATTAAGGACTTGGTAAAAGACAGTACGCCAGGTTACAATACTGTTTATTATTTCCAAAACAACAAGCAATTCAGGACTGAATTGAAGCTGCTCTATACACCAACCCAGAATCTTTATGTTATTGGTGGTGTTGAATACCGCAGTAGCCAGTTGCAGGGCAACTATTTAAACACTACAAATATTTTGACACCAGAAGAAAATGGTACTGCCAACACAGGAACCATCTTGGGTGGCAATCAATATAATTTGAATGATCTTGGTGTATATGCTCAAGCCAATTACCGTTTCCTGAAATATTTTGGTGTTACTGGTGGTTTGCGGATGGATAAAAATACCATCAGGCATAATGGTGGTTTTGGAACAGAATTCAGTCCACGTTTTGTGGTTGACTTTGCAAAGAATGATTGGGTATTCAAAGCAATTTACAGTCGTGGTATCGAAAACGTTTCCAACTTCACCAAATTTGGTGTAGCCAGTGGAAGGATACCCAATCCAACACTGAAGACCGAGTCCATAAAGAATTATGAATTTTCTGCAAGCAGGAAGTTCGGGAAATACATTACTGCTGATATTGATTTCTACCAATCGCTAATTGATGATGTGGTTGGCGTAAGAACATTAACCCCCACCACTTCACAGAATCAGAATTTGGGCAGGTTCAAGATTTTTGGTATCCAAAGCAATGTGACCTATTCCAAAAAGAATCTTTCATTAACAGCTAATTACACGTATACGGACCCTAAGCAAACAACAGACGATACGGGCAAAGAAGATGTTGATTTATTGGTGGCAGATATTTCCAATTTCCATGTGAATTTTATTGCCAATTATATTTTCTTCAAGAAGTTAAATGTTAATGTAAGGGCCAATTATGTTGGCATTAAACATGCAGGGGTAGGCACTTCAGTTCCAGCAAATCCAGAAACAACTTTTCCTGCTTATACTATCGCCAATGCAACCATTGGTTATGAAGTGATAAAAGGAGCAACCATACAGCTTGTTTGCAACAACCTATTGAACAAATATTATTTCAATCCTGCCGGCCGTGCAGCAGATGGCATTAGCACACCTTCAAGCTTATTGCAACCTGGAAGGAACTTCTTCATTAAATTAAATTGCGAATTTTAAACTATAGAGAGCACCAACCTAATGGAAACGACACAAACTTTTAACCTATCACCACAACCTGTTGTGCAAATTGTTCAAGCAAGGGTATTTACCCATCCAGATACCATTGAAACAAAGGAAGTTCTGGGCAACCCTGCCAGTATTGTTTTTTGCAGTGAAATATTTCCTAGCAAAGAGGCTATGAAGCAAATTGCCATTAGTGAAAAAGCACCTATGACAGCTTTCGTTCTGCATAAACATGATAACAACTTTGCCATCCAGTTTTTTACCCCTTCGGGAACTGAATTTGGTTTGTGCGGCCATGCCACTTTGATTGCTTCGCATTTTGTTTATGAACAATATGGTTTCGAGAAAGTAGTATTTACAAGGGAGGGGCTGGAACAACCATTGGAAACAACCAATGTTAAAGTATTGGGTACAAAAGAATTTACCCAGATTACCATGCCAGCTTATATGCCAATGAAAAAAGAGGTATACGAAGCAGATGATTATGTTCCACTATTGGGCATATCAACAGTAGATGTAGTTGCCTTTTATGAATGCCAAATGCTACACGATAGGATTATTGTTTTGAACAATGTCGAAGCATTAAGGATGGCACAACCAGACTTTGAAAAACTGGCCACAAAACTGGCCATCAATAATATCCGGGGCCTTTTCATTACAGCCTTGTCAGATATCGCAGACATTGATTATGAAGTGAGGATTTTTGCTCCACATTTTGGCATTGATGAAGACATATCATGCGGTTCTGCCAACTGCTCTTTATTGCCTTTATGGTATGAACTGACAAAGGCCGTTGGTGATAAGGAATTCAAAATTCTTTGCCCTTATGATTATAAAAGTGGCAAGATGGGGGGAATAGAAATAGGCCATTACAACAAGGAGCACCACAACATCAATATTGGTGGAATCATTAGCGAATAAATTATTCATGAATCACCACATCACAGTTCAAGGTAAGGATACTATTATCAATATTAGGGAAGCAACACTTACTGATATTGACAACCTCGTTGAATTGAACACCAAATGGCAATTGCCGGTACTGAATGGAGACACACAAAAAGGTTTTGTGGGTGCAGCCTTTAGTAAGGAATTCTTTGAACTGCTGATTGAGAGGAGCGAGGTTATTGTGGCTTATAATGATAACCAAATGGTTGGCTACATGCTTTCGGTAAACCATTCCGATGCCGGCCTTTTGAAGGTACACAAAGAAGAGGCTGAAAAATTGAAGGCCAATGGAACATTATTATCAACAGATAATGTTGCAGTTGGCATTCAAACTGCAGTTGAATTGGATTATCATGGAACAGGTTTAATTTCCATTATTAGGAATGAGTTCAGGGATTTATTGAGGAGTAGGTACCAATATTTCTTTACAACCATTTCAAAGGAAAATATTCGTTCATTCACATCAGCAACAAAATTCGGGTGGAAACTTGTGGGTGAAAATGAACACTACCACTACTTAATATTGACTGTATAAATCATGTCGCTAAAATCAACCATACAACGCTATGCAGATATACGTTCCAATGAACGTAAGATGGTTGCTGTGCTTTTCATTCAGTCATTGTTACTGGGATTTTCCACTTCGTTTTATTTTGTGGCAGCCAATAGCTTCTTCATCAAGAAAGCGAACGTTGCCGATATTCCTTACGCCTATATCATAGCAGGCGTTTCGGGCTTCATACTGGTTGCTTTCTTTAAATATGTACTGAAAAAATTCGGTAGCATCTTCGGTTTTGTAAGTGTGCTTATATTGTTTGCCATTACTTGCCTGTTCCTATATGCTGGCCATTTGAGGCTTAATGAAAATTCACCGTTTGCATTATACCTTGCTTATGCAGGGTTCATTTTTATCTTCCCATTTGCCAGTTTATTTGTGTTGGGCTTCTCGGGCATCTGTTTGCAGCTATTCAATTTGGCACAGAGCAAAAGGCTCTTGGCCTTAATCGGGATTGGGGAAGTCATTGCATCCATCATTGGCTACCTATTGGTTCCTTTCATTACCAAATGGATGGGCAGTGCTGTACACTTGTTCTTGCTATCGGGCATCTTTATTTTATTATCTGCCCTGCCAATATTGAAAATATATTTTGCGGATAAAGCCCAATTTGCTGTAAATAAAATTAGTGGCCCTGTCAGGAAATTCAATATCGCCTTGTTCAAGAAGGAGAAATTCTATTTATCGTTAGCTGTTGTAACATTCTTTTCTGTATTGGCTATCTACTTCACAGATTATACCTACCTCGTTTCAGTAAGGAGCCTTTCAACTTTGTCGGGCATGAAAGTACCGGATATTGTGGCTGTGCTTTTCTGCATCATTAAAACAGGTGAGCTATTGTTTTCATTTTTCTCTTCCAACATTATCAGTACAAGGGGAATGAAATTCTCCTTGCTCTTATTGCCATTTTTATTACTGATATTTTCTTTGCTTGCTGTCATTTCGCATTTCGTCTTTGATGACGTTTTGTTTTTTGTTATTGTATTCTTCTTGATGGCAAAATGGAGTGATCGGGTCATACGCAAAGGAGTATATGCACCATCTACAAAAGTATTATACCAAGTGACTGAACCGTCGGAAAGGATTCAGTTGCAAACAAGTATAGAAGGTACCATCAGCCAGTTATCCATCGTTTTATCTGGCATGATTTTGTTGCTTGTTTCCAAAGCTCAAAAAGGTAATAACCAAGATAGTTTCTTCAATATTATGTCCTACATCTGCTTGCTGTTTTCTTCATTGTGGTTAGCGTTTGTTTTTGGCCTGTATAGTGGATATAAGAAAAAGATTCACGCGTATTTGCACACTATCAAGAAAGTAGCAACAACATCCCAACAACATACCATCCAATCTGCATTCACTAATTGGCTGGATCAGCAAAAAGAAACATTGGCAGAAAAGGAAATCGCTTCCATGCGGAATATTTTTGACAATGACCTTGTTGATGTGGAACTGTTACAGAAAAAGCAATTGCAGCAATTGATTGTATCCTACAATCCCTCTTTGGGTAATGCAACCGAAGCAGATGATGAGATGACGGGAAGGAGAATAACCAGATGCTATTTTTCAAATGATAATTTCTTCAGCCGCTTATTGATTATATGGTATTTGGAAACCACTGGCAAATTGAAAAGATTCAATCTAATTAGTGAACTGTACGAAGCTGGTGATTTCATTGTTAGAATGGAAATCATTGCGGCATTAAATAGGGCCGATTATACCCCTGAACCCACAGAAAGGTTCTATTTCACCGAGCTTTGCCATAATTATGTAGCAGAAATCATGTGGACTGAACCAGCTATCTCCGATATGGCTGATTTAACCGAAACAACCCTTACAGACATTTTGGAAGAACATTCAGCAGATTGCAAGAATCACTTGCTGGAGCTCCTGAAAATTTTATATGGCAAAGAAACCGTCCATGTTGTCCAGCAGGTACTGAATGAAAAAGACAGGGGGGCCGAAAGCAGGATTTTTGCGGTAGAGCTGTTGGATAATATTCTTGAACCAGGATTGAAAGAAATTATCATCCCAATATTTGAACCTATACCCCAACAAATGCGTTGGACAAAATTGAGCCAACAGTTTCTAATCTACCATTTGCCAGTTGAAGAGAGGTTGAAGGAAATTCTAGTAAGGAACTTCAAGTTGATAGACATTCGCATTAAACAGGCTGCCCTGCATAGCTATTATGAACTTGTTGGTGATGAGAGTGTTGTAAGGGCCTTTTCATCAAGTTTATTGGAAGAGCTGAATGCTGATGCTTCCAAACTTCAATCAAACAATGAACTGCATCAATATTTTTTGAAAAAAAAATTGCTTGAAAAGTTAAACCTTACGGACCTTTTTAAACAGCAGCACCTTTCCTATTTAACTAGGTATGGAATGCTTACGGAGCTCCATCATAAAGCCGCTTCGCATTTGCAAAACGGTTTTGCTAAAAAAACATTTGAGCATGTGGTGCAAGTATCCCAAGGCCATACCCAACGAATGGATATTGATATATTGGGGCTTGCCGTATTGTTCAAGCTGAAATATGCAGCGTCAGTAATGAGCGAATAAAAATCAGCCGACAAATTTTAACCGAAATCCATTTCCTTTTCGTTCATTTTATATCTTTACACTAAAACATTAAGTCATGATAGATACCATTTTGCTTCCTTCAAATTTCTCGGCTACAGCAACCCATGCAGGATTTTACGCCTTAGAACTTGCCAAGCAATTGGGCACAAAAAAGATTGTGGTTTATCATACTTATGAGACAGCAGATGTAACTGAACCCATGCAGGATTATGGACAGGTAATCTCCACGGAACCTTTTAGGCAGGAGAGTCTGGCCAAGCTTAACACTTTCATTGAAACATTGCGTTCAAAGGCAACTAACGATATAACCATTGAAGCATACCATAGCTATGCTGACCTAACATCTGCTGTAAATGAAATTGCCTCCATTGTAGGAGCCCAGCTTGTGGTAATGGGTATCGCGGGCGGAAGTAAATTAAAAGAAACAGTTGTAGGAAGCCATTCTGTAACTGTTGCCAAACATGCCAACACTCCTGTAATTATTGTTCCAACAAATGCTGATTACAAGAAAATTGAAGAAGTACTATTGGTAAGCGACTTAAAGGAAATTGAAGAGACGAATCCTGTTTCAACAATCAAAAGTTTCCTTGATGCCACCCAAGCAAAATTGCTGGTATTGAATGTTACAGCACACCCTGAGGAAGCTGCTGCATCAAACGAGAAACATAAGCTGGATGAACTGTACCAAGGTTACAATCCCGAATACCATTTTGTAACCAACCCCGATTTCAATGAAGCTGTCGATACTTTTGTTGCAGACAAAGGAGTTGATCTAGTAATTGTAGTGCCAAAGAAACATGGCATTTTTGAAAGTATTTTTACTACAAACCATACCAAAACATTGGCATTCCACAGTAAAGTGCCTTTAATGGCAGCGCATAAATAATGCTATTCTCATGCTGAATTTATCGAAGTATGTAGAAACTGATTTATAATAATTATTGATTGAAACGCAGATGAAAGTCTGTGTTTTTTTATTCCATCTTCTCAAAAGGTTTTTTCATCAACAACATGAAGTCTTCATCTTTTTCGTTGGGATAATACCTATCCAGACCATAACGTATTTTCTTATGGTCAAGATGCATAAATGTTCCTAGGAGCCTATCCCAAATACTCAGGATTGCCCCATAATTACTGTCAGTATATGGCTGCTTCCAATGATGGTGGACTTTGTGCATATTGGGAGAGATGAACAACCAACTAATAGCAGCATCAACCTTTTTGGGTAGACTAATATTGGCATGTTCAAATGCTGTGAACAGTACCAATGCTGTTTGGAAAATCATTACAGCATACATAGGTGCCCCACTTACAGCAATGCCCATGAAAAAGAAAATTCCCCTCACTACACTCTCTATAGGATGGTGCCTTAAGCCAGTTGTTACATCCACATTGTTGTCTGCATGATGCACCACATGGAAACGCCAAAGAAAAGCTACCTTATGTTCCGTTATATGTACCAGCCAGCCACCAAAGAAATCCAGTACCAAGAATGAAATGAAAATGGTAGCAATAACATCTGCATGGAGCCAATACACCAGTCCAAAATCATTAAGCCTGCACCAATCACTTAGTTTAATAATCAATATGGCTAGAAAAGTATGGATTACCAAATGGATAATCGTGAAACTGAAATTAACAGAAGCATGCCGTAGTTTATTTTTCTTGTACTGCATTTGCAACAATGGAAGGGAGCCCTCAATAATCCAGAAAACCAATAACCCTCCTACCAGTAGAGCCATTCTTTCCAATGGCCTATGCTCAAGGGTTTGAAAATGGTGAATGATTTTTTCAAACATGGCTGCAATCGTTTAGAGAATGAATGTACGGCTAAAAAGGTCGAAAGCAGCAAGTTAGTCATTAAGGAGGCAGATGAGTATAGGCCGCTCTCGTAATTTATACGTAATTTATAGCTATAGATGGCTGCAATTAGGGTCATTCAAGGCAAAACATTTCCCCTATCTGTAAGCTTTCTGAATAGTATGATGCTACAATGGTATTTCCACAACCATCTTTCTGGAGTTATTGCTTTGTTTTTTACCATCGAAATAGCATAATAATGCCCTGCCATCAACTAACTGTCACGTTATCAAAGCACCTTGTCATAATTTATGTTGGCATAAAATAAAATTATGACAAAGCGGATTATGACAAAAAGATACTGGCAGAGGAATAAAGGGGTTAAAAGGCAAAAGCCCTTTCAAAATTGAAAGGGCCTTGCTATTCTTAAAAAACGGTCTTAATTATTCAGCATTAAAGGCATTACCAACATCAGTAGTTCTTCTCCTTCTCCTTGCTCTGTTGGTTTTATCAATCCAGCTTTGGTTGAAGTTGATAGTTCCACCCTTACATCATCTGTATCGGCAGCACTTAACATTTCAATCAGGAATTTGGCATTAAATGCAATTTGCAAATCCTCTCCATTGTATTCGCAGTTCATGCGTTCATTACCTTCGAAACTAAAATCCACATCCTGAGCAGCCATCTGGAGTTCACTGCCTGTAATGCTCAAAGCCACTTGGTTGGTACTCTTGTTACTGAACACGCTTACACGGCGCAAAGCATTTTGGAAATCGGCCTTGTTTACAATCAAGCTATAAGGATTGTCAGCCGGAATTACCACTTTGTAATCCGGGAAACGTGCATCAATCAAACGGCAAATCATTTGCACATCGCCATGGCTCACAAACAAGTGATTGCTATTGTAGCTGATGTTGATTTCGTCATCATTATCAGGCAACGCATTCTTAACTAAATTCAAAGGCTTCTTTGGGACAATAAAGGAATCCACTTTGGTTGCTTTTGCATCGGTTCTTTTATAGCGCACCAAGCGGTGGGCATCTGTTGCTACAAATTGAACCCCATCCTTAGCGAGTTCAAAAAACACACCCGTCATAGCCGGCCTCAAATCATCATTGCTTACAGCAAACAATGTTTTGTTAATGGCAGTAACCAATGCGCCACTTGTCATGGTAAAACTGGTGGTATCATCTGCGGTGGGTTCTTTCGGGAAATTGTCAGGATTCTCACCCATCACCTTATACTTACCATTATCGCTAGTAAGCTCAACACCAAAATTTTTGTCAATATTGAAGGTCAAAGGTTGATCGGCTATGTTCTTCAAAGAGTCCATCAAGATTTTTGCAGGTATGCAAACCTTCCCGTTTACCTTGCTCTCAATATCCATCTGCACGCGCATTACCGTTTCCAAATCAGTAGCAGTAACACTTAGTTTTTTATCCTGAATATCAAACAGAAAATCTTCTAAAATAGGCAATACCGTATTAGCATTGATAACACCACTAATTTGTTGCAGGTGCTTTAAAAGGGATGATGATGAAACAATAAACTTCATTTCTCGATATTTTAATGATGGCAACAAACGTACTGTAAAATGTTAGTATTCCACAACACAATTCTTACTGCATGAGGTTATCAACAAGCAATTGTTGATGAGATGTGAATAGGGGGCGAGCTAGATTATTCGGCTACTGATTAACTGCTCAAATCGTTCCTTATTGATGGGTTTAATAATATAATCGGTTACGAGGCTGTATTCTTTCGATTTTTTTATATCGTAATCATCTACTGAAGAGCTAACCATATAAATACTGATTGGCTTATCTATTTGTGGGCTCAGTTTCTGGAATTCCTCCAAAAACTGCCATCCATCCATTACAGGCATTTTAATATCCAAAAAGATGATACTAGGCAGTTTGTCCGTTTCGCTTATATGCTCCTTGAAATAATTAATTGCTTCTTCGCCATTGTAAAA
>JAHEZD010000126.1 GCA_023251255.1 Chitinophagaceae bacterium
CATTACCATGATTACTGCAAATAGCTGATTTATTTTTTTCATTGGTTGTTTGTTTAAGGTTAATGCTGCCTTCTAAAAATAGGGAAGTGGAATTGATTTCAATTGAAATATTTGCGGTTCAACATATCCAAAACAAAACCACCTTGCTCCAATGAAGCTTGCAACAATTCAAAATTTTAAAAACATTTTGTTGCACTATTGCAACAATTATGTATGAAACAAAAAATATTGTTGCAAAGTGTTTTGTTGCAGGCATGCAACAATTTTGGAAATATTTTTACAAATTGTTTCAAACAACATTTTTGATGGAAGATTTACGTGAGCAATTTGGCATCAGCCAGAAATAGTATACCGTTTATTTGGGCGTGCCACGCAGCCAAGTGGCTTTGGTAGAAACCAAAGCAGGGTATTTTCAAGAGCATGTCCTGCCAAAGGTTGCCAAACTTTCAGTCCTACGACAAAACGGGCCGCATTTCAAAATTGGGATTTGAGGATTTGAAAAAGAATCCCGATATCAATTAAAACGAAAATTACCCTGAGTTAGCCAATAGCCTCCCGCACCATGGGAAGAAAAGGGATATCATTTTGAATCCCTAGAAGAAAGTTGATAAAGAACTGGACAGCAGGTAAGCAGCAAAGGATCGGAACGGGATTTGGTGCGTTCGTTGGACATATCCGAAAGCGAACAGGAAGTACTAAACGCATTCCACTGTTGAAATCCAATCTTGTAAACACTACTAAAAGAAATTTCTTATGGAAGTAATCATATTTGAAGACCGTGCCTTTTGGGCACTCCTTGAAGAAGTAATAAACCACTTTAAGGAACAACAAATTTTGAAGGCTGAAAAATGGCTTACCGCACAGGAAGCTATGAAATTGCTGAACATAAAAAGTAAAACGACCCTTCAAAAACTTCGTAATGAAGGGAAGGTTCGCTTTTCACAGCCTGTAAAGAAAATAATATTGTACGATAGGGAATCAATTAACAGGTTCCTTGAAAGCCACGCAAGGAAAACGTTTTAGTTTCTGGCTACGCACGGTTCAGTATATAACTAGTACTCCTGCCACCACCTTCTTCCTTCACCAAAATATTTTTATCCATGAGGTCTTGTATGTCACGCAATGCGGTATCGGAAGAACACTTGGCAATTTTGGCCCACTTCGATGAGGTAAGCTTGCCGTCAAATCCATCCAATAACTTGTTCAGCATTGAGCGTTGCCGCATATTCAGTGTCGTGGCCGTATACTTCTCCCAGAACAGGACTTTTTGCATCACCCCCGCCAATGTCCCTTCTGTTGCATCCAATGCATGGCCAAGACAGGAGATGAACCATTCAAGCCATGCAGTAACATCAAGTGTCCCTTTTTGGGTATTCTCCAACATGTCATAGTACTTGTTCCGCTCCAACTTTATCTGTGCGGACATACTATAGAACCGTTGAGGACTGTTGTCAGCACGGGCAAGCTGCATATCTGCAACAGCCCTGGCAATACGCCCATTGCCATCATCAAACGGGTGAATCGTCACAAACCATAAATGGGCAATAGCTGCTTTTACAATTGGGTCAATATCCAACTTGGCATTGAACCACTCAAGGAACCTGTCCATTTCCGAAGCAAGTACTTCCGCCTCTGGTGCTTCAAAGTGTACATGTTCCCGCCCCATGGGGCCTGAGACAACCTGCATCGGGCCATTATCACTGGTACGCCATGCGCCAACCGTTATTTTGTACATACCGCTTCTTCCTGTAGGGAAGAGGGCGGCTTGCCATCCAAAGAGCCGTTCGGTAGATAATGGCTTATCAAAACTCTGCGTTGCATCAAGCATCATTTCAACAACTCCCTCAACATTGCGGTCTGCAGGTATAAGCCCTGCAACCTCCATTCCCAAGCGCCTAGCGATGGAGGAGCGAACTTGGTCGGAATCCAGTATCTCACCCTCAATCTCACTTGACTTCAACACGTCAAGTGTCAGCGTCTCCAATACGGCTTCAGAACGTAATGCGAAACCCAAGGCCTCCATCCTGCCCATAAGCCTACCCTGGCGCCTATGTATGTCAGCCAACGGCTGTATAAGCCGTTCCTGTTCCCAATGGAAGTTCGGCCAGTTGTCTAATTGATGGATATATCTCATTTGCTGCATAATATGCGGTGAATATACCCCTTATTTGCTGCATTGTCAAGTTGTACCGCAAATATTGCGGCGAATAAGAGCGCTATTCGCCGCAACCTTAGTTACAGGTAAAATAAAAAAAGGGAAGATTTTATTGTTCCAATGTTGACCAAACAAAAAGCTACTCAAATGAGTGGCTTGAAAACATGCCCCAGAACGGAGTTGAACCGTTCTAGTGTTGCGGCGAACAAAAACGTATTGCAACTGCAAATAGACCTGCTGGAATTTGAAGCAGCACAGGCATTGAAAAAAATGGTGGTGCAGCAACCTTAGGGCCCATGCAAGTTGTGAAACAAACAAGGATTCATTGTATTTTGTAGCCAAAATATTTTATGCCCAAATCCCAGGAAATCATCCAAGTAGGTTCTACCAAGGTCCAATTCCTATTGGAAGGTAAGGACACCAATAACCAACTATGCATGTTTGAGTTTACGGTGCCAGTAGGTGGTGCCATGCCATTGACCCATTACCACAAGGATTTTGACGAAACAGCCTATGTTATTGAAGGCTGTATCAACTTTTTATTGGATGGTGCCTATATAGATGTGCCTGCTGGTGAAAGTATTTTTATTCCAAAGGGTGCAGTGCATGCTTTTTATAACAAAACAAATGAACCGGCCAAGGCCTTGGCCACCATTACACCGGCTTTAATTGGGCCGGACTTTTTTAGGGAATCCGGTGAAGTGGTAAATGCTGGCGGCCCACCGGACCTTGTTAAACTCAGTGCTGTTTTTGCAAAGCATGGACTGGTGGCGGTGATACCGAATAAATAATGGTTTATATTGTAAAAGCACCATTTACCATCCTTACAAGTTATCACCGAAATCATGAACTAGATAAGCTTGAAGCACTAACATAGGCCGAATATTCTTATAAGCTAGATGGGTACGGTGAGCTAAAGTCCAATTATATTCTACCACTGGTCGCCAAAAAACAATCTAAATTTGAACACATAAACATACATCAATGATTAACCAAGTAATAAATATTGACCCAGAAATTTTAGGCGGCACTCCGGTGTTCTTTGGCACAAGGGTACCTATTAAAAACCTGTTTGATTATTTGGAAACAGGAGACAACATTGAAGTTTTTTTGGAAGATTTTGAAGGTGTAAGCAAAAGCCAAGTAATTAGTGTGCTAGAAATGTCGCAGAAACTAATTGAAACATCATCAAACATACTCAATGAAAATTTTGCTTGACGAATGTGTCACCAAACGCCTAAAAAATCACCTACAAGAATTTGAGTGCATACAGTTAGGGAACTGGGGCTGAGTGGAATCAAAAATGGCAGTTTGATGAAGTATTGCTCTGAGAATAATTTCGACATATTGTTGACCATCGACAAGAACTTAATGTTCCAACAAAATCTAGACAAATACCCTGTTACAATTGTTGTTCTGAATTGCTTTACTAGCAAGATTGAAGACCTAGTAACTTTTGTTCCTTCGTTTAAATCACAGGCTGCAAGTTTGGAAAAGCATAGGGCCTATATGATTGACAAATAACGATTTTCCTTTGATATTCATTTGCATTAGTCAGCTAAAAAAAGCCAATCAGTTTTTGCTGATTGGCTTTTTTTGTTAGCCCAAATATATTTAACCATCCCATTTCAACTTAGCAACAACCTTGTTGGCTTCTTTAATTTATCGGGAAACAGGACCACATCACTAAGTTTACAAGGCTTTTATCCTGCGTCACTTTTACGCCAACCGGCATCAGCACCTTTCAATATCTTTTTCTGTTTCATCAGTACTTGTCATATTGCATCCATCCAAATTAGTCGTTCAAAAACACCCCATTCACCATCACCTTATCAATCAGGTTACTACCAAAAGCATAAGGCAGGTAAGCCAATGATGGAACGGGCTTGGTAAAAATGAGGTTGGCCCTTTTGCCCACCATAATGCTGCCCACTTCCTGTTCCAATTCCATGGCATAGGCCCCATTGATGGTGGCTGCATTGATGGCTTCTTCTGGCAGCATCTTCATTTGGATGCAGCCCATGCTTACCACCAAGTTCATATTGCCACTGGGCGATGAACCGGGATTGTAATCGCTGGCCAGGGCAATGGCACAATGGGCATCAATCAATTGCCTTGCTGGTTGGAAGAGCATACGCAAAAAGAAAGCTGCAGTGGGGAGAAGAGTTCCAATACCCCTCCAAACCTCCCCTGAAAGGGAGGCTTTTTGACCACCCATTAATTGAATGTCATCTTGGGTCATTGTTTCCAAATGGTCCATGGAAACAGCATTAAGGGCAATACCTTTTTCTATGCCCCCAATGGAGTTAAGCTGGTTTACATGCAGTTTTGTTTTCAGTCCAATGGCCATTCCTGCTTTGCAGATGGTTTCCGTTTCTGCTGGGGAAAAGAACCCCTCTTCGCAGAATACATCTATATAATCGGCCAGTTTCTCCTCCGCAATAATGGGCAGCATTCCGTTGATGATCAAATCAATATAGCCTTGGTGGTTTTCCTTGTACTGCAAAGGATAAGTGTGTGCCCCCAAAAAAGTGGCCTTGATGGGAATGGGTGAATGCTGCTTCAACCGTTTGATAACACGGAGCAGTTTGATTTCACCTTCAACAGATAGGCCATAGCCACTTTTTATTTCTATGGCCCCTGTGCCAAGCTGGACCAGTTCATGCAAACGTGCCCATGCACTGTTGTACAGTTCATCCTCCGTTGCTGCTGCAATTTTGTTGGCCGAATTCAGGATGCCACCACCCTTGGCTGCAATATCGGCATAGCTCATGCCCTTGAGCTTGTACACAAACTCCTCCTCCCTACTGGCTGCAAAAACAAGGTGCGTATGGCTATCGCACCAAGCAGGCAAAACAGTCTGGCCCTCTGCATCTATGACATCAGTAATGGTGAAATGGTTATGTACCAGGTCATCCATCAACCCATACGCTGCAATCTTTCCATGCTCCACAATCAGGTAAGCATCTTCGATGCAGGGCAGATCGGCCAATGCACTACCACGGAGCAGAACGTTCTCCGTTCTTGTATTGACAAGTAACTGTATATTGGTGATGAGGGTTGCTGACATGGCTAGTATTTCTTGATTAAATTGTTCAGTACTGCTTTATCGGCATCATTGATGCGTCTTGAACTGTCCTGCATAAAATGCCTTTTGAAGGAACGGATAGCAGCCGTGGTATCCTTGGTATCATAACCAATGATGCGCAGTGCCTGCAAGTGGTTGAAGTTGGCAGGAACAGTGTCCCTTGTATCATCGTACCACTGGCCAAAGCCCTTGGCAGCAAGGTTCTTCCAGGGGAACAGGATACTCGGATCGTTTTTGCGGGTGGGTGCAAAATCGCCATGCCCAATAAAATTGCTGGTGGGGATATTGTAATCCTTCTTCAGCTTGCCCAGCAGGCTTACCAAACTGTTGATCTGTGCTTCGCTGAACGGTTCAAAACCATTATTGTCCAGTTCAATGCCAATGGAGCAGGAGTTCATGTCCGTTACACTGCCCCATTTGCCGGCACCTGCATGGTGTGCCCGCATATAATCATTGAGCATGTGGTGGATGATGCCGTCCCTGCAAATAACATAATGCGCACTTACCTGTGTCCGCGGTAAGGTAAACGTGCGCAGTGTGGTATCACAACTGTTCTGTGCGGTATGGTGTATGATAACGAAGTTGGGCTTGCGCATACTGAAGTTGGTGGTGCCCACAAAAAAATCGGGTGCCTTGATGGAATCATTGGCATCAATAGTCGGTTCTTCTTTCAATCTTAAAGCAAACTCTTTGGATTGCTTTTTATAGACCTTATTGGTTTCACTGTATGGCTTGGTAACACAGCCATATAAAATGAAAGCAATGATGATTACCGAGAAGAATTTGTAAGGCATATCAACCAATTAAAGATTTACAAAGAAGAAAAAAAATAACCCACAAAGGCACAAAGAACACAAAGGTTGAAAGCTTCGCTTTCTTGGTGAACTTAGTGCCTTTGTGGTAAAACCCTAAGTTGGGTTCTGCACAAAAGCATCAAAGCTTTTAATGCCCAGCACTTTCTCGGAAATGAACCCTTCTGCATACATAACACCGATCCGTTTGCCCAGCATCATGGCCCTGGCCTTCACTGTTTCCAAAAACTGTGGCGATGAAATATAGGTTTGTGGCTCATTGGTGTCCGGGCTGTTGAACTGGGTGGTATAGCATAAAATGCTTTCCAGCTTCCTGTCATGCTGTGCAGATATGTCCACCACAAAAGAAGGTTGTATGAACCTGTCCTGTATATAATGGAATACATAACTGGGTTTCCATGATTCCTGCATTTTACCCTCATCATTGGTAACGATCTTCCGCAGTCCAGAAAGGAACGATGCATCTGAAACCAATTTGGCACTTCTTCCATGGTCGGGGTGGCGGTCTTCGGGTGCATTGCACAGGATAATGTCCGGCCGGTATTTCCGTATCACTTCAATCACTTTACGCTGGTGCTGCTCATCGTTCTGGAAGAAGCCATCGGCCATCTTCAAATTTTCACGGATGGAAACACCCAGTACTTTGGCAGCATTGGCAGCCTCCACCTTCCTTGTTTCAGCAGTTCCCCTTGTGCCCAGTTCGCCTTGGGTCAAATCTATGATGCCCACTTTCTTGCCTTCTGCTATGGCAGCCAGGATTGTTCCGGAGCAGCCCAGTTCTATATCATCTGGATGGACGCCAAAGGCCAATATATCTAATTTCATTCTAGGAATTTAAAGTTGGTAAAGTTAACCTGTCGTTGCGAGAATGTAAACGGGATTGCTTCCTTCGTCGCAATGACGCATAAAAAATCCCATCCCTGAAAGAGGGATGGGATATAAATTGGTACAAAGAATATTAGTCCTTCTTTGCGTAACGTTTTTTGAACTTGTCAATTCTACCGGCTGTATCTACCAACATGTTCTTACCTGTGTAAAACGGGTGCGAAGTGCTGGAAATATCCAACTTAACCAATGGGTACTCGTTACCGTCTTCCCAAGTAATGGTTTCTTTGGTGTTGGTAGTTGATTTGCTTAAGAAAGCATCACCGTTTGTCATGTCCTTGAACACCACAACCCTGTAACTTTCTGGATGGATACCTTGTTTCATTTCTATTTGTTTTAAGGCCGCACGGATTTTGCCGTGACGATTATGTAATAATTTGGGCGGCGAAGATAACGGAAAATGCCAAATTTCAAATTTCAAATTCCAAATTCCCCACAATAATCTAATCCCTGCCCTACTTGCCGCTTCCCACTAACCTCTTCCTCCTAAGATTTCATGTTCTCATACTGCAGTGGCAAACCGAAGTTGCTGGACCGGCACAAAGCAATAACATCCTGTAAATCATCCAGTTTCTTTCCGGTAACACGGATAATATTGTCCATAATGGCAGTTTGTACCTTTAATCCGCTGTCCTTGATGGCTTTTACTATTTTCTTGGCATCTTCCTGCTGGAGGCCATTTTTTACGGATACTTCCTTCTTCACCACTTTACCGCTGGGATAGCTTTCCTTGCTGAAATCAAAGGCGCTGGCATCAATGCCCTGTTTCACGCCACGGCTCAGGATCACGTCCGTAATCTGGTCCAGTTTCATGTCACTGTCCGCTTCCAGCAGAACTTTATAGTCTTTCTTGCTCAGTTCAATGACTACATGGCTGTTCTTGAAATCGAAACGGTTGGTGATTTCCTTTTTCACCACATTGATGGCGTTGTCCAATGTTTGCAGGTCCACTTTGCTGGCAATATCAAATGAAGGCATGGTTGGGTATTTATAGTTAATAAGGTAAATAAAGCTTGAGCAGTTACTGTTTCCAAGCTTATCGTTTGCAAATATAATTTTTTGGGGCGGTAGGGAGCAAATCATTGTTGGAGGCTACGGTCCTCAGTTTAATAGCCATAACAATTGCATCACAAGCTTTTTACACTGTAGTCACATTTAATGAACACCTTGTATGAAAATTATAAACTATGACCACGTACGGCACCCTCGAAATCAATCATTTTTACCTTGTAAGGGAAAATGAAGGCGAAGAAATTGTTATGGTAGAACCATTAATGGAAACCGAACACTGCCTCTTGATCATGCATCATGATGAGTCCGAAAGTACCTTCTGGAGAAAAAAAACAGAGGAACTGGATGATGTGATAGAAGAACTGAATGATGAGCAGGTAGCGGCCTATGACGAACTATTTGGTGAAGACGACGATGATGATGACTTTTTTGATGAAGATTTTGAAGAGCCCCTATTTGAGTCCGAAGAGGACAAACAGGGCTCATTGTAAAACCAACAATACTTGAAAATTGTTTAGATCCTGTCTGTTTCCAGATAGGATTTCTTAGTTTATGTGGGTTAGTACAATAATACTTGTACACATGGGGGCATCTGCCTAATTTTCCCGCTCAAATTTCCACATGAAAAGACTTCTACGCTGCATTGTCCTATTTTCCTGTTCATTGCTTGTTCTCCATTCCAGCGCACAACCCTCCTTTATCAAGGACAGTCTTGATAATTACATTCAACAAGGTATCAAGGATTGGCAGGTTCCCGGATTGGCTATCGTGATTGTAAAGGATGGCAAAGTGGTATTGATGAAAGGCTTTGGCGTGAAGGACATCAACCAAACTGATCCAGTGGACGAAAACACCCTGTTCATGATTGCCAGCAATACCAAACTGTTTACCGGCACCGCATTGGCCCAACTGGACTATAACAAGAAACTTTCGCTGGATGATAAGGTCACCAAATACATTGATGGTTACAGGCTCTATGACTCCACCACTACCCAACTGGTTACCATCCGCGATATGCTGAGCCACCGCATTGGCACCAAGACCTTCCAGGGCGATTTCACTTTTTTTGATGGCAACCTCAGCCGCAGGGAAATCATGTTCGGCATGCGTTTCCTGAAACCTACTGGCAGGTTCAGGCAGGATTATGGTTACTGCAATAGTTGCTTCCTAACGGCTGGTCAAATTATTCCCGTGGTCAGCGGCAAGCCTTGGGAAGTATATGTGTACGACAGCCTCCTTGCACCATTAGGCATGAAGAATACGCATGTGCTATCTGCTGGGATTGAGCGGATGGAGAATGCAGCAAAAGCCTACACCACTTCATTCACGGGCAAACTGAACCAAGTGCCCTATGATACCTGGGACAACCTGGCACCTGCTGCCAGCATCATCAGCAATGTAAACGATCTGAGCCATTGGCTACTGATGCAATTGGACAGTGGACAATACAATGGCAAGCGGATTATCCCCTGGCCTGCTGTTCAAAAAACAAGGGACGTGAACATCATTACCAGCAGCAGGAAATCGGGCCTTTACCCCATCCATTTCCGTGGTTACGGTTTGGGTGTTTTTGCAGCAGATTACAACGGCAAACAAATTTATTATCATACAGGCGGGGCCAGTGGAATGGTGAGCAATGTATGTTTTGTGCCGGAGGAGAACCTGGGCATTGCTATACTCACCAATAATGACAACCAGAATTTCTTTGAACTGCTCCGTTTCCAGATTCTTGATGCCTATTTGGGCGTGAAGTATGTAAACAGGAGCCAGCAACAGTTGGCTGCATTCAAAAAAGGGGAAGCCGAATCCTTAAAGGGAATTGAGGACTTAAAAGCAAGGATCAAGGGCAATGAAGCCCCTCTTGCGCTCACTGCTTACGAAGGCGACTATACCAATGAACTGTACGGCAAAATTGCTGTTACTGCAAAGGACAAGCAACTAAATATCAAGTTCAAGAGCCACAACAACCTCACGGCCACTTTGGATTATTTGGACAACGATGAGTGGCTGCTGCAGTACAACAATATCCTCTATGGCATATTTCCCGTAAAATTCAAAACAGCTCACAATAACGTGGTAAGCATTGACATCAAGGCCAATGATTTTGTTGAGTATGACCCCTATACTTTCATAAAGAAGTAACCTTATGAAACTGATTCCATAGCAGGTCATATCCCAACCATTGGATTTTCCCGGAATGCAGAACAGGCAAACCATAACCATTCCTTCGCTACACAGCGATATTTTTATATCATTGCAAAGCAATCCAGCTATTCATGGTACAAAAGACTATCGGTATTTATAGTGATACTTCATCGTATTCCCCATTTAATGAGGATACGTTGATTGTGGAAGTGAGCAATGAACATATTGCCTGTTTGGTAAAGAATGTGAAGACGAATAGTGTAACGGCCTTTGAATTTTTCAAACTGGAAATAGAGGGCGGTGATTGGGACGATATTTTTTATGAAATAAGGACCAATTCCGGGCTGCTTGACAAAAGCTATGAAGCCACCAGGATTTACTACAACCTTCCCGAGAACACCTTCATCCCTTCCTACAAGTTCACCGGACCCAATGCAAACCTCTTTCTCTCTTTGGTGCATGGCGACGATGCAAAAAGCTCCATTTACCATGATACAGTAAAGGGTGACGTGGATTTTGTGAATGCCTACCGCATCAAGAACAATTTACTGGAAACAGTGAACAGGAACTTTTTGAGCATACAGGGCCAGCATGTCTACACCAGCATCCTGAACATGCTGGCAGAAGATGAAACCATCAAGAAGGAAATACTGATGAAAGTGCAGTTTTACCATGCTTACTTCATTGTTACCGTTATGCGGAACGGTAAACTGCAATTGATGCAGCGTTTCAACTACCAAACACCGGAAGATGTGCTGTACCATTTGCTGAATGTGGCCGAAAAATTTGAACTGGTAGTACCCCGTTTGCAGCTTTCTGGTTTCATTGACCTGCAGTCGCCCACTTACCAGTACCTGCAGCAGCACTTTACGGATATTTATATGGAACTGGTGGAACTGGAAGAACCCATGAACCAGAAAATAAATAATTACCCGCTGCACTATTTCTCACCTTTCTTCAATTTGCAGGCATGAGGATCATTTCAGGGAAATTTGGGAGCAGGAAGATCAACACGCCAGCTAACATGCCCCATACAAGGCCCACCACGGATATTGCCAAAGGTGGCCTCTTCAATATATTGCAGAACAGGATTTCCTTTGAGGGCATCAAGACATTGGACCTTTTTGGTGGCACCGGGAGCATCAGTTATGAACTGGCATCCCGTGGTGCTGGCGATTTAACGCTTGTTGAAATGGACAGTACCATGCACTCCTTCATCAAGAAAAATGTGGAGCTATTGGGCATTGAAAACTGCAAGGTACTGAAGATGGAAGTGTTCAATTTCCTGAAAACATGCAACGAGCAATACGATTTTATTTTCGCCGGCCCCCCTTATGCGTTGGGCACCATTGATGAACTGCCCAAGATCATCGTCCAGAAGGAACTGATTGCAGAAGATGGACTGTTTGTGCTGGAGCATACACCAAGGAACAATTATGAGAAGTTTGAAGGCTTCAGTTTTGTAAGGAACTATGGAACCACACTGTTCAGTTTTTTTAATCGGGTTGGCTAAATCGAAGCTCCAATTGGTATTTTAAGCTAAATTTGATGTAGCAATTTTTTAAAATGATTTCTATGGATACCATGCTTATTCAACTTACCAATCATAAGGCAGTTAAACTCCTGCATGAGTTGGAAGAACTAAACTTAATAAAAGTACTGAAGGAAAATATCCTTCCAAAAGAAAAACTATCCAATGAATACAGGGGCATTTTAAGTAAAAGCGAAGGTGAAAACCTTAACGTACATATCAATCAAATGCATAACACCTGATGCAATAATTGCTGCAACAGCCCTGACTTCTGGGTTTATCTTAATTATGAATAACGAAAGTGATTTTTCCAATATCAAGGGATTGAAACTAATTTCTCCAAGAAATCTGTAGTTGCTATTGCCGTCAATATAGTACATGACAAAAAAAGAACTTCGTATCACATACAAAGAAAAACGCAGGGCCATCTCCTCAAAGGATAAATTGAAACTGGATGACCTGATGCTGCTGCAGTTCCAGCAACTGTATTTTGATGAATCCGTACAGACCCTGCTTACCTATTGGCCAATGGCCAATATGAACGAACCGAACATGCAGTTGTACACTTCCTACTTACGCCATACGGTTCCCGGTCTGCAAATTGCTTACCCCATAGCAGATTTTTCAACAGGTTGCATGGATGCTTTGCTAATTAATGAAGACACTGTTTACCATACCAACAGTTATGGCATCACCGAACCAAAAGAAGGGATTGTTGTTCCTGCCAATGAAATCGATATTGTTTTTGTGCCATTGCTTGTTTGTGATAAAGAAGGTTTCAGGGTTGGTTATGGCAAAGGTTTCTACGATAAATACCTGTCCACCTGCCATGAGGAAGCCATTACCATTGGCTTCAATTATTTTGAGCCCATTGATAAAATAGAAGATGCCCACGATTTTGATGTACCTTTAAATTATTGTATTACGCCCGAACGCATTTATGAATTTTAATACCATCTTCCTCAAGTCATTCCGTGTATTGCTTCTTCCCTTTGCTGTGCTGTATGGCGTTATTGTCATTATCAGGAACTGGTTGTACGATAAGAAACATTTCAAAAGCCTCGAGTTCAATTTCCCACTGATCTGCATCGGCAACCTGGCTGTTGGCGGCACGGGCAAATCGCCCATGGTTGAATACATTGTCCGTTTATTGAAAGATGAATTCAATGTGGCCACTTTGAGCCGTGGCTATAAAAGGAAAACGAAGGGCTATGCGCTGGCAAATAGCAATACCACCGCTTTGGACATTGGCGATGAGCCCATGCAGTTCCACAACAAATTCCCCGATGTGGCCGTGGCCGTTGGCGAAGAAAGGCTGGTGGCCATTCCGCAGCTCCTGCACGATAGGCCCAACCTGCAGGCCATCATCCTGGACGATGCTTTCCAGCACCGTTTGGTAAAAGCAGGTTTCAATATTGTACTCACAGAATACAATAACCTCTACACGCATGATTTCTTCCTGCCCACCGGTGATTTGAGGGATGAATGGAAATCCGCCAAACGTGCCGATGTCATCATCGTCACCAAATGCCCGGCAGACCTATCGCAGGAGAAGAAGTACAAAGCTATCCGCAGCCTCCATCCCACACCGGAGCAAAAGATATTCTTCACCACCATTGAGTACGGCACGCCCTACCATATCACCAACAGTGCTGATGAATGGATATTGTTACCCGATGATGAAGTGCTGC
>JAHEZD010000006.1:0-25147 GCA_023251255.1 Chitinophagaceae bacterium
TAGTAGATAATTATATTGAAAAGCTGGATGAAGGCATTACCCCCTGGACGGCAGCCTGGCAGGCTGCCAGGCAGTTGTCCCTGCCTATTTTCACCGCTACGCTATCCATCGTTTTTGCCTTTGCACCGCTGGCATTTTTCATGACCGGCACCGCAAAAGATTTCATGGCCTCCCTGCCCATTACCGTAGGCATAGCACTAATTGCATCCATGTTGGTGGCCCTCCTGCTTACCCCCTACATGTGCTTTGTTTTTATAAAAAAAGGACTGAAACACAAGATAAGCGAGCGTCCCCCAAGAATGTCCCTGCTAGACAGGCTGCAGAATGCTTTTAATAAAGGCGTGGAATTTTGTTCCCGCTGGCCCAAGAGTACCATGGCCGCAGCCCTTGGCGCTATTCTGTTAGCTTTTTTTGTTGCCGGCCACGTGGAGCAGGAATTCTTTCCCACCAGCGAACGCAACCAGTTCAATATAGAAGTATGGTTGCCCAATGGAACTGCTTTGGAGCAAACAGAAAAAACCGTTCATGGCATTGAAGACATATTGAAAAAAGACAAGAGGGTGGTTAGTATAGCCAGTTTTGTAGGTACCAGTTCGCCCCGTTTCCAGACAGCTTATGCGCCTGAAATACCACGCCGCAATTTTGCCCAACTGTTCATTACCACAGCTGGCAATAAAGCTACCGATGAAATAGTACATGAGTACAGGCCAAAGTTTGAAGGCTTTGTAAAAGACGGCTATATCCGGTTCAGGCAATTGAGCTTCCAGGAGGGGTCGCCCGTAGCTGTCCGTGTAATAGGCAGTGACATGAACGACCAGAAACGGGTGGCAGCGCAAATAACCACCATTTTGCAAAAGGCAAAAGGCACCAATTGGGTACACACAGATTATGAAGATGATTACTTGGGCGCCAGCTTGAACATAAGAGAAGACGTAGCTGCCAGGCTTGGCGTACCCAACCAGGCCATTACACAAACATTGGGAGCAGGATTAAAAGGTTTTGCGGTATCACAGATTTGGGAGGGCGATAAACCAGTGGATATTTTCCTGCGCCTGAATGCAGACAGCCGGAAGGATTTCAATGACCTGAGCAACCTGCATATCAACAGCATGTACGGCACACAGGTAGCGCTGAAAGAAGTGGCCAGCCTGGAGCCTTCCTGGCATACGGGTGTCATAGCCCATCGCAACGGATTGAGAACGTTGACCGTTTTGTCTGAAGCTCAACTGGGCATCAGGCCTTCAAAAATCCTACAGGAAATACAGCCACAAATTGAAAAACTGACACTACCAGAAGGCATACATATTGAATATGGTGGCGATGCGGAATCCAGCGCCGAAAACCTGCCAGCCATGATGACAGCCCTTGGGGTAAGCCTTGTACTCATTTTCATTACCCTGCTGGTACAGTTTAAGAATTTCGGAAAAACGCTGATCATCCTTGCCACTTTCCCATTGAGTTTATTGGGCGCATTCCTTGGTCTGTACGTTACAGGTAACCCAATGGGCATGACAGGTTTCATGGGCATCATCAGCCTCATAGGTATAGTGGTACGAAACGGAATTATACTGGTTGATTACGCAGATGAACTGGTGAACGACCATGGCTATACGGTAAAAGCCGCAGCGCTCGCCGCAGCCAAACGCAGAATGCGCCCCATATTCCTGACCTCTGCCGCAGCCGCAGTAGGCGTGGTACCAATGATCATCAGCAAATCGCCACTGTGGGCACCATTGGGTAGCGTACTTTCTTTTGGCCTCATCGTTTCCATGATACTTACCCTATTTGTAGTGCCTATTCTGTATTACAAATTTGTAAAGCCCGCACCGGTTGAAGTAGATGTACCAGATGCCGATGTGGAAATACAATACAAACCAGAACATCATCAATAATGGTAAATGGTGGGTACTCAGTGGGCAGGCGAATGATGAATGGCATTAGAACAAGCAAGGAAATGTTCATAGCCTGCCCATACTCACCCATTAGCATCAGTTCCGGCTAAGAGGCAGAACAGGATCGATACAGCGTGCTAATCAATGCCTTTCCATACAGGCAACCATGCATGCACAAAAAAAATTACTCAAAGATCAATCAACAAAAATGAATTGGATAAAACATAGTAAAGCCATAGCCATCATCATTACCATAAGCGTATGGCAATCCGCCAAAGCACAGGAGCTATCCTTAACGGAATGCAAAAGACTTTCGCTGGAGCAAAACAAAAAAATAAAGATGGCGCAGTTGGACATTGACGCTGCCAAAACCGCCAATGAAGCGGCAAGGCTGAACAACAGGCCTTCTTTTGATGCCTCGCTAATGGCAGTTAATGTGGGCAAGCCATTAAATAGCCTGCTGCCATCTGTACTGGCCAACGCAAGCGTGGATATCAAGCAGCCCATTTATGCTGGCGGTAAAATAAAATTGGGCATGGCCGCTACTGCTAAAGTGGTGGAGCTATATGAAGGACAAAAAGCATTGACGGAAACAGAAGTATTGCTTTCAGTGGAGAATGCGTACTGGCAAGTGGTACAGGTAAAAGAAAAAATAACTTTGGCCAACAAGTACAAGCAAATGCTACTGGGACTGCAGAAAGACCTGAAAAATTCTTTTGATGCAGGGTTGATCTACAAAAATGATTTATTGAGGGTGGAGGTAAGCCTTAATGAAGCAGAACTGAACATTACTAAGGCCAATGACGGTCTCTTGCTGGCCAAATTGAACCTGGCCCAAATAATAGGACAACCGGGCAATAGCCATTTTACAATAGCCGATTCGGTTACGGGAGCTTTCAATCCGCTCTCCCAGTTAATGATTGAAAGCAGTGCGGAGAAACGGCCCGAAATAAACCTCCTGAAAAAGGCAATTGAAGCGGAACAGATACAGACCAGGATCATAAAAGCAGACCTCAAACCCACGGTGGGCTTTGCTGCAAGCGGCATCAGTGCCTTTGGAAATAAAATAAATTTCAGTAACGGCAATAATTCCATGTTTACTTATTATGCTTTGGGAAGCGTATCGGTGCCCATTTTTGACTGGGGCAAAAATGCCAAAAAGGTAAAGGAACAGAACATAAAAATCCAAGCGAAGCAGGTACAACTGGATGAAACCAAGGAACTGATCAATCTTCAGGCGCAAAATGCCTACCTGCTACTCAACCAATCCGCAAAAAAGATAAACCTATCCGAACTCTCCTTGCAGCAGGCTGAAGAAAACCTAAGATTGGCCAATGACCGTTATAAAGCAGGAACCATTGTAGGTAAGGATGTACTGGAAGCACAGACCATCTGGCAACAGGCCTATACCAATATTATTGATGCCAAAGTGGAATACAAAATAAACGAAGCCAGTTACAAAAAAGCAATTGGCGAATTGAAATAAGGAGGTCCCAATGAGTACCAAACAAAACCATATTATGGATGCTGCTGCATTCCTTTTTTCTGTACAGGGCATCAAAGCCACTACCATGAGCGAAATTGCACAACATTGTGGCATCTCCAAAAAAACATTGTACCAGTTTTTTGCAGACAAAGAAATGCTGGTTATAGCCGTTGTCCAGAATATTGTATCCAAGAACCAACAGATTGTAAGGGTAAGCCCGGCTATTTCACCCAATGCTGCATTTGAGCTATGCAACTTTTTTGGATACATTGAAAGCAGACTGGCTATATTGACCCCTCCATTATTGAGAGACCTGAAAAGGTATTACTATGATGCCAATAAACTGCTGGAGCAATCAAGGAACAGCAGGCTTGTTCCCTATATCAAACAGAATATCATAAGGGGCATTGCTGAAGACATTTACCGAAGCGACCTTGACGGCAACACCATGGGCTGGTTATATTGCTGGCAATTGCAGTATGCCATGGAAGACATTTCATTTCACAATGAGAAGAGGCAGGGGTTAGTGAGCTCCATCAATTCCACTTTTCTTCATGGCATCGTTAATGCCAAAGGCTTAAAATTATTATTGAAAAAATAACCGGCATTCAGGAGTACCATTGCCAAGGTCCTGCCTGTATAGTGCTGGGGTCACTGTAGCATCCTGCATTTTTTAACCAAGTAAGCGTTTCCTCCCCTGTAATTGGCTGGTGTTCCCTTACGAACGAAAAGCACAAACAAAACGACAGCCTCGGTTGGTGAAAACCTGCCTTTGCCGGCAGGCAGGCACCAATCGAAGCGAGAAACAGACTGGGTTACAGATGAAAACATCATCTTCAATTATTTGGCTGCTAAACGCTTGGGTAACAGCACGGACATCCGCAAGGAAGTGTACAATAAAGTGGACGGCCTCGGTTTTGAGGACCTGAAGAAGTTTGCGGCCGACTAAATTGCCAACAAACCCTACACTTACTGCATTGTAGCTTTGGAAAAAAGGGTGAACCCCGATGACCTGAAGAAGTACGGTACCGTTAAGAAACTGTCACTGGAAGAGATCTTTGGGTATTAATCCTACATTGACAGCAATAAGTTTCAAGGGCCAGCAGCTAATGCTGGCCTTTGTTATTGGGCGAAACCCTGCCCAATAGTCATTGGGCAAGGTTATTCCGGGTCATTTTTGCCCCCTTTTTTGGGGCACACTTTTTTTTGTGCCAAACTTTATGTGCCCAATTTTATGTGCCAACTTTTATGTGCCCAATTTTATGTGCTCATTTTTATGTGCTTGATTTTATGTGCTTGATTTTTGGTGCCAATGTTTGGGTGCTCAATTTTTTGTGGACTTGAGTACGGTGCCAAACTGCAACAAAAAAATTTATGTGGCATCACTTTTTTCCGCAAATTTTTCGGGGTTTTCTTAAGGCATCTAGAGTGCGGAATGCTTTTTTGCGAAATGAATATCCTATGCCATTGGTAAATGAATGCATTTGCATACCAACTTCCTAGAGTTTGCCGCAGCAATTGGACCCTTGCAAAACCCGATTACACTGGCTCAGCCGTTGTTGTATAAAATGCCCAGGTTCATATCACCTTATTTATTCTCTTTTGCTTTCTGAATTGCCAAATGGAACCTGCAATAAACAGCATAAAAAGTACAAGAAGTGTTTTGGCTATCAATGGATCTTTCGGCCCATTTGCCAAAGGATGACCAACCGGTACACGGTTAAAGGTTTCATTAACGGTGGGGATCAAGGACAGAAAAAAGCTGAATGCAAGAAAGAAGTTTTCGACAAAACGAGACCGGTTATTCCCGGGCTTTTTTGCGTAAAGAAAATAAGCCACTGATACCAATACTACAATTAGCAGGGCCAGGATATGACCCGGATTGGGGCCCTTAATACTGGATAGCCCCAAAGCTGTTAAAGAAGTAACCAAAGTGCAATAAAAATAAATTTTACCTGCCAGTTTGCCCAAATCTATTTTCGCGCTTTTTATTAGTGATACCACTGCTGCAATAATAGCTACAACACCGATAACGGTATGAAAAATGCCTAAACTTGATAGTCCCATAATTTTGAATTTTGAATGTGTAATTGATAGTTCAAAATTGCCTTACGGGAAATAAAATGGCTTTGTAGATTGGTTCAGTTATTTGGCAATTTGGCTCACAACGGAGGTGATATATGCTTGGCTTTTTGCAATAATCGTTGACTTTGTTAATGTTTCCCATTGCTTATAACGTGCAGCCAACAGTTCAACTTTACTGAATGCACGTATACAGGCATTATGGTTCCAATTTGCTTCAATACTGTTTTTTTAAATGCCTAATCTAGCTTCAGGCTTTTCTCATCCTCCTTTCAAAACGGTAATTGGAAGGAGAGGCGTTATATCTTTCATGAAAACTCTTGGTAAAGTTTGCCAAGTCATTGAACCCGCAATTAAAAGCAATATCCGTAATACGTTCATCGGAAACCAAAAGAAATTCCGCGGCCCTTTCCAATCGTTTAGTTTTAATATAATTGGCAGGAGAATCGCTGTATATCTTTTTAAATTCCCTTTTAAACGAAGAGACACTCAAATTGGTTTTTTGTGCTAGTTCTTCAATATTGATCTGTGCAAATAGATGGGCTTCTATAATTTGCCTGAACGTATAGGCTGCTGGTGAAAAAAGTTGAGAAAGTATGACTTGTATGGTTTCAGCTTCTTGTGTTTGCGACAACAACAGTATAATTTCCTTTAATTTTAAAACCAAAATCTCATCATTCACCAATGAGGGATTTTCAAAATAAAAGAGAAGACCTTCTATATATTTTTGGATCAAAAAGTCATTATTGATTGCTCCTCTGGCCTGATTGCTTATTTGGTTATTTGACTTGAATATCTGCGGTATTTCTTTATCATAAACCTTTTTAAGTATATCCGGATGGAACGTAACAATTACAATTTCATCATCGCTATTCGAATTGGTATCCTGTATCTGCTTACCCGAATGTATACAGTTTAATAACAGGGAGTGGTGGGTTTGAATTTTCAAATGGTCATCATCGGCCCTATATTCCATCCCACCTTTTAACATATACAAAAAACAGGCTTGCTCTGCCACAGGGAAAGCAAATTCAAAAGGCGGCTTTATGTCAACTTTTTGAATAAATACCTTTCCAAACAAATCTATTTTTTTATAGTCCGTTACCATTCAAACTAAATCCTTTTTGATTGCAATTAACTTATTGTGTCTTAAGATGTTTCGCAATTTAATGACTATCGCGGCTTAAGTTAGCGAGTCAAAATTAAACAAACAATGTTCATTCAACACTCAATCTACAATAACAGAAATATTGAACGAAACATTGTTGGCCCATTACATAAAGCCCATTCACTATAGTTGATTGTTATGAAACAAGCAATGCCTCTGACGTTACTGGTATTTTCAATACTTTAGAAATTAAACAGTTTTGCTCAGCCCCTTTTGTAATTGCTTCAAATTCTTTTGCACTGGTGCCAGGTACATTTCCGGTTATGGAAAGGTGTATGCCGGTAATTCCTGCACTATCCATTGATACAATTGCTTCTGTATCCAATGAAGTTGGTGCGATTCCCTTTTCGGTTAAAGCATAGCTGACCGCCATCGTAAAGCATCCTACATGTGCTGCGGCTAACAATTCTTCAGGATTGGTTCCTTTTTCATCCCCAACAAAACGGGTTCTGAAACTGTAATTTGCCTGATTTAAAACTTCGCTTTGGGTTGTTAAACTGCCTTTTCCCTCTTTTAGGCTTCCTTCCCAATGTGCTTTTGCTGTACGTTTCATTTTTTTTCATTTGAAATATTATTGTCAACATTGACGGTACAAAGTTCCCCCTCTTAAAGAGTAGAAAGCATTGCATAAAAGGTCAATTATTTGTTTATTTGGTTCATCTTTTAATCATGACTGCTATGTGTTAACCGTTCCCTTCATCATTCTCATTTCCCTTGCATGCTTTTTTTGCACAACTTGATTTCAATTTGATGCCTCTACTGCATTGGGTCGCCCATCAGTTTTTCTTGACCAATTGCCGTATTGCCGCCACGCTGGCAAACATCACCAGCGGTACCAAACAGGCTGGTAGCAGCAGGAAGGGAAAATAGCCCAGTGCCAGATTGGGCCGCTCAAAACCGAACTGCTGGAAGCGGGACGGTAAGGAGAGCAGTGCATTGGCCACCACGTTCAGCAGCAAGGCCAGGCAAACCATATTCCAGGCAAGGATTGCCCGCCTGCCTATTTTCCTTTTTACAAAACCAAAATAGTAAATAAATGGTGCCGTAATGCCGGAAAGGATATCGAAGTTCCTGCCGTGGAAGGTCATGGCTTCGGGGATGGACTTATGGACAAACAACCAGAACAGCACCAGTTCCACCGGAATCCGAATGGTGTGGAAAAGGGTGAGCGTGGGCAAGTCCAAGCCATCTATGAAGGCCCTCCCCTTTTTGGTGAAGAACCTGCTGATGAGCAGGAGCAATGGTGGCAGCACCAATAGCGGGAACCTGACCGTCATGGTGTTGGGGTCACTGTAGAACCCCGCAATCCCCAAAGCCGATTGCACGGTCACCCAAACTAGCAGCAATAGCAGGAACAGTTTTGAATAGTGGGTGGCCTTGTAAAACAGGCCAATGGCAATAACCAAAGTGGCACCAAAGGTGATATATGCGTAAACGGGTAGATGTTCCATTGTACAAGTTTTAGATGTTAGTTTTTACGTGTTTAGCTTTTGCTTTTTATTTAACGGCTTCAAATACCCATGCACTTAAGGGGGACTGCAAGGGATGGTTGCCCAGTTGGCTGATCAGTTCCGTTTCCAATGCCTGTTCAATAGCGGGCAGCAGTGCAGGATCCTTTTTTCTGATAGCCAGGTGAACGGGAAGACCGTTGATAAAACCCGATGCGGCCATGGCTGCCGTGGCTATGGTACCGGTTTGTTTTACCGTATCCACGCTGGCGTGGGCAAATCCTGTGCCTTTTAACCAAACAAGCGTTTCCTCCTGTTTCATGGAGAATGGGCCGGGGTCCTGCGCTATGGGATTAATGCCGAGGAACCTGTTCACGACCTCACCACCCATACGCCAGATAGGATTGTCTTTAAGAAGGCCCCATACACTGAACAGCAGTTGCCCGCCCGGTTTCAGCACGCGGTACATTTCGCTCAATGCCTTGAGCTTGTCCGGCACCAGCATCAGCCCAAACTGGCATACCACCAAATCAAACTGGTTATCATTGTAAGGAATGTTGGTCATATCCGCAGTAGCCCAATCCACATTGGGATAATGGATATGTTCTTTTGCTACCTTGAGCATATCGGCTTCCAGGTCCGTAGCCGTAAGCTTTGCAGAAGGAGGCAATTGCTGCAAGATTTTTTGGGTCAAGCGGCCCGTGCCGCAGGCCAGTTCCAGTACAGCGGCTGGATGGTGCTGCCCAATGCGTTGCGCAAGGTCTGCCGCGTAGGGTTCAAAGAGGAACGCACCCAGCACCTCCTCGTACACTTCGGCTATGCTGCCACTGAAGCGCACGGATAAGCCGGAACTGGAAGTTGGGTTGGTTGTTTTGTTTTGCATGGTAAGTGTGTTTGGTTACAATGCAAAGCAACAGATAGATTGATGAAACCCACTTACCATTTGGCAGGAAATGGGTTGTCAAATGGCAAGAAAAAAAGGATGTGAAGGCATCGGTAAAAGCAGCTATCCATTTGGGTGTTGCACGGAATAGATAGATGGCAGCATAGCCCACTGTAGCCAGTTATAAACTGGCTACTATTGAAAATCCGTAGTTAGCTGAGTGCAGGGCTTTTCACAGAAACTACGGATATCTGTTCCGATTTAATATACAGTGTAAAGAGAGCTGGGGTTTGTGAAAAAACTAGACGATTTATATTAATGTCAAAGACAGCTATTGGAAAATGATTGTCGTTTAGGCGATTCTCAGCATAAGTTTCTAGTTTTTTCACAGTCTGACGACGACAACGAACATGGCTTTATGCAGGTTGGGATAGTATTCAGTCTGTTGGTAATCGCTGCTGATTGAAAATATATAGTTAAATTCGTTTATGTTACTATGTCAAGCCCAACTTGCATAAAACCCAATATTGTGTGCAGTTAACTAATTATTGAATTCAATACGTATATCTTATGCTTCAATTGATCTTGAAGTGAATCAATTCTTGCATGAGAGTAACCAAATATCTTCTTGACTAAATCTTTTCCGAAAGATTCTAGTATTTTACTTAGAAAATCACTGGCAACATTCATGAAATTTAAAAGTTCTTTATTCTGAAAATTAGCATCAGATGGGGCTAGTTTGTCATGAGACGGTCCGCTTAATGAATAAGTTGGCGTTATTACTAGCTCGGAAATTACTGATATAGCTTTCTTAAAATAATCTTTGGACATTTCATCATGCGCTAATTGTGCATATGCAAAGAACAAATCAGTTTTTCCAGCTTGGATATCTTGCCTGAAATATGGTTTATCCAACCACACTTGGCTATTGGTGCTAAATAATGGATTCTTTATAATAGGAGACCACAAAGCAATAAGTTCCTTGCTTTTTCCACCCATGAGAAGCTCGTAAGATATCGCTTGTTTACCTTTCAATTTTTGTTTAAAGTTTAGTTCTGCCTTAGAGTTGGCACTGTTCCACGGAGAATCGTAATAATGAAACACTTTGGAAAATATTTCACTCTTAATGTCGCCTTTTAATATTTCTTCAGACTTTTCTAATTTCTCTTCAGACTTAAATTCTTCGCTCAAGCAGTTAAGTAAATTATTCAACCCATTTACGTCTAACTCCTTTATGTCTTCTTCAAATTCATCTAAAGTCCTAATAGTCTTGTTTCTGTCGAACGGCAATGATTTTTCGATAAACCTATTTTCGATTTGTTGGAATTGACGGTCAGACCAGTTTATCCGATTTAAGATGATAAATTTTAGACTCTTAATTTCTTCAGATTTAAATACATCTAAAGAACAAAATTTTTCAATTGTCTCATATATTTTTGAGGTGTCATTTTGGGAAGTAATTTGATAGGACTCTTTTAAACTAAAATCTGCTATGTCAATTGCTGGATAATTGTGTTTCAGCAAGTCTAAATCCTTGAAATTGGCATTTCTCTTACTATAGATAATATTGATAATTTTAGAAAGAAATCCTTGTGACAACTTGTTTACATCATAAAGTCCAATATTATTATTCTTCCGAATCCGGATTTCGAACTCAGTTAAGTAGTCAACAATTTTTGAAAGAATAAGTTGAGTGTTTCTCATAATTGCACACAACGGACAGGTATTGATGCAGGTGGGATATTTTATTACGTCCAGCCCTGAACAGCTGCCCAATTGAAAATATAAAGTTGAAGTTAACAACAAAAAGCTAAATTGAAAAACGTTGAACTGGAACAAAAGCAAAACGGAAGTACAAATGTTAATTGTACTTCCGTCTGACCCAATAACGACAAGCCCATGTTAGCGGTTCGATGCTTTTCTTGGGTTTCGGTTTGCTTATTTTATAAACCGGTGAATTGCTTTATCAGCGTTATCTTGAAATGAAGTATTTTTCAAGTCAGTGTAAAAAGTGCTTTGGTCAACCACCTCTCCCGATAACTTACCCTCTTTACTTGCATAAAAAATGCCACTTTTATATCGCTCATCCGAAATACCATCTACAAAGCGTTTTGCACCTACTTCTAGCTTATGCACCATTCCTCCTATCAATGGAAATACAACAGGCATCATAAAATACTTCAACATAAATTTCATTGCCGGGGGCAAATTATCCGGTGCCAAAGTTCCTTTTGTGTTCCCTGGACTCATAACAACAAATTTGATGTCAGGATATTTCCTTGCCATTGATAACATCCACATGGTTGCTGCATATTTGACGTATCCGTATGCTTGCACCGCATCGAATTTATTACCAAAATATGATCCATCAAGAACACCGGCAAACTCATCTACAGAAGAAGTCCTCATGGAAACCGGCTTCATTCCGAGCATCTTTACTCCCCGCTCTCGTTAGATTACATTTTCAAATCGGAGCGGCTATCCGTAGATTCTGAGCGTTTGCCAAGTGCTATGCTATCTACGGATTTATTATGATGGCCAGTTTGTAACTGGCCCTTAAGAACGCCAACCATGGCAGCAGTACAGCGGTAGCCGCTACGGTACCTTATTGTCTATCTCTTTGCAAACTCCTTCCTGATCCGGCTGAGGGAGGTATCGGTAATGCCCAAATAGGAGGCGATATGTTTGAGCTGGGCATACTGGAATATTTCATGGTTGCTTTCCATCAGGTTGGCATAGCGTTCTTCCGCGCTCTTGTTGATCATGGACAGGGTACGCTGTTTGTAGGCCACAAACTCCCTTACCAGCATGGCCCTTCCAAATTCCCTGAACTCAGGCACGGAATGGAAGAGCCGGTTCAGTTGCTCAAAGCTGGTGACGTATGCCTTACAATCAGTAATGGCCTGTATGTTTTCGGTGGATGGGGAATGGAGGAAGAAGGAGGCGGCTTCAAACACCGCCCTGTCCTTGGGATAAAAATAAGTGGTGGTTTCATTGCCATCCGTGTCAAAGGTAAATGCACGTACAAAACCTTCGGCGAGGTAAAAATAGCTGCTCACCCTACCCTGCTTCAACAGGTACTCGTTTTTGGCAAATTCCACTTCCTCAAAATGTTCGGCAATGGTTTCAATGCCCTGCTTGGTGACGGTGATATTGGGGATATTGGCTTGGATAAAACTGATAAGGGGTTGCTTGTCCATTGTAGAAAGGTGTTGGATATGGGATGAAGTTACTATGGAAGTGGTTTGGGCTTTTAAGAAAAGTTACTTCTACGCCGATTTTCTGCGCAGTGTCTCCCCCACGAGCAGAAAGCATGAACGGAACGGCAGCCTCTAAAGGTTGGAGATGGCTCCCTTTTATACTTTTCGTTCGTGAGAGAACACCTACCAACTACAGCAAGGGCAAATCGTTAACCCAACCGCTGACGGGGCGCGGAGCCGCCGTCAGGGTTAGGATTTTCTTTTTACTTATTGTGGGAGAATCAGTTCAAGCTGCTGCATGCATTCCAAATTGTATAAGAAGTCCTGCACATCATCAATCTTTCCTAAGCAAATCATCGCATATCAAATTTTTCATTTTTATAAAAACGCTAACAAAATCTTTACGGCAACTATTTTATCTTGGTACCTAAACCTTACAAGATGGCCAATCCTAAAGACTCACGCAACCAACTAAGGCTTTCCCGCCGGAATTTCGCCAAACTGCTTGACTGTACTGAAAAGGAACTAGCTATGGCGGAAGCGGGCAAAAAGGAACTGCCCGAATCTGCCTCCAGTTTTTTGGAGGAGATAGAAGCTGTCATTGCACAAACACAGGGCGAGCCCATTGACCCAGCGCCCATTGCCCGCGCATCCGTGTTCTGGCTGGAGAATGAGATCAAGCAGAGTGAGGCCACCAAACTTGCCAAGCAAGCGCAATTAAACAGTATCATGGAGGAAGCAAGACAGTTGCAATCATTGATGCACGCACCCCATTTGGTAAAGGATGATGCCCGCTCCGTGACCAGCTATGCGCAGGACATGCAATTGTTTGAATTGAAGAAACAGGTAGCACAGGAACTAATGGGTAGTTATTCGAAAATTGCCGAGTTGAAAGTGGATATTATCTGTCTCGATATCCGCATAAAGGGGGCCAAGGGATTGAAAACTTCTTTTTAGCGCATATTTCAAAAGTTCCGCAAGATGTCACATTGAGCCTGCCGGTAGGCAGGCTTGTCGAAATGCGTTTCAAACGGAACCTCCATCTAAAAGTGCTTCGACAGGCCCGCCTGAACAGGACAGGCAGGCTCAGCATGACATTCACTTTTGACTTTTGAGATAGGTCCTAATGTGGATTATGCTGTACAGATAAAATCCACAGCATTTTTTTACAGAGGTTTCTTCCTTACAATCACCTGTTAGCGCTTTTCTGTTAGAACAAAAATTCCCAAACAACTATTTATTTTATGGTAAACAGCAGCAGCAAGCTGGATGTCTGTTTTATCGTCTGCTCTTGTTAATGATGCCAGCTATTGCTTTGTTGAAATTCGCCCTATTGATACCGGTTAATTTATCCAGCATCTTAAAATAGTTTCCATTGTCCTTTTCGTATTTGCCACAAGTTAAAAGCTGCAAAACAGGCGCAAAGCCTTTTGTTTTTTCCAGGTCCTGTACAATCAGGGCATTCAAAAAATAATTCATCCTGAGCCTTTTCATTTCACTGTCCCCAAAGTTATATTGCTCATCAAATAACTTCAGCCAATCGGTGCTGTCAGTATTGTTGGGGAATTTTTCATTGAACTTCTCCTGTATCTCTTTCCAGCTCATGCCCCAACTGCCACCGTATAAAAATGCACATCCTTCGTCAACAGGTTTATTGATGCTATCTGTTGAAGCAACCCTGTGCAGCCTATCATGCCACAGGTCATGTGGATCGAAGTAATTGAAACCTCCTCCTGCACTGGCATTCAGTAAAACTTTTTTGCGGGCAGTTTGCGAACCCAGGTTTGTATTGGCATTGTAACCATTGTAAACCAAACTATAGTCAATGCCCATTGTTTCCAATACTTCGGGAAAATCGTCACAGCAATATATTTCCGTTTCCTGCTCGGGTGCCTGTAGTTTTTTATCAAAAAACGAGACCGTATTTTTATACTTTACGGCTTCAGCATTGTTCAATGCATGCTTGTAATGAAACAGGCAATTCCCCATCTTCTTGGTTTGCCATGTGGAGGTATTCCTTTTTAAGGGCGAGGAAAAGAGAAATTGATTATACTGCCTGTGTGCTACCAAGTTGAAACTTGCCCGGAACAAAGGTGCATTTTCCTTCATTCCTATATAAGAGAGTTTTACTGCGTAAATGCTATCGTTCAATTTTACAACATCCATTAAGTAGGGCTTATAAAAATGGTTGTCTTTCAGTTTCTCGTTTTTATCTACCTCTTTCATTTCATCCAGCAGCACAAATGTTTCTACCAGTTCGTTCTGCCAAACAAAATTATTTTCCCCATTGGGCCTGCCTTTCAATGTGAGGAAACTGTCCAAGGATGCGATCAACTGGGCCGATACAATACTGTCTCTAGGTAAATTGATTACCGGCTGAACAATTGGGTTATTTGTTTGTGCCGAGGCCGAAAATGATAGGTAGGATAATATGCCTACAAATAGGAGTCTTAAGCTCATTTTTTTATTTGGGTTTATCATTACGTTTAAGGGCTTTCAAAAAATAGCGCACAACAAATAGCTGTTGCCGATGTGGGGACAAATCCGTTCGCTGGCAACTGAGGCTAAATCTATCAATAAAAGTTGAAACATAGCTTCCGCTCCACCCTATTTGGCAAACCCCTATTAGTATCGGTCCGTTACTTTGAAGCTGTTTAGACTTTTAATTTTACGTGATTGATTTCAAGATTTTTCTAGCAAAATCGCTTTCGACAGGGCTGCCAATGACACCCGATAGTCATCGGGTTAGTGTAAGCTATTGAAAACCATTTGTAGACAAATGATTTTTTTTATACTTACCACAAAGGCACAAAGCACACAAAGGGAAAAACGTAGTTTTTCAACCCTGCCGGTAGGCAAGTTAGTGTCCTTAGAGTCTTGGTGGTTAACCCGATGGCTATCGGGTGTCATTTTCAATGTGCTTGTTTGCGAAGCAAACATTGATTATTCAAGCTGACAGCTTTTGTCATATTGAGCTTGTCGAAATATTGACAAAAGCGGATTTTGAAGAAAAAACGCCATTTAAAGGCTACTTTTCTAGAAAGTCTAAACAACTTCTTTATTCTGCTGTCAACAATTGTTCAAAGAAGGCACCGGTATTATTTGCCCTATCCACAAAATGGAGTTCCAAAATCCAATGCCTTTTGTTTCCATGTTTGTCCAATTGGAGAATATCCTTATGATTGTCCGGGTGTACATCCAAACACAGGTCATTGGGATCATCGGGTTGTTCATGGGGGAAACGGCCCACAATATGGCCGGCTATGGCATTTCCAAATTCATAGCCATAGCGTTTTGTAAGGTCGGTAACATAATTGAAATATTCAGCACCGGTAAGGTTGCGCTGTTTAAAATACCAGGCATTCGCTTCCTGCCATGCGGCTTCTACATCTTCTTTTAGCTTTCGTTTCAAAGGGTCGTTGCCCAGAACATAGGTCCTTCCAAGGTCTGCTTCCCAACCTTCAAAAATGGGATGGAAATCGAGGAACAGTATATCATTTTCCTGAATAATCAGGTCCGGCGGATTTGCTATGAAGGGTTGCAATGTATTGATGCCCGTTCTCACAATTTTTTTGCTCCAATGATTGTCAATAGAAAAATCTTCTTTGGCCATTTGTACTATTTCATCGCAAAGTGCTGCTTCTGATTTACCAGCAACGATTAACCCCCTTGCTTCCACTGCATGAAATAATTCCTTTGCTTTTTGTTCGGCAAGCATGAGTCCCTGTTTGGTTTCTTCCATCATTTTTTATTTTTCCATTAAATATAAGTCAGATACGGATTGTCAAATTTTAAAAAAGGCTGTATCAAAAAATAATTTGACTATCGGATAAAAGAAAGTATGTCAGGTTGAGCATCCCATGTTTGCTTTGCAAACAAGCACATTGAACCTGCCTGCCGGCAAAGGCAAAGATGACAGGTTGACCACAAAGGCACTAAGCACACCAAGATTAAAAAACTGCGTTTTTTCCTTTGTGTGCTTTGTGTTTTTCCCGATAGTCGGGACAAGTCGTGGTAGTATAAAAATCATTTGTTCACAAATGGTTTTCAACACTTCACACCAACTCGATGACTATTGGGTGTCATTGGCAGCTTAGTCGAAACCTTTTATCAAATTAAGATCTCGTTCATCATACCTGCCTTTCTCCAGCAACAAGTTACAGACAGGCCTTTATGCACCATCAGGTAAGCAAACAGCTTCTTACCATCTCAATATTTTCAAGTATTCGACCCATGGGCCAACTTCTTCTTTGTACTGCTTGGCCATTACCCTTGCTATTTGTGCAATGTGGTCAAGATCATGCACCACCCAAGCTGACACTAGTTGTGATAAGGTTACTTTACCAAATGAAGGGTGTATGCCGGTTCGTATCAGTTCATCATGACCAATATCCAGTTTCCGTAATTTTTCAATATTGGCCATTCTCACTTGCCTAAATTCCTCCAGTAGTTGGGCCATGCTTTTTCCCTTGCTGGTTTCAAATTGGGCAAATCTGTCAAAGGGTTCAAACTTCTTTTCAGCATCGTCAGAAAGGATCAATTCTATCCTAATAAGCCAATCCGTTTTCTCCCCGTGAATTAGGTGCCCCATCACATCATATACACTCCAGGTACCTGCTCCTTCATTGTTGAATGTCCAGTCTGTGGAAAGGCCATCAACCAGATTGGCCAATGTTTCGGGAGTCCTTTCAAGGATTTCCAGGGATTTGTCTATTGAGAAATGCATGGTTCTCTAGTTTTTGATTTGATGCGGTTAAAACAATCACCTTTCCATATCCAATGTCATTAAGTTAAGAATTGTCAGCCTGAGCAACCCATGTTTGCTTCGCAAACAAACTACCGATAACTATCGGCATAGAACCTGCTTGCCTTTGCCGGCAGGGATGACATTTAATGGCTTCGCCATCTGCTTTTTACCGGGAACTTGCCTACCGGCAGGCAGAGAAAATAAGCCGGGAAGCTTAAATTTCCGTCTTCCCTACCCTGCCTACCACCCATTGCACTTCTCATCTTAATGACATTGCTCCATGCCCTGTTTTGTTCAAGAGGTCCGGAGGGGAAGCAAGGCCCTTGGTACAATACAAGAAATATTTTCATCCCTAGCTGAAACAAATATTTTGATGGTGCCTTGTACTTTTTTCCCTGACAATAGTAGCAAATCATTGGAAATGGAGCTTCCGACTATTTTGTTGCCATTTGCTCCAATGTAGCGGTAGCTAATCCTTACAACTGGAATTACCCCTTTTTTTGCTATCGAAAGTATGGTTGCCCCTCCCTCAATGCCATTTTTATATAATCCATAATTCCTAATAGCAGGCAAAAGCCCTATTAACATGAATGGGATACCAATTAGCAAAAAAATGAAAGGCAAAATATAGAACATCTGAAAAGGAAAAGTGAAGGGCTTCAAATCCTCCATCACAGAAGCACCATTGAGCAACTTTATTTTCACTTCATCACCCACATGGTGCGCATTCCCGGAACCGCTTGTTAGCGTCCTGAATTTGTCCTGCTGGAATTGCCCATTGTAAGTAAATGCGTATTCAATTATTTGTGGATGAAACTGATTGTCGACCGTGACATTGGTCTCTGTTTCAATAGAAACCACTTTAGCCTTCAATGCCATGCCCTGTGCTGCAATCAAGTTGTAATCGTATTTCTCGAAAACTGCTTTGCTCGAATCCAATATGGTAATTAGTGGAATGAGGATAAACATTGCCAGCAAAACAAATACAAGCCCAATACCCGAAAAGGGGAACCTGCTCTTAAAAACATCATATAAAAGCCTGAAAGGAACCTGTCTTTTTTCTCCCATAATTTTTGTGTAAATGTAGTAGCCAAAAGCGATGGTGGGACTCTTCAATTTATGGATGAAAATCTAACTCGTGAACATAGTCCCTTGCTGCAACGAAATGTCAAGGAAATCCTATGAGTGAAAAGAATTTATACCATTTATAGTTTTAATACTTTTCAGTTCCAGTTACCGGATTTTCCTTTGCATTCTTTTCCCATGCTGCAAATACTTCCAACTCTTCTTTGGTTAATCCGGATTTGAATACATACTGCTGGGAATACCAGGGTTGAATACCGATAATTGCCCAATCAATCCTGCTAAAAATGCCGCCCCATTTTTCGTCCTTTGGTTTAAAAATAAACATCCAGTCTTCAATACCCGTCATTTGGCAATAATCAATCTGAATGGATAGATAAGAAACATCTTCTTGATTGGCCTTTTTTGCCATCGCTTCAACTCTCTGCCGCTTATAAACTATACCCTCAATAGTAGTGTCAGCAAGAATCATTCGTTTTTTATTTGCTGGGGATAATGCTTTGGTAGTATCTGGTACAAGTTTTATGGGCTTTACACCAAGAAAGAAGTACGACCCCACTCTGGCCCAAGCAGTATCAAGGTTATAGTATTTAATGGAAAATAAGCTGTCTTTTGAAAAAGAGGGGTATTCATAAAAAGTCACCCCGGGGCATTTTACACTATAAATACTGTCCTTTGAAAATGTCCGATTGTTCAAGTATGGTTTTGCATGCAAATCAACATAAGTATAAAACATATCTTCCGAATGCCACTCTTTTTCCTTTCCGTTTACGTACGAAGTGTACACAATGGTCCTGGGTATAATAGCAGTACTGTCTTTGTACAATATCCTTACGTCCCTTTCATGGCTTACTGGCTTAAAATCATTGCTGGTGCTGTCAAAACCCATTATCCTGAAAGTAAAAGAACCACAGTCTGTACATTGGCAGTACAAGTGGTGATTCATTAACAGGAGAATGAAAATTAGTTGCTGGACTTTAAGGCTCATTTATGGCTTACTTTAAAAAACATCACTGAATCCCCAAGATACGGTATTTGATTTTGTTAGAAGTTGAGGTAAGCCATAAGGAATAGTCGTAAAATTTCCATTTGCATCTTGCTGCAAGGCTTGTTGCTTATAGTGGCAAGACACGGCAGAGCTAACAGATGCTTTTGAAAAAGTAGTTCCATTTGCCGATTCTCCATAGTCAAAAGCCACATCGTGTACAAGTATATTATGATTTGCTTCTTCTGTTGTATAGTGAAGGTGATTATCAAGGTATGAACTGCCATGTGTTATGCTAGTGAAATAGTTGAATGTTGGGGATGCATTAGAGAATGATTTTACCCCCTTCACTGTTTCTGGTGAAATAACAGTAGCGTATGCATCTGAATAAACAGACCATAATTTTATTAAAAGTACATTCATGCTCTCAACATCTTCTATACTTCCACCTCCCAAATCACCATTATCCAAATCGTCCTCTACTGTTTCTTGTCCATTATCATAACAGTCAAGCAATTCCGTAAATTGATAAACACAATTGGAATGGTATCCATAGTCGTCAACATCGCATAGGTACCAATTAATAGCATCACAAATTTCCCTAGCGGCAATAGACGAATTCGATACACTAGGAACAAAGGCTTTCTTTTTCCGGGTATATGATTTGCCGTCTTTAACAAAATGCGTTTTAATGTTATTACCAGCCCAATCTTCTACCAGTATATAACCTGAAACTTTTTGTTTGAAGGAGTTCTGATATTTTTCATTAGGCAAAACGGTAACCACTTCTGCAACATAATTATTAGAACCATTTTTATATATCCATAAATTACTTAGGGTTTCTATTGAAGTTTTTCTACCATTTCCAAAACTGGTAACCGCTTGCAATGATTTCTCATATTTTATAGGTACAATAACAACTTCCTTTCCGGCTTTTGTTTTGGCAATATAAGCCCCTTCCCATAAGGCCATCTTGCCAACTTGCTGTCTTGATTTTATAACAATGTTATCATTTGTATTATTGGTTAGGATCCCTTGCTTTGCGACAGTCTTATTAAAAAATGCTTTGGCATTTTCAATCTTGCTAAAAAAAGCAACTGTATATGGATCTTGAGCTTTAGGCACATCAGTCGACAAATGGTTATTTCCTCCTTCCTTAACTGTTTCTATTTTGTTACAGGAAGTGTAAACATAAAGTGCCAACAGCAGGCTACAAATTCCAATAAATATTTTTTTCATGAATTGGTGGTTTAAAGGTTTGAATAATAAACACTTAAATATTTTAGGGAGACCAGTTAATAAAGATTTTTCACTAAAAATTCCCTAACAACCCTGTTATAGTTTTTGGTTATAAAAAAGTACAACAGGAAATACATAACCGCTGACGGGGCGAAAGCCGCCGTCAGGGTTTTGGAACATCATTTTTTCCGCAGCCTATTATTGCCCCCATTTTACTTCTATGCCCCTTTGTATATTATAAGTGGCAGGCTGGCTCATTACCGTAAAAACGGTGGCCATATAATTGTTCACATCGTTCAATGGCAAACTGCTCAAGCGCTGGTAGATGGATGTGTTTGGCATGTTCTGGTAGGCACTGCTAAAAGTGTAGGTGGCACTGCCCCAATAGGAAGTGCTGGTGGGCAACGTATAGAAAGTGGTAAAGTCCATTAGTTCCTTACTTGCTGCATCGTACTGTACCGTTTTGAAGCCGGGGTTGTTGTAATGCTGCGGCGTTACTCCGGGACAGGATATGGCGACTTCCGTAATTTTTGTACCGGTGGAATCATAGAGCCTGCGTACCTCATCCATGTGCGTATGGCCATACAATACACCGGCAATGGTGGCCTGATAGCGGCTGGTAAGGGAAAGGAAGGTATTGAGCCAGGTTTTATTTCCAGTGGAAGGTTTTACCCACATGCCCACGTTTCCATAAGCATCCATTCCCGGAGGCACGTGCATGGCCAGGTACACTTTCTCCTTCTTGCTTTTTGCGTCGGCCAATTGGGCGGCCAGCCATTTCATTTGCAGGTTCCGGTCTGCCACTTTATCGGTGCCATCGTCGGTTACAAAACTGGTATCATATACCACTGTATTCAAGGCAATGATCCTTAACCCGGCTACAGGCCTTGCCGAATAATAACCCATGGAAGGATGCGGATTGGAAACCATGCATGGCGCTTTCTTTCCGGAACGGTTAATATTCAATGCAGGAAATGGGTTGGTACTGTCTGGCACAAGGGACAGGGGTGTTTGTTGCTCCGCATCCGTAAATGAATAGTAATCGCCTGCCAGCCCATCGTTGTTACCGGGCAGGTAGAACAAAGGCTTGTGGTACTTGTCGGCCACGCCTTTCAATCCGGAAAGGATGGCCGTAATGTTGGCGTTATGTGTTGCACGCCCGTCGAGCGGAAGAAAAGCGGAACCCGACCAGGAATAATGTGCAGGCAGGTCACCCGTATAAATAATGAACCCCGGCGCATTGGGACCTGCCAGGATGGAATCTGTTTTGGCCAGGAAAAGGGCCCATAGGTCCATCCCCGTATCGCCCCCGTATTGGGTGCTGTTGCTGGTAGTATTCAAATGAATATCCGACAGGAAAAGGAAATTGGGATTGGGGGTTGCTGGCTGGCCGTTGTATGCAGCTATGGAACTGGTGCTCTTATTTGAATGGAGGCCAAAGCCTGTTAGCGCCATGGTAACCAGCAGCAGGTAAGTGTTCATTTTTAACATAAAGCTGAATTTTGAGTTGATTAATCAGGAAGTGATCGGTTGTTTTGGTACTGATATTTTTTAGGGGTATCCCCGCTTTAGGGATAAACATTGCCGCTTGCTATATTTATTAGGGGTGTACTTATTGGGGGATTGCACTCCGAACAGGCATTGCCGGATATGACCCTTGTTGCGCCCGGTTCAACCAATATGGGTATAGCACAGTTGACCGCATTGATATTTGCCCATTTGGAATCGATATGGAACCATGTATCAAAACCAACCTGGCAATTAACAGCCGTGCAACCGTTGTATTCTATGAACAAAGCAGGTAGGTATCCAAACATGGGCCTTGGGTCCGGCGCCCAACCAAAACCGGTACCATAACCTAGTGCAGGACTGGTGCCGCCCTTTTCGTCGATAACGATCACATTTTTTGCCACACAGTTGACGAACTTGATCAATGCGCCTGTAGCACTGAACCCTGTACCTTGTTTATCCTGCGGGTTGATGGCCATAATGTTCTGCACGGAGGAATTCATGATGGTCACTTCTACACCGTACACTTCCAACCCCGTGGATTTGGCACCGGAATTTGATTGTGCCACGCCATCTATTACATTGCTTGCTGTAAAGTTGGTGACTGATACAAATGCGTCCAGGAATACCGACATGCCGTGGCAATCATCGCAGCAGCCGGTCATATTGGAAGCAGCGCAGGACCCATAAAATAAATCCACACAGAATATGGGCACAAAGCCCAGCACCGTATGTCCTGAAGTTTCAATGTTGCCGTTAAAAAACGATTGGAAATTACTGGATGTGCAATTGGTGGTATTCAGTCCCTCACTGAGCAAATAGCTATACCCTTGAACTGCGCCATCATTGTTCACAAAATTGTTCAAGGAGCAACCGGATATGTTTCCCGTTACCGTTTCCAATATTTGGATACCGGCACATGAATCGGAAGTTACATTCAGGTTATGGATAGTCGTGTTGGCGATGCTGATGTACTTTGCTTTGTCTATATAGATGCCGGATGGGGTCAGTAACCTTTTTTGGAGGTTATTGAAACTGATTCCATCCACCTCCAGGTTTTCTATGGTAAAATTTGATACGGACTGGGCAGATATGCCATAGAAGCACATATTGACCAATTTGCCATTGAGAATGGAAACAATTTGGGCATTCGTGACAGCTATGCCCACTATGAACTGGCTGTTATCCTGTACCACTGCTGTGAGGCTGTACCCATTCATGTTGAGCACAACATTGTCCGACTGTATGGTTATGGCCGAACAGGCCATATTGGGTGCATTCCAGGTGATATTGTTGGAAAATGTGTATGTACCGGGATTGTTGATGACAATACCTTCTGGTGGAATGCTGGTAATGGCCATGCCCTCTTGTGGTTGCTGGCCATTAAAGGAGCCCATTACCGAATTTATCCCATAGATGCCACCGGAGATATCGTATTTATCAAGCAGTGCTTGCTTGTCAAGATGCTTGAACACTTCATGGGAAAATATTCTCCCTACATTGTTTTTTGAATTGTCTAGTAGCATGGTTATTGGATTTATTGGTTAAGGGGTAGTGGCAGTTTATTGGCCAGCAACTGCCTGCATAACAAGCGGCTTTCTTTTTCATCACCGCTTTCAGAAGTGTCCTGATGAGCGTATAGGCAGTATAGATGGGACATATTTTAGGATTGGTCAACAACAAGGTATCGCTATTTTACAGCAACTGACAAGATATAGGCCCTCTATTTACAAAGATTCAGTAGTTATACGCAGGCATTTTGCGGATTTTGCGCAGTTTTGTTTGAAAAACATAATGAAGGGTCCAAGACAAGGGTAACGGAGGGACACGGTGCATGGAAGAAAAAATATTGTCAGGACAGGGATTACGATAACCACCGACCAGGCCCACCTATTATACTTTTTTTATAACAGAAAAAGTATGACAGACACCATTGGATGTCGTTTCTATAAATGGTCAGGCCTACTTGTGGATAAAGCAGTAATAACTTTCGCTGTTGAAAAATTACTTTTACATGTGGATAAACTGGTTGTTATGCACTTTTTGGATGTATAACACACGTTAGTTTGATTGCTTGCATAGTCTAAACGATAGTTCCTTTATTTTGCAGCCCTAAAAAGTTGCACATCAAGATATTGAGTAAGTTTATCCTGATCAAACAGCAGGATGGGTCTCAGGACAGCATTGCAACCCGATCATTATCGGATGAAAACGAGCAGGAAGCAGCAGCCGGTTACCAATAACCAAAAAGAAACAAATTAGTATGGCCATAGTTGATTTAGTAATGCCCAAACTCGGCGAAAGCATCATGGAAGCCACTGTGTTGAAGTGGTTGAAAAATGTGGGGGATGCAGTAAAGCAGGATGAAACCGTATTGGAAATAGCCACGGATAAAGTTGATAGCGAAGTTCCCAGCACTGCTGCTGGAACCCTTACAGAAATATTGTTCAATGTAAATGATGTGGTGCCCATTGGTACCGTGATAGCCAGGATCGATACTGGAGGCGGAAATGCCGGGCAAACAACTGAGCCAAGTGTTCAGGTACAAGAGCCAAGTTTCAAGGTGGAAGAACCCGTCAAGGCGCAAGAGGCAAGTGTTCAGGCCGTTCCAACATCCAACGTTCAAGAAGAAGTTCCCTATGTTCCTGCTGCCACGGCCGCTGAACCAAAAACCGGTGGCAACAATAAATTCTATTCCCCACTGGTGCTGAATATTGCCAACAGTGAAGGCATCAGCTTAAGTGAACTGGAAAATATCCCCGGCACTGGCAATGATGGACGTGTGAGCAAGAAAGATGTACTGGAATACATTGCGAATAAGAGGGCGGGTAAAATAGAGAATCGGAAATCGGAAGTCGCAAGTACGCAAGTTGCTGCGCCAATATCCAACCTGCCTACTGGACAATCACCAACACAACAACTAACATCCAACATCCAGACTCCTCCCGCTAGCCAACCTCCAATTACCACTAGCTATTCCGGTAATGTGGAAATCATTGAGATGGACAGGATGCGCAAGATGATTGCCAAGCACATGGTTGACAGCAAGCATATCAGTCCGCATGTGACCAGTTTTGCAGAAGCGGATGTAACGAATATGGTGCTTTGGAGGGACAGGGTGAAAAAGCAGTTTGAAAAGGAAAACAATAGCAAGATCACTTTCACGCCCATGTTCATTGAGTGCGTAACCAAGGTAATGAAGCGTTTCCCCTGGATCAATGCTTCCTTGGATGGCGACAGGATCATTGTAAAGAAGGACTTCAATATTGGCATGGCCACTGCACTGCCAAGCGGCAACCTGATTGTGCCGGTTATCAAAGGTGCAGACATGCTAAACCTGGTGGGCCTGAGCAAAACAGTGAACAGTTTGGCAGATGCTGCACGCAACAATAAACTGAAACCGGACGATACGGCCAATGGCACGT